>JBFHIW010000005.1:0-105057 GCA_041596235.1 Paracoccaceae bacterium
GGGCACATGATGCCGATCACCCACCCGGGCGCTGTGGCCGATGCCACCCGGATCTTTCTGGCCGATGTGCCGGTGCAGGAACCCGCCTGACGGCGGGTGCGCGCCGCGCGGGGGATATTTGGAGCAAGAAGAAACGGAAGGCGGGGTCAGCCCGCCGCGATCTGCAGAAACTGGTCGATCTGATCATGCCCGATGGACCAGTCGCAGACCAGCCGCGCGGCCAGCGGTTCGGAAGAATCATCGCCGTCGAGGCTGCCGGACCAGATGTAATAGACAGCACCTGCATCATGTAGCCGCTGATGCGTGGCGCGCGGCAGGTTGGCGAAGATCATGTTGGCTTGCGGCGCGTGCAGGAACGAGGCCGCGGGGATCGCGCGCAAACCTTCGATCAGCCTTGCGGCATTGTCATTGGCGCGCCGGGCGGAGGTGATCCACAGATCATCCGTCAGAAAGGCCAGCATCTGCGCCGACAGGTAGCGGTGCTTGGAGAACAGATGCGCGCCGCGCTTGCGCCGCAGTTCGAACTCCCATGCCTTGGCGGGATCGAAGAAGATCACCGCCTCGACCCCCGGCAGGCCGTTCTTGGTGCCGCCGAAGCTGACGGCATCGACGCCGGCCTTCCATGTCATTTCGGCGGCCGTGCAGCCGAGGGCGACCATGGCATTGGCAAAGCGGGCGCCGTCCAGATGCACGGGCAGGCCGAATTCCCTGGCGACAGCGGCCAGTGCCGCGATTTCCGCGCAGGTATAGACGCGGCCGCGTTCGGTGACATTGGTGATCGACACCGGACCGCGCTGGGGTCCGTGCACGCCGCGCGTTTCTTCCGCCCCGATGGCGGCGCGCAGGGCCTCTGCCGTCATCTTGTCGCTGTCGCCCACAAGGGTCAGCTTGGCGCCGCCCGAATAGAATTCGGGCGCGTTGCATTCATCCTCGTGGATATGGGCGACGGGCGAGCAGAACACGGTCTGCCAGGGCTGGCCCAGCGTGGCGAGCGCGAGGGAATTGGCGGCGGTGCCGGTGGCGACAAGGTAGATCGCGGCCTCGGGCGCCTCGAAGATCTTGCGCAGGCGGGCGCGTACATCGGCCATGATCGGATCGTTGCCATAGGGCATGGCGAAGCCCTGGTTCGCATCGACCAGCGCCTGCATCACCTGCGGATGGGCGGGGCCTGCATTGTCGGAGGCAAAGAACATCAGGTCGGCTCCTCTATGATATGGTCTTCCCAGTCCTCTTCGGGGACTTCGAATTCGGGGATCGTGAACCCCTGAACGGACACGCCGGCGTCATGCACCGTCTGCGGATCGCCCGAGATCAGCGGGTGCCAGTCGAACAGCGGCTTGCCGGTCCATAGCAGCTTGTAGGCGCAGGTTTCTGGCATCCAATACAGGTTCTTGTCCATGTTCTGCGGGCTGAGCACGATGCATTCGGGCACGAACTGGTGGCGGATCGCATACTGGCTGCAGCGGCATGTGCTGTCATCCAGCAGACGGCAGGCGATGCGGGTCAGCGCGACCTCGCCCGTATCCTCATCTTCCAGCTTGTTCAGGCAGCATTTGCCGCAGCCGTCGCAAAGCGCCTCCCATTCGGGCTGGGTCAGCCGGTCGACGGGGTGCTTTTCCCAGAAGCGGGGGCGCAATCCGTCGCGGTTGATCGGATCGCTCATAGCGCGCCCAGAATGGTGCGGGCACGGGCGCAATCGGCGTCCATCTGGGTAATCAGCGCCTCGAGACTGTCGAACTTCTCCTCGGGGCGCAGGAACTCGACCAGCCCGACCGACAGGGGCACACCGTAGAGATCGCCCTTGAAATCGAACAGGAAGGTTTCAAGGTTGGGCTTGTTCACCCCGAACATCGGTCGCACACCCATGGATGCCGCACCGTGGTAGCTGCCCTTGTGGGGCCCTTCCAGCACATCGACCAGCACCGCATAGACCCCGAAGCGTGGCGGATGCAGCCCGTCGATGGACATGTTGGCGGTGGGATAGCCCAGTTCGCGCCCACGCTGATCGCCGGTGATCACGCGGCCTTCGATGCGGTGCCAATGGCCCAGCATGGCGGCGGCGTCGCGCGGTTTGCCATCGGTCAGCGCGTTGCGGATCGCGGTGGATGACACCGCCCCGCCATTGCCTTCCAGCAGGTCCGCGATGGTCACGCCGAAACCCATTTCGGCCCCGAAATCAACCAGATGCTGCGCGGTGCCCGCGCGCCCCTTGCCAAAGCAGAAATCGGCCCCGATGACGACGTGCTTCAGCCCCAGACCATCGGTGATCACGCGCTGTGCAAACGCGCGCGGGGTCAGGGCCGACAGGGCCGCGTTGAAATTCAGCTCGTAGAGCTTGGCAATACCCAGCTTTTCCAACCTGTGGGCGCGCGCCTCGCGGCTCATCAGGCGGAAGGGTGGGGCATCGGGGGCGAAATACTGGCGCGGATGCGGCTCGAAGGTCATCACGCCCAGAGGCGCGCCGATCTGCGCACCGGCCTTGCGGGCCATGTCGATGACCGAACGGTGGCCCAGATGGACGCCGTCGAAATTGCCGATCGCGGCGGACGCGCCACGATCTGCAAGGTCCACATATGTGTAATCCCGGATGATCCGCATGGCGCAGGGTTAGCGCCCGGCGCAGGGCGGTGCAAGCCTGTTTGACCTTCGCCCGACGCTCAGTCGAACTTGCGGCTGGGGGCAAGAACCGTAGCTTCGCCGATCAGGACCTTCTTGCCATTGACCAGGCAGCGGCAATCCAGCTGCACGCGACGCTTGGCGTGGTCGATGCCGATCACCTCGACCTCGGCATGGACCATGTCGCCGGGGCGCACGGGGCCGAGAAATTTCAGGCTTTGGCCCATGTAGACGGTGCCATGGCCCGGAAGCTGTTCCCCGATCACGGCCGAGATCAGCCCGGCGGTCAGCATGCCATGCGCGATGCGCCCCTCGAAGATGGTGTCGCGCGCATAGTCGTCATCAAGGTGCACCGGGTTACGGTCGGTCGAGACCTCGGCGAAAAGCTCGATGTCGCGGTCGGTCACGACTTTGCGCAGGTGGCGGGTCATACCCATCTCGATATCTTCGATACAGATCGTGCCGCGAGGCATATTGTCCAACATCCGATCCTCCAGACTGTCCATCAGCATAAAGCCACAAGGTAATTTTCGGACCCTAAGAGGCCCGAAGTTGCAACTTTATTACTTTGCAATTGCAGAAAAGCAAGCGCTAAGTAGGTCAGCGAAGATGACCTATGGTGAAGGTGGGCGCGGATTTTTCCTTGTCCAGATAGGCTTTCAGCGCGGTTTCGTCCGGTTGGCCTTGTGTTTGCGTCTCGCTGCGCGCCAACCCGCCTGAGATGAAGAGAGAATCGATATCCTCGCCCATGGCGCCGAGGATGTCGGTATGGATCCCGTCCCCGATGGCCAGGATGTTGCGGTCGGACACATCGCGCCCCAGGGACGACAGGCGGCGGCGCGCAAGGTCATAGATCGGCGGGTGCGGCTTGCCGAAATACAGGCTTTCGCCCCCCATCTCGGTATAAAGCCGGGCGACGGCGCCCGCGCACCATTCGCGCGCCTCGCCCCGGTCCACAACGATATCGGGATTGGCGCAGAGCAGTTTCATCCCCATCTGCTTGGCATAGAGCAGTTGCGGCCGCAGGACCGCCGGATCGGCGACAGGATCGAAAGGCCCGGTGCAGACGATGCCGGTGGCCTGTTCCAGCGGGGTCAGCGTGATCTTGACCGGGTTCTCGACCACCTTGATCGGGTCGAAAAAAGGCATGTCGCGGTCTTCGCCGATAAAGAAGATGCGTTCGCCCACGGCACCGCGATGCATGGCGGCGCGCGCCGAATCGCCCGAGGTGGCGATCGTGTCCCAGGCGTCGCGCGGTACGCCGAAATGGTCCAGTTGGGTTTCGACACCTGCGCGGGGCTTGGGCGAGTTGGTGACCAGCACCACGATCCCGCCGCTGGCGCGATAGGCCTGCAGCGCGGTCACTGCTTCGGGCAGGGCACGGACGCCGTCATGCACGCACCCCCAGAGGTCGACGAAAAGCGCGTCATAGCTGTTGGCGATTTCGGAAAGGGCGTTGATGATCCGTGTCATGGCATGGTCTCCGTCCTGGAAGGGTCGCGGACTGCATACGCCAGAGCGGCGCGATGATCCATGCAGGTCAGTGTCGAAACCCTGCCTATCGGCGAGGAGTCCTGCTGATATATTCCAATGGTTATATATTCATGCCTGCGGAAGCGTGGATCAAACCTGCGGCAAAGCGTTGATACACCCGGCGAGGATAAGATGTTTGGCGTCATGGTGCGGGCTGCGCGTGGCAAGCCGGACGCGCTGTCCGTCGGTCAGCGGGGAAAGGGCGATGCCGGTGCGCATCGGCAACACAAAGGCCCGCGCAGCTGAACTGGCGGGCCTTCGGTCACACAGGGCAGGGGCGGCCACAATCCGGGCCGCGCCTTTTGATTTGGCTTACAGCGTCAGAACCGGGATGATCTGCTTCTTGCGGCTCATCACGCCGGGCAGCACCACGGTGTCGCCGCTCACGGTCACGCCGAATGATTTTTCGGCCAGCGACTTCACCAGGTCGTTGGGAACCAGCAGGGTCGCTTCCTCGTTCAGGATGTCGACGACGAACAGGATCACCTGATCTGCCCCGTCTTCCTTGGCCACATCCAGCATCGAGGCCATCAGGCTGTCCTTGCGGTCCAGCACCATCTTGGGCGAGGTGGTCTCGAGCACGGAGACGCGGAATTCCTTGCCGGCGACGGTATATTCCTTGCTGTCCATCCGCAGCAGTTCCGCGTCCGAAAAGGCCGAGACATCGGATTTCGCCGCGAACATCTCGGCGGCAAAGTCGGGGATGGATACGCCCAGTTCCTTGGCCAGATCATGGGCGATGGCCTTGTCTTCCTGCGTGGTGGTCGGGCTGCGGAATTCCAGCGTGTCCGACAGGATGCAGGACAGCATCGCACCCTTGATGGATTTCGGCGCGCGGGCCATGTCCTTGCCGATCATCTTGAACATGATCGTGGCGGTGCAGGCCAGCGGTTCGATCCGGATGTCGATCGGACCTTTGGTTTCCAGCCCGCCCACCAGCTTGTGATGGTCGATGATGCCGATGATGTCGGCGTCATTGATGCCTGCGGGCAATTCCGCCGGGTTGTTGGTGTCCACGATCACGACGGGCGCGCCCGCGTCCACGCCGGTGATGATCTGCGGCTTGGGCAGGTCCCAGTGCTTCAGCACGAAGGCGGCTTCGGTATTGGGCTCGCCCAGCAGCTTCGCCTCGGCGGGGGTGCCTTTGATCTCGCTCAGATACCAGGCCCAGATGATGGGCGAGCCTGTGGAATCCGTATCGGGGGATTTGTGTCCGAAAACCTGAATGGTCATTGCAATAGTCCTGTAACGGGTGTGTTTGCGCGCCTTATAGGCATGGCCGGCGATCTTGTCACCAGTAGATGCTGCATGGCAGCATGGCGACCTGTCCCGGCTGGGTTGGACATTTCCCGACCGCTGCGGGATAGTCCGGCAGCGCGGCAAGGCGGGAAAGACGACAGGTGCGGGAAAGCGATCTTTATGACCCGGTCAAGGCCTTCCTGACCGGGCAGGGCTACGAGGTGAAGGGCGAGGTGGGCGCGCTTGACGTGCTGGCCCTGCGCGGGGACGAAGCGCCGCTTGTCGTTGAGTTGAAGACCGGGTTTTCACTGGCGCTGCTGCATCAGGCGGTGGCGCGGCAGGCGATCACCGATCTGGTCTATGTGGCGGTGCCGCAGCCGTCCGGCAAGGCCGGGGCCAAGGCCCTGCGCGCCAATGTCGGGCTTTGCCGCAGGCTGGGTTTGGGGGTGCTGACGGTGCGCCTGTCCGACGGGTTGGTGATGGCGCAGGCCGATCCCGCACCGTTTCAGCCGCGCAAGCAGCCAAAGCGGCAGGCGAGATTGCTGCGCGAATTCCAGCGGCTTGCGGGGGACCCGAATCGCGGTGGTTCGGTGCGGCAGGGGCTGATGACCGGTTATCGTCAGGATGCGCTGCGCTGCGCCGCCGTTCTGGCAGAGGCCGGGCCAAGCCGGGGGCGGGATGTGGCGGCCGCTGCGGGCGTTGCGATGGCCACGCGGATCATGGCGGACAATCATCATGGCTGGTTCCAGCGCGTTGCAACAGGGGTTTATACCCTGTCCGATGCAGGCCGCGCCGCTCTCGGTTGAGGTGTCAGGACCGTTCGATTTTTCGCAGTTCCCCTGTTGACAGCTCTTGGACACATGCCTAGCTATGCGCCGTTAGCACTCGTAGAGCATGAGTGCTAACGCCCCGAACGGGGCTTGGGAGAAACTTTGAGCCAAGGAGCCTCAGAGATGGCATTTACACCGCTTCATGACCGCGTGCTGGTCCGCCGCGTGGAAAGCGACGAAAAGACCAAGGGTGGTCTGATCATCCCCGAAAGCGCGAAAGAGAAACCCGCCGAGGGTATCATTGTCGCCGTTGGCGCAGGCGCGAAGGACGAGGATGGCGACCGCATCGCCATGGACGTCAAGGCAGGCGACAAGGTCCTGTTTGGCAAATGGTCCGGCACCGAAATCACCCTCGATGGTGAAGAGCTGCTGATCATGAAAGAATCCGACATCATGGGCATCATTGCCTGATCGTCATCCCTGACATTCTGATATCTAGGAGCAAGCAAAATGGCTGCTAAAGACGTCAAGTTTTCGACCGACGCCCGCAATCGCATGCTGAAAGGCGTGAACACGCTGGCAGACGCGGTCAAGGTCACGCTGGGTCCCAAGGGCCGCAACGTGGTTCTGGACAAATCCTTCGGCGCACCGCGCATCACCAAGGACGGTGTGTCCGTGGCCAAGGAAATCGAACTGGAAGACAAGTTCGAGAACATGGGCGCGCAGATGGTGAAGGAAGTCGCTTCCCGCACCAATGACGAAGCCGGCGACGGCACCACCACCGCAACCGTGCTGGCACAGGCCATCATCAAGGAAGGCATGAAGGCTGTTGCAGCCGGCATGAACCCGATGGACCTCAAGCGCGGTATCGATCTGGCCACCACCAAGGTCGTGGCAGCGATCAAGGCCGCCGCCCGTGACGTGAGCGACAGCGCCGAAGTGGCGCAGGTCGGCACCATCTCGGCCAATGGCGAATCCGAAATCGGCCGTCAGATCGCGGACGCGATGCAGAAGGTCGGCAACGAGGGTGTCATCACCGTCGAAGAGAACAAGGGCCTTGAGACCGAGACCACCGTGGTCGAAGGCATGCAGTTCGATCGTGGCTACCTCAGCCCCTATTTCGTGACCAATCCCGACAAGATGATCGCGGATCTGGAAGACTGCATGATTCTGCTGCACGAAAAGAAACTCTCGTCGCTGCAGCCGATGGTGCCGCTGCTCGAGTCCGTGATCCAGTCGCAGAAGCCGCTGCTGATCATCGCCGAGGACGTGGAAGGCGAAGCGCTGGCGACTCTGGTCGTCAACAAGCTGCGCGGCGGTCTGAAGATCGCAGCCGTCAAGGCGCCGGGCTTTGGTGATCGCCGCAAGGCGATGCTGCAGGACATCGCGATCCTGACCGGTGGTCAGGTCATCAGCGAAGACCTGGGCATGAAGCTGGAATCCGTGACCATCGACATGCTGGGTTCGGCCAAGAAAGTCTCGATCACCAAGGACGAAACCACCATCGTGGACGGCCATGGCGAGAAGGCCGAGATCGAAGCCCGCGTGGCCCAGATCCGTCAGCAGATCGAAGAGACCACCAGCGACTACGACCGCGAGAAGCTGCAGGAACGTGTGGCCAAGCTGGCTGGCGGCGTTGCCGTCATCCGCGTCGGCGGCATGACCGAGACCGAAGTGAAAGAGCGCAAGGACCGCGTTGATGACGCGCTGAACGCAACCCGCGCGGCCGTTCAGGAAGGCATCGTCGTCGGTGGCGGTGTGGCCCTGATCCAGGCCGGCAAGACGCTGGAAGGTCTCAAGGGCGCGAACAGCGACCAGGACGTCGGTATCTCGATCGTGCGCAAGGCCATCGAAGCGCCGCTGCGCCAGATCGCCGAGAACTCGGGCGTCGACGGTTCGGTCGTCGCGGGCAAGATCCGCGAAAGCAACGACAAGACCTTCGGCTTCAACGCGCAGACCGAAGAATATGGCGACATGTTCAAGTTCGGCGTGATCGACCCGGCCAAGGTTGTCCGCACCGCGCTGCAGGACGCAGCATCGGTTGCCGGTCTGCTGATCACCACCGAAGCGATGGTGGCTGATCGCCCCGCCAAGGAAGGCGCAGGCGCCGGCGGCGGCATGCCCGACATGGGCGGCATGGGCGGCATGATGTAATCTGCCGTTTCAGCGAAACAGGTAAAGGGCTCGCCGCAAGGCGGGCCCTTTTTCTTTGGTGGGGTGGGCGTTGCTTTGCAGACCAGGCAGCAATTGCCGTCAGCAACTCAATAGTTTTGCAGTTGACCTTTTTCAGTCGTTGAGTTTCCAATTCCGACGAAGATAGTAGTCGAACATTGGTACAGTGAAATCTATGTCGCCATACTGAGGACTATAAATCATGCCCTTGTCGATAATTTGTGCACGACGAGGTCCTAACTTGGAAGGCGGCTCGCCTAAGCGTTCTGCGACCTCTGAGGAGCGGTATGGCCCCTTGCCCAGTTCCGCCATCGCAATCACGTACTCGCGTTCTTTTGGTGTTAGCCTGTCAAACCGCACCTGGAAGAAGCCGTCATCCAATCTCTTCAAAGCATTCTCAGTGGCTGTTTCTACGTCGCTGACATCAATTGGTGAATCATTGGCAGTATTCCAAGATTGGAAGCCCCATTCTTGCAGGAAGTATGGATAACCTTCAGTAATTTTACAAATGTCTCTTAGAGCACTAGCGGTTATTTCTTCTCCCTCGTCGTTGATTGGTCCGCGCACCGCTTTCAAGGCAGCTTCTTCATCTAGTGCGCCAACCTTTGGGTAAGAAAAGAGACGTTCTGCATATGATTTTGCATCTCCGGAAAGGCCTGCCAACTGTGGAAGCCCAGCGCCAAAGAAGATAACTGGAAGCTGCTTTTGACCAACTTTGTGGATAGCTACAATGAGTGCCGCAAGCTCATCTGATTTGAGGTATTGAACCTCATCAATTAGGAGGCACCAACCCTTGCCAGCCGCTTTTGCGGCATTTCCGATCGCGACAAACATGTCAGAAAGATCATATTCCAGATTTCCGCTATCTGCTACGCCTGGTTCCGGGTCGACAGAAACTGACAAATCACCGATCTGTACTTTGAATGCACTTGCGAAGCTTCTCAGAGCCTTCATGGCGGCATGCGTTTTTGCTTTGGCGGCCTCTATCAATGAGAGCTTTCGGAGGACTTGCTGCATCTTTGGGTATAAAAGTTCAGCTAGAGGTTTGTCCTCTGGAGCTTCGATAACAGATGTCAAATAACCGATATCTTCGGCAGCATTTTCAATAGTGTTGAGCAATACAGTTTTGCCAGTTCCTCGCAGCCCAAGCAGCATTTGTGACTGCGCGTGCTTGCCAACTAGCATTCGCTTCAAAGCGGTGGTTGCATCTGCAACTATATCATCTCTACCGGCAAGTTCCGGAGGCTGTGAGCCCGCGCCGGGCGCGAATGGGTTTCGTACAGGGTCCATCAGTATACCTACATCTAAGCAGTTATATCTTATATGGTATATAAGTGCTTAGATGTCGATACACTTATGGTTTGAGCCGGAAAAACTGTCATTCGTGTATTGTGCAGCATTCGTTGCTCTGGCGCAGCCCGCGCCACACTCCGAGCCGTTCCTCAACTGGCAAATTACTGCCCCTCGCCCCCATCCCGCTCAGGGCTTCCGCGTCATTTGCAGGAACTTGCGGAAGGCCTGCACAAAGGCTTCGGGGTTTTCGGCATGCGATTGCAGGTGATCCGCCCCGGTCAGCAGGCCCACGGTGGTTTCTGCCGTGTCCGAGGTCGCGCGCAGCTGCAGCAGATGTTGCGAGGTGGCCATTGGCACCACACGATCATCGCTGCCATGCGCCAGAAACAGCGGGCCATAGAACCCGGCATAGCGCCCGGTCACGCTGGCCTCTGCCAGATCCGACGTCTGGGTGATGCGTAGCAGCATCAGCGTGCTCTGGCCCACGATGCCGGGCAGGGGCAGGCCCATGTTGCGCGCCATGTGTTCCAGAACCGCGCTGAATTCCAGCGCGGGGGAATCCACCGCGATGGCGCTGACCCGCGATGCCTCGGGGCTGCGGGCCATGAACTGGCCCAGAATCGCCCCGCCCATCGAATCCGCGACGATCATCACCTCGCCATATCCCCGGTCGCGCAGCGTCAGAACGGCAGCCTCCAGATCGGGCCATTCCGTCAGGCCAAAGCCGAAGCGACCGTCCGGCGATGCGGGCGCGTTGTCGTCATTGCGGTAGCTGATGAGCAGCGTGGGCAGCCCCGCCTCGTGCAGGAGCGGCAGGAAACGGTATCCATCCTCACGCGTACCGGCGATCCCATGGACATAGAGGGCTGCCATATGCGGTTGCGGTGCGCCGGGCTGGAATGGTTCGGGGACAAGCCAGGCCTCGGCCGGGCCCAGCGTCGTCTGGATCGCCAGGGTTTCGAAGGGCAGGCCCAGCGCGACCTGCGGATCACCGCGATAGCCAAGGGCGGCCGGGTCCTGCGCCGGGGCCGATGCGTTCACCTGCTGCGCCTGCGTGCCTGCCGTCAGAAGCTGGCTGGCCGTGCGGTGCAGCCCCATCGACGCGCTGACGATATAGAGCGCGGCAAGAACGGCCAGCGCCGCGGCAATGGGCACTCCGTACTTGCGGGTGCGGGAGCGGCGTCTGACGCGGACCAGGGGCATGTGCTTGTCCTTGCTGGAACATTCAATCTGGATTTCAGCCTAGACCGGCCTTTGCTCGCGGATCAAGCACCGCAAGAGTTGTGCCGTGACAAGTTTCGGTTGCGCGCTTTGCGTCTTCTGTCCGGCGCGTGGATGCGATAGCGGTGCGGCATGCGCCTTTTCCTTCTGACATCCCTGACGATGCTGGCCTTTGCCGCGAACTCCATTCTCAACCGGATGGCGCTTGAGGATGGCACGACGGGCCCTGCGGCTTTTGCCGCGATCCGTCTTGCCTCGGGGGCGCTGTGCCTCTGGCTTCTGGTGGCGGCACGGGGGGGCGGATGGCGGCCGCTGCTGCATCCCGCAGGCGCCGGCAGCCTTGCGCTCTATGTGCTGGGGTTTTCCTTTGCCTATGTCAGCCTGCCTGCGGGGGTGGGCGCGCTGATCCTGTTCGGGGGCGTGCAGATCACCATGTTCGCGGGTGCGCTGATCCTGCGCGAGGCGGTGCCCGCCCGCCGCTGGGCCGGGGCCGGCCTTGCGATGTGCGGCCTGGCCTGGCTGCTTTGGCCTGCCGGGACCGAGGCGCCCGATCCGCTGGGTGCGGTCCTGATGGCGGCGGCCGCGCTGGGCTGGGGCATCTATTCCCTGCTGGGGCGGGGGGCGACCGATCCCCTGCGCGCCACGGCGGGCAATTTCATCCTGGCCACGCCCCTCGGCCTGATCCTTTTCGCGCTGCTGCCTGACGGGGCCACGGCCCAAGGGACCGTGTTGGCGATCCTGTCAGGGGCGGTCACATCTGGCTGCGGCTATGCGCTGTGGTATGCGGTCCTGCCCGCGCTCGGGCCATCCCGCGCGGCGGTGGCCCAGCTTTGCGTGCCGGTCATCGCAGCCCTGGGCGGTCTGGCGCTGCTGGGCGAGGGCCTGAGCCTGCGTTTCATCCTTGCCTCTGCGCTGGTGCTGGGGGGCGTGGCGTTGGCGGCGCTGTCCCCGGCGAAAAAGGCGCAGAAGCTAGGCAGGAACGCCTGATTTTCGGGCATCTCATGGGTTTGTTATCCCCTCTGCCCGGCCTTGCGCCCCTCGCTGCTTGTCGCCGGCCATCGTGATGCCGGATCACCTCGCACGGGGCGTCGTTCCGCCCCGCCAGAGGGGAGGGGTCCGTCCATGAGCCTACGATATCTGCTGCCTGAGGATCGCGCTGCGCTGCGTGCCTTGCTGACCGGCTGTTTCGGCGGAGCCGAGCGCGCCGATCTGCTGGATGGCCTGCGCGATGCAGGGGACATGCCGCTTGAAATCATCTGGGTCGAGGGGTTGGCGATACAGGGCTACCTTGGCTTTGCGCGCCATCAAAGCCCTGCGGGCTGGTGGTCTCTGGCGACGCTGGCGGTGCATCCGCGCCGCAAGACGCGCGGGATCGAGGATGAGTTGGTCCGTCAGGGCCTTGATCTTGCACGGCAAAACCGTGCCAAGGCCGTGACTTTGGTGGGTGATCCGGTCTGGTTCCGGCGCTTCGGCTTTTCCGACGTGGCGGCGCAGAACCTTCTCACGCCGTCCGAACCGGGGCGCACATTGCTTTACGCGATCCGGCCCGGCATGGCCGGGGTGACCGCCGATCTGATCTATCCCGCCGGGCTGCCAGCGGCCTGAGCGGCAGGCCGGACTGCCGCATCAACCGGGCAGGATCAATTCCAGCGGGTCATAGCCGAACCCCCGCGCCCATGCGACATGTGGCAGGCTGTCGGGCTTGAACCGCAGGCCCTGCATCTCGTCGCGCGTGACAAAGCGGCGGCGGCTGACGATGCCCTCGGGATCGGTCCAGTCATCGGACAGCCGACCTGCGGTGATGGTGGCGCGAAAGAACACCTCGACCTGATGAAAGCCGCCCGCGGGATCGTGAAACTCGTTCACAAGGCAGGGCGGGCCCACGCGAATGGTCAGCCCCGTCTCCTCGTGCACCTCGCGCGCCAGGTTATCGGGCAGGGACTGGCCCGTCTCGGCGCCGCCGCCGGGGGCGCACCAAAGGTCCGATCCCGGATCGCGCCATGCATTGACCAGCAAAAGCCGGTTCTCGTGCAGGATCACGGCACGTGTGGCAAGTCTTGGCTGCGGCATCTGACCTCGGGCGGATTGGGCTTTTGCAGAGTGGTAAAGGCGACTATCTGTCTGGCATGAAACGTCACGCACTGAAACACGCCTTCGCGCCTTTTCTTGCCATGCTGGTCCTTGCCGGTGACATGGCCGCGCAACCCCAGCCCCCCGCAGAGGTCGCGGGGGCAGAGGAATGCGTGATCATGCTGCATGGCCTCGCCCGTACCGAGGCCTCCTTTCTGCTGATGGAAGAGGTGTTCAAGGCTGAGGGCTACAAAGTGGTCAACCCCGGCTATCCCTCGACCGAAGAGACGATCAGCAATCTTGCCACGCAGGTCATGCCGCGCGCCATTGCTGCGTGCGGAGACAGGACCATCCATATCGTCACCCATTCGATGGGGGGGATCCTGACGCGCGTCTGGATGATCGCGAAACGGCCGGAACGGCTGAGCCGCGTTGTGATGCTGGCGCCGCCGAATTCCGGATCGGAACTGGTCGATGTCCTTGGCGACCTCGAGGCGTTCGGCTGGCTCAACGGACCTGCGGGCAAGCAACTGCGTACCGGCGACAAGGGCATGCCCGCGCATTTGCCGCCCGTGAATTTCGAACTGGGGGTGATCGCCGGGGACAGGTCGCTCAACCCGGTCTTTTCGGCCCTGATCGACGGGCCGGACGATGGCAAGGTGTCGGTCGAGTCCACGAGGGTCGAGGGTATGGACGATCATATCGTGCTGCATGTCACCCATACCTTCATGATGAACAACCCGCTGGTCATCGCGCAGACGCTGGCGTTTCTGCGCGATGGTGCCTTCGATCCCGCGATCACATGGGGGCAGGCCGTGATGGCGCTTCCGGTACTGGAATGACAGGGGCGCAGACACTGGCCCTGACCCTGACCGGGGCCGGGGTCTTGAGGCCCCATGGGCTGGATTCCGCGCCGCTGTCGTTTGCCGGGGGGCAGATCACCGATGCCGCGCAAGCGCGCGTCGTGGACCTGAGCGGTTTTCGTGTGCTGCCCGGCATCGTCGATGTGCATGGCGACGGGTTCGAGCGGCATCTGGCCCCACGACGTGGCGCGATGCGCGACCTCGGCCAGGGGCTGGCCGCAACCGAGGCCGAGCTGGCGGCCAATGGAATCACCACAGCCGTTCTGGCCCAGTTCTGGAGCTGGGAAGGTGGGATGCGCGGGCCGGATTTCGCCAGGCGCTTTCTGGATACCCTGTCGGCGCATCGCGGGCTTGGCACCGACCTGCGCGCGCAACTGCGGGTCGAGACGCATCTGCTGGCGGATTATGGCGCCATCATGGAAACCGTCGCGCGCCACGCGATCGGCTATGTCGTCTTCAATGACCATTTGCCCCATGCGGCCCTTGCGGCGGGCAAACGTCCGCCCCGCCTGACCGGGCAGGCGCTGAAAAGCGGGCGCAGCCCGGATGATCATCTGGCCCTGATGCGGCAGTTGCATGACCAGTCCGCGCAGGTGCCCCCTGCGCTTGACGGGCTGAGCGCGCAAATGCAGGCGCTTGGCGTGATCATCGGTAGTCATGACGATGCCACGGCAGAGGCGCGCAGCCTCTGGCGCGGGCGCGGGGCTGCCGTGTCGGAATTTCCCGAAACGCGGATTGCCGCCACGGCGGCGCGGGCGGGCGGTGACATGATCGTGCTGGGTGCGCCGAACGTGGTGCGGGGCGGGTCACATTCCGGGAATGTCGCGGCGGCTGATCTGGTGGCGGAGGGGCTTTGCGATGCGCTGGCCTCGGATTACCACTATCCCGCGCCACGACAGGCGGCGCTGATGCTGGCGGATCAGCTAGGCCTGCCCGCGGCATGGGATCTGGTCGCCGCCGGTCCGGCAAGGCTGCTGGGGCTGACGGATCGCGGCAGTCTGGTGCCGGGCCAGCGCGCCGATCTGGTGGTGATGGACCCGTCCGGCCATGTCGGCGCGACCATTGCGGGCGGGCGGATCACCCATATGAGCGGCCCTGTCGCGGCGCGGTTCATCGGCACAGCCTGAGCGCCCCGTACAAAAAACGCGCCACCCCCGAGGGAGGATGGCGCGCCGTTCCGGACAGCCGGTGACGTCTTGGGGTCTCTGGATCAGCTGTCCATCACGAACTGGTAGCTTGCGGGGACGTAGTGGAACCCCTCGCCGCGTGTCTCGACAAAACCCAGTGCCGGGAAGGGCATGTGGTAACCGATGAAGGGAATGCGGTCTGCGGCCAGCATGCCAAGGATATTGCGGCGCGTGGCGGCGGCGGCTTCCTTGTCCATGTCAAAGCGCACTTCCCACTCAGGATGGGCCAGCGACCAGACATAATGGTTGGCGAAATCGGCCCCCAGCACCAGTTGCTGCCCGTCGCTTTCGATCATGTAGGTCATGTGGCCCGGCGTATGGCCGAAAGCCGCCATGCCTGTGATGCCCGAGGCGACAGTGCCGCCATCGCCGATCATCTCGATCTTTTCGGCCATGGGGCGCACATTGTTGGCAAAGCCCTCATTGTCGGTGCCGTTCCAATGGTCGAATTCGGCCGAGCCCGTCACGTAGCGGGCGTTCGGGAAGGTCGGTGCGCCATCCGTCATCAGGCCGCCGATGTGATCGCCATGCATATGGGTCAGAACCACCACATCGATCTGGTCGGGCGTGTAGCCGGCAGCCGCCAGTGCGGCGGTGATGCCTGCGCCGTTCAGGCCGGTGTCGAACAGCACCAGCTCGGCACCGGTATTGATCACGGTGGGCGTAAAGAAAAACTGCGACTTGTCGGTCGGAATGAGAGCGGCATCGGAGGCCGCCGCGAATTCCTCGGGCGTGACGTTCAGGCCGAAAATCGTGTTCGGATCCGGCACGGTGCGGGTCCCCGCCAGAAGCGAGGTGACGTCGAAACCGCCCAGCTTGATGCGATTGTAGGGCGCGCGCGACGCGCCCATCAGCGGAGCGGCCGCCTTGGCCCGGGTCGCGGCGACGCCTGCCAGCGGCAGGGCTGCGGCGCTGGCCAGAACGGAACGGCGGGACATGTTGATCTTGGTCATCGAGGTCCTCCTGTGTGTGATTGTTCATCGCAAGATAGCACGGCTGTCTTTCGAGAGTTGTGCGCTCGCGAGCAAGTGATGTGCCTTTCTGCATCAAGGCCGCTGCGCGTGGCGATTTCTGGACAAATGCCGCGGCCTGTGACAGAGGACGAGCCAACAGGAGATGCCCCCATGACCACGACCCGTTTCGCCCCTTCGCCCACAGGCTACATCCATGTGGGCAACCTGCGCACCGCGCTGATGAACTACCTGATCGCCCGCAAGACCGGCGGTACCTTCATCCTGCGTATCGACGATACGGATCAGGAACGGTCGAAAGAGGAATATGTCGACCAGCTCAAGCGCGATCTGGACTGGCTGGGCCTGCATTGGGACCGGATCGAGCGGCAGTCCCTGCGCCTTGACCGCTATGCCGAAGCCGCCGACAGGCTGCGCGCCATGGGGCGGTTCTATGAGGTGTTCGAGACGCCGACCGAGCTGGACCTCAAGCGCAAGAAACAGCTGAACATGGGCCGCCCGCCGGTCTATGACCGCGCGCATCTGGACCTGACCGAGGACCAGAAAGCCGCCTTCCGCGCCGAGGGGCGCGAGGGCTACTGGCGCTTCAAGCTGGATCAGGAGCGGATCGAATGGAAAGACGGTATCCTTGGCGATATCTCGATCGATGCGGCCTCGGTCTCCGATCCGGTGCTGATCCGCGCGGACGGGCAGGTGCTTTACACGCTGGCCTCGGTCGTGGATGACACGGAAATGGGTGTCACCCATATCGTGCGCGGTTCGGACCATGTCACGAATACTGCCACCCAGATCCAGATCATCGCGGCGCTGGGCGGCACGGTTCCCAGCTTTGCGCATCATTCGCTGCTGACCGGCCCGCAGGGCGAGGCGCTGTCCAAACGCCTGGGCGCGCTGTCGATCAAGGACCTGCGCGCGCAGGGCGTGGAGCCGATGGCCCTGCTGTCGCTGATGGCGCGGCTTGGATCCTCGGACCCGGTCGAGCTGCGTGCCAGCATGGACGAACTGATCGAGGGTTTCGACATCACCCGCTTCGGTGCGGCGCCCACCAAGTTCGACGAGCAGGACCTGTTCCCGCTGACCGCGAAACATCTGCAATCGCTGCCGCTGGCGGCGCTGGCCGATGACGTGGCAGCCCTGGGTGTGCCCGCAGCGCTGGCCCCCCGGTTCTGGGAGGTGGCGCGCGACAACATCACCATTCGCGCCGATCTGGCGGGATGGTGGGCACTGTGCCGTGACGGGGCAGAACCGGTAATCGCGGATGAAGACCGCGATTTCGTGGCGCAGGCCCTGTCGCTGCTGCCCGAAGGGCCGTTCGACGACCAGACATGGGGTCAGTGGACCGCGGCGGTGAAAGAGGCGACGGGCCGAAAGGGCAAGACCCTGTTCATGCCGCTGCGCCTTGCGCTGACCGGTCAGGCGCATGGGCCCGATATGGGCGCGCTCATGCCGCTGTTGCAGGTGATCCGCGCGCGCGGCTGATCCTTGCGAACCGGGGAGGGGGGCTGTCTGCCCCCCGCGTCCCTGCGGGACTATCCCCCCCGAGGATATTTCAGGCAAGAAGAAACGGTGCTGTCACAGGCCGGGCGGGCGCGTGGTGATGATCCGTGCGCCCAGACGGTCGAGATGGTTGTCGGTCATGGCGCGTTCCGTGGTGCTCAGGCGCTGGTGGCGCGGATAGATGGGGGATGCGCGGTCATCGAGGATCGGCGCTTCCCATCCTGATGTGGTGGCGAAAAAGCGCGCGACGCCATCGGCGCCGAATTCGCGGGCATAGCCCTGCACCACCACGTCGAGATAGCTGAGCAGGACCGGATAGGCCTCGGTCGGGGCGCGCTGGTTGTCCTGCGGGATCGCATAGACCGAGACCGGCGGGCGGGGCGACAGATCATGCCGGACGGTTTCGCAAACCCGGTGCCGGTCATATGCGGCCTCGCGCGCATCGAGCGCGGCCCAGTCCGATCCCGGCACGGCAGCGATCAGCCCTTCGATCATGGTGGCGGGATCGGGTTCCGCCGTCAGAAAGGCCACGGGTCGCAAGGCGGTATGCCGCCAGGCGCGCCGCCAGCCCGGCAGGCTTGCGACACGCGCCTGCCCGTAATCATGTGTGGCGCGGGTGACGAGCGAGCCATAACCGAAGAAAAACGCATCTTTCATGCAACAAATCTCGTGCTGTTGATCCATGTCAAACCCGTCTTGGCGGAAACCGGGCATTCTGGACGGTGCCCACAAGACGGGAAAGAGAGTGCCATGCGTATCACGAAAAGAACCAATCTTGCCATCCGTGTGCTGATGTATTGCGCCGCACATGAGGGCCGTCTGGTTACAAAATCCGAGATCGCAAAGTGTTGCAACACCTCTGAGAACCATCTGGCACAGGTGATCAACCAGCTGGGGCAGCTGGGCTATCTGCATACGCAGCGGGGGCGCAACGGTGGCCTGATGCTGGGTCGGCCGATGGAGGATATCCGGATCGGGGATGTGTTCCGCGTTCTGGAAAGCCAGGTGCCGCTGACCGAGTGCTTCGCCGATGTCGACAATACCTGCCCGCTGGTCGAGGCCTGCCGCCTGCGGATCGCGGTGGCTGATGCCGCCGAGGCCTTTTATGCCCATCTGGACGAAATCACGCTGGATGCGCTTGTCTGCGGAAACGAGCGTCTGCTTGAAATCATGCAGCCTGTCGCCTGTCGCGTCTGAATGCGCCGTTGAATGGCGCTATCCGAAAACGACCACTTGTCGGGATGATACGACTCGGCTAAGGCTGGGGCGTCAGATCGGGAGAACCGGGGAACCGGTGCCGAAGGAGCAACCGCCCCGGAAACTCTCAGGCCCAAGGACCGGTCGGACATGACGGACTCTGGAGAGTGGTGCCTCGCGCGCCCGCCGACGGGATAACGATCTCAGGCAACAGGACAGAGGGGGCATCAAGACCTGCGGATCTCGCGGGTGACGGATGCCGGATGATCGTTTCAGAACTGTCACAGCGGCGCATCGAAGGGGATACGATGAGCGAGCTTTTGCACCTGCCGCTTGAGGCGCTGCACACCGAACTGGGCGCCCGGATGGTGCCGTTTGCAGGATATTCGATGCCCGTCCAGTATGGGCTTGGCGTGATGAAGGAACATCAGCACACCCGTGCCGCCGCAGGGCTGTTCGATGTCAGCCACATGGGGCAGGTCATTCTGCGGGGGGCGGATTACGCCGCGGTGGCGCAGGCGATGGAGGCGCTGGTGCCTGTGGATATCGCAGGGCTTGGCCTGAACCGGCAGCGCTATGGCTTTTTCACCAATGAGGCTGGCGGGATCGAGGATGATCTGATGCTGGCCAACCGTGGCGATCACCTGTTCGTGGTGATCAACGCGGCCTGCAAGGCGGCCGATATCGCGCTGATGCGGGCGGGTCTGCCGGCCGATGTCACGCTTGAGGTTGTCGAGGACCGCGCGCTGCTGGCCCTTCAGGGACCGCTGGCCGAGGATGTGCTGGCGGGCCTCAACGATCATGTGCGGGGCATGCGGTTCATGGATGTGGCGGATCTGGTGCTGGAAGGCGCCGAATGCTGGGTCTCGCGCTCGGGCTATACCGGCGAGGACGGGTTCGAGATTTCGGTGCCGGTCGACGCCGCAGAGGTGCTGGCGCGGCGCCTGCTGACTGATGACCGGGTCGAGGCGATCGGCCTTGGTGCGCGGGATTCGCTGCGCCTTGAGGCGGGCCTGTGCCTTTACGGCCATGACATCGACGCTGCCACGTCGCCGGTCGAGGCCGGGCTTTCATGGGCGATCCAGAAGGTGCGCCGCACCGGCGGCGCGCGCGAAGGCGGCTTTCCCGGCGCTGCGCGCATCCTGTCGGAACTGGCCGATGGCGCGCCACGCGCCCGTGTGGGCCTCAGCCCCGAGGGGCGCGCGCCGATGCGCGAAGGTGTTGCACTTTACGCGGCTGCCGAGGGTGGCGATCCGGTGGGGCATATCACCTCGGGCGGCTTTGGCCCGACGGTGGGCACGCCTGTTGCCATGGGTCTGATCGCGCGCGATCAGGCGGCGCAAGGCACGCAGCTTTACGGGGATGTGCGCGGCAAGCGGCTACCGGTTTCGGTGGTGGCACTGCCCTTCACGCCCGCGAATTTCAAACGATGACATCAGCGCCAACCAAGAGGGACCAGAGCGATGAAATACACCGAAGATCATGAATGGCTGCGCGTCGAGGGCGATGTGGTCGTGGTCGGGATCACCGAACATGCCAGCACCCAACTGGGTGACGTGGTGTTCGTCGAACTGCCCGAGGTGGGCACGATGGTTGCCGCCGGTGACGAGATCGTTGTGATCGAAAGCGTCAAGGCCGCATCGGATATCGCGGCGCCGCTGGATGGCGAGATCGTCGAGATCAACGAGGCCATCGTGGACGAGCCCAGCAAGGTCAACGATGATCCGCTGGGGGCCGCATGGTTCTTCAAGATGAAGATCGATGACCTGTCCGCGCTGGATCAGTTCATGGACGAGGACGAATACAAGGAACTGGTGGACTGACAGGCTCCACCCGGCCGGCATCCGCGTCAGAACCGCGGGGCCGGTCCGAACCGGGCGCATCAGCGCCCGTGGATGACATGGTATCGAACAGTAAGGGACCCGGGCGATGAGCTTCAAGCCGACCGACTATCTGCCGTATGATTTTGCCAACCGCCGCCACATCGGACCGTCTCCGGTCGAGATGGCGGATATGCTCAAGGTGGTCGGCGCCGCCGATCTGGGCGCGCTGATCGATGACACGCTGCCCGCCGCGATCCGGCAGAAGCAACCGCTGGCATTCGAAAAACCCCGGTCCGAGCGCGAGCTGCTCTATCACATGCGCCAGGTCGGCAAGCGCAACACCGTGCTGACCAGCCTGATCGGTCAGGGGTTCCACGGCACCGTCACGCCCCCCGCGATCCAGCGCAACATCCTTGAAAACCCGGCATGGTACACGGCCTATACGCCCTATCAGCCCGAAATCAGCCAGGGCCGGCTTGAGGCGCTGCTGAACTACCAGACCATGGTCAGCGACCTGACCGGGCTCGAGATCGCCAATGCCTCGCTTCTGGATGAGGCGACGGCGGCAGCCGAGGCCATGACCATGGCGCAGCGCGTGGCCAAATCCAAGGCGACGGCCTTCTTCGTGGATGAAAACTGCCACCCGCAGAATATCGGCGTGATCCAGACCCGCGCCGCGCCGCTGGGCATCGAGGTGATCGTCGGCGCACCTGCCGATCTTGAGGCCGAACGCGTCTTCGGCGCGATCTTCCAGTATCCGGGCACCTACGGCACGCTGACCGATTTCACAGCGCAGATGGATGCGCTTCATGCCGCGAAGGCCATCGGGATCGTGATCGCCGATCCCTTGGCGCTGTGCCTGCTGAAAGAGCCGGGCGCGATGGGGGCGGATATCGCCGTGGGCAGCACGCAGCGTTTCGGCGTGCCGCTGGGCTATGGTGGCCCGCACGCCGCCTACATGGCCTGCCGCGATGCGTTCAAGCGCGCCATGCCGGGGCGTCTGGTGGGTGTGTCCATCGACAGCCACGGCAACCGCGCCTACCGGCTGTCCCTGCAAACCCGCGAGCAGCATATCCGCCGGGAAAAGGCCACATCGAACGTCTGCACCGCGCAGGCGCTGCTGGCGGTCATGGCCTCGTTCTATGCTGTGTTCCATGGCCCCGAAGGCCTGAAGGCCATCGCGCAGCGCATCCACCGCAAGACCGTGCGTCTGGCGCGCGGGCTGACCGAAGCGGGATTTACCGTCGAACAAACCCATTTCTTTGACACGATCACGGTGGATGTCGGCCCCTTGCAGGCGGCTGTCATGAAATCGGCGGTGGATGAGGGGATCAACCTGCGCGCCGTGGGCAAGACCCGCATCGGCATCACGCTGGACGAAGTCACCCGCCCCGCCACGATCGAGGCCGTCTGGCGCGCCTTCGGCATCACCCGCAAGGATGAAGGCATCGCGCCCGGCTATGCGCTGCCTGACGCGCTGGTGCGGCAATCGCCCTACCTGACGCATGGCGTCTTCCACATGAACCGCGCCGAGACCGAGATGATGCGCTACATGCGCCGTCTGGCGGACCGCGATCTGGCGCTGGACCGCGCGATGATCCCGCTGGGCAGCTGTACGATGAAGCTGAACTCGGCCGCCGAGATGATGCCGCTCAGCTGGCCGGAATATTCGGACATGCACCCGTTCGTGCCGCTGGATCAGGCTGCGGGATATGCCCATATCGTGCAGGACCTCAGCGACAAGCTGTGCCAGGTGACCGGCTATGACGGCATGTCGATGCAGCCCAATTCCGGTGCGCAGGGTGAATATGCGGGGCTTCTGACCATCGCCGCCTATCAGCGCGCCAATGGTCAGGGGCATCGCAACATCTGCCTGATCCCGATGAATGCCCATGGCACCAACCCGGCTTCGGCGCAGATGGTGGGCTGGACGGTGGTGCCTGTCGAATCCTCGGAAAACGGCGATATCGATCTGGACGATTTCCGCGCCAAGGCGGAACTGCATGCGGACAATCTGGCGGGCTCCATGATCACCTATCCCTCGACACATGGTGTGTTCGAGGAAACGGTGATCGAGGTCTGCAAGATCACCCATGAGCATGGGGGGCAGGTCTATATCGACGGGGCCAACATGAACGCCATGGTGGGCCTGTCGCGCCCCGGCGATCTGGGCGGCGATGTCAGCCACCTGAACCTGCACAAGACTTTTGCCATCCCGCATGGCGGCGGCGGCCCCGGCATGGGACCCATCGGCGTCAAGGCGCATCTGGTCCCCTATCTGCCCGGTCATCCGATGACCGGCGGGGCCGAGGGCCCGGTGTCAGGCTCGCCCTATGGGTCGGCCTCGATCCTCACGATCAGCTGGGCCTATTGCCTGATGATGGGGGGCGAAGGGCTGACGCAGGCGACGCGCGTTGCGATCCTGAACGCCAACTACATCGCCAAGCGGCTCGAAGGGGCCTACAAGATCCTCTACAAGGGTCCGACGGGTCGGGTTGCGCATGAATGCATCATTGACGTGCGCCCCTTCGCTGACAGCGCCGGTGTCACGGTCGAGGATATCGCCAAGCGCCTGATCGATTGCGGCTTCCACGCGCCCACGATGAGCTGGCCTGTGGCGGGCACCCTGATGGTCGAGCCGACCGAGTCCGAGACCAAGGCCGAACTGGATCGCTTCTGCGATGCGATGCTGGCGATCCGCGACGAGATCCGCGCGATCGAGGATGGCCGGAGCGACGCGGCGAACAACCCGCTCAAGAACGCGCCTCACACGGTCGAGGATCTGGTGGGTGATTGGGATCGTCCCTACAGCCGCGAACAGGGCTGCTTCCCTCCGGGAGCGTTCCGCGTGGACAAGTACTGGCCGCCGGTCAATCGCGTGGACAACGTCTGGGGCGACCGTCATTTGGTCTGCACCTGCCCGCCGATGAGCGATTACGCCGAAGCGGCGGAATAAGGCGCGTCAGCGGGCCTTGCGTTAAAAAGTCGTAAACGCAAGCCCGTAACACGCTGATTTTGCAGGGTCCTCGGGATGTCCCGTCATGGGACACAGGCCCCAGGCGCCGCCAGAGATGGCCTTTGGCGGCGCTGTTCGGTTCTGGTTCGAGTTGGTCAAGAGTGATGCGATGCCACACCGTCTGACGCGCCGGCCCTTTCTGGCGGGCCTTTCTGCAAGCCTTTGCCTCATGCGCCCTCAGCGGGTCGAGGCCGCGCCCCGGCGCATCTTAGTGATCGGGGCGGGCCTTGCCGGCCTTGCCGCCGCACGGATGCTGGCGGAGGCGGGGCATCAGGTGACGGTGATCGAGGCGCGCGACCGCATCGGCGGGCGCATTCATACCTCGCGTCTCTGGCCGGATCTGCCGATGGATCTGGGGGCCAACTGGATCCATGGGCCGCAGGGCAACCCGCTGACCCCGCTGGCGCAAGCCGCCGGTGCGCGGCTGATCCCCACCAGCTATGACGCGGCGCTCCTGCTGGGCCTCGACGGGGCAGAGATTGACCCCGACCTGCGGCAGGCCCAAGCGATCCTTGACCGCGCGATCAGGGCCACCGAACAGCTGGACGACGACACTTCGGTCATGGCCGCGCTGCACGCCTCGGCGGGTTGGCAGCAGGCTGATGCCGTCCAACGCCGACTGGTGATGTATCTGGTCAACAGCCAGCTGGAGCAGGAATATGGTGGCCCCGCGCGCCTGCTGTCGGCATGGTATGGGCAGGACGGCATCGACTTCGACGGGTCTGATGTTGTGTTTCCGCAGGGGTTCGACCAGATCACCACCCATCTGGCGCGCGGTCTGGACATCCGCCTGTCCGCGCGCGTGGCGGTGGTCTCGCCCGATCAGGTGCTGCTGACGCAGGGGCAGCGCATCGCCGCGGATCATGTGATCTGCACCGTCCCGCTGGGGGTTCTGCAGTCCGAACACATCCGCTTTGCCGAGGCCCTGACCCGGGCGCGGCAGGCTGCGATCACGGGGCTGCAGATGGGTCTTTTGAACAAATGCCTGCTGCGGTTCGACCGCGTGGCTTGGCCGGATGACGTGGACTGGATCGGATGGCTTGGGCTCGATCCGGGCCTTTGGGTGGAATGGGTCGCACTGTCCCGCGCCATGAAGGTGCCGGTTTTGATGGGCTTCAATGCAGCGGATACGGCCGCGTCACTTGAAGCTCTGGATGACAGGGCCACGGTTGCCGCGGCGCTTGAAGCGCTGCGCCGCATGTTCGGGTCGCGCTTTCCCGCGCCGGTGGCGGCGCAGGTCACCCGCTGGGGGCAGGACCCCTTCAGTCTTGGCAGCTACAGTTTCAACGCCGTGGGCACAGGCGCCGCCACCCGGCAGGCGCTGGCAGAGCCGGAGTGGGATGGACGGCTTTGGTTCGCGGGCGAGGCCTGCGCGCCCGCTCATTACGGCACGGCGCACGGGGCGCTGATGTCGGGGCTGGCTGTCGCACAGGCGCTGCTGGACGGCTGAAGCCTATTCCCGCGCGCGCAGAACCTGCGCCGGACGTGCCGCGAGTGGACGCCATGCGAAAGCAAGGCCGGACAGCAGCGTGGCCAGCACGCCGCCCAGCACGATGGCGATGGCCGAGGGCCAGATCACGGTAAAGCCCGTTTGCATCACGTAATGGCTGACGGCCCAGCCGCCCGCGATCCCCGCGCCGATCGCCACGACACCGGCCGCAGCACCCAGCAATGCCGCGCGCAGCGCAAAGCTGCGCAGGATGCGGCCACGGCTGGCACCGAGGGTCTTGAGCACGGCCGCCTCATAGGTGCGGGCGCGCTCGCCAGCGGCGGCGGCGCCGATCAGCACAAGAAACCCTGTCAGCAATGTCGCCGCCGCGCCATAGGATGTGGCTGCCGCCAGCCCCGCCAGCACGCCCGAGACCTGATCGATGGCGTCACGAACGCGGATCGCGGTGATGTTTGGGGCCGATCCTGCCACATCGCGCAGGATCTGCGCCTCGGCCTCTTCCTCGGCATAGACGGTGGAAATGAAAGTGTGCGGTGCGCCTGCCAGCGCGCGCTCGTTCATCGTCAGCACGAAGCCCATGCCGCCGGTGGAAAAATCAACCTCGCGCAGGCTGGTGATGGTGCCGGTGATGTCCCGGCCCAGCACGTTCATCGTGATCGTGTCGCCCAGCCCGATGCCCATCTCGCGGGCTTCTTCCTCGGCAAAGCTGATCTGGGGCGGGCCATCGTAATCGTCGGGCCACCATTCGCCCGCAAGTATCCGGGTGCCTTCGGGCATCGCGCCTGCATATGTCACGGCCCGGTCGCCGGTGACCACCCAATGATCGCCTGCCACCTCACGCGCGGGGCGGTCGTTGATCTGCGTGATCACGCCGCGCAGCATGGGGGCGCTGTCGATGCGCGACACGGCGGGGTCATTTTCAAGCCGCTCCATGAAGGCGGGCATCTGGTCACGCTGAATATCGACGAAGAAATAGGAAGGGGCCACGTCCGGCAGATCGCGGGCGATGGCACCGCGCAGGTTGCCGTCGATCTGGCCGACGGCAGCCAAGACCGAAAGGCCAAGGCCCAGCGACAGGATCACCGATGTCGCCTCGTCCCGCTGCCCACCAATGGCGGCCAGCGCCCAGCGCAGTACCGGGCGGCCCCGCGCGGTGCCGCGCATCCGCTTGGTCATGGCGCGCACTGCCAGCGCGGTCAGAACCAGCAGCACCAAAGCCCCAAGGATGCCCCCCGCTGTCCAGAGCGTCAGCATGGCCGCACCGGAAAAGGCCATGGCGGTGCCGATCAGTGCCGCCAGAAGCAGCAGGATCACCATAAGCATGCGCAGCGGTGGCAGCGCCTTGCTGGACGACAGCGCATCGCGAAAGAGGGTGGCTGCGCGCACCTCTTCGGTGCGTGACAGCGGCCAGAGGGTAAAGATCAGCGCCGTCAGCGCGCCGTAGATCGCGGCCTCCAGCAATGGGCCGGGGTGGATCGTGAAGACGGCAGGCACCGGCAGGCGCGATTCAAGGAATGGCCCCAGGGCCAGCGGGATTGCCGCGCCAAGCACAAGACCCATGGCGATACCCAGCAGGCTGAGCGCGCCGATCTGCAGGAAATAGGTCTGAAAGATCGTGGCGCGGTCCGCGCCAAGGGTCCGCAGGGTCGCGATCACACTGGTCTTGCCGGCCAGATAGGCGCGCACGGCGGCAGAGACGCCAACCCCGCCCACGGCAAGGCCAGAGAGGCCCACAAGGATCAGGAAAGAGCCTAGCCGTTCCACGAAACGCGCCACGCTGGGTGCGCCGTTGCGGCTGTCACGCCAGCGCGCGCCCGCGCCTTCGAAGGCTGCCAGGGCCTGCGCGCGCACTGCGTCCAGATCGCTGCCTTCGGGCAGAAGCATCCGGTATTCGGTGGAGTAGAGCGATCCAGAGGTCAGCAACCCCGCATTTGCGAGGGCTTCGGTCGCGACAATCGTGCGCGGGCCAAGGCCAAAGCCATCCGCGCCTGCATCGGGTTCGCGCATGATGGCGGCCATCAGGCGAAACTCCTGCGTGCCAAGGCGGAAGGTGTCGCCGATCTGCAGGCCCATGCGGTCGATCAGCAGGGGATGCACCACGGCGCCCGGCAGGTCGCCCGATCCGGCCAGAGCCTGTGCCAGAGGCATCGCGGGCGAGAGTTCGATCTGTCCGATCAGCGGATAGGCGGCATCGACCGATTTGACCTGTGTCAGGCCCCGCTCTGCCGTGTCGCCCTCACCCTTGACCACCATCGACCGGAAATCCGTCACCTCGGATACGGCCTGTGCGAGGCCGTCAAGGACGGCGCGTTCCTCGGGTGTGGCAAAGCGATAGGTCAGATCGATCTCGGCATCGCCGCCCAGAATGGCGGCACCTTCGCGGACCAACCCGGCCTCGATGCTGGAGCGCACCGATCCGACGGCGGCAATTGCAGCGACGCCCAGTGTCAGGCAGGCGAGGAAGATGCGAAACCCCTTGAGCCCGCCGCGCAATTCGCGGGCGGCAAAGCGGGCGGCGATGCGCAGGCTCATTCCGCGGCCTCGGCCTTGGTCGTGGCGTCGGTGTCGATGCGCCCGTCGCGCAGGCGAATGACGCGGTCGCAGCGCGCGGCCAGTTCGTCGGAATGGGTGACCAGCACCAGCGTCGCACCGTGCTTGTCGCGCAGGCCGAACAACAACTCGATGATGGCGGCGCCGTTGCTGCCGTCGAGGTTGCCGGTCGGTTCATCCGCCAAGAGGATATCCGGGCGCGGGGCCGAGGCGCGCGCCAGTGCCACCCGCTGCTGTTCGCCTCCTGACATCTGCGAGGGGTAGTGATCGGCGCGGCTGGCCAGACCCACGGCCTCAAGCTCGGCCTTTGCGCGGGCAAAGGCATCCTTGTGCCCCGCCAGTTCCAGCGGGGTGGCCACGTTTTCCAGCGCGGTCATCGTGGGAATGAGGTGGAAGGATTGGAAGACCACCCCCATATGATCCCTGCGGAAGCGGGCCAACTGATCCTCAGTCATCGTGGTGAGGTCCTGACCCAGGGCCGTGATCCGGCCACCCGTGGCGCGCTCCAGCCCGCCCATCAGCATGAGGAGAGATGACTTGCCAGAACCAGACGGCCCCACAAGACCCAGCGTTTCACCCTTCTGGACATCCAGCGAGATGCCGTGGAGGATGTCGACGCGGCCTGCGTTCCCATCAAGCGAGAGGGCTGCGTCTGTCAGGGAAATCACCGGAGATGTCATCAGTATGCGCCTGCTTTCAATTGCTTGTCTGACATATGGGGCCTTGCGGGCATGGGGCAAGGGCTTTGCCGTCCTTGTTCTGGCGCTTGGACTGGTCCTTGCGCAGGCGGCCAGCGCGCAGCAGACGCGCACCTTGCCGCTGTCGATCGTGGCTTTCGGTGACAGCCTGACGCAGGGTTACGGGCTGATCGAAGAGGAAGGTTTCGTGCCGCAGATGCGTGCATGGCTTGATGCAAAAGGACAATCGGTGCGCGTGGTCAATGCAGGGGTGTCAGGCGATACGACAGCCGGTGGGTTGTCGCGGGTCGAGTGGACACTGACGCCGGACATTCACGGCATGATCGTGGCGCTGGGGGGCAATGACGTGCTGCGCGGGCTGGATCCCGCCGTGACGCGGGCCAATGTCGAGGGCATCCTGAAAGCGGCACAGGCGGCCGATGTGCCGGTCCTGCTGGTGGGCATGCAGGCGCCGGGGAACTACGGGCCCGAGTTCAAGACCGCGTTCGAGGCGATCTGGCCCGAACTGGCGGAAAGCTATGATGCGCTTTATTTCGACAGCTTCTTCAAGGGGTTGGGGGATGGAGATCTGGCGACCGCACAAGCCTATTTCCAGGCTGACGGTATCCATCCCAATGCCGAAGGCGTGGGCCTGATCGTGGATGCGATGGGGCCTGCGGTGCTGGAGTTGATCGAGGCGGCGGCGGCCCGGCGCGCGGCGAAAGGGTGACCCCGGCAAAGCGCATCCCGTTGTGGTGACATGACAGGTGACATGACAAAGGGGCCCCGCGACAGGGCCCCTTTTTCGTCTTCAACCGATCCTGAGATCAGGCCAGAGAAATGTTCACAGCGGATTCACGACCGTCACGGCCCGGTTCGATGTCGAACTTGACCTTCTGGTTGTCGGCAAGGCCGGTGAGGCCCGAACGCTCGACCGCGGAAATGTGAACGAAGACATCCTTGCTGCCGCCATCGGGCGCAATGAAGCCGTAGCCTTTGGTTGTGTTGAACCATTTCACGGTGCCAGTGGCCATACCGCATCTCCTTAACAGATCTGCTGCCCGCACTGTGCGGCAGCCCGGCTAGTCAGTGCATAATCGAGGTACTGACCTGTGAAGGAGCAGGCTATTCGATAGTGTTAACGTCGCGCCTTTGATTATGTGTATGGTCAGGAGTCGTTTCAAGAGGGATATTTCGCCGGAAACGTGGGTTTTCGGGGCTTTTTCGCCGGTTTTTCGCCGATGATCCCCTTTTTCGGCGGTTTCGCAATCATATATGTGATGTCGAATATTTGCATGGAGAAAGCTGTCATGGCATCCAGAAAACTGACCTGCCTGTCCTGCGGACAAGTGAACCGCGTTCCCGAAGACAGGCTGGGCGCTGGTCCCAAATGCGGCACATGTGGCGCCGGACTGATCTCGGGCAAGGCGGTCGAAGTTGATCTTGCCACGCTGCAAAAGGCCGCGCGCAATGACGAATTGCCGCTTGTGGTTGATTTCTGGGCGCCCTGGTGCGGTCCCTGTCGCATGATGGCGCCCGAATTTTCCAAGGCGGCCGGAGTGCTGTCGGGTCAGGCGCGACTGGTCAAGCTGAACACCGAGGACAATCCGCAGGCGGGCGCGCTCTACAATATCCGGGGGATTCCGACGATGGCGGCCTTCGCTGGCGGGCGCGAGCGCAAGCGCCAATCGGGGGCGATGCCTGCGGCGGGGATCGTGGATTGGGTCAAAGGGGCGGTTTGAGGGCCTTAGCCCAAGACCGCAAGCCGCATGGCCCGCGCGAAATGCAAAACGGGCGCGCAGTATCCTGCGCGCCCGTTTCCGTTCACGCCCCTAGGGGCGAAACATCATGCCAGCGAAAGGTTGGTCGCGGATTCGCGGCCATCACGACCTGCTTCGATGTCGAAGGTCACTTTCTGGTTGTCTGCGAGGCCGGTCAGACCCGAACGCTCGACTGCCGAGATGTGCACGAACACATCTTTGCTGCCGCCATCGGGTGCAATGAAGCCGAAGCCTTTAGTAGTGTTGAACCATTTCACGGTGCCAGTAGCCATATCCGTGTTCTCCTGTCTTGTGTCGCCATCCGCGTCAGTGCGATGGCCCGGCGTTGGTCGGTCTGGATCGAAGGACTGAGCGCCGTTGGACGGAAGACAGTGGTCGAAAAAGAATAACGTAGCAGTTGGCCGTATGACAGAGATCAGCACATTAAGCAAGGATATTCGGGACTTTGATCTCAATGGGCGTATTTTGCGGAATTTGGCTGAAGTTTTCGCGATCCGCCCTCGACAATTCAGCCATTCATCACATTTGGGTCATACCACTAAACACGTGCGGGACTGGAAGGAACGGCAAGAATGGACGGAGGGATCTACATGTCACGGGAAAACGAAGCCATGCGGCAGGCAGCGGTGCGGGAGGCGGCCATGGCCTCGATCCGGCGCAAGGACATGGCGCAGATGGCTGGCGGTCATGCCGTGATGGCGGGCCTGATGGGATTTGGCGAAGCGGCTGAGGGTAAGGGTCTGTTTGCCAAGATCGTGCATGGCGCGAAACTGTTCTGCATCGCCTTCGCCTTTTTGACGCCGAACTATCTGGTCTGGCACGTCCTGCTTTAATCGTATTCCAATACTTGAATGTCAATTCGTTCTTTGCTATACAAGGGGTAACGCAGGCGCATGGTGAGTCTGCCCCTGACAAGGAAGAAAGACATGACACTTGATCGTAGCGTGATGATGTTTGCAGGCTTCATGGTTCTGCTGAGCGTGGTGCTGACCGCCCTGGTGTCACCGCTGTTCACGTGGTTCACCGTGTTCATCGGTGTGAACCTGATCCAGTCCTCAATCACCGGGTTCTGCCCGGCGGCCAGCATCTTCAGGAAATTCGGCGTGAAAAGCGGTTGCGCCTTCAAGTAAGGCAAGGCCCGGACATCAAAAAAGGGGGGTGCCATTGGCGCCCCCCTTTTCGTTGCCATGACCCGTGGCGCGGTTCAGAGAACCGTCACGATCGTGCCCACCGGCACACGCTCGTAAAGATCGATCACATGGTCGTTGATCATGCGGATACAGCCGTTCGACACCGACCGTCCGATGCTTTGCGGCTCGGTCGTGCCATGGATGCGGAAATAGGTGTCGCGCCCGTTCTGGAACAGGTAGAGCGCGCGCGCGCCCAGCGGATTGCCGGGGCCACCCGGCTGAACATAGTCATTGTCGACGAACTTGGAGTAAGCGCGCGGATCGCGTTCGATCATCTCGTTCGTCGGGCGCCAGGTGGGCCACTGTTTCTTGACGTCGATCGTGGCGGTGCCGGTGAATTCCAGACCTGCCTTGCCGACGCCCACCCCATAACGGCGGGCGCGGCCACTGTCGGTCACGAAATACAGGAAGTGCGCGCGCGGCAGCACCAGCAGTTGGCCGACACCGTATTGCGCGTCGAAGTTCACATCCTGCGGGGCGAAGCGGGGATTGAGCGTGAATGTCTTGGCCTGCGCAAACACGGTCTGCGGCAGGGCGGCAGAAGCCAGAGTCGAGGCGATGAAAGTGCGGCGCTTTATCATGTCGGGGTCAACATCCTTGTCAGCTATGCGAAAGAGGTGCCATCCCGAGGGGATTCGATCAAGACAGTGCAAGCCCTTGATGCTGCTTTCGGGCGGATCGTGCCTTTCGGATCAATCCGCCCGGACAGGTGTCAGCGCGTGAACTTCTTGAACTTGATGCGCTTGGGTTCCAGCGCATCGGCGCCAAGGCGGCGTTTCTTGTCTTCTTCGTACTGTTCGAAATTGCCTTCGAACCATTCGACATGGGCGTTGCCTTCGAAGGCCAGGATATGGGTACAGATCCGGTCCAGAAAGAAGCGGTCGTGCGAGATGACCACGGCGCAACCCGCGAAATCCACCAGCGCATCTTCCAGTGCGCGGAGCGTTTCCACGTCAAGGTCGTTGGTCGGTTCGTCAAGCAGCAGCACGTTGCCGCCCGAACGCAGCAGGCGCGCCATGTGCACGCGGTTCCGCTCGCCCCCTGACAGAAGCGAGACCTTCTTCTGCTGGTCGCCGCCCTTGAAGTTGAAGGCCGAGCAATAGGCCCGCGCGTTCACCTCGGCATCGCCCAGCTTAATGATGTCCTGCCCGTCGGCGATGGCCTCCCAGACGTTTTCATTGGGGTTCAGATCGTCGCGGTTCTGATCGACATAGGACAGCTTGACCGTGTCGCCGTATTCCACGGTGCCCTCGTCGGCCTGTTCCTGCCCGGTCAGGATGCGGAAGAGCGTGGTCTTACCGGCACCGTTCGGCCCGATCACGCCGACGATCCCGCCCGGCGGCAGCGAAAAGCTCAGGTCTTCGACCAGCAGCTTGTCGCCCATGTGCTTTTTCAGCCCGTTCACCTCGATCACCTTGTTGCCAAGGCGGGGACCGTTGGGGATGACGATCTGGGCATTTGCCAGTTTCTCGCGTTCCGACTGGCTGGCCATTTCGTTATAGGCGTTGATACGGGCCTTGGATTTGGCCTGCCGCGCCTTGGCACCCTGCCGCATCCATTCCAGTTCGCGTTCCAGCGTCTTCTGCTTGGACTTGTCCTCGCGGGCTTCCTGCGACAGGCGCTTGGCCTTCTGTTCCAGCCAGCTGGAATAGTTCCCCTCGTAGGGAATGCCACGACCGCGATCCAGTTCCAGAATCCAGCCGGTGATGTCATCCAGGAAGTAACGGTCATGGGTGACGATCAGGATGGTGCCGGGATAGGCGATCAGGTGGTTCTGCAACCAGGCGATGGTTTCGGCGTCAAGGTGGTTGGTCGGTTCGTCCAGAAGCAGCATATCTGGCGCCTGCAGCAACAGTTTGCACAGGGCCACGCGGCGTTTCTCACCGCCCGAGAGCAGCGTCACATCGGCATCGTCCGGCGGGCAGCGCAGCGCCTCGAGCGAGATGTCGATCTGGCTGTCCAGATCCCAGAGGTTTTCCGCGTCGATCTGGTCCTGAAGGGCGGCCATCTCATCCGCAGTCTCATCCGAGTAGTTCATCGCCAGTTCGTTGTAGCGATCAAGGACGGCCTTTTTCTTGGCCACGCCCAGCATCACATTGCCGCGCACATCAAGGCTTGGGTCCAGCTCCGGCTCCTGCGGCAGGTAGCCCACGGTCGCCCCTTCGGCATGCCATGCCTCGCCCTGAAAATCCTTGTCCATGCCGGCCATGATCTTGAGCAGGGTCGATTTACCCGAGCCGTTGACCCCGACCACACCGATCTTGACGCCCGGCAGGAAGTTCAGGTGGATATTCTCGAAGCATTTCTTGCCGCCGGGGTAGGTCTTGGACACACCCTGCATGTGATAGACGTATTGATAGGCTGCCATTCGGATCGCTCCTTGAGGGGAATGCGTGGATTTGGCCCGTAGATAACCATCAAGGGGCGCGGGGGCAATGCGCTGCGAAGGACAGGGCACCGCCTGATTGACAAAGCGGGCGTGGCGTTGACAACTGCGCCGCCGGATATCGCGAAGGAATGCGCCCCGGAATGGAGAGGTGATGCGCCACGAGCTACCCCATGCACGCCCCGGTGAGGTGATCGGGCTTCTGGGCGGATCCTTCGATCCGGCCCATGCCGGGCATGTGCATATCACGCGCGCGGCGCTCAGGCTGTTCGGACTGGACCGGGTCTGGTGGCTGGTCAGCCCCGGCAATCCGCTGAAGGCGCGGGGGCCCGCGCCCTTGGCGGACCGGATGGCGCGGGCGCGGGCCATCCTTGGCGATCCGCGTGTGGTTGTCACCGATTTCGAGGCGCGCGCCGGGACGCGCTATACGGCTGAAACCCTTGCGGCATTGCAGGCGGCCTATCCGGGGGTGCGCTTTGTCTGGTTGATGGGCGCGGACAATCTGGTGCAATTCGACAAGTGGCAGGACTGGCACCAGATCATGGCGCGGGTGCCTGTGGGCGTTCTGGCGCGGCCGGGGCAGAACCTGCCCGCACGGGCCAGCCGCGCGGCGCGGATCTATCGCGCGGCCCGGATCAAGCCCGCATTCAGCCGGGCGCTGGCCCATGCGGATGCCCCGGCCTGGTGTTTCGTGAACATACCGCTGCGGGATATATCGTCTTCGGCGATCCGGGCGCGCGGGGGCTGGATGGCGGGGCAGCGCCCTCACGCGGATGTGGGCTTGTCTGGGCCGGTCCGGGACGAGTAGGATTCCCTCATGCATGATGTAGTTTCCAGACGTGGATTCCTTGCCGGTTCGGTCGCGGCGCTGGCCTTGACGGGCCTTCCCGCCTGCGCCAACGCGCCGGCCCAGTCGCTGCGCCCGGTCTTGCGGCCGGCAGGCGGGCTTGCGGCCACAGTGCCCGGGGCCGAGGCGCTTGTCAGCAAGGCGCAACTGGGCGGCGAGGTGGTCTATGCCCTCGCGGATGCCGAAACCGGGGCCATGCTTGAGGCGCGGCAGCCGCAGCGTGGCCTGCCGCCTGCCAGCGTGGTCAAGGCGCTGACCGCGATCTATGCGCTGGATGCACTGGGGCCCGCGCATCGTTTCGAGACCCGGCTGTTGGCGACGGGGCCGGTCCAGAACGGCATTCTTGCAGGCGATCTGGTGCTGGCGGGCGGTGGCGATCCGATGCTGGATACCAATGGGCTGGCCGATATGGCGGCCAAGCTGAAAGCGGCCGGGGTGCGCGAGGTGCGCGGTCGTTTTCTGGTCTGGGGGGGCGCCTTGCCCTATGCCTCGGTCATCGACCCGGATCAGCCCGACCATGTCGGTTATAATCCCGCCGTGTCGGGGCTTTCGCTGAACTTCAACCGGGTGCATTTCGAATGGAAACGCAACGGGCAGGGCTATGGCGTGACGATGGACGCCCGGTCTGATCGCTACCGTCCCGATGTGCGGGTGGCGCGCATGTCCATCGTGGCGCGCGATCTGCCGGTCTATACCTATTCCGATGCGCAGGGCATCGACCAATGGACGGTGGCGCAATCCGCCCTTGGCAAGGGTGGCGCCCGCTGGTTGCCGGTGCGACGCCCCGAGATCTATGCGGGCGAAGTCTTCCGCACCTTCGCGGGGGCCCATGGTATCCGGCTACCGGCTGAACAGGTTGCGCGCGGCCTGCCGGGCGGCACCGTGATCGTGCGCCAGCAAAGCCAGCCCTTGCCCGAAATCCTGCGCGACATGCTGCGCTATTCGACCAACCTGACCGCCGAGATGGTGGGGCTGGCCGCGACGCTGGCCAAGGGCGGTCAGCCGGGATCGCTGGCGGCGTCGGCGGGCGCCATGAACACATGGGCCAGCCGGTCGCTGGGCCTGTCGTCACCGTCACTTGTGGATCATTCGGGGCTTGGTGATCGGTCGCGTCTGGCGGCGGCGGACATGGTGGCCGCGCTGGTTCGCGCGCGCGGTCAGGGGATGCTGCCCGAGTTGCTGCGCGCCTATCCGCTGAAGGATGACAACGGGCGCAAGTCGGACAGTCATCCGGTCAAGGTGAATGCCAAGACCGGCACCCTGAATTTCGTCAGCGGCCTTGCCGGTTACATGACGCGCGACAGGGGGCGACCCATGGCTTTCGCGATCTTTGCCGCCGATCCCAAGCGGCGTGACGGCATCCCACGCGCCGAGCGGGAGCGCCCGCAAGGCGCGCAGGGCTGGAACCGCCGCGCCAAGGCCCTGCAACAGGACCTGATCGAGCGGTGGGGCACGCTTTACAGCGCGTGAAGCGACGCGCCGCTGGCTGGGCGCGCCGCATCATCCGGGGTTGTCAGAACGTGTAGGATACGCCCAAGGTGATGAAAGGCAGTATCTTGATATCGCTCAGGTCGCTGTTCGCCTGTGCAAGATCGGCGTCGAACTGCGCCCGCTCTGTCGGATTGGTGATCGAGTCCTGCCCTATCGTGGTCAGCTCAAGGCTGGTGATCCGCGCACCGATTTCCGCAACGATACCCCAGTTGTTGCCGAGTGTCCGGGCGTAGCCAATGGCCAGAACCGGCGCGACATCGCGTTTCTGTTTCAGCTCGGCCGAGAAGTTGCCGGTGTAGGTGTTGCCTTCGATCGTCAGGGTCGAGGCCGTGCCCTCAAGCTGGTAGCCCCCCAGCGACAGGCCACCAGACAGCCTGAGGCCGCTGTTGCCAAGGCTGTAATCCGCCATGAGCGCGATCGAATTCGATGTCAGCTTGCCGTCGATATCATTGCCATCGACGTCGAAATCGTCGGAAAAGGACCCGAGATAGAGCGGTGCGCGCGCGCTCCATGGGCCGGCGATGTCGACCTTGGGGGCGATGTAAAGGCCAAGGGTGGACAGGCCCCCCTCGATCTGGATGTTTTCGAGATTTTGCGCCGCTGCGCCGCCTGCAAGGCCCGTGGCCAGCAGGAGCCCTGCGATGAATGCGTTTTTCAAGACTGGTTACTCCGTTACTCATAAACACGATAAAACAGGAGACGCGCATGCGTCATCCCAACCAGACCAGACTAGGCTGACGGGGCAGGCGATACAACCATAGATAACGCCCTGCCGCACCGCGGAGCGAGGCGTTACCTGTCGGCCACATGGATAGCGGTTGTCAGGTCGAGACACCGATGAGCGAGACAGCGCAAAGGATCAACAAGCCGGCAATAAGCAATACTGGGCGCGACATGGCAGCCCTCCCTTCGGAAATATGGTTGAGTGAACACAAGCTCAAATGACGTGGACAGAATAGGCCCAGTCTGCCGAATTTGCGATCAGGTTCAACCCATTGAGGGCGGGTTTGTGGCCGAAACCGTGCTCAGGCCTTCATATGCCGCGCACGTGCGCCGCGTTCGATCGCTGCGGCATGAAGCCGGTCGATGTTCAGCTCGTAGCGGATTTCCTCCAGCAGCCGCAGTTCGGTCTCGAGGATCCGGCCATCGGCAGCGGCCACATCGCAGGCAAGGGCATAGGCCGTCTCGAACAGACGCTCGGGCAGGTTGTCCCGTACCAGTCCGAACAGCGCATCCAGCCCGTCTTCCTCGGAAAACAGGTCGAACACGGTTTGCGCGGTCAGGTTCATCCGGTCGATGTCATAATCCCCGAAGATCGGCAGATGGTTCACCGCCGCCTGAATGCGCACCAGCTCTGACGTGCGGATGCTTTCGTCCGACAGGGACACCGCGATCATCACGGCAACAAGGCAATCCTGCGGGCTGAGGGGGTGGGGCAATTGATCCGTCATGGCAATTCCTGAAATCTGGGCGCACAAAGCGTGTTGCAGCGCAGAATATTGACTGTCAGGGGGCGTAGCAATAGGAAGCCACGATTGACCCGCGCGCCCTGCGCGGTTCCCTGCCTGCTGTCCCGACATGATGGAGACTGACATGACCGATCTGCGCGATGCCGCCCTTGCCTCGAAAGCCTGGCCCTTTGAGGAAGCGCGCAAACTGGTCAAACGCTATGAAAAGGCACCGCCCGCCAAAGGGCATGTGCTGTTCGAGACCGGCTATGGCCCCTCGGGCCTGCCGCATATCGGCACTTTCGGCGAGGTGGCGCGCACCACGATGATCCGTCGCGCGTTCGAGCTGATCTCGGACATTCCGACGCGTCTGATCTGTTTCTCGGATGATGTGGACGGGATGCGCAAGGTTCCGGACAACGTGCCCAGCCCCGAGATGCTGCACGACCATCTGCAGCGCCCGCTGACCTCGGTGCCCGATCCGTTCGGGCAGTACGAAAGCTTTGGCCATCACAACAACGCCATGCTGCGCCGGTTCCTTGATACCTTTGGTTTCGAGTACGAGTTCATCAGCGCGACCGAGTTCTACAAGTCGGGTCAATTCGATGCGATCCTGCTGCGCGCCGCCGAACGCTATGACGCGCTGATGGAGGTGATGCTGAAATCGCTGCGCGAGGAACGTCGGCAGACCTATTCGATCTTCCTGCCCATCCACCCCGAGACGGGTCGCGTTCTGTACGTCCCGATGAAAGAGGTGAACGCCAAGGACGGCACCATCACCTTTGACGACGAGGATGGGCGCGAATGGACGCTGCCGGTCACCGGCGGCAACGTCAAGCTGCAGTGGAAGCCTGACTTCGGCGCGCGCTGGGCGGCGCTGGATGTGGATTTCGAGATGTATGGCAAGGATCACAGCACCAACACGCCGATCTATGACCGCATCTGCGAGATCCTTGGCGGGCGCAAGCCCGAGCACTTCACATATGAGCTGTTTCTGGATGAGAACGGCGAAAAGATCAGCAAATCCAAAGGCAACGGCCTGACCATCGACGAATGGCTGACCTATGCCAGCACGGAATCGCTGTCGTATTTCATGTATCTCAAGCCCAAGACGGCGAAGCGGATGCATTTCGACGTGATCCCGCGCGCGGTGGATGAATATCACCAGCAGCTGCGCGCCTATCCCGATCAGGATGCGGCGGGCAAGGTCAACAACCCGGTCTGGCATATCCATGGCGGCAACCCGCCCGAAAGCCGGATGGTGGTGCCGTTCTCGATGCTGCTGAACCTTGCGTCGGTGTCGGCGGCCGAGGACAAGGGCAAGCTGTGGGGCTTCATCCGTCGCTACGCCCCCGAGGCCAGCCCCGAGACGAACCCGGACATGGATCAGGCAGCCGGTTTCGCCGTGCGCTATTACAACGATTTCGTGAAGCCGCATAAAGTCTATCGCGCGCCCGGCGATCTGGAGCGTGAGGCGCTGATCGATCTGCGCGACCAGTTGAAGGTCTGGGATGGCGGGCTGGACGCCGAGGCCCTGCAAGGCCTTGTTTTCGCTGTCGGTCGCGACCGTTTCGATCCGCTGCGCGACTGGTTCACCGCACTGTACGAGGTGCTTCTGGGGGCCAGCCAGGGCCCGCGCTTTGGCGGGTTCATCGCGCTTTACGGCGTGGATGAAACCGTGGCGCTGATCGACCGCGCACTGGCAGGCGATCTGACCTGAGGCATTGACGCGCCGTCATCCCGGTCTAGCTGATCGTTCGTGACATCGCGGAGGATCGGCCATGACGATTGTGCAGGCATTGGGACGGATGATGGCGCTGCTGGTGCTGGCCCTCTGGCTGGGCACGGGTCCTGCCATGGCGCAGGATCGGGGCATCGAAGACACGATCGGACAGCAGCTTGAGGCGTTCAAGGCCGATGATTTCGGCGCGGCCTTCGATTTTGCCAGCCCGATGATCAAGAACATCTTCCGCACGCCCGAGAATTTCGGCGCGATGGTCCAGCAGGGGTATCCGATGGTCTGGCGACCGGGGGAGGTCACCTATCTGGAACAGCGCGAGGTCGCGGGCGCTATCTGGCAGAAGGTGCAGATCGTGGATGGGGCAGGGCGGATACACATCCTTGATTACCAGATGATCCAGACACCCGAAGGCTGGCAGATCAATGGCGTGCAACTGCTGAAACAGCCTGAGGTCAGCGCCTGAGCGGTGCCACTGCACCGTCACGGTGCCCTCGGGCTTCGTTAACCCCTCGTTGATAGATCCCTCACCAGCCGGGCGCATTGCCGGGCCGTGGTGGAAAGGGATCCCGATGAACAAAGCGATTACCGATGGCGTGGTCTTGATGCCCCCTCCGTTCGAGGCCGGGCTTGATGTGTGGTCCAGTCAGGACGGCACGCCGGGATCCGACACCTATCTTGCAGCGGCCAATGCGGGCTTTGTTCCGGCGGATCAGGATTTTGCCGGTTGCCTTGAAATGCAGAAGACGCAGACCGTGCAGCGCCTGCGCTACATGGGGGAAACCCCGCTGCTGCCGGGCTGCTACCTGCGCATCACGGCGCGTGTGAAGGCAATCAGCGGGGCGCTGCCCACGGTGCGTATCGCCGGATGGGCCGGGGGCGCGGGCGGGGTCAATGTGGCGGGCGTGCCGCAGACCGGTCCGGCCGTGGCGCTCCAAAGCTATGGCCGCGTGGTCGAGGTCAGCGCCATCGTGGGGGCGGGGGCGCGGTCCGGTGTCGATATGGTCTGGGGCGGGTTGCCGCTTTATGGCCATTTCGGGTTGGACCTGACCGGGCCGAATGGCGGCATCGTGCGGATCGACGACCTGCTGATCGAAGATATCACGTCGGTCTTTCATCGTGACATGATGAACTGGGTTGATGTGCGCGACTACGGCGCCGTGGGCGACGGGGTCACCGATGATCACGCCGCCTTCGTGGCTGCCGATCAGGCGGCGGCGGGGCGGCGTATTCTTGTCTCGGCCGGAACCTACCTGATCGGGCAGAGCCTGACGATCAACAGCCGCATCCAGTTCGAGGGCACGCTGAGCATGCCCACCGAGGCGATCCTGTCGCTGACCCGCGATTTCGACCTGCCCGCCTATATCGATGCTTTCGGAGACGAGGTGCTGGCCTTCCGCAAGGCGTTTCAGGCGCTTCTGAACAACGTGGATCACGAATCCCTGGACATGGGCGGGCGCCGCATCCAGCTGCGCGGCCCCATCGACATGGCCGCCGCCGTGCCGAACCGCACGCAATTCGCGCAGCGCCGCCATATTCGCAACGGGCAGTTCTTCGTCGAGGAGAACGCCGCCTGGGCAACCGAGGTCTTCACCTCGCAGGCGACATATGCGCTGGGCGATCCCCTGCGCCTGACCGGCGTTGCCAATGTCGCCAATATTCCCGTGGGGTCACTGATCGAGGGCAATGGCGTGGGGCGCGAGGTCTATGTCCGCGCGAAAAACGTCGGAACCGGCGAGATCACCCTGTCGATGCCGCTGTTCGATGCGGCAGGCACGCAGACCTATACCTTCCGCCGCTTCAAGTATGTTCTGGATTTCAGCGGATTCTCGCAGCTTTCACGCTTTTCCATGTCGGATATCGAATTCCTCTGTGGCGGGCGGGCCAGCGGGATCATGCTGGCCCCGACGGGGCTGACCTTTCACGTCAAGGATTGCTTCTTTACCACGCCGCGCGACCGGGGCCTGACATCGATCGGGATCGGCTGCCAGGGGATGCTGATCGACCGCTGCCAGTTCCTGTCGAACGAGATCCAGACCCGCGCGCAGGACCGCACATCGATTGCGCTGAACGCCAATGCCAATGACGTCAAGCTGCGCGACAATCGCATCACCCAGTTCCGCCATTTCGCCGTGCTGGGCGGTACCGCCAGCATCATCGCAGGAAATCACTGGTTTCAGGGCGATGACGAACCGGGTGGCGTCCGCACCGGAGGGCTGATCCTGACCTCCAGCCACAACCGGGCGACCATCACCGGCAATTACATCGACAACTGCTTCATCGAATGGACGAACGAGCATGACCCCGAACCCGCCTTCAGCAGCGAGTTCTCGTTCAGCGCGCTGAGTGTCACGGGCAATATCTTTCAGGCGATCGACGTGGCGCCGTGGTTCCGCTTCTTCGTGGTCAAGCCGCATGGGGCCGGGCATTTCATCAGCGGTCTGACGATGACGGGCAACGTGTTCCGCGCGATCCGGGGCGATATCGACCGGGTCGAACATGTCGATACCTCGTTTGCCGATCTGGACTATGGCCGGATGCGGAACATCCTCGTGCAGGGCAACCTGTTCAATTCCGTAGTGCAGGGCATCGTCAATCCGGTTGCCATCCAGCACACGCAGAACACCGTGGCCGAAACATGGGTGGTCAATGCGGGTGGCCCTTTACCCTTCGGCGGTTTTGCCCAGCAGGTCGAGGCCGTGGTGGCACGGGGGCCCATCCGCAACGCATCCAACGTGATCCGCTACGACATGCCCCATGCGGTGACCGAACAGGGTGCCGCGCGCAATCTGGTTCACCTGGGCTGGCCGCAGGCGGTGTCGGGCGCTGTGTCGGTGCTGACTCGGATGGATAATCCGTGACGGGTCAGACCCGCAAATCCTCGGGTGTCAGGACGAAGGCGCGCCCGAAGCCGCCGTTCAGATAGGCGCCCTGCACATCGAACAGGGCAAAGGAAAAATCGGCAAAGCCGATGTAAAGCTTGGCCTTGGGGTGGTCGCGCAGCCAATGCGCGGCCATTTCCGCATGTCCGGCCTCGCCATGCCGCAGGAAACGAACCTGTGCTTGCAAGGTCAGGCGTGGATGGGTCAGCGGATCGCCGCGCGATCCGGGCTCGCCCAGCAGGATCGACGCGACCGGGTTGGCCTTCAGCGCGCGCGTATGATGCGACAGGTCCGAGACCAGCGTCGCAGGCTGTCCCAGCGGCGTGCAGCCAAAGGCCACGCGCGTGACCATGGGCGCCGCTGTGTCCGGGTCGATCACGCCAAGGGCCGCATGACGCGCTTGCGCGATCAGGTCCCGCGCGAGGCTGCGGGCCTCGTCATCCGTGGGCCGGATCGGGCTGGGTGTGTCTGTGCTCATGCCGGCAGATTACGCAGGCCGGAGGCACAGAACAAGCAGGGTGCTGCGTCATGGTGGCCCTGTCAGAAGCTGCTCCAGAGGCCGATCTTCACCCCCCTTTCATCGCTGCCCTGCAAGGCATGGAACAGGCCGATTTCCAGATGCATCCGGTCGTTCAGACGATAGGTGACGGATGGGGCGATGCGCAGGAAGGCGGGTTCCGGCAGGACCCCTTCGGTCCGGTACAGAAGCACGCTGTCCTGCAGATCGACCAGCCCGGTCTGAAGCTGCAGCATCACGGTCCAGTCGGAAGGCGGCGCATCCGCCCGGCCTGCGGTGAAGCCCAGCGTGATATCGGTCTTCAGATCGATTTCCTGCGTCGCCATATCCACTTCGAGAAGGGTGTCGACAGCGATCCATCCCTTGCCCTGACGTGTCGCGATGCTGCGCCCGAAGGACAGGCCGGGGCGCAACACCGGTTGTCCTGCGATCTCGCCCAGACCGATTTCCGCGGCGACCAGCCAGCCGAAGGACTGCCCGAAGGGCGCGCGCAGAAAGGCCACCGTCTTGGTCTGGCCCGACACGCTTCTGCCGGCGTCCAGCCCAAGCGTGATGCGCGGCATGAGGCCGTATTCCGCGAAAAGCGCGGTATAGCTGTCGGTGCCGTCCACCCCCTGCCAGATGCTGAGACTGGCAAAGCCCGTGCCCGAGGCGCGCGGCCAGGCGCCGGCATGGGCCTGGCCGGCCAGCAGGCAGCAGATCAAGACCAGCATCCGAGCCATCGCGGAACCCCTCCATCGACCAAGGATCGCGCGGCAAGGTAAATCCAAGGTTAACAGCTGCGGGTTTGGACGGGGTGATTGTCATGCTATCATCCGACCGTAAGGCGCGTGCGGCCATATCGCCGCGCCATGCCGGGCCAGGGAGGACATGACATGCCCCAGATCAAGACACCCGCCGATTGCCAGACCGTGATCACCACCTTCGAAATGACGCCGGGCACCTGTCAGGACCTGCTTGACGCGCTGAACGCCGCTTATGCCGACTTCATCTCGAAGCAGCCCGGTTTCATCGCTGCCGGGCTGCATGTGAACGACGCCCAGACCCGTATCGCCAATTACTCGCAATGGCGCAGCCGCGAGGATTTCCAGGCGATGCTGCGCACCCCCGAAATGCGCGCGCGCAACCGGATACTGGCCGCGCTGTGCAAGACCTTCGAGCCGGTCATGTATGACGTGGTCGCCTCATACTGATCCGGTCGCAGATTCCCGCAGGGCAGGGGGATGCCGCCCCTAATGCGGCGGATATGACATGGATCAAGGACCGTCAGGGTTGTGTGGTGTCTGCTTAACCGGCCATCAGAGGAGGAAAACCCGATGTACAAGAAAATCCTGGTGCCCATTTCGTTCGATGAGGATCGCAACGCCAAGGGTGCGATCGATGTGGCCAAGGCACTGGCCAGCGACGGCGCGAAAATCACCCTTCTGCATGTGATGGAACAGATCCCGGGCTATGCGATTTCCTACATGCCGCCCGCCTATATCACGGAAAGCCGCAAGGCGATCCAGACCGAGCTTGAGGCCATGGCCGCAGATGCGCCGGGAGGCGAGGCTGCTCTGGTCGAGGGGCATTCCGGTCGCACGATCCTGGACTGGGCCGACAAGCATGGGGTCGATTGCATCGTCATCGCCTCGCATCGTCCGGGCATGCAGGACCTGTTGCTGGGCTCGACTGCGACCACGGTGGTGCGTCACGCGCGCTGCGCGGTGCATGTCATTCGCTGAGCGACGCCGCGCGAGGCCGCTGGCTGCGGGCATGGATATTTGAAGCAAGAAGAAACAGGGGCCGGTTTTCAGAACCCGGCCCTTGCGGGCATGATCAGCCTGCACGACATGACGGAGAAGAGACCATGCGCATGCGCTTCCTGACCCTTGCCCTGGCGGTGCTTTTGTCGGGGCTTTCCGTGGCGCCGGGGATTGCCGAACAGCCGGGGCCCGTCAACATTCGTCCCGATGTCCCCGGCGTGACCGTCCAGACCGAGAGCGGTCCGGCCCGGATCGCGCGGATCCAGGACAATGATCATGAAGTCACCGGCGAATGGGCGCGCACGTCACGCGCCTGTCCGCCCTTCTGCATCCAGCCGATCAGCCCGGCCGAGGGGGTGGCCACGATCGGCGAGCTGGAATTGCTGGACATGCTGACCGATCCCGAGGTTCTGGTCATCGACAGCCGCACGCCGGACTGGTTTGCCGGGGGCAGCATTCCGGGGGCGGTCAACATGCCCTATGACCGGATGGTGGACCGATTGGGCGAATTGGGATGCGAGCCGGATTTCGATGGCTGGGATTGCGAGAATGCCCGCCGCGTGGCGCTGTTCTGCAATGGGCTGTGGTGCGGGCAGTCGCCCTCGGCCATCCGGGCGATCATCGCGGTGGGCTATCCGGCCGAGCGGATCAGCTATTACCGCGGCGGCATGCAAAGCTGGCGCGTGCTGGGCCTGAGCGTGACGGGGGAATAGGTCGGGTTTCTCTGGCATTTGATCAGGTGATCGCCTAAAGTCTTATCGTGCTCTGAGTTGGCTATTTTCGCGAGTGAACGGGTTAACGATGTCAAAAGATTTCAAGGTCGCGCTGGTTGCGATCGCCGCGAATGAAGCGGCCTATATGGCGCAATTCGTCTATCATCATCTGCGGATGGGCTTTGCGCCCATCATCCTGATGACCAACAATTCCGAAGACGACACGGCCGCTATGGCTGCGCAGATGGCAGCGCGCCTGCCTGATGTGATCCACATAGATGCAGATCCGTGGCGCGCTCTGTGGCCGATCAATGAGTTCCAGAAACGCGCCTATCAACTGGCGTTATACATGATCGACGGTATGCAGGCCAAACCGGATTATGTGATGTTTCTGGACGTAGATGAATTCTGGGTGCCCCTTACTGGCGATACATCGGTGTCAGCATACATCGCCCGACATGATGCGCCGGACTCTTTGATGTTCAACTGTGTCGTTCCGAACGAGGACGATGCTCCATTCTGCCAAGTATTCGTTTCCGATTTCGTCGGCAGCCCTCACAATCATCTGAAGACGCTTTGGCGTTATGGAGTTTCAATAACGCATATCAATCCTCACGATATCGCATCATCGGACCTGCAGAGGGAAATCGTCGTTTCCGGGCTTCCTCTAGTGGGACGCCATGCAACCAACAGGCATCCCGATCACCCTGGCGATGCGATGATCCTCCATCAGATGTTCCGAAGCATGTCAGAGTATGTAGCTGCTCTTGAAAGAGGCAATCCGATTGACAACCTTCTGTTCAAGACCAATCGCTGGGGTTTTCGTCGCTTTCAGACGGAGTTGAAACCCATACAGATTTCGATTGATCCATATCTTTGCGGCCATTGGGAGACTGTTTTTCCGGAATGGCTCGAAAAGACAGGCCTGGTCGATATGTTAATGAAGGGGCGTGAAAGTGTTATTTCCCGCTGTGAACGGGGTATGAAAAGCTTCATGCTGTTATTCGAGGAAGATCTCGAAATATATGGAAAGGTTTTCAATAACGTAGATTTCGACGCGGTACGTGAATTCGTGTCACAAGCCCAGTCGGATCCAGTCCATCACTTGCACCGGATCCCCTGAAATCTCGATCAACGGCGCCGTGGCCTTGCCTTGCCGCCGCGCATGCCCCCGCGACCTGCGGTGGAGCGGCCTTGCGATGCGGTCGAAGCCTCGACCGCGGCATCGATGGCGGATTGGCGCGCCAGCGGGTCGTCGGCGATGGCCAGATCCACGGCTTCCAGCCGCTTGACCTCGTCGCGCAGGCGGGCGGCTTCTTCGAATTCAAGGTTTTCGGCCGCCTTGCGCATGTCCGCGCGCAAGCCTTCCAGAACCGCTTGCAGGTTGGCACCGGCCAGTGGCTTGTCGATCTTGGCGGTCACGCGGTTCATGTCCACATCGCCCTTGTAGAGACCGGCCAGAATGTCCTCGACGTTCTTTTTGACCGTCTGCGGCGTGATCCCGTGTTCGATGTTATAGGCGATCTGCTTTTCGCGGCGGCGGCTCGTCTCGCCCATCGCGCGCTCCATCGAGCCGGTGATCCGGTCGGCATACATGATCACCCGGCCTTCGGCGTTGCGCGCGGCGCGGCCGATGGTCTGGATCAGCGATGTCTCGGATCGCAGGAAACCTTCCTTGTCGGCGTCCAGAATGGCCACCAGGCCGCATTCGGGGATGTCCAGACCTTCGCGCAGCAGGTTGATCCCGATCAGCACGTCGAAGGCGCCCAGACGCAGATCGCGCAGGATCTCGATCCGTTCGATCGTGTCGATGTCGCTGTGCATGTAGCGCACACGGATGCCCTGTTCGTGCATGTATTCGGTCAGGTCTTCGGCCATGCGCTTGGTCAGCGTGGTGCACAGCGTCCGGTAACCTTTGGCCGCGACCTTGCGCACCTCGTCCAGCAGGTCGTCGACCTGCATCTCGACGGGTCGGATCTCGATCTCGGGGTCGATAAGGCCTGTGGGGCGGATCACCTGTTCGGTGAAGACGCCGCCGGCCTGTTCCAGCTCCCACGCGGCGGGGGTCGCGCTGACGAACACCGATTGCGGGCGCATTGCGTCCCATTCCTCGAACTTCAGGGGGCGGTTGTCCATGCAGGACGGCAGGCGGAACCCATGTTCGGCTAGGGTGAATTTGCGCCGGTAGTCGCCTTTGTACATGCCGCCGATCTGTGGCACGGACACATGGGATTCATCCGCAAAGACGATGGCTTGGTCGGGGATGAATTCGAACAGGGTGGGCGGCGGCTCGCCGGGGGCGCGGCCCGTGAGGTAGCGCGAATAGTTTTCGATGCCGTTGCAGACGCCCGTCGCCTCCAGCATTTCAAGGTCGAAATTCGTGCGCTGCTCCAGCCGCTGCGCCTCCAGCAGCTTGCCCTCGTTCACCAGGATGTCCAGCCGTTGGCGCAGCTCTTTCTTGATGCCGATGACGGCCTGCTGCATCGTGGGCTTGGGCGTCACGTAATGGGAATTCGCATAGACGCGGATCTGGTCGAAGGTGTCGGTCTTCTGGCCGGTCAGCGGATCGAATTCGGTGATGCTTTCCAGATCCTCGCCGAAGAAGGACAGCCGCCACGCGCGGTCTTCAAGGTGGGCGGGAAAGATCTCGAGACTGTCGCCGCGCACCCGGAAGCTGCCGCGCTGAAAGGCCTGATCGTTGCGCTTGTACTGCTGCGCGACGAGGTCGGCGATGACGGCGCGCAGGTCATAGCGGGACCCTGCCTTCAGATCCTGCGTCATCGCGCCATAGGTCTCGACCGAGCCGATACCGTAGATGCACGAGACCGAGGCCACGATGATCACATCATCGCGTTCCAGAAGCGCCCGGGTGGCCGAATGGCGCATCCGGTCGATCTGCTCGTTGATCTGGGATTCCTTCTCGATATAGGTGTCGGACCGGGGCACATAGGCTTCGGGTTGGTAATAGTCGTAGTAGCTGACGAAATATTCCACCGCGTTATCGGGAAAGAAGCCCTTGAATTCGCCGTATAGCTGGGCTGCAAGGGTCTTGTTCGGCGCAAGGATGATGGCGGGGCGCTGCGTTTCCTCGATGATGCGGGCCATGGTGAAGGTCTTGCCGGTGCCTGTCGCGCCCAGCAGCACCTGATCGCGTTCCCCCGCCAGAACGCCAGCGGTCAGTTCTGCAATGGCGTGGGGCTGGTCTCCGGCTGCCTCGAATTCGGTCTTCATCACGAAGCGGCGCCCGCCCTCAAGCTTGGGGCGGTTCTTCACGTCTGGTGCGGGGGCATGCAGGACCGGCTGGGCCATGGGCAGAGATTCCTTTTCAGAGGAGAGAGATTGACGCCTTCGCGGCCTGTTTCAACCCCTGTCGGACAGTTCCCTGAAGGCGCCAGAGTGCAAAAATGCCGCATGCAGTTAAATATGCAGGTTATTCATATGTTTGAGTGATGGGGTTACAGTTTTGTGTAAGAAATATCTGACAGGTTACGCGAAATTTCTTGCAGGAACGGATTCGTTTTCCTAGCCTCAATGGTGCAAGTGGAAGACCCTGGTTGCCGGTGCCTGCGCACGACCCACCCCTCGCTCCCCGCGCAAGCATCGGCAGCCAGGTTTTCGCCGTCTTCCAGGACTTTCGCATCCATCTGCGTTGAAAAACCGCGTTTTGCAGGGGTCTGCGGTCTTGTTCTCGGCGCAGCTTTCTCCGATATAGGGGATGCAAACCGGAGGGATCCCATGCGCGCGCGTATCTATAAGCCAGCCAAGACCGCGATGTCCTCGGGCATGGCGAAGACCCATGACTGGGTTCTCGAATTCGCTCCTGCCGAAGCGCGCGAAGTGGATCCGCTGATGGGCTGGACATCCTCTGGCGACACACAGGCGCAGGTCAAGCTGCGCTTTCATAGCAAAGAAGCGGCTGTGGAATATGCGCAGGCCCACGGGATCGATGCTGTCGTGGTCGAGCCCAAGACCCGAAAGCCCAACGTGCGCCCCGGTGGCTATGGCGAGAATTTTGCCACGAACCGTCGCGGCGCCTGGACCCATTGATCAGGGTCTACACCCGGTCAATCCCGTCTCACTACCGGTGCACGATCCTGCGCGGATGTGATGGCGGCATCCTTCATGGCTGCCGCCCATCAAGCGCGGTCGATCGTCAGCTGTCGATCAGTGCCGTGTCCCGACCGATCACGGCCGCATGGGCGCGGTTTCTGGCCCCGAGCTTCTTGCAGATTGACCGCATGTGCATCTTCACGGTCGTCTCGCTCTGGTCGAGGTCGTTGGCGATGTGCTTGTTGGTCAGGCCGCTGGCTGCAAGGCGCAGAACATAGAGTTCGACATCGTTCAGCTTTTCATGCTCTGACGCGCCCGGCTTTTCGGTCAGCGCGCTTGTCGGCACGAACTTCTGCCCCGACTCGATCAGTCTCAGGACGCTGACCAGCGATTGCAGGGGCATCGTCTTCGGGATCAGCCCACGCACACCCAGATCCATGGCGCGGTTCAGCGTGTGGCGATCCGCCGTGGCCGAGAACAGGACAACCTGTCCCTTGCCCGCATCCTCGACGATGCGGCGCACACTGTCCATCCCGACCATGCCGGGCATCCGCAGATCCAGCATCACGATGTCGAAGGCGTCCGAATTCTTGAGGGCTTCGACCGCTTCGTCGAAAGTTTCCGCCGTTTCGACATGGAACCTGCCGGTATTGGCGAGCAGAGCCGCAACAGCCTCTCCGATCAGGCGGTGATCATCTGCCAGCAGCACCCTTGTCATGGGTTCGTCTTGCAATTGGTTGATTGATTTTGCCATTGTCGTAATCTCGCTCTACTTGTCGTGTTCTCGCTTAAACCTGACTCTGCTTCTGTCTTGGCAGGCCCTTGCGAAACACAAGAACAAGGTTATCAAATCTCACTTCGGCTATATCGGCAGATCGTGCCGCTCACGTTAGGTCATCCTCAGCGCAACTTTATATGTCAAGCAGCGCGGGCTCAAAGCCATAGCAAAAATCTTAAGATACTATTGTCGGACTTAAAGAGGAACGGTACCTTCTCTGCCTGAATGAAAGAAGGGGTCTTGTTGCCATGTTTCGCAGAGATTTGTTCCGCTACGCTGTGTCAGCCGGTGTCATATCGCTGTTCGGGCCGGTTGCCCGGGCCGGTTCCGATGTATTGTTGACCGTGGATGGCAGAGGCGACGGATCATCCCTGAAACAGTTCACCGATGCGGATCTCATGGCCTTGCCGCAGGTCGAATTCATGACATCGACGATCTGGACGGCCGGGGTGTCGACCTTTTCGGGACCGACGCTGGCTTCGGTGCTCGAGGCGGCGGACGCGGCTGATGGTGTGCTGATGATGACGGCGGTCAATGACTACAAGGTCGAAGTTCCCCGCGCGATCATCGAGCCGGGCGTGCCGATCCTTGCCAACCGGATCGATGGCAAACCCTTCGGCATTCGTAACAAAGGACCCTTGTGGCTGATGTTCCCCTTTGATTCAGACAGCCGCTATCAGAGCGAAGAGGTATATTCCTTCTCGATCTGGCAGCTGACGCAAATCAAGGTGCAGCAGGAATGATCCGTTGTTTGCCATCGTAGGCAGCCATGTCCTTGGCAAGGACAGCTCCCGGCGCTTGACGGCATTTTCGCTGCTGGCACTTCTGGTGCTGTCCTGCCTTGCCATGGTTTACAGCGCGCAATTGTTCCGTGATCGGATCGATGCGGTCAGGGCGTCGGACTCGGACAATGCCGGTTGGTTGATTTCGCAGCTTGACGTCGATCAGAAGGCGCTGGAGCTTGCGATCGACAGGGTGCTCTTGTCGGAAATCTATCCGGACATGCAGACCTACGAGAACATCGGCCTCTCAGCGGTGCATCTGCGCTTCGACATCTTCTACAGTCGGGTGGATACCGTGCTGTCTGCGCTTGGACGCGAAGAATTGTCCGAACAACTGCGGGATCTTTTGGTCGTGCTGGACATGACCCGCGATGCGCTGGCAACCGAGATCGATGCGATCGACGAAAACGACAAGGAAGCGCTTTTGCGCTTTGCCGAGAGGGTATCCGGCTTCAGGCCGGTCGTGCGCGATGTGACCACGATGGCGCTGCAGTACTTCGTGGCGCAGTCTGAGCGCGTGCGGAAGATGGAGCAGTCGCTGCTCAAGCAGTTCTGGGTGCAAAGCGTGGTCTTGCTGGCTTTGATGGTCATTTCGGCCATGCTGGCGCTGCGGCTGTGGCGCGAACTGGAAGAGCGGACCGTCATGATGCAACGCGCCCTCGATACGGTGTCCAAGGTCGTCGATGTCTCTCTCAGCGCAATCGTGATCACCGACATGCAGGGCCGCATCCAACTGGCCAATCCTGCGGCCTCGTTGATTTTCGGCGTCCCTTCGGACCAGCTTGTGGGGCGGCAACTGGATGATGTGATGATCCCGGAGGGGCTTCATGTTCCTCAGGACGGGTTCGTCCGGGATGCAGCAGGACAACGCCTGATCTCGGGCGCCGGACCGATGCGGATGGATGCCAAGCGCATCGATGGCTCTCCGTTCAAGGCAGAGGTGTCCGTGGTCGGCGATACCGATCTTGACGGTCGTCCCATCATCATCGGCTTTATCGGCGACATTTCTGACATGGTGGCGGCGGAAGAAAAACTGCTGGAAGCCAGGGACGAGGCACAGCGGCATGCCACCGCGAAAACGATGTTCCTTGCAACGATGAGCCACGAGATGCGCACACCGCTGCATGGCGTGATCGCCTCGCTTGATCTGATCGAGGACAGCGCGCTGGATGCGGAATCACGCGCCTTGCTGCAGACTGCCCGTGATTGCAGCGATCGTGCCCTGCAGCAGGTCAACGATGTTCTCGAGATCACGCGCCTTGGTGAAAGCCGGTTGGGCGAGGTGCCGTTCAACCCGGCTGAAGTGGCGGCCGACATCCTGCGCGAGCTGACGCCGATGGCCGTGGCCCGTGGAATTGGCCTTGATCTTGAGGTCAAGGGCCAGGGCCAGGACCAGGTTTGCCACGGCCTTGCCAATGCGTTTTCCCGCGCGCTGTACAACCTCACCGGCAATGCCTTGAAGTTCACGGATCGCGGGCGCGTGGTGATTTCACTGGCGTTCCAGCCCATCACACCGGATGTGCTTGGCCTGCGCGTCGATGTCAGGGATACCGGGATCGGCATCGCGCCCGCCGATCAGGCCCGGATCTTCGCCGAGTTCGAGACGGTGGATGCCGTGGCCAAGGGGCGCGAGGCGGGAACCGGATTGGGTCTGGCCATCGTGCGGCTTGCCGTTGCGCGCATGGGTGGCGCATTGGAACTGCAAAGCACACCGGGCGAAGGCAGCACCTTCAGTTTCCAGATCACGCTGCCCTTGGCAGCCGAAGACAGTGACGCGCAGCAGGAATGGCTTGCCGCACCCAAAGCAGAACCGCAGGACAGCGAGGAGCTTTGCCCGCTGGACGTGCTGGTTGTCGACGACAACGCCGTGAACGTTGTGCTGATGTGCAAGATGGTCCAGAAGATGGGCCACCGCGTCGAGCAGGCCCGTAACGGTCTGGAGGCCGTCGCACTCGCCTCGTCCAAGGCCTTTGACGTGATCCTGATGGATGTCAGCATGCCGGTCATGGACGGCAGCGAAGCCAGCATGCTCATTCGCGCCTCGGGTTTGTCCAGTGGCGCGCTGATCATCGGCGTGACCGCCTTCAGCGATGAAGATCGTCTCCGTGATCTGAAGGCCAATGGCATGGATGACGTGCTGATCAAACCGGTGAATACGGCAGAACTGTCGCAGGCCATCGTGGCGCTGTGGGATATCCGGCTTTCGGATGATCCCGGCGAAGGGGATGTGACTGGTTCGCTGGACCCTGAAATTCAAACGGCGCTGGAACACCTGGGCGACATGTTGGACCGGCCAAGCGCGCTTCGCTACATGTTGCAGGCGCTTGACGAGCTTGAGGGCGTCTTGCCGAGGATGCTGGACGAGGACCTGCCCCTCGAGGTGATTGCAGACGATGTGCACAGTGTGGCCGGTGCCACCGCGGTGGTGGGGCTGGCGCGTTTGTCGGGCCTGCTTGGCAAGGCCGAAACCGCGGCGCGTTGCAGCCAGAGAGAGCAGTTGCACAGCTTGCACGCCGACATCACCGCCCAGCTTGCGATCACGCGGACAGGGCTTGATGCGGCCGACACAGCCTTGTCCGCGTGACAGGGGCGATCCCTGCCGCCTGATCGCCAAGAACGCCCGCGCACCCCTGTCCCTGCGGGTCTCCGCAAAAGCAAGAAGCCGCTTCCGCCATGGCGGAAACGGCTTGGATGCCAGACTGCGGACTGTCTTAGTTGTTGGGGTTCTGCGTGCCCATGAAGGTATTGGTCTGGGCAGTCAGGTTGGTCGCGCCAGTCTCGATCGAGGAATAGGCCGCAACGGTCAGGCCCACGACGGCAGCGGTCAGCACGACCCAGTCAACGGTCACGGCGCCGGAGTCATCTTTGCGGAAGTTTTTGAAGAATTTAATCATTTTGTGTTCCTCCATAGGATCGTTTGCTTGCTTTGCCGACCAGTCCGGTAATGGCGCGGGCCGCTTCTTGGCCGTGGCGACCTTCGCCTCGGTATGACCTGATATGACTGTCAGATTGCGGCAAGGATTTGTTGCGAATGGGCCCCGGGGCTGCTTTGGGGCCCCTCTTTCGACAGGCGGCGCTGTTCTAAAGGGCGGGGGCCGACAGGTCGCGATCACGATCATTCCGGTCTGCAGCTTCTGGAGGATGAAGGGGCGAACGGCAAAGCGCCCGGTCAGGTTTCATGACCGGGCGCTTTGCGCTTATCCTGCCCGGTTTGACCGGATCTGCTGCGTTGGTGACGGCGGGTGCCTTATCGTTCCTTGAAGGCGCGTGCCACCTGATCCGAGAAAGGCTTGATCAGATAGGACAGTGCGGTGCGTTCATCGGTGGTCAGGTAGATCTCCAGCGGCATGCCGGGGCGCAGTTCCTTGCCTTCAAGCCGGTCCAGCTCATAGGCGGGAATGTTCACCCGGATCGCATAGGACAAACCCGGCATGTCGGCATCCGGGGTGGCCGCAACCGAGACATAGTGCACCTTGCCATTCAGTTCCGGGGTTTCATTCTGCGCGAAAGCCGAAAAGCGCAGCCTTGCCTTCTTGCCGATGGCGACCTGTTCGATCTGCGCGGCAGGCACGCGCCCCACGAAGACAAGATCGGCATCTTCGGGCAGGATGGTCGCAAGAATTTCCGCAGGCGTGATGACGCCACCGACAGAGTTGATGGACAGGTCATTGATATGGCCGGAAATCGGTGCGCGGATCACGGTGCGCGCCAATGTGTCCTCGACGACAAGGCGACGCTCCTCCAGTTCGGTCAGGCGCGCTTCCAGCTCGCGCAGCTCGCGTTGCGCATCGGTCCGGGCCGCATCCTCGATCGACAGGATTTCCAGCTCAAGCTCGCTGATGCGGCTGCGGGCGCGGCCCACGGCGGACAGGATCTCGCCGTGCTCGCCCGCAAGGCGCACATTCTCGCGCTGGATGGAAAAGACGGCATTGCGTACAGTCAGTTGCTTGTCGGACAGGTCCACGATGCGGTCGTTCTCATCCGACACCAGACGAATTTCGTCTTCCTTTGCGTCGAGGCGCGCCTCAAGGCCCTGAATTTCGACCCTGATCTGGTGAATGCCAAGCTGCAACTGTTCCTTGCGGCTGAGATAGGAGGCCAGATTGCCTTCGAAAATCCGCTGTTCGCCGGCCAGAATCGCATTCAGCTTTTCCTTGCCGATTTCAAGGCTGGCCACATTGTCCGGCATCCGGAACTGGGCTTGCAGGTCGCGCTCGGCTTCAAGCCGCGCCTTGCGGATCGAAAACTCGGCGATCTTGCCATGGATGATGGCTTTTTCGGTCCGTGCGCTGGTGTCGTCCAGACGCAGCAGAACATCGCCGCGCTGCACCATGTCCCCGGCACCCACCAGAATTTCGCCGACGATGCCGCCATCACGGTGCTGCACGACGCGCAGATCACGTTCGACCGCTACCTCGCCCATCACCACGACGGCCCCCTCCAGCTTGGCCCTCGCGGCCCATCCCATGATGCCCGCGACCAGCAGGCTGGCCAGGACCATGCCGCCGATCACCTGACCACGAATGGAATAGGTCTGTGTCCTGGCGGGTTCTTTTTTCAGCTTGGTCATGTCTTGCACTCCGGTAGTCAGACGATCGTGTCTGGGAAAAAGTCTTGGTTGCTGGTGGTCGAGACCACGACGATGAAGTCACTTGTTCCGTTCTGGTCGATATCGACGGCCACGGTGCGGCGATCGGTGCACAACCCTTCGGACCTCTCGTACTGCAGATGCGTGTTCAAGGCGCCGGCATCCTCGCCCATGCTGCGGGCGATCCGCGCCTCAAGCTCCGAGGTCTGAGCGGTGCTCGTCTGACCGGCGGAAGTCTCCGGGCCGTCAAGCGCCTTGCGCAGATGATCCGCGCCCTCAACCCTGTCCCCTTGCACGAAATCCGTGATCTTGAAGAAGGATTGCCCCGTTGCCGCTGTTGCCTGCCCGTGCGGGGCGGTGAACTGTGCGAAAATATCATCGAAGGTCAGGGTGACGTCGTCGGAGAGGATGAGCAGATCGTTCTCTCCGAAGTTGTCGATTTCAAAGACGGCAGGTTGCGTGGCGTCCTGCGCGCTGGTCGTTGACAGCACGACGGTGTCCTGTGCGCCGCCGAGGGCGAAGGCTTCGATCCCGAGAAAACGATCCTGCGGCCCATCGTCAAGGCTGACCGTTCCGGCGACAAGATCGAGGACCGACGCCTGCCGCGCCTCGGTCAGGATCAGCGTATCGTGGCCCGCATCGCCGTGAAACAGGTCGGTGGCGTGATCGCGTGTGATGACAAGGCGATCATTCCCGTCACCGCCTGACACAAGGTCCTGTCCGGTGCCATCAAGAATGATGTCATCGCCTGCACCACCATCAAGGATATCGTCGCCTTCACCACCGACAAGCCGGTCCTTGCCTTCGTTCCCGAACAGGATGTCCCGGCCTGCGCCGCCCATGATCATGTCATGCCCGGCTCCGCCTTCGATCACGTCATCGCCTTGCTGGCCGTCGATGATGTCATCGCCGCCAAGCGATTTGATCGCATCGTCGCGCTGGCTGCCGATCAGGATATCATCACCCGATGTCCCCCAGAGCACCGACCCCGCAGCGGCAACCGCCGCCACAGGCTGATCGGTGCAGGGTGGTGCTTCGGCCTGCGGCGGCGTGCCCGGGTCCGAGGGGCTGGTTGTATCGGTTTCGGCAGTCTCAACGCTGTCCGGCTTCGTGGTGTCGGTTTCATCTGCCTCGGCACTGTCCGCGCTGTCCTGCGCCGCATCATTATCCCCTCCGGAGGATGCGCCGGCGGCCCCCACGCCGCCAGGGATGTTATCCTGGCCGGGGTTCATCGGGGGCAGGCGATGCACTGGCCCGGACGGGGTGGTCCCGACAGGAAGGGCTGGCGGCATTGCCGCTTCTGCCGGGGCCAGCAAGTTCGATACCGCCCCGGACCCTTTGGCGCTCTGATCGGGTGCCGCGGATGGCAGCGCAGGGAGTGCTGCTTCCTCGGCCACTCGCCTGGCGGGCGCTTCGGCTTCGAGGGCCTCTTGCCGGTCGATCCGCCCTTCGAAAGGGGCCGCAACCGTGTTGGGTTGGTCGGGGTCTTTCGGGGGGCCTTCTTCTTCCCACGAGACTTGCGCCTGACCCAGGAAGCTTGAGAAATAGGCCACCACCCCCATGACGGCGGTGACGACAAGGCCGATCTTGCGGTTGGAAAAGCCGGTCTCGACCTTGGCGATGGCTTGCATCGTGCTCAGGCGTTCGGCGCCCTCGGACTTGGGCTTGTTGCGTCCATGTGTCTCGATCATGAGCCTGTCTCCTTGAATTCCACGGCTGCAGGTGCGGCAGGTGTGGGCGCGACAGTGGGCGCCGGTGCGACCGAGGGGGCAGGCTTCACGCGCATGATCTCGGACTTGGGGCCGAACTTGGCCAGCTTGCCGTCCTGAACAACGCCCACGAAGTCGACATGTTCAAGCGCGCTGGGCCGGTGGGCGATCACGATGGCGATCCCGCCGCGTTCCTTGATGGCCTTGATGGCAAGGCTGACGGCCCGCTCGCCATCGGCATCGAGGTTCGAGTTCGGCTCGTCCAGCAGTACAAGGAAGGGATCGTTATAGAGCGCGCGGGCAAGCGCGATGCGCTGGCGCTGGCCGCCGGACAGGTTGATCCCGTTGGGACCAAGGCCGGTTTCATAGCCATCCGGCAAGGCGACGATCATCTCGTGCACACCCGCAGCCTTGGCCGCCGCGATCACCGTTTCGGAGTCGGGGTCGGACAGGCGGGCGATATTGCGCGCGATGGTGGTGTCAAACAGCGTGCTTTCCTGTGACAGGTATCCAAGGCTGCGCGCGATCGCATCCTCGTCCCACTGGGACAGATCGGCGCCGTCCAGCCGGACCTGGCCGCGCAGCACGGGCCAGACACCTGCCATGGCGCGCATGAGAGAGGTCTTGCCGCCACCGCTGGGGCCGATGATGCCGACGGCCTGACCTGCTTCCAGCATCATGCTGACATCCGACAGCAGAACCTTGCCGGATCCGGGGGCCACGACGGTGACATTGTCCACGGAAAACAGCCGGTTGGGGTCAGGCAGAGCCATGCGGCCCGCGTCATCGGGCAGGGCGCCCACGGTTTCCACGATCTTCTTCCATGCGGCCCGCGCCATGATCATCGTTTTCCAGTTGGCGATACAGGCGTCGATCGGCGCCAGCGCCCGCGCCGAGGCGACCGAGGCCGCGATGATGGAGCCTGCCGTCATTTCGCCCCGGATCGTCAGGTAAGCGCCCAGACCCAGCACGGCGGATTGCAGGATCATGCGCAGCACTTTGGAGATCGCGCCGATCGTGCGCGTCACCCCGGACGAGCTGGCCTGCAGCTTGAGGTGATCCTCGTTGGCGGCCTGGAATTGCTGCAGCGCGGCCTTGCCGAACCCCATGGCCTTGATCACCTCGGCGTTGCGCACATTGGCTTCGGCCACGTTGTTGCGTTCGATCCCGGCGCGCTGCACCTCGCGATTGGCCTTGCGGCTGAGAACCTCGGTCAGGATCGCCAAGGCCGTCAGAACCAGCGCGCCGCCCACCGTCAGGGCCCCCAGGTAGGGATGCAGGACAAAGATGAAGACCAGGAAAATCGGCATCCAGGGCAGGTCGAACAGCGCCGTCAGCCCCGGTCCCGCCACGAAATTCCGCACCGTGTCCACATGGCGGCCGCGTTCCAGCGACTCGGCTGTGGAGAAGCCATAGCGCGGCATGTCCATCGTCATCTTGTGGATTTCAGGGGCTGCATCACGGTCAATCCGCGCGCCCAGGTGCTGCAGGATCTGGGTCCGGATCACATCGAAACCGCCCTGGAACATGAAAAGTCCCAGCGCCAGCAGAGAGATCAGCACGAGGGTCGGCACGCTGCCGCTGAGCAGGGCGCGGTCGTAGATCTGCATCATGTAGAATGACCCGGTCAGGGCCAGAATGTTGATGATCCCCGAAATGCCCAGCGTATAGAGCGAGGCTGACCGCATTCCAGCTGTCAGACGGGCGATGCGTGCAGTCTTTCTGCTGTGCTTTGTTTGCTTCGTCGACATGCTGTTCTCCATGCTGGTCCTGCGCCGGTCGTCGGTTTCACGCCGGTTCAAGATGCCTGTATGCCATTGCAGCAGCCCCGGCGCGTCCGCGCCAAGTCCAAGCCATATTGATACTTTGGTCTGAAAAGGGCCGCGCCCTGGGGCAGGGGGGCAGCGCCTGCGTCAGTGCCGGCAATCGCGCGGCAAGACGCCTCTAGCCACGCGCTTTCCTGCGCGCGGGCGCGCGGCAAGGGCTGCGGCAGCTATCCAAAGAGATGGATGTCGGGCGAATGAACAATGCGGGATTGTATTGTCCTGCGTTACCGTCGGCTGGTTCCAGTAAACCGCCCCCGCGCCAGTCTGACCGCAATTATCGGGACATGTCTGGGCGCAAGATGAAGGACAGAAACCACGCTTGGCACTCTGCCGGGCAATACAGAGAATAACCTGAAGTTGTTAAGGCTTGTGGGTCGGCAATCCGCGCGAAGGATTTCGCGCACTATTTGATCGTTTTTTTGATTTGTATCACCGGTCCGGTTACCAAAAGGAACCTCGCGTGAAGAAGATTTTCGTTCTGTGTAATCAACCCTTTTCCCGGACGGGAATTGAGCACTCGCTGGCCGAGCTGAATGATTTCGAGGTTGTCGGTTCATATGAATTCTCGGATGCGGCGCTGTCGATGATTGCTGCGAATTGCCCCGATGTCGTTGTCATGGATCTTGTGGGCCTGTCGTCTCCGATCAATGTGATGGGCAAAGTCCGCAAGGCCTGTGAGAAAAGCCACATCGTCGTGTTTTGCCAAAGTGGCGTGCTTGATTTCGCGGTCAAGGCGCTGGATGCGGGTGCTGCGGGCATCCTGACGCAGACCAGCGAACCCATGGATCTTTGCATCGCCATCCGCCGGGCGCTTGCGGGGGACAATTTTGTGCCGCCAGAAATCGCTATGCAGCTTTTCGCGCATCTGCGTGACTCGGAAAAGCGACGTCGCGAGGCCGAACAGCTGCGCCTGACCATGCGGGAAGAGCAGGTGATCAAATGCCTGATGGAAGGCATGACCAACAAGCAGATCGCGGATCGCCTGTCGATCAGTGAAAAGACCGTGAAACACTATGTTGGTGCGCTCAAGGGCAAGTTCTCGGCGGCAAATCGTCTGGAAATCGTGCTGAGCGCACAGCGGCTTGAGGTCTGAATGCACCTGACGGCCCGGAATAGCTTTCAGGCCATGACCGGGACTTTGGTCTGACATCACCTCAGCCCTTGTGGCGATGTCGTTCCGGTTGAGTGGGATAGCGTTGCCCGAGGATCGTGAGCCTTTGGATCACGATCGAGCATCAGGTTTCTAAGGCGGGATTGAACAGCATGGGCCAGACTGTCGCGAATATCACAAGACCACCCGCTGCAACCTCTGCCAGGGTGCGGTTCTCCAGATTGGTTGATCTTGTGCGGCCCGCCTCGTTGCAATGGCAGATCTGCCTGACCATCCTGACGCTGCTGTTCTGTTCGGCTTTCATGATCCAGATCTGGAACTACAAGAATTTCCTGGCCAGCGAAGTGCAGCGCACCGAGGAAAAGCATCTGGTCATTGCCCAGAACCTTTCGCTGGCGCTGTCGCGCTACGTCAATGATGTGGCGCAGGTCTTCATCTATCTGCAGGCCGATCTGGCCCAGGACGACATGGGCACGCGCAGCCATGTGATGATGCGCAAGTTCGATCTGGATACCATCGCGATCCTGAAGGCCGACAATACCGTCGCGCAGGCCACCTCGGCTTTCGGCAAGGTGCCGCCGCTGCCGAGTACAGAGCTACTTGAGGGGCTACGCGAGGGCGCAAGCACCGCGCTTTTCGGCGTGCAGCTGTCCGATCTCGAGCGGATTGGCGGAAAGAGATACTTTGTCCTCGGCCTCAAGCTGCCGGACGGGGCGCTGGCCATTGGCTATCTGACGACGGACTACATCAAATCCCTGCAGGAGCGGATCCTGTTCGGTGAGAATGGCCATTCAGCCATTTTCGATGCAACGGGGCGTGCGATTGCGCATCCTTCGCGGACCGTCGAAGAGAACATGATGGATGCCTCCGGCATTTCGGTGGTCAGCCTGATGCTGGACCGCAAGGAAGGCGTGGGGATGTTCTATTCGCCGCCGATGGATGCGGACATGATCGCGGGCTATACCTATGTGCCGGAAACCGGGTGGCCGGTCATGGTGCCGCAGCCTTTCAAGGAATTGTCCCAGGCGGTGAATGCAAGTCTGGTCGAATCCTACATTCTGGCGCTGCTGACGGCGGTGATCCTGGCTTTCATGGGGTGGCGTCTGGCGCAGCGCATCGTGCAGCCCATCGAACATTTCACGCGCTCCAGTCAGGAGATCACGCAAGGGAATTACAACGTCGACCTTCCCGATCTGGAGCAATCGTCCAGAGAGATGTCGACGTTGAACGAGTCGCTCAAGAAGATGGTCGCGACCGTGCGGCAGTCCGAACACAGGTTGCGCGCGGCGCTGCGCCTCGAGGAGCAGGAAAGCCGGCGCAAGAACGAATTCATCGTGATTGCCAGCCACGAGTTGCGCACCCCTCTGAACGGTGTTCTGGGCATGCTGTCGGCCTGCAGCGACAGGTCCGAGGATGAAGAGCTGCGCGGTTATCTTGATCTTGCGCATGGATCGGCCAATCGGCTGAGCCGGATCGTCGACAACATGATCGCCTTCACCGAAGCCAGCGAGGACGAGTTGAAGATCTCTGCTGCGCCTTTCGATGCCCGATCCACGCTTGAGACGCTGTGCAAGGGTTTCGCAAAGCGGGCGGATGCAAAGGGGCTGACCTTCGATTTTGCCTGGCCAGGCAGCCAGAGGGGGCTGCTTGTGGCGGATCGTGACAAGATCGAACAGGTCGTTGCGATCCTGCTGGACAATGCTGTCAAATTCACCGACCGCGGCGGTATCGTTTTCGCGGGCGAAACCGATGCCGCGACAGATGGGGCAGGGACCACGCTGGTGATCTCGATCAAGGATACCGGCGTCGGCATGGCCGAGGCTGATCAAGCCCGGATCTTCAAGCCTTTTTCCCATCTTGTCGGAACACAGGCGGGCAATCCTTTCGCCCGCAACCATCAGGGCATCGGCATGGGATTGTGCATCGCGCAAACCCTGGCAACCGCGATGGGGGGCAGCATCGCTTTTTCGAGCAAGCAAAGGGAAGGATCGACCTTCGTGGTTCGTTTTCCTGTAGAAACATCGATCCCGACGGGATCACCGAATAACGCATGACAGGAATAGGTGCAAACATGGACCGCAAGATGCTCGTGGTGGACGATGACCTGACAAACCGGATGGTCGTACGGTTGCTGATGGAACGGCGTGGGTACCAGACCTACGAGGCGTCCAGTGGTCAGGAAGCTCTGGACCTGATGATGGAGACGGATTTTGACGTCGTGCTGATGGATCTCAGCATGCCGGTGATGGACGGGTTCGAGGCGACACGCCACTTGCGCGCCCTGCCGTGCAAGACCGCGCTGGCCCCCGTTGTCGCCCTGACGGCGCATACAACCCAGAAGGATCAGGACGCTTGCGTTGCGGCAGGCATGAACGGGTTTCTGCCAAAGCCCTTCGATGCCAAGCGCGCGGATCAGCTTCTGGTTCTACTGGGCCTGCACGCCGACGAAACCACCGCCTGACAATCAAAGGCCGGGTTTCAAGCCTGTGTCGATTGGCCAAGGACTGCCCGCCTTCATGGCGGGCAGATTGCATTTGGATAAAGGGTCTGGAACGCGGAAGGGATGCGACGGCGCAAGACCGCAAATGTGCTATTCGAGTAAGGTGTTTGCAGTTCCCGCCGCCCCGGCGAAAACCGCGAGGATCCGCAGGATGTCCTGGCCACTGTTGGTGCCGCGATGACGCGATTTGAAGGCCTCGACGAAGGTATCGCCGGCTGTGAAGGTTCGGGTTCCGTCCGAGCCATAATCCAGCGTGACTTCACCTTCCAGAATATGGGCGATCAAGGGTGCGTCGTGCAGATGCCATGCGGTTGTCTCGCCGGGCTGCATGGTCACGATGGCTACTGTCACCTCGGCAGTTCCGGTCGGGTAGCTGAACGACTGACCAATCACCGTCGTCTGAGACTGCAGCAACAGGTCCAGCGGTGGATACCCATCCTTGGCATGGATCGGGGCAACTGACAGCGCAGCTCCGAGAGCGAGGCCGCTCAGAAGGGTGTGCAGTCTGTGCTTGCGTTTATGTGTCATGCCGGGATCCCATCCAATCAGAAGCGTTTGTCATCCGGTCGCGCGTGGGCGTCCAACGTCAGATGAACATGACCTTTCACGACAAACAACAAACCCGAAGCAAACCTCTCTTAAGAGTTGGCTGAACCAGAAACTGGCTTCTTGCGCGGTCGGCTGTCGCAAAGGGTCTTTACCTTTGCGGGCCCTGAGCTTTGCCGCTGTGCCTGGCTACTTTGATGCAAAGATTGCAGGGGCATTCCCGACAGGCGCGATCGCGGCCAAGCCCTGTGCGGGCAAATGCAAACGGCCGCCCCGAAGGGCGGCCGTTCTTGTCATGCTGCGATCTTGCCGGATCAGAACAGGAAGTTGTCGTCCTGCAGATCGTGATGACCGCTGATCTTGACCGAGAACGTGTCGGCCCCCGTGTCACCGGTCACGATCGTCACATCCTCGCCATCGGTCGTGTCATGGCTGAAGGTCAGCTGACCCGCCCCGATGGCCATGTCGCGACCTGCCAGGGTGAAGGACTGGTTGCCCTCGATCCCGGCATCGGCGTCCAGATTGCTGAAGCACAGGACATCGCCCGCACTGAAGCCCCGGATGATATCGCCATCGGCTGCGGCAGCGCTTTCGAACACGAAGGTGTCGTTGCCTTCACCGCCGTCCATCACGTTGACCGCATCGCTTGCGATGATCGTGTCGTTGCCGGCACCGCTGACCACGTTCTCGACGCTCCAGAGCGTGTCGATGCTGTCACCGACCACGACCGCACCGCGATCATTGCCAGCGCTACCCAGACGGACATTGGCATCCGCGAGGATTGCGGACATGTCGAGTGTGTCGGAGCCTTCGTCACCGAAGTAGACATCGTTGCCGTCGGCCACGGTTGCCACGAAGCGATCGTGACCTTCGCCACCATGCAACGCATCGTCCCCGGCACCGCCATTCAGCATGTCGTCGCCAGCATTGCCGAAGATACGATCCGCCCCGGCTTCACCATAGACCATGTCGGCACCGTCACCGGCCAGGATGTCGTCGTTACCCTCGCCACCGAACAGCATGTCACGGCCTGCGCCACCCATGATGCGGTCGTCGCCCTCGTCGCCATAGGCGATGTCGTCACCGGCACCCGCCAGCAGGACATCGTTGCCTTCGCCACCAAAGAGCATGTCGTCGCCCTCGGCACCGATCAGCATGTCCGCCCCGGCCATGCCGCTGAGGACATCATTGCCGGATTTGCCGGTCAGCGTGTCGGCCATGTCGGTACCCGACAGGACCATGTCCTCGTCGGCAACGGGGTCCTCTGCAACAACCGGTGCCTCTTCGGTGACCGGTGCCTCTGTAACAACGGGAGCCTCTTCGACAACCGGTGCCTCTGTAACAACCGGTGTTTCTTCGACGACAGGTGCTTCTTCGACAACAGGTGCCTCGGTGACAACCGGTGCCTCAGTGACAATGGGTGCCTCTTCGACAACCGGTGCGTCAGTGACCTCGGGTGTTTCGGTCTCGGCCTCTTCAGCCATCGGCTGATCGTCCACCACGGGCTGCTGCACTGCAACATCATCATCATCCGTGCCCGAGGTGTAGCTGAAGATATCCTGCGGCAGATCGGTCATCCCGGTGTTGCGCGCCACGATGTCCCCAAGGGTCACGTTGCTGATGAAGTTGTTGTAGACCGGCAGGTCACCGATGCGATCGGTATAGTAGAACCGGTCGCCTTCCTGCAGGCGGTCCAGCTGCTCGTGGATGATCACCCAGAAGGTATGACCCACGACACCGCCCTGGATGTGGCTTTCGGCCAGACCACCCACCCAGAGATCGACACGGTCGATGCCCTGGACAACCATTGCCCCGTTTTCACCGGGCTGCAGCGTGATGTCCGGGTTGGCCTTCTGGAAGGCGGCAATCGCGTCGCCTTCAAGCACCAGATCCGGATAGGCCTGCTGGAACCGCGCGATCACGTCATCCGACAGGTTGTTGCGGCTCTGGAAGTCCTCCCACGAAGCATAGGGCTCCATGTTCAGATCCGACAGTTCGATGGCCTCCTGGATATAGGGGTTGGTCGATGCCGCCAGTCCCATCTTGACCTGGTTCAGCGTTCCAAGACCCACATCCCAGCCCCGTGCGACGTTGAACGCGAAGAGGTCGGCACTGATGCGGACCAGATCGTTGCGGACCGCGTCCACCACCTGGAAGTCGATGGCTTCGGAAGGTTGCTGCACCATGCCGCCCAGGATCGCACTCACACCATACTGTGCATAGCCGGGCTGCGGGATGTAGCCCATGCCTGCCAGCGCACCCACCGCCTCGGCGCCCATGATGTCGACGGTACCGTCACGGTCGATATCCACGCCGAAGGCATCGGGATCGTTGGTCGGGTTCAGGAAGGCATCGAACAGCGGCACATCCACCGGCTGACCGTCGGCATCCAGAAGGGTCAGTGTCTGACCGATCTGCGAGTGGCCGAAGCGATAGGCTGCCGCGGCAAACTCGTGGCTGATGCGTGCATCGGTCGAGGGGTCATACTTGTCATGACCATGACGCCCCGAGCCCTGCAGCCCGCCCAGCAGCGTATCGGCAAAGTCGTTGAACACGACCTGCTGATATTCCGCCTCGTTCAGGGCTTTCGCGGCCTGGAACAGTTCCTCTGCGGTGCCCTCGAAGCCGGAAGCCTCGAGCAGTTCCACATGGTAGTTGTGGTTGCGCGCCCAGACGGTGTGCATCGCGGTCAGTCCGACGTTTTCGTTCGCGCGCCCATCGCCGCCCACGAAGTGGTCAAGCGGGTTCATGAACGGGTTCTGGTCGATCAGCAGCGGCCAGCTTTCCCCCATGAAGTTGTTGACCAGACCCGAGACGGTGGCGGCGTCGTAGTCGCCGTCAACGTCCCTTAGATCGGGGTAGTACTCCAGCAGGGTCACGTCACCCATGTCCGTGCCGGTGAACACGGTCTCGTTCTGGATATGGTGATCCAGCAGCTCGCGCAGCGTGGACATCAGGCGGAAACCCTGTGCCGAGGGATCCTCGTCACCCATCAGGACATGCGCCCCGAGACCACCGTTGCCATCGCTTTCGCGCAGCAGCTGACCCACCAGAGAGGACGAGCCATAGACCTGGTTCTGGTCCACGAAGGGCGAGGTGATGTTCTCGTGCAGCGGCACACCATTCTCGTCATAGCCCACCACGGTGGCGCGGGTCAGGTCGGCCGGGTTGTCCGAGCCGGGCGCCATGGTCATGCCGGGGCCGCCGATCTGGATCGATCCGTTGCCACCCTTCGGGATGAAGGTCAGGCCGTGATCGAAGTACTGACCGAAGGCCATCATGAACATGTTGGCCGAGGCTGCCTTGGCCGCATCCGCGTCCTGTGCACCCAGCGTGTTCGAGATCTGACGCGGATCGAGGCCTGCGAAGATCGGGTTGATCTCGCGGTTGCCCGTCGCCTCGTCAAGCTCGCCGTAACGCGCGTCGGTGATGCGGATATAGGGTTGATCTGCGGCACCAAAGCCCGGGTTGACCTGATTGTTTTCCATACCCAGCAGGTCGCGGCTGCCGATGATGAACTCGGCCTCGTCATCCGCGGCCACATCGCCCTCTTCCAGCGGAAGTGCGGGCGGCGTGCCCTGACCCGTGATCATGTACTTGAGCGCATCCACATCGGTCTGCGTCAGGGCGATCTGACCCCGCGGCAGCTGATAGACGCCGGACTCGTTCACGGTGCCGGCATTGACGAGGATGGTCTCTGCAGCGGAGCCGGCCACGACGATACCGGGTTCGACGCCGGGCTTGGCGGGAACAAAGCTGACGCTGCGCTGGCCGTCGGACAGGGTCACCACGCCGTTGGCCTCGGTGCGGACCACATTGGCCAGCACGGTGCCCTCGGGCAGGACGATGACGTCCTGTTCGCGGATCGTGCCGACGATGGTGTCGTTGCCGCCGACGCTGCGGAAAAGGATCCGGTGCGCCGAGGTCAATGCGCTGATGTCGATGTTGTCATCGCCATCGGTGCCGTTGACCGTGATCGTGTTGAAGGCCAGCGATGTCGGGTTGAAGTCACCGAAGACCTCGACGTTGTTGACGCCGCCACCCGTATTGATCTGGATCTCCTCGATATTGGCCAGCTGTGCGATCACCGTTTCCGCGCCACCTGCAACCATGCGGGTGATGACGATGTCGGTGCCCGCCTCAAGCGGTGCGCCGGTCCAGGAACCTGCCGCATAGACGCGGAAGGTCTCGTCCGAGGCATCGCCGTTCACGGTGAAGGTGTCGCGATCCGCGCCACCGTCGACCACGTCCGCGCCGCCACCGACGCTCCAGGTGATGTCGTCGCGACCCGCGCCACCCATCAGGAGGTCGTTGCCCGCACCGCCGGTGATGATATCGTCACCTGCACCGGCATCGACGACCAGACGCTGGTTCGACAGGAAGCCCGCGAAGTCGATGACCTCGTCGCCCGCCGTGCCGTTCACGAATATCGTGTTGGGCGCCAGCGAGGTCTGGGTGAAGTCGCCGACCGCGTTGATGGTCTCGGTTCCCTGAACCCCGTTGATCGTGACCTCTTCGATCCCGCGGATTTCCATGATGGCGGTTTCGACACCGTCCACCGTCCGGGTGATGATGATCTCGGAGTTCGGGTCCAGAGGTGCTGCGCCACCGGCATCAGCCCAGGCCGCCACCGTATACATGGTGATTGCGGTCTCGGTGCCGTCTGCATTGATGGTCACCATGTCGATGTCACCGGCGCCATCACCGTTGCCACCGCCATCGACGATGTCATATCCGCCGTTCGGTGCGTCCCAGATGATGTTGTCGTTGCCAGCTTCGCCGAAGATCACATCATTGCCAGCCAGACCGTTGATCTGATCTGCGCCAGCGGCGGCAAAGATCACATCCGTTCCGGGCGTGCCGGTGATGTTATCAGCGGCAGGGGTCCCGTTGATGATGCCATTGCCGGGCGGGGTTGTGCGCAGATCGACGTCCTGATCCGCAAAGCGCAGGATTTCGATATTGGTCAGGCGATCATGGCCATCCCCGTCGATCGGATTGGGGCGGCCGTTGATCGGATCGATCGGGTTCGGCCCAGTCGTGACGTTGATATGGGTGACCGACACGCTGCCATCAGGATTGCTGCGGATGCTGTAGTTGTCGCGCACGTCGTAGTAGACGGCCACGTCCACGTCAGCGTCCTGACCCGCGTCAAGGATTTCCCGTGTGATCTGCAACTGCGTCGGCGAGATCGAACCATCCAGAAGCTGAGGCAGGATTTCCCGAAGGCTGTCGATGGTCTGGATTTCCAGATCGGGGTTGTTGGCATCGCGCACCGAGATGCGGACGTTCAGCATCAGGTCACCGTCGATGACATCGTCACCACCGCGACCCTGGATGACATCGCTGCCGGCACCGCCAAGCAGGATGTTGCCACCGGTGAACATGTCCTGTGGGTTGCCCCCCATCAGATCGCCGAGGAATTCGCGCAGACCATCGATGCGGTCGACACCTTCCTGGGTCAGTTCATTGGCGAAGAAGGTGATCTCGTTGTCGAGCGGCCCGGCGCCAACCGGTGCGGCATCGCCGATACGGTTGTCGCCCCAGATCAGGTCATCATGCTGCGTGCCCGAGACGGCTTCGGCGTCGATGTAACGGTCTTTGAAGAACTCGGCCTGTTCCGGCACGATGCGCCGGGTCAGGTCGACCTCTGCACCTGAATTGCTGTCCTTGTGAACGATCCAGTCAAAGCCCAGTTCGGCAAGGTTCACATGCGTACCTTCACCCTGCACGAGGATGTCGTCGCCGCTTTCGCCGTGAAGGTCGTTGTCATTTGGCCCGCCCCAGAGGACGTCGTGACCGATGACACGCGATGCGCCGAAGTTGTCGTTGTTGTCGCCAAACAGGAAGTCAAAGCCGTCGCCGCCTTCGATCCAGTCGTCGCCTTCACCGCCATCGACCACATCGGTGCCAGACCCGCCAAGGACGAAGTCGTTGCCCATGCCTGCGAAGGCATGCTTGCCGTCGTCGGCCCCCATCATGATGACATCGTTGCCCTGACCGCCAAAGATCAGTTCTGCAGCGCCACCACCGGCCGAGATCACGTCGTTGCCGTTCTCGCCATGCAGGAAGCTGATGTCGTCACCGTCCCTGATGATGTCGTCGCCCTCACCACCACGGAAGGTGTTGACGCCCGAACCGCCGATCAGCAGGTCGTTGCCGTCACCACCCCAGAGCGCATCGTCGCCCAGACCGCCGACAAGGATGTCGCGCTGTGCCGTGCCGCCCAGCACCACATGCTCGCCGCCGTTGAACTGCAGCAGGTTGTCATATTCAAGCACGCCCTCCACGAGCGGGGCATCGACAGTCGCCGTCGCCCGTTCGACAAGGCTTGTGCCCATGCTGGCAAGGAAGGGATCGACATCGGTCGAGACCGGATCCGGGATTGCCTGCACCGACTGGTCCACTTCAAGGATGTATTCCATCGCGGCGAAGATGTCGGCCGGGATATGTGCGCCGCCTTCACCGATGTCGGTGTTGCGCATGATCATCGAGGCGAAGGAGTTGTTCTCAAGCTCGCCGATCATGTTCATGCCGTTGGTGCGACCCAGATAGTAGAAGCGGTCGCCGTTCTGCAGGTTCTCCATCTGGTGCTGGAACACGAAGCCGAAGCTCGACCCCAGCATGCCGCCGAAGGGCATGATGGCTTCCGCCAGACCGCCGATCCAGAACTCGACATCGTTGATGCCAGTCTCGGCTGCGGCCCAGGCGCCGGTACCGTTGACATAGTCCAGACGGTCCGCAGGCGCGCCTTCGCCACCCAGCACAAGGGCCGTCGCCGCCGCGCGCTTGTCCTCCACGGTCACGGCGGAGACGATTGTCTCATGCGTGCCGTAAGCGGCAATGAAGTTCACGACCGAGGCCGGGTTCTTCAGATTGGCGGCGTAGTCGGACCAGCTTTCGTAGGGGCGCAGGAATTCGCTTCCGGTTGCGGCAAAGAACTGTTCGCGCGCCTCGTTCAGCGAGGGCACGCCGGTGTCACGGCTGCGCGCGATGTTCAGCGCGGCAAGGTCAAGCGGCAGACCGACAAGGTTGTCACGCAGCGCGCTGGTGATGAACTCGTCGATATTGGACCCGATTTCGCGTGACATGCCACGTGCCACCGCACCTGCAGCCTCATCCGAGGTCAGGACCCCATCCTGATCGAAGGCCACCGGGTTGAGGAAGGCGGAGATCAGGTCGGTCGAGGTGTTGACGCCGCTCGCGTCCATGGTCTGGACGTTCTCGGTCAGCATCGAGTGGCCGAAGCGATAGACCACATGGGCGAACTCGGCAAAGACCGAGGCGTCTATTTCCAGCGAGCTGTTCACCATGAACACGCCGATCTGCGGCTGCACGCGGCGGCCGAACTCTTCGAAGGCAAGGTGCTGATACTGCATTTCGGTGGCGAATTTCGCCGCCTGGAACAGGCGCTCGCCATCCCAGGTCAGGGCCGCAGGCGTTGCGGTTGCAACATCCTCTTCGGTGATCGGTGCCACCAGCCATTCGTTGATGAAGGTCAACTCGCCACTGGCAAGAATGGTCTGCTTCATCTCGTCGATCTGACGGTTGTGCTCGGAGTGGAAAATGTGGTGGACGGCGGTCAGGCCGAAGTTCTCGTTGCCGCGGCCATCACCTGCGATGTAGTGGCGATCCAGCAGTTCGTTGTCATAGGTCGCGTTCTGGCCGAACTGGTTCGGAATGATCGCGTTGCCGGTTTCGGTATCCGCATCCGGTGTCTTGACGGCGGTTTCCCCGGTGAAGCGATCCACCACATAGGTGCCGGGGGCCGCGTTATGGGCGATATCCTCAAGGAAGGCGTGCCCGTTGCGCAGCGCCTGTGTGGTATCGACCGGGTTGGCCAGATCACCCTCGACCAGAATATGCTCGGGCGCGCCATCCACGACACCGAAGTCGGGGTTTGCCACGACAAGCTGCGGCAGGCCGTTCGGGCCGGGGATGAAGTTGCCATAGGGGTCGGTGGCAAGAAGCGGACCATCCAGAACATCGGCGTCGGACAGGTTGATGCCCAGAAGGTCACGGGCCTGCGCCTTGACATCACCCCATGTGGACATGCCGCCGCCTGCGCCGTCCAGCAGATGACCGGTGGCCATCGGCACACCATTCGCGTCCAGCGCATATTCGCGCAGGAAGACCTGATGCGAGGGGTGCGAGGTATAGGTCTGGTTCTGGTCGACCCAGGGCGTGGTCTTGTTGAAGTGTTCACGCACGTCATCGGCGGTGCCGAGGATCCCGTCGGGACCGGGCTGGTTCGTGGCGCGGGTCAGCACCATGAAGTTGGTGGGCGAGCCTTCGACGTAAAGTGGATCATCCGGCTGCAGCGGGATATAGACGGTGCCGCTGCCACCCTTGCCGACCAGGTCGAGACCATGGTCGAAGAACTGGCCGAACAGCGTCATCCACGAGTTGTAGGGTGCCGACAGACCTTCGTCCGGCGAGACGTCGGGCAGGCGCAGGTTGTTGCCATCCAATTCGATGGCATGTGTGGTCAGCAGCGTGTCCAGCCCGTTCTGCGCGGTCACGACCGCAGCTTCGGCTGCGGCGGCCGCGTCGGCAGTGTCCATCGCCGCGAGGTCTGCGGTGGCCGTTGCCAGCGCGGTCTGCGCCTGTGCTGCGGTGGCCTGGGCAGCCGACAGGTTGCCCGATGCCAGTTCGGCGGCAGTGATCGCGCCCTGAACCGCCAGCGTGGCATTTGCCACGGCGCTCATGGCTGTGATCATGTCGGTGCTGGCGGCCTGGGCTGCGGTCAGTTCAAGTTGCGCCGTGGTTACATTGCCGGTGGCCGTGGTCTCGTCCGCCTCGGCGGTGCCAACGATACCGGACAGGCGCGTCACTTCGGCATCGGCCTCGGTCAGCGCGGTTTCCAACCCGTCAAGTTCGGTTTGTGCCGTCGTCACTGCGGCTGCGGCAGCATCGGCTGCGGTCTGTGCCTGATCCACGGCAGTCTGCGCCGTGTCGACCGCCGCCTGCGCCGCAAGATAGGCGGCGCTGTCCTGCTCGGCATCCGCCAGCGCGGCTTCTGCGGCAGCAAGATCAGCCTGGGCCGTGGCCAGGGTTTCCGCTGCGGTCGTCTGCTCGGTGGTCAGGCTGGCGATCGTGCCGGACACCGTGTCGCGCTGCGTGCTCAGGCTGGTCACCAGACTCTGGGCCGTGGTGAGAATGATCTGCGCGCTGGCAGCCGCGCTATCGGCTGCGGTATCTGCGGTCACGGCCCGTGTCAGGGCTGCATCCGCCGCATCCAGTTCGGCACGTGCGGCAGACCACAGCGCCGCGGCTGCGCTCATCTGCGCGAAGTTGGTCGCAGGGTTTGCCAGATAGGTGGCAAAGGCCGCCATGAAGACAGTTTGCGCCGAGGCCGACTCCGTGAGTTCGGTGTCATAGGTCGCCTGTGCTGCGTCCAGTGCCGCCTGCGTGTTGATGGCAGTCTGCTGCGCGGTCGTCAGCTGCGACTGTGCGCTGGCAACCGAGGCTTCAGCCGTCGCCAGCTGGGCATTCAGATCGGCGAGCTGTGTATGCGCGGTCTCAAGCCGCGCCACCACATCATCAACGGCAGCCTGTGCCGTGGTCACAAGGGCCTCGGCCGCGGGTACCGCAGCCCGTGCATCCTCAAGTCCCGTCGGAACGGTCATGCCGGCAAGGGTTGCCTGCGCGTCGCTCAGGGTGGTCTGCGCGCTGCTCAGCGCATCCGCAGCGGTCACGCTTTCGCCTTCCAGACGGGTCACTTCCGCCTGCGCCGCGTCACGCGCCGACAGGACTGCCGCTGCGACACCTTCCGCCGCCGTCAGGTTCGCCTGTGCTGTCGACAGCCCTTCCTGTGCCGTCACAAGCGCTGCCTGCGCCAGGGTCAGCGCTGCCTGCGCCGTCCCCACGTCACCCGCGTTTTGCAACGCCACAAGTGCGGCGCTGGCATCGGTCAGAGCCGTCTGCGCGTCGATCACGGCCTGATCGGCTGTTGTACTGGCCGTGGTCAGCGAGGCGACATCGGCAACTGCCGCGTCATGGGCCTGCTGCGCCGAGGTGACAGCCGCCTGAAGTGCTGCGCGCTGCAGCGCAATGGCGGCATCAACGTTTGTGGTCGCGGCCTGCGCATCGCGCAGGGCACGGTAGGCCGTGCTGATCTCGTTCGCGGCTGTCAGCATCGCCTGGCCGGTCATGCCGTTGTGCGCCAGCATGGCCGCGATGGCGGCGGGGTTCGCGAGTGTCTGGTCGGCGACCAGGTTCGAGATGATTCGCGGATCGGCGTCATAGACCGAACCTGCGGTCTGCAGATAGGAGGTCGGCCCCGCCTGCGGTGCGCGCGGGCTGGGATCGGCCAGATGCGCCTCGGCAGGCTGGGTCAGGAATGTCGACTCCAGCAGACGCGGCATGACCTGATCGGCAGCGCCCCAGGTCTCACGGCCTTCGGTCAGGTTGTTCAAGGTCCCGTCCACAAGGCGCAGACCCAGCGACAGGGAAGGATTCGCGATCAAATCAGTAAGGGGTGTGCCCGCCGCATGCTGTTCCGCGATCAAAATCTGGTCAAGAATGTGCTTGAGGTCGTTGGTGTTGACGAAAACCATTGTCGTGCTCCTGAATGAATCTGTGGGCGTCCATGGCGGACTGGCGAAAATGCCCATTGCATTGCCCTGAAAGTGCAGAAGAACGCGGCGCGCGGGATGCACTCTCTGTCGGACCACTTTGTGCACCAAATGCCGATAAGGAGGTCAGACCAAGGTCCCGTCCGGGATGGGGGCTGCGCTTCGGGCAGCCGGTCCTTGGAAGGCAAAAAGCCGACCCTGTGAGGGCCGGCTTTTCCTGCGGGGGCAGTGCGCGTCAGTCTTGGGCGACGCAGGTCGGTTGTTGTCCGGGTGGGGCGCGGTCAGTGCGCCACAACGGGCGCGGGGACCAGCGCCATGAGCCTTTGTTCCAGTTGCTCGGCGGTGTCTGTCACGGCATTGAAAACAAGGGCGAATGCGACGATCGAAATGACAAGGCTGGCTTTCGAGAAAAAGGCCGGAAGGATCTGGATCTTGACGATCGCATCGATCAGATCGGTGAATTCCCGTGCAAAGGGCACAAGAACTGCGTGCCATATGCCAGCACCAGCGGCGCGGGCCGTTGCAGGGGCGTGGCGCGAACCGCGATAGGAAGTGGCTGCGAATTTGTTCATGGGAACCTCCGTCGGCACGACGGGTGGTCCGCCGCATCAGTTGCATGCCGCCATGGATGCTTCAGACCGCGCGCCGGCGCATTCGCGCTATGTCCCAGCCAGCATGGGACTTTGGTCCGACCCCTTGGGCGACCCTCGGGCAGGTTTCACAAGCTGGGGCGAACAGGGCAGGCGCGCCGCGCGATGCCGCCCGGACAGATCAGCACACCCTTGCGGGACACGGGTGCGTGACACGGGTGCGCGACACGGGCAACAAGGTCGCCAACTGCATTGACAGCTTGCCTTTGTTGACGTGCAACGGCAAATAGGACCCACGCGATCCCATAGCTCAACTGGATAGAGCAGCTGACTTCTAATCAGCAGGTTCGGGGTTCGAGTCCTCGTGGGATCGCCATTTTTGCATATGGAGGACATATGCATGGACAACGCCTGTTTGCCCTCACACCTCTGCGGCCGATGAGGCGTGGACAAACAGTCGGCAGACTTGGCCTTCGCGATCGCCCGACATAGCGTCTGCAGTCATGCGTGAACGCCAGCTTCCGACCGCTTTCTTTCTGTCGAAACATGTAAAAGCCGGGTCTGCACGGCGAACCATTTCGGCAGGGAAGGTCACCTGATCTGCAGATCAGCGGGCCGCGATCTTTCCCGGATCGCCGCCTGTCGTTTCAGTCCGCGTCACTGCACAGATAGACAGCGCCCCCGATGACCACGACGCTGGCCGCGGCCCCGGCCAGCACTGCAGGCGTGCTGAGCGCGGTGCCGATCGCGGTGCCTGCCGATGACAGCAGGCTCGACAGGCTTGCCGTATTGCCCGACAGGACCATCGCGCCGGAACTATGCGTGACCGCCGATACGGTGGATGATACCCGGTCCGACAGTCCGCCATCCTCGGTCTGCTCGCCGATGCCGACCAGCGCCATGGCTTCCTGCTTTGTCGCATTGACCAGCTTGCAGGTGCGCGAGGGTTCCGCGCAGCGGCCGAATGCGTCGCGGCGGCCTTCGGCGGGCTGCGAATGGCTGCGGGTTTCGGGATCGTAATTGGCGCAGAAGACAAGGCGTTCCTCTGCGGTCAGATCCGGCATCAGATAGGTGATGACCACGGCGCCGGGGCAGGTGTTGCGGCGGCTGAAATACCGCTCGCGGAACGAGGAATAGGTGGGTTCCTCATCGTCGTAGAAAATCGTGACGCTCTCGCCATCGATCTTGGTCGTGCATTGCGTGGGCGCCGCCATGGCCGGGGTGCCGCTCAGCCATGCTACGGCCAAGGCCATGCTTGCGATGATCGCATGAAAGCGCATGATCGTCCTGTCCTCTGATGCCAGTCTGCCCATTGGGCAGGGTTTGCCCCACCACCTTGCTTGCGCCCCTAGATGGCAAGACCGCGCGCCGCTTTCAAGCCCGATGGCCCGAGGGCGGCGTCAAACCGCCACCGCTTGCCAGACAAGGCGCAGCGACAGGATCACCAGCAGGCTCAGGATCACCCGGTCGAAGATGGCGGCCGACAGGCGTTTGCCCAGCCATGCCCCCAATGGCATGGTTGCCACCAGCGGGATCAGCGCAAGGCAACTGATGACAAAACGCTCGCCGTTCAGGATGCCCAGCCCCGCCAGAAGCGGTATCTGCACCAAGGCCATGGCAAGGAAGAAGACCGAGATGGTGAAGATGAACTGCGGCCGCTGCAGTTTCAGCGCGTTCAGAAAACTCAGTGATACCGGTGCGGACAGACCTGCGGCCCCTTGCAGGATGCCGCCCAGGACACCCATGGGTGCTGCCAGCCTTTCGGCGCGTGCCAGGTCCAGCACCCAGCCCGGCCGCACGGCGCGAAAGCCGACATAGGCCAGCACCGACAGGGCCACCGCCAGGTTCAGCGCCTCCGTGGGCAGCCAGGCCAGAAGGAAACTGCCGATACCGGCGCCCAGAGCACCCGCAACCGCGAAATGCAGGGTCAGCGGGCTGGTCAGGGCGTGGCTGCGAAAGCTCCACCCCTGCCAGACATTGGTGACAAGGTTGGGGATCGCAAAGACCGCCACGGCGAAGGGCGCGCCGAAAAAAATCGTCATCACCGGCACCGCGATGATCGGTGCACCGGCGCCGGTGGCCCCTTTCAGGATGCCGCCAAGACCAAAGGCAAGAAAGACGAGAATCAGGCTCATGATGGCGTGACTGTCGGGCAGGGGGGCGGCCGGGTCCAGCCCTGCCTGCGGATTATTCCAGTGCGAAAAGCGAGACGACAACCTGCCCGGATTTCCGGGCGCCGGTGCCGACGAACAATGTGCCGTTCACCCAGTCATAGCGGGGATCCCCGGTTTCCAGCCGCGCATGGGTGCGCATGTAATAGCTGGCGGGATCCACGTCCTCGCCCCTGGCGATCGCGGCCAGCACCTCGGACGGGCCATGGCGGTAGCCGTAGTTGCGGATCTCGATGATCGCGCCATCTCCGGTCTCGATGGCATAGCGCGTGTCCAGCTCGGCGACGCCATTCGACCAGATCGTCTGCCAGTCCGCGCCAAGGTTCAGGATACGGCCATTGATGGCGGGGCCTGTCACGGTGCCGCCGACGATGGGGATGATCCGGCGTTGCCCGGCCTGACCCGCGCCCATCTCGCGGATCGGATCGAGCGAGACGAAAAGGTCGCAGACATGGCGCAGACCAGGGGTGGACAGGGACTGTGTCATGCGGCGCTCCGTGATGCGATCGGGATTGAGTGAGGGATCCTATAGCTATAAATCATAACTACCCATGCCAGAGCCTGTCCAGCGGATCGGCGCATCTGGACCCGGGGGAGGGGGATCATGTCGCAACCACGTTTCTGGACACCTGCATTGCACGTCGACCGGCGCGCCGATGGCGCGATCCTGATGCATCATGTCGGACAGGCCCCGCGCCTTGCCGACACGATTGCGGCCCGGATCGGGCATTGGGCGCAAACCGCGCCGGATCGCGCGGCCCTTGCGCAGCGCGGCCCGGACGGGATCTGGCAGACCATCAGCTATGGCGCGCTCTGGCACAGGATGCGGCATCTGGGTGCGGGATTGCTGGCGCTTGGCCTCGGGCAGGACCGCCCGGTGCTGATCCTGTCGGAAAATGCGCTGGACCATGCGGTTCTGGCCCTCGCCGGGCAATATGCCGGTGTGCCGACGGCGGCGTTGTCCACGGCCTTTTCGCTGCTGTCGGACAGCCATGACAAGCTGCGCGATGCCGTGGCGCTGCTGAAGCCGGGGTTGGTCTATGCCGCCGATGGCGCGCGCTATGGCCGCGCACTTGCGGCCCTGCCTGCGGGGGTGCGGACTGCCTGCTCCTTCAACCCGCCCGCCGGTGCGCTGGCCTTTGCGGATCTGCCCGCCGCCGATCCCGCCATGGCGGATGCGGCCTTTGCCGCGATCAGGGGTGACATGGTGGCGAAATACCTCTTCACCAGCGGATCGACAGGCAGCCCCAAGGCGGTGATCAACACCCAAGACATGATCGCCCGCAATCAGGACATGGTCGCCGATTGCTTCCGCTTTCTGGCCGATCATCCACCCGTCGTGATGGACTGGGCCCCCTGGAGCCATACCGCCAGCGGCAACAAGGTCTTTCACATGGTCCTGTGCCATGGCGGCACCTATCACATCGACGAGGGCAAGCCGACGCCTGCCCTGATCGGGCGCACCCTGGACAATCTGCGCGCGGTCGCGCCGACCTGGTATTTCAACGTGCCCGCCGGATACGAGATGCTGCTGGCCGCGTTTCGCGCGGATGCGGATCTGGCCGCGCGCTTCTTCAGCCGGCTGGACATGATGATGTATGCGGGTGCCGGGATGGCGCAGCACCTCTGGGATGGCTTGCGTGACATGGCCCGGCAGGTGACGGGACGCGATATTCTGCTGACCACGGCGCTGGGGGCCACCGAAACCGGGCCTTTCGCGCTGATGTGCACCCGGCAGCAGGCGGCACCCGGAAATGTCGGCCTGCCGGCGCGGGGCATCACGCTGAAACTGGTCCCTAACGAGGGCAAGCTTGAGGCGCGCCTGAAAAGCCCCTCGATCACGCCGGGATATCTGGGCGACCCGGACAACAGCGCAAGGATGCTGGATGACGAGGGCTTTTATTGTCTGGGCGATGCGCTGCGCCCCGCCGATCCCGATGACCTGACGCAAGGGTTCTTCTTCGACGGGCGCATCGCCGAGAATTTCAAGCTGTCGACCGGAACATGGGTCGCTGTGGGCGCCTTGCGGGCGCGACTGGTGGATCAGTTCGGCGGGCTGATCCGCGACGCGGTGATCCTTGGCGAGGATCGTCCGGCGCTGGCGGCCCTGCTGTTTGCGGCCGAGGGGGTCATGGATCGCCCCGGTGTCATGGCCGAACTCGAGGCGCGCCATGCGGCTTGTCTTGCCCATGCGACAGGCAGTTCCAACAGGATTGCGCGGATGCTGATCCTGCGCGACCCGCCCAGTCTTGATCTGGGCGAGGTGACGGACAAGGGATCGATCAACGCGCGTGCCGTGATCCGCCACCGGTCGGGTGCCGTGGCGCAGGTCTTTGACGCCGCCGAAGGCATCGCCCGCGAATAAACCGGGCGCGGTCCTTCATCTTGCCCCAAATACTCATTCCCGCAGCACATCATGCAGAAAGGCCGCCCGATCTCTCTGGCGGCCTTTCCCTTGTTCATGGCAGCAGGATCAGCCGCCGTTCTGTACGATCAGGTCCTTGGCCTGCTGGATCAGTGCGCGGCCGTCGATCCCCTTGGTTTCCATATCGGCCACCCAACGGTCGATCACAGGCTGGGCCTTTGCCTTCCAGCGCGCGACTTCGGCCTCGTCCAGCTGGACGATGTTGTTGCCGCGATCCACGGCGATCTTGCGGGCCGGGACGTCATAGTCCCACATCACCTGCGACGCGAAGGCCGCCAGCTTCTCGCCCGATTCCGCATCGATGGCGGCGCGGATGTCCTCGGGCAGGGAGTCGTAGCGATCCTTGTTCATGACCAGCACGATCGTCGCCGTATAAAGCGCCTCGGGTCCGGCAAATTCGACATGGTTGCCGACCAGTTCCGATACGCGCACGGCGGTGGTCACTTCCCACGGGATCACGGTCGCGTCGATCACGCCCTTGGACAGCGATTCCGGGATCGCGGGCAAGGGCATGCCCACTGGCGTGGCACCCAGTTCGTTCAGCATGTCGGTGATCACGCGGGTCGGCCCGCGCAGCTTCTTGCCGGCCATGTCTTCAAGGCTGTTGATGGGATCCTTGGAATGGATCAGGCCGGGGCCATGCACCCATGCGCCCAGAACCTTGACGTCCTTGTATTCCTCGGCCTGCAAGTCGCTGTCCACCAGCTGCATGAAGGCTTTCGAGGTGGCGACCGGATTGGTCATCATGAAGGGCAATTCGAACACTTCGGTCTTGGGGAAACGACCGGGCGTATAGCCAACCACGGTCATCACCAAATCGACGGTGCCGTCGATCGCCTGATCCATCAGGTCGGTCGGACGCCCACCCAGGGCCATTGCGTCGTAATGCTCGATCTTCAGCTTGCCACCGGCGCGTTCTTCCACCGCAGTGGCCCAAGGCTTGAGGATATGCGCCGGCACCGGGGCGGGCGGCGGCAGGAACTGGTGCAGCCGCAGCGTCACCTCCTGCGCGGAGAGGCTGGCCGGTGCAAGCGCCAAGGCGAATGCGGCCGCAGCAGCGGTCTTCATCAGGTTACGTCGTATCATCGGTTTCCTCCCAGAAACGGGCCGGTTTTGCCAACCCTTCGTTGCATCTTGTGTCAGGTTTCCGACCAGCGCAATTGATTATATCTTATAGCTAGTTTTCACGCGGGCGGTGGTCTTGTCAGTTCAGGGTCACGGGCAGGCTGCGCGGACCACGGAAGCCGAAGCCGTAGAATTGTACAGCCGACGGATCGGGCAGGGTCATGTTCGGGAAGCGGTCGCAGAGCAGCGGCAACATGATATTGGCCAGCATCCGCCGCGCCACATGGGTGCCCTGGCAGAAATGCGGCCCGTTTCCGAAGGCCTGATGCGGCTGCTTCGGGCGGAACACGTTGTAAAGATGCCCGTCCTCATAGATCTCCTCGTCATGGTTGGCCGAGGCCTGGATCGTCATCACCGTATCGCCCTTGGGGATGTGAAAGCCCCTGATCCGGGTGTCTTCGGTCACAAGGCGCGATGAGACCTGAATCGGCGCGACCCAGCGCACGCCTTCCTCGAAGGCATCGGCCCACAGACCGTCGCGCCTGACCGCATCGAACTGGTCGGGGTTGATCATCAGACCATAGAGGATCGTCAGCAGCGCATCGCGCGGCTCGTTGATCCCGCCGCCGATGGCGATCTTGATATTCGAATAGATCTGGCTTGTCGGGATCGGGTCGGCGGCATTGACCATCACCGAAAGCGCGCTCTGATCGGGATCGGCGCGCAGGCGCTCCGATGCGGCGGCGAACAGGGCGTCCATCTCGTCATTGGCGGCGTCGCATTGCGCGAAAAGCGCATCGGCCCAGCCGAAATTCCCCGCCCCGTCGATCAGGATCTGCGACCAGCGCTGCATGTCATCGTCCGAGGCTTCGGGAATGCCCAGAAGATGCGTCAGGCAGCGCGCGGCAAAGGGGCCGGCCAGCGTGGTGAACAGGTCCACCGTTTCACCGCGCGGCAGGCGCGCCACGTAATCCTCGGCGATCTGCGTATAGATCGGCTCCCAGCATTGCTTGATGTTGCGCGCGGTGAAGGCGGGGGCCATCGCGCCACGTTCGGCGGCGTGTTCCGCCCCATCCTTGCGCATCAGCGTGTGGGCGCGAAAGGCGCGTTGCATCGGCGTGTTGGGGTCGTTCGAGCTGAACAGCGCGGGGTTGTCCTTGACGTATTTCGTATCCGCCGCCTTGGTCAGCAGCGTGCGCCCCACCGCCTTGACCCGCAGCACCGGCGCTTCGGCGCGCAGGCGCTTGTAGACGGTATAGGGATCAAGGGTCAGTTGCTGGATGGTGATCCGGTCATCCAGCGGGGCCTCGGGTGCCACCGATGTATCGAGTGTCATGGTCCTGCCCTCCCCTGCGCGACCCCGCAAGAGGACCCTATCGGATCGGGCGACATGGGACAATCCGATGGAATCGATACATGGTATCGGATAGTCTGATCGGGTGGGGCTGCGGAATCAAAGGGCGGGACATGGCGACACCCAAGGACAGCGACCCCATGAGCGTGGATTTCGCGGCGCTGCGGGTGCTGCGTCTGGTGCATGACTATGGCTCGTTCTCACGCACGGCGGAGGTGCTTGGCCTCAACCAGTCCTCGGTCAGCTATACGGTCGACCGGCTGCGCCGCGCCTTCGGCGATCCGCTGTTCGTACGGCAGGGGGCCGGTGTCGTGCCGACCGAACGCTGCGACGAGATCGTCCGCGAGGCGGCGCGGATGCTGGACGAGTTCATGGCCCTGTCCACCCCGCGCGCCTTCGATCCCGCGCGAGCGGCGGCGACCGTGACCCTGTCGTGTAACTACTATGAACGCGCCACGCTGGTGCCCGTGCTGGTGCGGCGGCTGCGGGCGCTGGCGCCGGGGCTGAAGGTGCGGGTGATCACCTCGACCGTGCGCGGGCGCGAACAGCTCAGCCGTGGCGAAAGCGATCTGCTGATCGGTCCGGTCCATATCGGCGATGCCGGTTTCTTCGGACGCCGCCTGCTGGGCGATCATTATGTCTGCGTCATGGCCCCGGATAATCCGCTGGGCCACGGCCTTCTTGACCATGCGGGATTTGCGGCCGCGCCACAGGTCGTGGTGACCTATGGTGGCAACTGGCGCTCGCGCTACCTGATCGAGATGGAGGCGGCAGGTCTTGCGCCCAACATGGTGTTGGAACTGCCCAGCCCGGCCACGCTCAAGGCGATCCTGCCGGGCACCGACCTGATCGCCACCGTGCCGCTGCGCACGGCGCGTTCCTTCGGTCCGGGCCTCAGGATCGTCGATTGCCCGTTTCCCGCGCCATTCGCCATCGACCTCTACTGGACGGCGCGTACCCATCATTCACCGATGCATCGCTGGCTGCGCGGTCTGATCGGTCAGATCGCCGCCGAGATCGAGGCTGAGGCCGAGGCCCCGCCGGATCCGTGATCACCCCGGAAAATGGCAGGCGACACGGCTGGGCCCGATCGGTTCCAGCACAGGCTGGACCTTGCGGCAGACCTCCTGTGCCTTGGGGCAGCGATCGGCAAAGGCGCAGCCCTTTGGCGGGTTGATCGGACTGGGGGGATCGCCGCTGATCTTGACGGGCCGGACATAGCCGCGCGACTTGCGCCGCGCCAGGCTTGGGGCGGCCGACAGCAGCGCCTGCGTATAGGGATGCAGCGGCGCATCGAACAGCGCATCGCGCGGCGCCATCTCGACGATCTTGCCCAGATACATCACCGCCACATCGTCGCAGACATGGCGCACCACGCCAAGATCATGGCTGATGAACAGGTAGCTCAGGCCAAGCTCGGCCTTGAGCCGGGCCAGAAGGTTCAGGATCTGCGCCTGTATCGCCACGTCCAGCGCCGACACCGGCTCGTCGCAGACCAGCAGCTTGGGGTTGGTGGTCAGGGCGCGGGCAATGGAAATGCGCTGGCGCTGGCCGCCGGAAAACTGATGCGGGAACAGGTTCAACTGATCGGGCCGCAGCCCCACCAGCCGGAACAGTTCGGTCACCCGCGCGCGCCGCTCCGCAGGGGTGCCGATCTCCATCAGGTCCATCGGTTCGCGCACGATATCGGCCACGCGGGCGCGCGGGTTCAGGCTGCTGTAGGGATCCTGGAAGATCAGCTGCACGTCGCGGCGGCGTTGGCGCATGGCCTCGTCATCCAGTTGCAGCAGGTCCTCGCCCTGAAACATCACCTTGCCGCTGGCCGCTTCGACCAGACGGATCGTGGCCATGGCCGTCGTGGTCTTGCCCGATCCGCTTTCGCCCACGATCCCGAGGGCGCGCCCCTGTTCCAGGCTGAACGACACCTGCCTGACCGCTTCCAGTACGGGGCGGGGGCCAAAGAAACCCTGACGCGGCAGCGCGAACTGCACGGTGAGGTCGCGCACATCCAGAAGCCTGGTCATATCCGGCCCTCCGCAACGGCATGACAGGCGACGGGATGATGGCCATGTGCCTGCAAAAGAGGCTTCTCGCTGTCGCAGCGCAGGGCGCGATGCGCGCAGCGTTCGGCAAAGGCGCAGCCCGCCCCCAGCATGTGCAGCGGCGGCACAACGCCGGGGATTTCGCGCAAGGTGTCCTCGCCCTTGCCCAGGGCCGGAATGCACGAGATCAGCCCCCGCGTATAAGGATGCTGCGGCAGATCCAGCACGTCATCGGCGCGCCCCTGTTCGATCACGCGGCCCGCATACATCACGGCCACCCGGTCGGCCATTTCGGAAATCGCGCCCATGTCATGGGTGATCAGGATGATCGCCGCGCCGAAATCGCGCTGGATCTCGTTCAGCAGGTCGAAGATCTGCGCCTGCACGGTCACGTCCAGCGCGGTCGTGGGTTCGTCCGCGATCAGCACCTTGGGGCGGCAACTGACCGCCATGGCGATCATCACCCGCTGGCGCATCCCGCCCGACAGCTGGTGCGGATAATCCCGCGCGCGCCGGTCCGGGCTGGGGATGCCCACCCGGTCCAGCAGCGCCACCGCATCGCGAAAAGCCTGATCGGCGCTGACCTTCTGGTGCAGCATGATCGCCTCGGCGATCTGGTCGCCCACGGTAAAGACCGGGTTGAGGCTGGTCATCGGCTCCTGAAAGATCATCGCCATCTCGGCCCCGCGCAAGGCCCGCATCCGCGCTTCGCTGGCCCGGGTCAGATCCTCGCCCGCCAGCCGGATCGCGCCGCCTGCGATCTTGCCGGGCGGGCTGGGGATCAGCCCCATCACCGACAGGGCGGTGATCGACTTGCCGCAGCCGCTTTCGCCGACAACGCCCAGCGTCTCGCCCGCGTTCACTGACAACGAGACGGAATCCAGCGCCGTCACCGGCCCGTAGCGCGTGTTGAAGGTCACGCGCAGGTCCTCGATCTGCAGCAGCGCGCTCATCTTTCCCTCAGCTTCGGATTGAAGGCATCGTTCAGCCCGTCACCGATCAGGCTGACCGAGAAGACGGTCAGAAAGATCGCAAGGCCGGGGAAGGTGACAGGCCACCAGGCATCCAGGATATAGGCGCGATTCGATCCGATCATCAGCCCCCAACTCATGGTGTTGGGATCGCCAAGACCCAGAAAGGACAAGCCCGCCTCGAACAGGATCGCCACACCGATGGTCAGGGTGGCCGACACGATCAGGGGGGGCGCTGCATTGGGCAGGATCACGGTCCAGATGATGCGGCGGTTCTTCGCGCCGATGGCTCGGGCGGCGGTGACATATTCCAGCTCCTTGATCTTCATGACCTCGGCCCGGGTCAGGCGCGCGGTCTGCGGCCAGCTGACCACGCCGATGGCCATGGCGATGGTGAACAGCGTGGGCGAAAACAGGGTGACAAGCACCATGGCGAACAGCAGCGTGGGCAGGACCTGGAAGAACTCGGTGATCCGCATCAGCAGGTTGTCCACCCAGCCGCCATAGAAACCCGCCAGCGCGCCCATGCTGACGCCGATCACCATGGTGATCGCAGCGGCTGCCGCGCCCACCGCAAGGGTCGGCCCGCCGCCCGCGATCAGCCCGGCAAAGATGTCGCGCCCCAGATAGTCGGTCCCGAGCGGGAAGTCCGGCGTCAAACCGGGGGCTTCATGCGGGGCCCAGACAATCTCGAACGGGTTGCCGCCATAGAAGAACGTGCCCCAGAGGGTGGCCAGAACGATCCCCGTCAGCAACACGACACCGGCAAGCGCCGGGATGTTGCGCCGGAACATGCGCCAGGCCTCGCGCGCGGGGCTTTCGGCCTTGAACTCGGTCACCTCGGTCATGGCCTGCTCCTTCCGGCTGCGTCTTCTTGCCCCAAATATCCCGGGGGAGTCGCAGCCCAGAGGGCGGCGACGGGGGCTGGCCCCCACTGCCACGCCGGTATCCGCGCGCGACCGCTCATGACTTCCCCCGCAGGCGCGGATCGGCCAGCCGGTAGCTGAGGTCGGTCAGCAGGTTCGCCACCACCACCATGGCGCTGGCAAAGAACAGCACGCCCATGATCGTGGGATAATCCCGCCGCAGGATGGAATCGAAGGCCAGACGCCCCATGCCGGGCCAGTTGAACACGGTCTCGACCAGCAGCGCGCCGGAAATCAGGTTGCCGAACTGCAGGCCCGCCACCGTCAGGATCGGCAGTGATGCGTTGCGCAGCGCATGCTTGAACAGCACCGAGCGTTCCGAGGCCCCCTTGGCCCGCGCGGTGCGGATATAATCCGACCCCAGTACCTCAAGCATCGAGGCGCGGCTGAGGCGCGCATATTGCGCAAGGTAGATCAGCGCGAGCGTGAACGCCGGCAGCACAAGGTGATGGGCCACATCAAGCGCGCGGGTCATGAAGCCTGCATCGCGCAGCCGCACGGATTGCATGCCTTCGACCGGAAAGATCGGAAAGACGCTGGCAAAGAGGATGATCAGCATGATCCCGGTCCAGAAGACCGGCACCGCATAGCCGATGGTGGCAAAAACCGACACGAAGCCCGACAGCACACCATTGGGTTTGCGCGCGGCAATGACCCCGAGGAAGACCCCCAGAAGGATCGACAGGACCTGCGCGCAGAGCACCAGCAGGATGGTCGGGCCGATCCGGTCCCCGATCAGGGTGGCGACTGGCTGGTTGAAGAAGAAGGATTGCCCCAGATCGCCCTGCAGCACATTGCCGATATAGATGCCAAGCTGGGTCAGCACGGGCTTGTCCAGACCATAGTCGGCCCGGATCGCGGCCAGCAGCGCCTCGTCCGCGCCCCCCATCTCGCCGGCGATCACAAGGGCGGGATCACCCGGCGCAAGCCGGATCAGCAGGAAGTTCAGCACCACGACGCCCAGCATCAGCAACAGGCCGTAGAACAGGCGCCTCAGCAGGTAGGAGGGTGTCATGACATGTCCCGTTTGCCAGAAAAGTGACGGGCCGCCGCGCGATACGGGCGGCCCGTGCCCCGGTTCATATCACTTGGACCAGTGAACGCGGTCCATCGGATGCATGGTGCCCCAGATGCCCATGGGGGCGTTCATCAGCTCTTTCTTGTAGGCCGTGTGATAGGGCGTCGCATTGATGAAGTAGATCGGCACATCCTGCGTCACCAGCGTCTGGAACTCGGAATAGAGCGCCTTGCGCTTGGCGAAATCGCCTTCGATCGCGGCCTGGGCCAGGATCTCGTCGACGCGCGCGTTGGAATAGCTTTGCGTGTTGGACCAGATGACGCCCTGGCGGATGTTGTCGGTCAGATAGGTGCGGTGTACCCCGATCACCGGGTCGCCCCAGTTGAAGACCACGTCCATCGTCAGCTCGAAGTCATGCCCGCCGACGCGGCCCGCCCAGGTCGGGAAATCGGGTGCGGCGCGCACGGTCACGTCGATGCCGATCTTGGTCAGCTGCGACTTGAGGTATTCGGCGATGCTTTTCTGCTGCTCGGCCGGGCCGGGGATGTAATCCACGGTCAGTTCCATACCGTCGCCGAAACCGGCCTCGGTCATCAGCGCCTTGGCCTTTTCCAGATCCACATCATAGGCGGTGACCGCCGCGGCATCGAAGAAGGGCGAGCTTTCGATGATCGGGCTGCGCTGCGGGCTCGAGACGCCGCGATGCAGGGCCTTGGTGATGAAGTCGCGGTCGACCGCATAGGAAATCGCCTGCCGCACCCGGACATCCGACAGTTTCGGCGACTTGGTGTTGAAGGCCAGCCAGTTGATCGGGCCGACAGCGGCATAGCCCTCGTTGGTGACGCTCAGGTGATCGGCTTCGCCAAGGCGCTTGATCTCCTGACTGCCGGCCATGAAGGGATAGACATCCGCCTCGCCGTTTTCCATCGCGATCAGCAGCGCGGAGGGGTCGTTGATGATGCGGATGATGATTTCATCCAGCATGGGGCGGCCTTCGATGAAGAAATTCGGGTTCTTCTTCAAAACGATGGCTTCACCGGGGGTGAATTCCGACAACATGAAGGGGCCCGAACCGATCGGGGCTGCATTCGCGGGATGCGCCTTCACGTCCTGACCGTCGCCATAGATGTGCTTGGGCAGGATCGGCGCCAGCGCAGGCGACAGAGCCAGCAGAAGGGCGGGGTGCGGACTGCTCAGCTTGATGACGGCGGTATGGGCATCCGGCGTCTCGATCGCCTCGACCGGGGCGAACATCGACTTGAAGGGGTGGTTTTCCTTGATCGTCATGATCGAGAAAGCGACATCTTCCGACGTGACGGGCGTGCCGTCATGGAAGGTCGCGTTCTGCACAAGGTTCAATGTCACGCTCAGCCCGTCGTCGCTGACTGACCAGGTTTCCGCCAGGTAGGGCTGCGGTTCCCAGTTCTCGTCATAGCGCAGGGGCGAGGCGAAGATCTGTGTCGAAGGCACCGCAGTTGCGATCCCCGACTGCACCGCGCCGTTCAGGTGGCGCGGCACCTGGCTTGAGGCGATCACCAGCGTGCCTTCGGCCTGCAAAGGGGCTGTGGAAAGGGCAGATGCGGCAATCACCGCCGCGCCCATCAGGCGTGTCATCATCTTCATGTCTGTCTCCCGGTTGTGGCGTGGGTTTTTGTTTTATTCCCTTGTTCAGAAGGCTAGCGGCGACCCTATCCCCGGAAAACAGTGTTTTCTGTGGATGAAAAAGCTAAATTTTGGGGGAAGCAGCCGTTTGGTCCGTGGCATGCCCGCTTGTCTCGGGGGCAAGGACAAGGTCGTCGAAGGTGCCCTGCCGCGCCAGATCCGCGCTGATATCAAGCACAGCCTGTACGATTGTCGACCGGCGCGAGGCCTGCGTATAGGCCACGCCGAATTCGGGTGTGTCCACCTGCCCTTCGATGGGCCGGGCGACATAGCCGTTCGATCCGTCGCGGTCAGCCTTGGAACAGATGTTCAGGATCGAATATCCGAATCCCGCCGCCACCAGACCGCGCAGGACCGAGCTGGATTTCGTGGTATGCACCACGTTCAGTTCCAGCCCGTGATCGCGGAACACCCCCCGGAAATAGGTTTTCGATGTGGGCAGATCCAGCAGGACCATCGGCAAGCCCGACAGGTCGGACAGGGCCACGCTTGGCTTGTCGGCCAAGGGCGAATCCAGCGGCAGCAATGCCCAGGGCCGCGCCATGAACAGGGGCTGGAACGGCCCGGTTTCCGTCCCGCGCCCCCGGTATGTCAGCGCAAGGTCGATCCGCCCGGTCTGCAACAACTCCTGTAGCGCCTCGAGGTGATCCTCCTTCAGGTCGATCCTGATCGCGGGATAGATCTTTGACACATGCTTGAGCACGCGCGGCAGCACATAGGGGGCCGTGGGCGCATAGCAGCCCAGATGCAGCGTGCCGGTGGGATCGCCCGACAGCGACATCAGATCGGATTCGAAAATCCGTGCCTGCTCAAGGAAGTCTGCGATACGGGTCGCCACGGTCTGCCCGGCCTCGGTCGGTTGCACACCCTTGGCGGGCACCCGGCGAAAAAGCTCCATCCCAAGGCTTTGTTCGATCGCGTCGATCGAGGCGGTGATCGAGGATTGCGAGATATGCATTTCGGCGGCAGCCCGTGAAATGGAGCCGCTGCGCACGGCGGCATCGAAATAGCGAAGCTGCTTGAGCGTGAAATGCATCGCATTCCCCCATTGGATCAAGTTTCTCCTGACAGTAAAACCATTTTCCCACAGGACAAAGCTCGTTTACGCCTTGGAGGAAATAGGGGGGGCGATGTCCGGGATCACTGTCTATCAGGCCGGCAAGATCATCACGATGGACCCGAACCGGCCCACGGCCACGCATGTCGCGGTGCGCGCTGGCCATGTTCTGGCCGTGGGCGACGCGACCTGCGCCGATCAGTGGGGCAGGGTGCGTCACGACAACCGGCTTGCCGGAACCGTCCTGATGCCCGGGTTTGTCGAAGGGCACAGCCACATGTCGGAAACCTGTTTCTGGGATTACACCTATGTGGGCTTTCACGACCGGGTCGACCCGGACGGCCAGCCATGGCCCGGCCTGACCGAGATCGGCGCGGTTCTTGCCCGGCTGAAAGATGCCGCCGCGCGCCTTGGTCCTGACGAGCCGCTGATCGCCTGGGGCTTCGATCCGATTTTCCTGCCCTCCGCGCGTCTGACCCGCGATCAGTTGGACAGTGTCACGGCTGACCGGCCGGTGGTGGTGCTGTTTTCCTCGGGCCATCTGATGTGCGTGAATTCCGCGGCACTTGCGGCGGTGGGCTATGATCGGGCCAGCAATGTCGAGGGTATCCAGCGCCGGCCCGACGGAGAGCCCAACGGCGAACTGCATGAAATGGCGGCAATGTTCCCGGTGATGCGCCGGATCGGGATGGATTTCCGCACCCGCTCGCATCAGCGCGCCTATGTCGATGCGTTCGGGCGGATCTGCCGCCGGTCGGGTGTCACCACCGCCACCGATCTTTTCGCCATGGTCACGCAAGAGGGTGCCGAAGCCCTGGCCCAGGCCACCGCCCGCCGCGACTATCCCGTGCGGATCGTGCCAGCAGTGTCGACCCTGCACAGCACCCCCGAAGAGGTGCGCGCCCAGATGGCCCACCTGCGTCAGGTGAACCATGACAAGCTGCGCTTTGGCCCCGTGAAGCTGATGACCGATGGCTCGATCCAGGGGTTCAGCGCGCGCATCCTCTGGCCCGGCTACGTCGGCGGGCGGCCCAACGGTATCTGGAACATGCCGCCCGCGCAGATCCACGCGACCTGTGCCATGATGCAAGAGGCGGGCATCCAGATGCATATCCACACCAATGGCGACGAGGCCAGCACCGTCGTGCTGAATGCGCTGTCGGCGGCGGCCCGCGCCCATCCCCGGCCCGGTGCCCGCCACGTGCTGCAACATGCGCAGATGATGGGGCCTGCCCTCTTTGCCCGCGCAGCCGAACTGGGTGTTTGCGTGAACCTCTTTGCCAATCACATCTGGTATTTCGGCGACCAGCATGTCGCACTGACCATCGGGCCGGATCGCGCCGCGCGCATGGATGCCTGCCGTGCGGCGCTGGATGCGGGGCTGACCATGGCGATCCATTCCGATGCCCCCGTGACGCCGATGGGGCCGCTTTTCACGGCATGGTGCGCGGTCAACCGTCAGACCATGTCGGGGCGCACCCTGGGGGCGGCGCAGCGCATCTCGGTGCCCGAGGCGCTTTACGCGATCACGATGGGGGCCGCCCGGACCCTGAAGCTGGAGGCCGAGATCGGCAGCATCGAGACCGGCAAGCGCGCCGATTTCGCGGTTCTGGGCGATGATCCCACTGCCGTCGATCCCATGGCCCTGAAGGACGTGCCCGTGCTGGGCACCGTCATCGGCGGCCATGTCGATGCAATGATTTGAGAAGGAAAGGAATCCCATGTCCGCAATTACCGTCTACCGCGCCCGCAAGATCATCACGATGGATCCGAACCAGCCGGAGGCGACACATGTCGCCGTCCGGGACGGTCGCATTCTTGCGGTGGGTGGCACCGATTGCGCCGATGCCTGGGGTGCCGTGCGCCATGATGACAGCCTGAAGGAGGCTGTCCTGATGCCGGGCCTCGTCGAGGGGCATGCCCATATGATGGCCGGCGCGATGTGGAATTTCGCCTATGCCGGGTATCACGACCGGATGGATCCCAAGGGCAAATGGTGGAAGGGAAAGCCGGATCTGGATGCTGTCGTCCGCGATCTGTCCGACTATGAGAAGACGCTCGCGCCCGGTCAGCCGCTGTTGGGCTGGGGGCTGGATCCGATCTTTTTCGCAGGCGAGCGCCTGAGCCGCAAGCATCTGGACCAGATCAGCGCGGATCGGCCCGTGGCGATCATGTTCTCGAATTTCCACCTGATGTGCGTGAATTCGAAAGCGCTGGAACTGGCGGGTTATGACCGCGCCACCAATGCCGAAGGCGTGGTCAAGGATGCCAAGGGCGATCCCACTGGCGAGTTGCAGGAAATGGCGGCGATGTTCCCGGTCATGCGGCGTGTCGGCATGGATTTCCGCGGCCTGTCCCAAACCGAAGGCGCGATCCGCAGCTATGGCGAGGTCTGCATGCGCGCAGGCGTGACCACCGTTACCGATCTTTATTCACAGATGGAAGATGCCGATCTGGCAACGCTGGTGGCGGTGACGGATGATGCGGATTTTCCCGCAAGACTGGTGCCCGTTCTGGGGGTGGCCGGGACGGATCCCGCACAGGCGGCGGCGCGCGCCCTCGCGCTCAAGGCGCAGTCGCGCGACAAATTGCGGATGGGGGCGGTCAAGCTGATGACCGACGGTTCGATCCAGGGCTGGACCGCGCGGGTGAAATGGCCCGGCTACATCGGCGGACAGGCCAATGGCATCTGGAACATGGCCCCGGCCGAGATCCGGCGCATGGTGGTCACCATGCAGCAAGCGGGCGTGCAGATGCATATCCATGTCAACGGGGACGAGGCCAGCAGCGTCGCCATCGACGCCATTGCCGAAGCTGCGCGCAGCCACCCCTGGCAGGATGCGCGGCACGTCCTGCAGCATTGTCAGATGATGGGTGTGGACCAGTTTCTGCGCTGTGTGGAACTGGGCGTCTGCACCAACATCTTTTCCAACCACATCTGGTATTTCGGTGATCAGCACGCCGCCCTGACCGTGGGCGAGGATCGCGCCTGCCGGATGAATGCCGCCCGCGCGGCGCTGGATGCAGGCGTGCATGTGGCGCTGCATTCCGACGCGCCGGTGACGCCGTTGGGGCCGCTTTTCACCGCCTGGTGCGCGGTCAACCGGCAGACCATGTCGGGGCGGACGCTGGGCGCGGCACAACGCATCACAGTGCCCGAGGCGCTGCATGCGATCACGCTGGGGGCGGCCTTTACCCTGAAGATGGATCACGAGGTCGGCAGCATCGAGACCGGCAAGCGCGCGGATTTCGCGATCCTTGGCGGTGATCCTCTGGCTGTCGATCCCATGGCGCTGAAGGATGTGCCGGTTCTGGGCACGGTCCTTGACGGGCGGGTGCATCTGGCATGAGCTTGCCGCGCCTGCCCCTTACGGTGATCGGCGGCTATCTTGGCGCGGGCAAGACCACGCTGATCAACCGCTTGCTGCGCGAGGATCATGGCCAGCGCGTGCTGGTCATGGTCAATGATTTCGGCGCGATCAACATCGACGCCGATCTGCTGGTCTCGGCGGATGGTGATACGATGACCCTGACCAATGGCTGCGTCTGCTGCACGATGGGGGCCGATCTGTTCATGGCGATGGGCGATGCGCTGGATCGCCGTCCGCGCCCTGATCATCTGGTGATCGAGGCGTCTGGCATCGCGGACCCCGCGCGCATCGCCACGGCGGCGCGGGCCGAACCCGACATGGCCTATGGCGGCATCGCCGTGGTCGTGGATGCGCTGCACTGGCCGTCGCTGGCCGACGACCCGCAGATCGGTGCGCAGATCCGGGGGCAGGTGGCAGCGGCGGACCTGCTGCTGATCTCGAAGGCGGACGATGGCGTGCCGCCCGCTCTGGCCGCGCGTCTGGCCGCGCTCAGCGCCGCGCCGCAGATCGATATCGCCGATTGCGCCGCCGTGGCGCCGCTGCTTCTGGGGGGGCTTGCGCCCTTGCAGGGCAAGCGCGATGGCGGCGGGCATCCCGCCTATGTCGGCTGGAGCCATGAGGGCGACGAGGCGATGACCCGTGCGGCGCTGACCGCGAAACTGGCGCAGGCGCCGCAGGCGCTTTACCGGATCAAGGGGCTGGTCGCCGCGCCCGACAGCGCCGGCTGGGAGGTTCAGGTCGTGGGGCGCAGCATCGAGATCAAACCCGCGCTGGACAGGGTCGCGCGCACACGGCTGGTGGCCATCGGTCCGCAATCCGCGATTGCACGCGCCGATATCGCGCATTGGTGGTCACAGGGCTGAGGTCGCAAGACCGGCGATCAGCAGGAGGTATGGGGCGTGTCCTTGCCTTCCGGGCTGCAGAACAGCCGGTATAGCAGGCCGATCACCTCATAGGTGTTTTCATCGGCGAGGCTGTAGAAAATCGTCTTGCCCTCGCGCCGGGTGGTCACAAGACCCTCTTCACGCAGGCGCGCCAACATCTGGCTGACGGCGGCCTGCCGGATCTCCAGCAGGTTTTCCAACTCGCCCACGGATTTCTCGCCCGACCCGAGGTGGCACAGGATCATCAGCCGCCCTTCATGGGCCAGCGTCTTGAGATAAGCCGCGGCTGCCTCGGCGCTGCGCGCCATTTCAGAGGGGGGCGCGGGCGGGCTTTGTGTCATCGTCGTCAATTCTGCCTGATCCTGCATGGGGTCGCTCAACTCTCTTAGCACACACCTCCGGGAAGTGCGACATTACTGCTTGTCAGCCGGGGCTCCCCCTTCAAAATGGTTCTCGTTCTGATAATCGCAAGGGTCTTCCTGCATTTGCAGGTGCAGACCCGTTCCGGTGAAAGGATGTGCGCGGGCCAGATCCTCGTCGATCTCGATCCCGAGGCCGGGGGTTTCGGGTGGGATCACATGGCCGTTTTCGACCCGGATCATTCCCTTGATCAGACCGTCATGGAAGGGCGTTTCGATGGTTTCGATCATCAGAAGGTTGGGGATGGACGCGGCCAGATGGATATTGGCCGCCCATTCCACGGGGCCTGCGTAAAGATGCGGGGCCATCTGGACATTGAAGGCCTCGGCCATGGCGGCCACTTTCTTCATCTCCCAGATGCCACCGGCACGCCCCAGCGCCGGTTGCAGGATTTCCGCCCCGCCAGTGCGCAGAAGCGTGGCGAATTCCGCCTTGGTGGTCATCCGCTCGCCAGTCGCCAGCGGAATCCGCACGGCCGCCGCAACCTTCTGGAACTCCAGCAGATTGTCCGGCGGGATCGGCTCTTCGTACCATAGCGGGCTATAGGGCTCCAGCGCCTGACCCAGCCGGATCGCGCCTGCCGTGCTGAACTGCCCATGCGTGCCGAACAAGAGGTCGGCACGATCGCCGACCGCCTCGCGGATCGCGCGGCAGAAGGCGACAGAGCGCGTGATATCGGACATCGCGGGCATGTGCCCGCCGCGCATCGTATAGGGGCCGGCCGGGTCGAATTTGACGGCCGTATAGCCGCGATCGACCGCATCGATGGCCGACTCCGCCGCCATCTCGGGCGAGACCCAGAAGGGGCCATGGTCGTGATGGGGCAGCGGATAGAGATAGGTATAGGCGCGCAACCTGTCGTTCATCCTGCCGCCCAGCAACGCCCAGACGGGCCGCCCGCGATCCTTGCCCAGGATGTCCCAGCACGCGATCTCGAGCCCCGAAAACGCGCCCATCACCGTCAGGTCGGGGCGCTGGGTGAAGCCGGACGAGTAGACGCGGCGGAACATCTTTTCGATGTTCTCGGGGTTCTCGCCCTGCATGTGGCGGGCGAACACGTCCTCGATCACCGCGCGCATGGCGTCAGGGCCGACGGTCGAGGCATAGCATTCGCCCCAGCCTATGATCCCGGTGTCGGTCGTGACCTTCACGAAGATCCAGTACCGCCCGCCCCAGCCCGGCGCGGGGGGCGCGGTCACGATGATGTCAAGATCAGCCAGCTTCATCGTCCGTCGCTCCTGTGCGTAGTCATGGAACAGTGAAAGGTGTCGTCAGTCGTTCAGGATGATCACGTTGCGCCGCGCGGCACCTGTCTTGGTATCGGCGATCGCCTCGTTGATCTGATCAAGCGTCCAGCGGCCCGAGATCAGCTCGTCCAGCTTCAGCCGCCCCTGCTGGTAGAGGTCCACCATCCAGGGGATATCGCGCTTGATCACCACATCGCCCATCTTGGACCCGATCAGCCCCTGGCCCACGGCGGCCATCACCACCGGCTCATAGCTGGAGGTCTGGCCGGAATGGGGCATGCCCACCATGACCACGCGCCCGCCATAGCCCAGATAACGCGGCGCGGTATCATAGGCCGGGATCGCGCCCACGGTCACGATGACCGCGTCGGCGCCGCGGCCCAGGATCCGCTTGGCGCGGCTCCAGGGTTTGGCATCGGTCGCGAGGATCCCGTCGGTCGCGCCGAATTCGCGCGCGATCGCAAGCTTGTCCTCGCTCATGTCGACGGCGATGATGCGGCGCGCGCCTGCGATCCGCGCACCCTGGATCGCGTTGAGCCCCACGCCGCCCGCGCCGATCACGACAACATCCTGCCCGGCCCGCAGACCGGCGGCATTGACCACAGCGCCTACGCCGGTGATCACGCCGCAGGACAGCAGCGCCGCGACATCCTTGCCCAGATCGTCGGGGATCTTCACGATCTGGCTTTGATCGACCACCACGGATTCAGCAAAAGCGCCGCAGGCCATGGCCTGATGCAGCACGCCGCCCTCGGCGGTGCTGAGCGGGCCCTTGTCGCCGTTGTAGGGGGTTTCGCACAGCGTCGGTTTGCCCGATCCGCAATTGGTGCAGCCGCCGCAGGCGCGGATCAGCGTCACGGCCACGCTGTCGCCCACGGCCAGCCCGGCCACACCGGCCCCCACGGCGGTCACGCGGCCTGCCGCTTCGTGGCCATAGACTGCGGGCAGGGTGCCGCCCCATGCGCCTTCGGCAAAGGAAATGTCGGAATGGCAGATCGCCACGGCGTCCAGCTTGACCTCGACCTCGCCCATTTCGGGGGCGCGCAGGCGCACCTCCTCGATGGTCAGGGGGGTGCCGAAGGCATGGCATACGGCGGCCTTGATCATCTGCATGGCGGGGTCCTTTCCGGTCTGGTCCTGTCAGTTCGCCCGAACCTGCCCGGCCCGGATCAGCCGTGCAAGTGCAAAACAGCCGTTCGCATGTCGGAATTCAGCAGCCTCAGCCGGTGATGCGCCGCCCGCGCGCCTGATAGATGACCGTGGCCAGCGCCATGATCAGCGCCGACAGCAGGAAGGGCGCGCCCGGCAGATAGATTGCGGCCTCGGCGCGGGTGAAGCTGGCGAAGGTCTGGGTCATCACCAAGGGCGCCAGCACCATGGCCACAGCCGTCAGACTGGTCAGCACCCCCTGCAGTTCGCCCTGCGCGTTATCCGGCACCGCGCGCGACAGGATGCCTTGCAGCGCGGGCAGCCCGATGGCCCCCAGTGCCGTCACCGGGATCAGAAGTAACAGCATCAGCCCGGATGAGATGAAACCAAGGATCGCCAGCGACGCGACCTCGATCACAAGGCCCAGCAGTACGGTGCGCGCCTCGCCGAAGGCGCGGATCGCGGGGCCGATCAGGGTGCCCTGCACCACGGCCAGCGATATGCCGTAAACCGCCAGCGAGACACCGATCAGCCCCGGTGACCAGCCGAAGCGTTCGGCGGTGAAATAAGCCCAGATCGCCGGATAGACGACCGTGGCGAAATGATAGAGGAAATAGACCCAGATCAGCGCGCCCACCCCGGCCAACCGCGAGACGGAGCGGATCGCACCGAAGGGATTGGCGCGGCGCCACTCAAAGGGGCGCCGGATCCGGTCGGTGACGGTCTCGCGCAGGACCAGCCAGCCGAAACCCGCATTGGCCAGCGCCAGCAGCGCCGCCGCGATGAAGGGCGCGCGCGTGCCCCATTCGGCCAGCAGCCCGCCGATGACCGGCCCCAGCACGAAGCCCACGCCGAAGGCCGCGCCGATCAGGCCGAAGTTGCGCGCCTTTTCATGCGGTTGCGAGATGTCGGCCATATAGGCCGAGGCGGTGGAATGCGTCGCGGCCGTGATCCCGCCCACGATGCGCCCGGCCAGCAGCAGCCAGATCGAGCCTGCCAGCGCCATCACAAGGTAATCCGCCGCCATCACCAGTAGCGAAGTCAGCAGCACGGGCCGCCGCCCGAAACGGTCGGACAGCGCGCCAAGGATGGGGCCGAACAGGAATTGCATCGCGGCAAAGGCGGTGGACAGGATGCCGCCCCAGACGGCGGCCTGCGCAAGGCTGCCGCCCGTCGTCTCGCGGATCAGGTCGGGCATGACCGGCAGGATCAGCCCGATCCCCATGGCGTCGATCACGACGGTGATCAGGATGAACAGGACCGGCAACCGCATCGGCAACTTTCGCGTTTCGTGACCGCCTGACACTAGGCCTGTCCGCGTACCGGGGGAAGCCCTGCCGCGAGGGCAGGCTCAGCGGCTGAACAGCACCGGGAACCAGTCCTCGCGCAGCTTCTGGCCTGCCTGCATGTCATGCCCCGGAAACGGCGGCGAGGTGCGGCCGGGCCGTTCGACATAGCGCGCGTCATCGCCCACCAGACGCAGCGAAAAGGCGCGGCGGCGTTGCGTGGTCTCGTTCCCGCGCGCGCCGTGCAGCGTGCCGTAGTGAAAGGCCACCGCATCGCCCGGCTCCATCGGCCACTCGCGGATCTCCATGCCTTCGGCATCCGGGTCGGGCACGGGCATATAGGCATCGGCGTCGGGATAGAAATTCTCCTCCGACAGCCAGCGGGTCGGCAGCACCGGGCGCGGCCACAGGTGCGATCCGGCGACACAGCGCAGGCTGGCCTTGGTCACCGGATCAAGCGGCGACCAGAAGCTGACGGTCTGCCGTCCTTCGACGAAGTAATAGGGCCCGTCCTGATGCCAGGGCGTGGGCTTGGATGTGCCCGGTTCCTTGACAAGGATATGGTCGTGAAACAGCTGCACCGCCTGTGATCCCATCAGGTCGGCCGCGACCTCGGCGGCGGGTGAGGTGCGGATCACCTCCTCGAACTCGGGGATGCGCTGCCAGTTGCAATAGTCGTCGAAGAACCGCCCGCCTTCGCCGGCTTTCAGGTTCTCGGCGGCATAGGGGCCGGGCTCGGCCATGTTGCGCGCGATTCCGGCGGCAAGCGTGTCGACGTGGTCCTTGAACAGTCCCTTGATCAGGGCAACGCCGTCGCGCTGGAAATCATCGATGGTCTGCTGGGTCACAAGGGGGTGTGTCATCGGCGTCGGTCCTTTGTCGCGGTCAGGCGCAGTATCAGGGCAATGGGGCGGTGCGGTAAAGCGTGACCTTCAGCCCGCCGTTCGACACGGAGGGGGCGGATGGCAGGAAGGGCAGGGCCGTCGCCTTGGCCAGTGACGGATCGCTGGTCACGATCCCCACACGCCAGCCGCGAAAGCGTTCTGTCAGGGTCTTTCCCAGCGCCCCGTAAAGGGCGAACAGTAGCTTGCGATCGCCGATTCGCGCCCCGTAGGGCGGGTTGACCATGACAAGGCCGGGTGGGCCATCGGGCCGCTGAAGATCGCTGACCGCGTGGCACTGGAAGCTTGTGATGCCCGCGACGCCGGCCCGTTCGGCATTGGCGGTGGACGCGCGGATGGCGCCCGCATCGCGGTCAGAGCCGTAGTAACGCAGCGCGGTGTCGCGGACAGGGGCCGCCTTTTTCAGGGTGTCCCACGATGCGACATCGAAATTCGACAGTTTTTCAAAGGCAAAGCTTCGCGCCCGGCCCGGCATCAACCCCATCGCCATTTCGGCTGCCTCGATCACGAACGTGCCTGATCCGCACATCGGATCGACCACGGGTTCGGTGCCGTCATAGCCGCACTGGCGCAGGAAAAGGGCTGCCAGTGTTTCACGCAGGGGGGCCTTGGCCATTGCCTGCTTGTGGCCGCGCTTGTGCAGGGACATGCCTGTGGTGTCGATGCTGAAGGTGCACAGATCGTCCTCGATCCGCACCTTCAGACGCAATTCCGACATATCCTCGGGCGCGTCCTCGGCGGCGGGTCCGGTCAGCACCTCGACGCCCAATGTCTCGTGCAGGGCTTTCTCGATCCGCTGTCGCGCGGCGCCCGCGTGATAGATCTTGGATGCCTTGCATGTCGCCTCGACCCGCACGGGCACATCGGGGCGCAGCACCGCGGCCCAGTCGAAACGGCGCGCGCGCTTGTCCAGCTGCGCAAGATGCATGGCGCGAAAACTGCCGATCCGCGCCAGAACGCGGGTGGCCCCGCGCAGGCACAGGTTTGCGCGCCAGACATCGGTCCAGCCGCCCTGAAAGGTCACGCCGCCGGGCACGGCGGTGGGTGCCGGAAAGCCAAGCTGTGCCACCTCTTCGGCCAGCGAATGCTCCAGCCCCGGAGGGACGGCCAGAAAGATTTCGAAGGGGGTGCTGTCTGTCATGCGCCCGCTTATCCGCTGCAGGTTGACCCATGGCAAGGGCCAAGGCAGAAAGGCTTGCGCAAACGATGGGCAATGGTGGATGCCGATGGGCTGCGGTTTTTTGAATAACTGAACTTTTTGTATGCGATGCGTGGCAATCGATATATTTTGTGCACAAGATGAAAGGTAAGCCCATGTCCGACCAGCCCGCTGTTCCGAAACAGGTCCTCAGCCAGTCCATTGCCACCGCGCTGGAGGCCGAGATCCTGCTGGGGCATATTGCTGCCGGTACGCGGCTGGACGAGGTGGCGCTGGCCCGGCGCTTCGGCGTGTCGCGCACGCCTGTGCGCGAGGCCCTGCAGATCGTGGTCGCCCGTGCCCTTGCCCTGCGCCAACCCTACAGGGGTGTGGTCGTCACCGACATTTCCCCCGAAAGGATCGACCAGCTTTTCGAAGCGATGAGCGAGATCGAGGCGCTTTGCGGTCGGTTCGCGGCGCAGCGCATGACGATGGAGGAACGTGCGGCCCTTCTGAGCCAGCATGAGGCGATGGCGCATATGGCAGCTGCGGGCGATGCCGAGGCCTATGAGTTAGCCAATACCCGTTTTCACCAGATGATCTATGACGGAAGCCATAACGAGGATTTCGCCGAGATGGCCGAGGCGATGCGGATGAAGCTGTCGCCTTTCCGGCGGTCCCAGCTGGCCGATCCGGACCGCATGGCGCGATCCACGACCGAACATGACCAGATCGTCGAGGCGATTGCCGCGCGCGACGGGCTGGCCGCCGAAAAGGCGCTGCGCCGCCATCTGCTGAGTGCGGCGCAAGCCATGTTGCACAAGTGGACGCGTCAGCGCGAAGAACCTATGCCAATGCCGTCCAAAGCATCCTGATCGAGGTAATGGTCAGGAAGAGGGCAAAGGAGCGCTTGACCCATTTGGCGTCGAGCGCATGGGCCAGCTTCGCGCCGCGCGGGGCCATGAAGGTCGAGATCGGCAGGATCAGCGCCGCCGCGACAAGGTTGACATAGCCCAGCGACAGGGGCGGGCGGCCCGCAACGCCAAGGCCGGCGACGACAAGTGCCAGCGCTGCCGGTATCGCGATGATCAGCCCGAAGGTGGCCGCGGTGCCGACGGCGCGATGCACCGGCACGGAAAAGGCCGTCAGCGTAGGCACGCCAAGGGTGCCGCCGCCGATCCCCATCATGGCCGAGACAAGGCCGATCCCGGTGGCCAGCGCCGGTTGTCCGGCTTTGCCCGCCGGCAGGTCCGGTGCCAGCACCAGCGATTTCGGTCTGGCAAGGTTGACCGATACGGCCAATCCCACCAGCCCGAAGACCAGCATCAGTGCCGCGGCATTCACCAGCCCGGCAAAGGCCCCGCCCGCCAGTGCGCCTGCCGCCATCCACGGGCCCCAGCGCTTGACCAGCGCCATATCGACCGCGCCGCGCTTGTGATGCGCCCGCGCCGAAGAGATCGAGGTTGCGATGATCGTCGCAAGCGACGTGGCCACCGCCATGTGCATGGCAAGCGCGGGGTCGAACCGTGTGAAGGTAAAGACCCAGAAGAGCACGGGCACGATGACGATACCGCCACCCACGCCCAGCAGGCCTGCAAGAAGCCCGCCCAATCCACCAGCCAGTATCACGCCTCCGACAAGGAGGGTGATTTGCAAAGTCGTAAGCAGTTCCAATATTCTATCCGTTCTTTTCCTAGGTCAGAAGGCCAGCGCCGCGCCATCTGCGCGGGGGTCTGATGCTGCCTCGATCAGGCCTTCGGGGTGCAGCACTACGGCACCCGCATGGCCTGCGGTGTCGGAATAGGGCGCGATCATCTCGACCTCGTGGCCGGCATTCTTGAGCGCGGTCACAAGGGCCGGATCGAACCGGTCTTCCAGTTTCAGGGTCGTGGTCGTGTCGCCCCATGTCTTGCCCAGCAGCCAGCGCGGCGCGGTGACGGCGGCCTGCAGGTCCTGCCCGTAAAGCACGTGGCGTGTGAAGACCGCGGCCTGAGTCTGCGGCTGGCCTTCGCCGCCCATCGTGCCATAGGCCATCACGCGCCCGTCCTTGAGCTGCGCCAGCGCCGGGTTCAGCGTGTGGAAGGGGCGGCGGAACGGGCCCAGCTGGTTCGGCCCTTCGGCCAATGAGAAGCCCGCGCCACGGTTCTGGAAGAAGACGCCCGTATCGGAGCAGGTGAGGCCCGATCCGAATTCCCAGAACACCGACTGGATGAAGCTGACGACCATGCCGTCGCGATCCGCCGCGCCCATCCAGATCGTGTCGCCGGGTTTCGCCTCATGCGGCCATGGCAGGGCGCGGTCCATGTCGATCTTTGCCGCCAGCGTGTCGAGATGCGATGGCGTCAGCCAGTCTTGCGCGGGGGTCGCCATGGTGTCGGGATCGCCCAGTTCCGCGTTGCGCTGGATGAAGGCCTGCTTTGTCGCCTCGATCAGCCCGTGCAGATGCGCAAAGCCTTCGCCCTGCTCCACGCCCAGCCGGTCGAACAGCGCCAGGATCATCAGGGATGACACGCCCTGCGTGGGGGCGATCATGTTGTAAAGCTGGCCTGCGCTGGTGCCCACGGTCAGGGGCGTGACCTGATCGGCGGTGAACAGGTGGAAATCGGCCAGCCGCAGGGGGCTGCCCGCATCCGCGAGGAATTGCGCGTGTGTCGCGGCGATTTCGCCCCGGTAATAGTCATCCAGCCCCACCTCGGCCAGACGCGCGAGGGTGTTGCCAAGTGCTGTCTGGCGCAGCAGGTGGCCGGGGGCGGGGGGCTGGCCATTGACGAGGAAGGTCTCGTCGAAGCCTTGCACACCTTTCAGCGTATCCAGCTTGGCCGTGGTGGTCAGCGACTGGTTGGCGGTGACGGCGATGCCGTCGCGGGCCAGCGCGATGGCCGGGGCCAGCAGGTCGGACAGGGGCAGGCGACGGTCTTCGGGGACCAGCGCCAGCGCCTTGGCCCAGCCGTCGATGGTGCCGGGTACGGTCAGCGCCGCCAGCGGGCCGCGTGCGGGCAGCGCGCCCGTCACACCGCGTTCGGCATACCATTCAGGCGTGGCAAGGCCCGCCGCGCGACCGCAGCCCGAAATGCCGACGGGCGCCTGACCGGGGCGGTGGATCACCCAGAAACCATCGCCGCCGATCCCGTTCATGTGGGGATAGGCCACGGCAATGGCCGCGGCCGCGGCGACCATCGCCTCGATCGCGGTGCCGCCCGCGTTCAGGATGTCGCGTCCGGCCAGCGCCGCAGCGCGATGCGGCGCGCTGATCGCGCCATTGTAGCCCATGGAAGAAGTCAGCATGTCACCATCCGATTGCCTGGGGCAGCCAAAGGGCAAGCCCGGGGAAGAGAAAGACGAGCGCGAGAGCAATCGCCTGCAGACCGATGAATGGCACTGCGCCCTTGTAAATGTCCAGAGTGCTCACCTCGGGTGGGGCCACGCCCTTGAGAAAGAACAGCGACCACCCGAAGGGCGGGGTCAGGAAGGATGTCTGCAGGTTCAGGCAGATCAGGATGCCCAGCCAGACCAGATCGACGCCATTGGCGATGAAGAAGGGCAGGAACAGCGGCAGGGCGATGTAGGTGATCTCGATCCATTCCAGAAAGAAGCCCAGCACGAAGACCAGCAGCAGCATGAACACCAGCGCCCCGTTCACGCCGCCGGGGACCCAGTCGAACATCAGTTGCACCAGATGCTCGCCGCCCAGACCCCGGAACGCCAGACCGAAGACCTGTGCGCAGATCAGGATGAAGAACACCATCGACGAGATCAGCAGCGTCGCGCGGGCGACCTGTTTCAGCAGCTCGAACGTCAGACGCCCCGACAGTGCCACGAAGACCAGCGCGCCGATGGCCCCCATCGACGCGGCCTCGGTGGGGGCGGCAAGGCCGCCGATGATGGACCCCAGCACCGCGATCACCAGCCCGATCGGCGGGCCCACGACAAGGACCACCTTCTTGGCCAGTTGCGCCCCGCTCATGGCATCGCGTTCCGCCTGCGGGATCGGGGGCATCAGGCCGGGTTTCCACGCGGCCAGCACAAGGATCGCCACGATGTAGACGGCAGCCAGCGTCAGACCGGGGATCATCGCGGCGGCAAACATCGTGCCCACGGATTCACCCAGGATTTCGGCCAGCAGGATCAGCACAAGGCTGGGCGGGATGATCTGGCCCAGCGTTCCGCTGGCGCAGATCATGCCGGTCGCCAGCGATTTCGGATAGCCCCGCCGCAGCAGCGTGGGCAGGGTCAGAAGGCCCAGCGTCACGATGGTGGCCCCCACGATCCCCGTGGCGGCCCCCAGCAGAACGCCGACAAGGATGATCGCCACGCCCATGCCGCCCGCGACCTTGCCGAAGACATGGCCGATGATGTCGATCAGTTCTTCCGCCAGACGGGATTTTTCCAGCATCACGCCCATGAAGACGAAAAGCGGAATCGCCATGAATGTGTAATTCGTGACCACGCCGTAGATGCGTGCGGGCAGCAGGTTGAACAGCATGGGGCCAAAGCCCGCATAGCCGAAGACCAGCCCCGATACGGCGATGGCGATGCCGACCGGGATGCCCACGATCAGCAGCACGAAGAAGGCGGCGATCATGCCGATCGCAAGAAGATCGTTGGGGGACATGTCAGGTGTTCCTTGGTGTTCAGTGCCCGGAGTGTCCGGTCTGATGCGCGGGGTTGGGCAGCCCGAAACCGTGCCGCAGCGCATGGGCAAGGCCTTGCAGCGCCAGCAGGCCGAAACCCAGCGGGATCAGAGATTTGAGCGCCCATCGCCAGGGCAACCCGCCGGGGTTTGGCGAGGCTTCGGCCCGCATCCATGATTGCTGTACCCATGGGATCGACAGCCAGACGGCATAGATCGCGAAGGCCATCAGCGCGAGGCCGCCGACCACCTCGATCACCCGGCAGAGCCAAGCGGGAAAGCGTTCGAACAGCACGTCGACACGGACCTGCTCGCCGCAATAGAGCGCATAGGACATGCCGAACAGGGCGATGGGCGAGATCAGGTGCCATTGCAGTTCCTGCAACCAGACGGCCCCGGTGCGGAACAGATAGCGGACGAAGACATCGCCCGCCACCAGCAGCACCAGCGCCACGCAGGTCCAGGCCGCGATCCAGCCGAACAGCCGGACCGCGCCCTCGATCACGTTCACGAAGCGTGACAGCGTACCCATCCTCAGACCTTGAGGATCGATTTGTGCCACGGGCCTTCGCTGACGCCGGCCCAGCGATCATGGTTCGCCTTGAAGGCCATGTAGCTGTCATGCACTTCCTTCACCAGCGGATCGGCGGCGGCCCGGGTGGCCAGCGTGTCGGCGGTGGCGGTGCGTAACGCCTCGACCACGGCCTCGGGCAGAACGGCGGCTGTGACGCCGAAATTGTCCACCAGATCCGACAGAGCCTCGCCGTTGACGGCCTCGGACCAGGTCATGCTTTCCAGACATGCGGCCATGCAGGCGGTCTTGACGATCTGCTGCAGATCAGCGGGCAGGGCATCCCATGCGGCTTTGGAGATCAGCAACTCGCCTGTGGTCGAGGGCTCGTGCCAGCCGGTGGTGTGGTAGAACTTGGCGGCGTTCTGCAGGCCAAGACGGCGATCCTGATAGGGGCCCACGAATTCGGCGGCATCGATCACGCCACGTTCCAGCGCGGGGAAAATCTCGCCACCCGGCAGGACGCGGGCATCGACGCCAAGGCTGGCATAGACTTGCCCTGCCAGACCGGGGATACGCATGCGCAGGCCCTGAAGCTGGCTGATGTCCTCGATCGGTTCGCGGAACCAGCCGGTCATCTGCACGCCGGTGTTGTTCATCGGGAAGGCGACCAGGCCGAAGGGTTCATAGACCTTGTGCCACAGTTCCAGACCGCCGCCATGATAGAGCCAGGCCATATGTCCGGCAAAGCTCATGCCGAAGGGGACGGTGGTGAAATACTGCGCGGCGAAGGTCGTGCCCGACCAGAAATAGCTGTTCGAGGCGTTCATCTCGATCACGCCCTGCTGCACCGCGTCGAAACCCTCGAAGGCGGGGATCAGCTCGCCC
>JBFHIW010000006.1:0-104845 GCA_041596235.1 Paracoccaceae bacterium
CGCATGGCGCTGGCCGTGACCGGCATGGGTGGCCTTGCGTTGATCGGGGGCATGCTGATCCTTGGCAATATCGTGGGCAGCTATGACCTGACCGTGATCCTGCAGAACAAGGAGCTGATCCAGGCCAGCCCCCTCTATCTGCCCGCGCTGATCCTGATCCTGCTGGGCTGCTTCACCAAATCCGCGCAATTTCCCTTCCACTTCTGGCTGCCGCACGCGATGGCGGCCCCCACGCCCGTCTCGGCCTACCTGCATTCGGCCACGATGGTGAAGGCTGGCCTTTTCCTGATGGCGCGGCTCTGGCCGGTGCTGGCAGGCACGCCCGAGTGGTTCTACATCGTCGCCACCACGGGTCTGATCACCATGGTGCTGGGCGCGGTGATCGCGCTGTTCAAGGATGATCTCAAGGCGCTGCTGGCCTTCTCGACCGTTTCGCACCTTGGCCTGATCACGATGCTTCTGGGCTTCGGCACGCCCTTTGCCGCCGTGGTCGCGGTGTTTCACATCATCAACCATGCCACCTTCAAGGCGGCGCTCTTCATGAGCGCGGGCATAGTCGATCACGAAACCCATACCCGCGACATCAAGCGCCTGGGCGGATTGCGCCACCTGATGCCCGTGACCTTTACCATAGTGATGGTGGCGGGCCTGTCGATGGCGGGTATTCCCCTGTTCAACGGCTTCCTGTCCAAGGAAATGATGCTGGACGCCGCAACCGAGGCGGCATGGAACGGCAACCACTGGCTGGTGCCCGCGCTGGCCACGCTGGGTGCGCTCATCTCGGTCGCCTATTCGTTCCGCCTGATCGTGCATACCTTCCTCGGACCCAAGCGTGACGATTACCCGGCCAAGCCGCATGATCCCGGTTTCGGCATGTGGGCGCCCCCCGCGCTGCTGGCAGTGCTGGTGGTGCTGATCGGCATCATGCCTGCGCTGATGGTGGGCCCCTTGGTCGCCGCCGCATCGGGGGCCGTGATCGGCGGCGATCTGCCCTATTATTCGCTCAAGATCTGGCACGGGGTGAATGCGGCCCTCTTCATGTCCATCGCGGCTGTCGTGGGCGGGCTGGTCCTGTTGGCGCTGCACCGGCCGCTTGATGCGGCCTGGATCCGCGCCCGCCGCCCCGAGGCCAAGGCGATCTTTGACGCGATGATGCGCGCCGTGACCGGCGCAGCCCATGCCGTCACCGATGGTCTGCACAATGGTGCGATGACACGCTATGCCGCCATCTTCACGCTGGCGGTGATCGCTGCGGGCAGTGCCGCATGGTTCGGCGGCATCAATCCGGCCCCCGTGCGCGAGGCGCTGGCCATTGGCCCCGTCCCCCTGATCGGCTGGATCCTGCTGATTGTGGCGACGGTCTGCATGGTGGCCTTCCACCGCAACCGCCTGCTGTCGCTGGTGCTGATGGGGATCGTGGGGCTGATCGTGTCGGTCGCCTTCGCCTATATGTCCGCCCCCGACCTGGCGCTGACCCAGATCTCGGTCGAGGTGGTGACGATCATCCTGCTGCTGCTGGCGCTGAACTTCCTGCCGAAGCAGACCCCCGTGGAAAGCACCGCCTCGCGGCGGTTCCGCGACGGCACCATCGCCGTTCTGGGCGGTCTTGCTGTCGGCGGACTGACGCTGGCCATGCTGCTGTCGGATTTCTCGCAGGAAAGCATCTCGGCCTTCCATCTGGCCAATTCCAAGCCCGGCGGCGGCGGCACCAACGTGGTCAACGTGATCCTCGTGGACTTCCGCGGCTTCGATACATTCGGCGAGATCATCGTTCTGGGCATTGCCGCTCTGGTGATCTTCGCAATGACGGAATCGGTGCTGAACAGCCCTGTCGGCGCCTGGCTGAAGCAGCGCCCGATCAACCCGTTCGAGGCCGGTGACCGTCACCCGCTGATGATGGTGGTGGCGACCCGCGTGATGATGCCCATCGCCCTGATGGTCGGTGTCTTCATCTTCCTGCGCGGTCATAACGAGCCGGGCGGCGGCTTCATCGCCGGCCTGATCGTGGCAATCGCGCTGGTGATGCAATACATGGCCAGCGGCTTTGACTGGGCGACGGCGCGGCAGCGCTATCCCTATCACATGATCATCGCTTTGGGGATCTTCGCCGCAGCCTTCACCGGGATCGGATCCTGGTTTGCGGACCGGCCCTTCCTGACCAGCAACTACGGCTATTTCCAGATCCCCCCGATGGGCGAGTTCGAACTGGCAACCGCCATGGCCTTTGACGTGGGTGTGTTCCTGTGCGTCGTGGGCGCGGTGATGCTGGCGCTGGAAAGCCTGTCGCGCTTTGCCCACCGGGCTGGTGACAGACCCAGCCCCTACCCCATGGATATCGACCCCTCGCGGGACATGCCGCAGGAGGCGAAGGACGCGTAATGGAATACCTTCTTGCAAGTGCGATCGGCGCCATGACCGCCGCCGGGATCTACCTGCTGCTGCGGCAGCGCACCTTTCCGGTGATCCTTGGAATTTCGATGCTGACCTATGCGGTGAACCTGTTCCTGTTCGCCTCGGGGCGGATTGCGATCAACCTGCCGCCGGTGCTTCTGAACAAGACACCGACCTATACGGACCCGCTGCCACAGGCGCTGGTGCTGACCGCGATCGTGATCTCCTTCGGGATGACGGCGGTGGTGGTGCTGATGGGCCTTGGTGCCTATCTGTCGGCCCGCACCGATCATGTGAACCTGAATGAAGGCCAGGACGACAGCGCGGAGGCCGGCAAATGAACCACTGGATCATCGCCCCCGTCCTTCTGCCTGCCCTGATCGCGGCTGTCATCATCCTTGCCGCGCGTTACCAGATCGCGCTGCAACGCATCTTTTCGGTCGCCTCGACCGTCGGGCTTCTGGGTATCTCGACCGGGCTGCTGATCGAAAGCATGAGCGGCCGGATCGGTGTCTACGAGCTGGGCAACTGGCCCGCGCCCTTCGGCATCGTGCTGGTGCTGGACAGGCTGTCGGCCACGATGATCACCCTGACCTCGGCTCTGGCCGTGGCGGTGGTGCTCTATGCCATCGGGTCCGGCTGGGACAAGCGCGGCCATCATTTCCATGCGCTGTTCCAGTTCCAGCTGATGGGTATCCTTGGCGCGTTCCTGACCGGCGACGCCTTCAACCTCTTCGTGTTCTTCGAGGTGCTGCTGATCGCCTCCTACGGCTTGATGATCCATGGCGGCGGCGCGGTGCGTCTGCGCGCGGGCGTGCAATATGTGCTCTACAACCTGCTGGGCTCGACCCTGTTCCTGTTCGCGCTTGGCACGATCTATGCAGTGACCGGCACGCTGAACATGGCCGATCTGGCGCAGCGCGTGGCCGAGCTTCCGGCGGATGACACGGCGATGATCCGTGTGGCGGCGATCCTGCTGCTGCTGGTCTTCGCGGTGAAGGCCGCCCTGATCCCGCTGCATTTCTGGCTGCCCGCCACCTATGCCGAGGCACCCGCCCCCATTGCCGCCCTATTCGCGGTCATGACCAAGATCGGCGCCTACGCGATCATTCGCATGTATACGCTGGTCTTCGGCCCTGACGTGGCGGCCACCGCCGACATCATCGGCCCCTGGCTGATGCCTGCGGCCGTCCTGACGCTGATCATCGGGATGATCGGCGTGCTGGGCGCCACGCACCTTGGCCGGCTGGCCGCCTTCGCTGCTGTGGGGTCCATGGGCACGCTGCTGATCGCCGTTGCGATGTTCACGCCGCAGGCAACCACGGCGGCGCTGTACTACATCATCCATTCCACCCTGTCGGGTGCCGCGCTGTTTCTGGCCGTCGACATGGTGCGCGCCCGCCGCCAGTCCGAGGATGACGCCATCGCCTCGCGCCCTGTTATTGCGCAAAACGGGCTGATCGCGGCCTATTACTTTGCCGCCGCCATCGCCATGGGGGGGATGCCGCCCCTTTCGGGTTTCCTTGGCAAGCTGCTGGTGATGGACGCGGTGCGCGCGCATGACATGGTCTGGATCATCTGGGCCGCGATCCTGATCACCTCGCTGATCGCGGTCGTGGGCTTTGCCCGCGCGGGCAGCCTTGTGTTCTGGAAGGTCGAAACCCCGCCCGAGGGCGCAACACCAGAGGCCGAACCTGATGCCCCGGCAGCGGCCCTGCCCTTCGTGGCCACCGGCGGGCTGATCGCGGGCGTCGTCGCACTGACCCTCTTTGCCGGTCCGGTGACGGCCTTCCTGTCGGACGCATCGGCGCAGATCTTCGACCGCCAATCCTATATCGCGGCTGTCATGGAAACGCCCCGCGCCATCGAAGCCGAAAACCTGCCTCTGGAGGGGACGAAGAAATGATCGCACGCATCCTTCCTCATCCTTTGCTGACCCTGACGCTGGTCGTGGTCTGGCAGATGCTGGTCAATTACGTATCGCTCGGCACGCTGGTCTTTGGCCTGATCCTCGGCATCGTGATCCCGCTGATCACGGCGCCCTACTGGCCCGACCGCCCACGCCTGAAGAACCCCGCAATGATCGTCGAGTTCATTCTGGTCGTGCTGTGGGACATCGTCGTGGCCAATGTCGTCGTGGCCAAGACGATCCTGTTCACCCGCAACACCGCGATGCACCCCGCATGGGTCAGCATCCCGCTGGATCTGCGCACCCCCGAGGCGATCACCGTGCTGGCCGGGACCATCACCATGACCCCCGGCACCGTCAGCAGCGATGTGGCCGCAGATGGCCGCAGCCTGCTGGTGCATTGCCTTGATGCGCCCGACCCCGACGCGGTGCGCGACGAGATCAAGCAGCGCTACGAGCGTCGTCTGAAGGAGATTTTCGAATGATCCTGAGTTACGCCCTGATCTTCACCACCGGCTGTTTCGCGCTGGCCCTGCTGATGAACCTCTGGCGGGTCGTCAGCGCCCCGGGTGTGCCGGACCGCATCCTTGCGCTTGACACGATGGTGATCAATTTCATCGCGATCCTCGTGCTTTACGGGATCATCGAAGGCACCGCCGTCTATTTCGAGGCGTCGATCCTGATCGCCATGGTCGGCTTCATCTCGACCGTGGCCTATGCGCGCTTCATGCTGCGCGGCAACATCATCGAATGAGGGGGGATCGGACATGAGCGCAGACATGGCACTCTGGCAGGAAATCGTCTTGGCGGTCTTTCTTGTGACAGCAGGCATCTTTGGATTGGTCGGATCCTTCGGACTGATCAAGCTGCCTGACCCGATGACGCGGCTGCATGCGCCCACCAAGGCGACAACACTGGGCGTCGGCGGAGTCCTGATCGCCTCGATGCTGTATTTCTACTTTGCCAAGGGGCACCTGAGCTTTCACGAGCTGATGATCACCCTCTTCCTTTTCCTGACCGCCCCGATCACCGCGCATTTCCTTGCCAAGGCGAACCTGCACACCAACGTCGCACGCGACGAGGTGCCGCCCCCCGCCGGTGACCGCCCCTGGGCGGGCTTCGAAAGCGACGAGGCCCGGCACATCGCCGAGGATCAGGTGTCCAAAGGCGCATGACGGGTCAAGAGAACGCCATGCGTCCGCGCGACGCCCTGATCGTGGCCCATGGGGCGCCCGCAGACCCCGCGCCGCAGGAAGTGGTCCTCAGGGCGCTAGCCGCGACAACGGCACCCCACCTGCCGCAGGGCTGGCGGGTGCGCGGGGCAACCATGGCCGCCGAGGGCGCGCTTGAAGCCGCGCTGGAGGGGCTGCATGATCCGCTGATCTATCCCTTTTTCATGGCCGAGGGGTTCTTTACCGGCACCCTTCTGCCCCGTCGCCTGACGGCGGCCGGGGTCACGGGCGCGGTGCAGACACCACCTTTCGGTGTGGACCCCGCCCTGCCCGCCCTGATGGCACGTGTCGCACTTGAAGCCGCAGAGGCATCCGGGATCATCCCTGCCGACAGCGCGCTTCTGGTGGCGGCCCATGGCAGCAAGGTGTCGCGCACATCCGCCGACAGCACCCATGCGATGGTGACAGCCCTTGGCCCGCTGACGGGGTTCGGGCGCATCCTTGCAGGGTTTGTCGAAGAGGCCCCATTCCTTGCGGATCAGGCCCGCAGCCTTGCGCGCGGCATCTGCCTGCCCTTCTTCGCGCTGGAAGCCGGGCATGTCGTCGGCGACATCCCCGAGGCGATGGAAGAGGCCGGATTTGACGGCCCGATCCTGCCCCCCATCGGGCAGCACCCGGATGTGCCGCAACTGATCGCCGAGGCCTTGATGCGCGCGGCGGCGGCAAGATCCGCCGCCTGATCCACCTCAGGTGAACAAGGCGCCGAACTGGTTGCGCAATTCGTTCTTCTGCACCTTGCCCATGGTGTTGCGCGGCAGCGCCTCGACGATCTTCAGCGACTTGGGTTGCTTGAACCGCGCAAGGCTGCCGCGCAGCACCTGATCAATGGCCTCCAGATCGGGTGACTGGCCCGGTTCGGCCACGATCACGCCCAGCACGGCCTCGCCAAAGTCGGGATGCGGCACGCCCACCACGGCGCTTTCCAGAACGCCGGGCTGATCGTCCAGGATCAGCTCGACCTCCTTGGGGTAGACGTTGAAACCGCCGGTGATGATCAGGTCCTTCTGGCGGCCCACGATGGACAGATACCCGTCCTCGTCGAAGCGGCCAAGGTCGCCGGTGATGAAGAACCCGTTGTCGCGCAGTTCCTCGCGGGTCTTTTCCGGCATCTGCCAATAGCCCTTGAACACGTTGGGGCCGCGCACCTCGATCATGCCCACCTCGCCCTGCGGCTGCACGGCGCCGCTGGTCGGATCGGTCACGACCACCTCGACCCCCGGCAGCGGAAAGCCCACGGTGCCCGCGCGCCTGTCACCGGCGTAGGGGTTCGAGGTGTTCATGTTGGTTTCCGTCATCCCGTAGCGTTCAAGGATCCGGTGCCCGGTACGGTCTTCGAACTGCACATGGGTTTCAGCCAGAAGCGGGGCCGATCCCGACACGAAAAGCCGCATATGCGCAGTCAGATCGGCGGTGAAGCGCGGATCGTCCAGCAAACGGGTATAGAAGGTCGGCACCCCCATCATCGACGTCGCGCGCGGCATCAGGCGGATCATGTCATCCATGTTCAGCCCCGGCAGAAAGATCATCGCCCCCCCGGCCAGCAACGAGATATTCGTCGCCACGAACAGGCCATGGGTGTGGAAGATCGGCAAGGCATGCAAGAGCACGTCATCTTTGGTAAAGTGCCACTCGCGGGTCAGAACCTCGGCATTGGACAGCAGGTTGCCATGGGTCAGCATTGCGCCCTTGGACCGCCCCGTGGTGCCCGAGGTATAGAGGAAAGCCGCCAGATCATCCGCATCCCGGTCCACCGGGGTGAACTGGTCGGATTGCGCATGCGCCAGATCGGCAAAGCTGCCCGATCCATCGCCATTCAGCACCATCAGCCGGGCCTCATGCGCTTGCGCGACGGGGGCCAGCCCTTCGGCCTTGGCGCCATCGGCCAGCAGCAGTTTCGGCGTGGCATTGCCCACGAAATAATCAATCTCTGCCGCGGTATAGGCGGTGTTCAGCGGCAGAAAGATCGCCCCCGCCGCGACGGCACCGCCATAGACGGCCAGCGCCAAGGGCGATTTGTTGATCTGCACCGCGATGCGGTCGCCGGGTTGCACGCCGCTCGCCACAAGGGCATTCGCCACGCGGTTGACCATGGCCAGAAAGGCCTCGCCGCTGATCTCGGTCCCGTCAGGCAGGATCAGAAACGGGCGCGTGCGCCCCGCCTGCGGCGCAAAGAAAGCATCGAAAAGCAGGTTAGCCATGGGTCTTCAGTCCTTTTTCCTTCCGGTCCTTCGCCGGTCCGGTCAGCGCCTTCACACCGCGCGCGGCGGCGATGGTCTGATGGGTGGCGAATGCCTCGTGGTTTTGTTCCACCCGTGCCGGATCGTAAAGATAATTCACCATCGCGCCGCAGGATTGTTGCCGCCCCTTGGGCGACAGGTCCGCGCCTGCGTGGATCTCGTGCACCTCGGCGCCATTGCCCAGATGGAACCGCGCCACCGGGTCCAGCGGCGCGCCATCCTCGGCCTTGGCCTCCAGCAGGTAGCGCGCGGCTGTGCGGCGCAGCCCCTCGGCATCCAGCGTGAGCGGGTCCTTGGCCAGCATCGCGCGCGCTTCGTCATCCTGCGTCTCGATCCAGCGGGTCAGGCCGGGGATCGGCGAGAGCGTGACGAAGGTCTTCAACCCCGCCACCTCGCGGCCCAGCACATCGACTACTTGCTTGATCAGCGAGTTGCCGAAGGAAATACCCCGCAGCCCGGCCTGACAGTTCGAGATGGAATAGAACACCGCCGTATCCACCTCGGACGGCGACAGCGCGCGCCGATCCTCGGCCAGCAGCGGACCGATCGCGCCGGGAATGCCGCGCGTCAGCGCCACCTCGACAAAGATCAGCGGATCATCCGGCATGGCCGGATGGAAGAAGGCGAAACAGCGCCGGTCGGGCGGCTCCAGCCGGCGACGCAGATCGTCCCAGCTGTGGATCTCGTGCACGGCCTCGTAGGCGATGATCTTCTCAAGGATATTGGCCGGGCTTTCCCAGCCGATACGGCGCAGCACCAGAAAGCCCCGGTTGAACCACGACGCAAAGAGATGCCGGAAATCCAGATCCACCCGCGCCAGATCGGGCTCGACCCGGGCCTGTTTCATCAGATCGACGCGCATTGCCACAAGCTCTGCCGTGCCGCCGGGGGCCTGATTGAGGCGACGCAGCAATTCCTGCCGGGGCGGTTCGGCCACCTCCAGCAGCGCGGACAGGTGCCGCGCATCGGGCGTGTCCGCATAGGCCTGCGCGGCACCGGTCACGGCGGCGGGATCAAGGTCCATCTCATCGGCCAGAAAGCGAAAGAACGCCGCCTTTTCCGCTGCATCGGCCTGCCGGTAGCGCATCAGCACTTCGGCGGCGCGCTTCATCCCCGAGACCTCGCCCTGCCCGGTCAGCAGGGCGCGGCACAGCGCCGGCAGCGGCTTGCCGCTGGCCGTCACATCGCCGGGGCGCCTGCGCTCGAACAGGGTCGAAAGCAGATCACCCAGCGCCCAACCACCCAGATCCCAGCCGCGCGACATCAGACCGGCCCCATGACCATGTCCGGCAGCCATGTGGCGATTCCGGGGAAGAAGCACAGGATCACGATGGCCAGCACCATGCAGCCCACATAGGGCAGCGACCCGCGCAGGATGGTCTTGAGCGGAATATCCGGTGCAATCGAATTGATCACATAGAGGTTCAGACCCACCGGTGGCGATATCAGACCGATCTCCATGTTGATCGTCAGGATCACGGCGAACCAGTAGGGATCGAACTCGGCTGCCAGAATGATCGGCAGCAGGATGGGGGCCGCCATCAGGATCACCGCAACGGGCGGCAGGAAGAAGCCCGCGACCAGCAGGAAGACGTTGACGATCCCCATCAGCACCCAGCGGTTCACGTCAAGGTCGGAAATCCATGCCGCGATCGACTGCGTGATGTAGAGCGAGGACAGCATGTAGGAAAAGACGCCCGCCGCCCCGATGATGAACAGTATCATCACGGATTCGCGTGTGCTGTCGGACAGGATGGTCCACAGCGCCTTGGGCGACCACAGCCGGTAGATGATCATCGCGATCACCAGACACAGAAGTGCGCCGACCGCAGCAGTTTCCGACGGTGTCGCTATGCCGCCATACATGGCGTAAAGCACGCCGAGGATGATCACGATGAAGGGGATCACGCGCGGCAGGATCTCCAGCTTCTGCTTCAGCGTATAGCTGCGCTGCGCCAGAACCTCGGCCGAGCCGTTGCGCCAGGTGTCATAGATCGACCAGGCCATGAACAGGCCTACCAGCAGCATCCCCGGCATGACGCCCGCCAGGAACAACCGCCCGATCGAGGTTTCCGTGGCGATCCCGTAGACGATCATGGTGACCGATGGCGGGATCAGGATGCCAAGCGTGCCGCCCGCCGCAATCGAGCCTGCAGCGACCTCGTCCGGATAGCCACGCTTGCGCATCTCGGGGATGCCCATCTTGCCAATGGCCGCGCAGGTTGCGGGGCTGGACCCGGACATCGCCGAGAACAGCGCGCAGGCGCCAAGGTTCGACATCACCAGACCGCCCGGCACGCGGGTCAGCCACCGCTCCAGCGCCTCGTAGAGATCGGCGCCCGCGCGGGTCGATGAAATGGCAGCGCCCATGATGATGAACATCGGGATGGACAGCAGCGCAAAGGAATTCAACTTGCCAAAGAAGATCTCCGGCATCAGTTCCAGCGACCGCATCCCGTCAAAGACCAGCAGGAAACCGGCGGATACGATCAGCAGCCCCGAGGCGACAGACACCCCCGAGAACAGAACGACAATGGTCATGAAGGCGACCAGAAGGCCAAGCGACAAGGGGTCCATCATCAATCCTCCAGACCGAAGGGGCGATCGACGCCAAGCATCAGCGCCACGAGATCAGCCACCAGTTGCAGCAGGTAAAGGCCAAAGCCCAGCGGCAGCGCGATCAGCGGCACCCAGAGTTTCGGCGCCCAGACCGTTTCACTGCGCCATCCGCGTTCCCATGCGACGTGCCAGAATTCGAACCCGTAGAACAGCATGACCGCGATGACCGCGATGGTCAGCAGAAGGACGAAAGCAGCAAGATACTTGCGCGCGGCCCCCTTCAGCAGGATCGGCATCAGGTCGACATTCACATGCCCCCGCAGGCTTTGAACATATGGCAACCCCAGCAGGGTCGCCGCGACCATCAGATAGATCACCGCCTCGGTCTGCCAGATGGTGGACTGGCCCATGACGAAACGGACAAAGATCATCTGGCAGGTGATCAGCACCGAGGCCAGGATCATCACGGCGGAGATCCAGCCGCAGACGGTCGACAGGCCCTTTATCAGGCGCAGGATCAGGTAGCCGCCGGTGCTGGCGGCACGGGCAGAGGGCAGGGTTGCCATGGGACAGGCTCCGATGCTTGGGGGTGGGCTTGGGGTCCGGGCGGCAGGCGCGCCGCCCGGATGGGATCAGGTCAGGCGGTGGCGATCACTCGACGGCCAGCGCCATGTCCAGCAGCGCCTGACCATTCGGGACGCTGTCGGTGAACGACTTGTACGAGCTCTGCTTGGCCAGATCGAGCCATGCGTTGAAATCGTCCTGGGTCATCTCGGCGATGGTCACGCCCGCCGCCTTGAACACCTCGACCGAGGCCGCGTCTTCCGCCTTGGCCTGCTCCAGGTACCAGGCTTCGGCCTTCTCTGCCGCAGCCAGAAGCGCCGTCTTCTGCGCGTCGCTCAGACCCTCGAAGGTCGATTTGTTCATCATGACCGGCTGGTACATGAACCACAGCGCGACGTCGCCTGCGGGCGTGTAGCACTTGACCTGCTCCTGCAGACGGAACGAGGCGAAGGACGAGGACGAGGTGTTGACCGCCTGAAGCACGCCGGTCTGCATCGCGTTGTAGATTTCCGACGACGCCATGGACGAGATCGACGCACCGGCCGCCGCCAGCATTTCCTCGAAGGCCTTGCCGGCCGCGCGGGTGCTCAGGCCGTTGACATGCTCGGGGCGGGTAATGCAATCGCCCACGCTGGCGAAACCGCCCGCAAGGTAGCCATGGACCAGGATCATGATGTCATCCTCGGCCATGATCTTTTCGATCTCTTCCATGAACGGGCTTTCGTTCAGGCGCGCGGCATGGTCGTGATTCTTCACAAGGCCCGGCATCAGGGTCAGGTTGTATTCGGGGCGCTGGCCGCCGGAATAGGACAGCGGATAGACGATCATGTCGACCTGTCCGCGCGACAGCGGGTTATACTGCTCGCGCGCTTTCAGCAGCGACTGCGAGGGGAAAATCTTGATGTCGAGGTCGACATTGGCAGCGGCGACATCGGTGGCGATCATCTCGGCGACCTTGTGGCGCACATCGCCGGTCGACCACTGGTGCGACAGGCGCAGTTCGGTCGCATTGGCGGCCGACAGGCCCATTCCGAATACCGCAAGGGCCGCTGCAGCGGCGAAAGTTCTGATGGTCATGTTATCCTCCCAGATGGATGTGCTACGGGCTCCCGCCCGCAATCGCAACGATCCTGCGCGGCACTGCATCCAATGTCAAACGTTTTGTATACAAGAATTCGATTGCCCAATATCAGGCCGCAGGATACCATTGCACACATGAACACCCGCATGGCCGATAATGTGCGCGAAGCACTTGAACAGATGATCGTCACCGGCGAATTCGCCGATGGCGAACGGCTGGATGAAATCCGGCTGGCCGAACGGTTTCATGTCTCGCGCACCCCCCTGCGCGAAGCATTCCAGATGCTGGCAGCCTCGGGTCTGGTCGAACTGGTACCGCGCCGCGGCGCCTTCGTGCGCCACCCCGCCTTTCACGAGATGATCGAGATGTTCGAGGTCATGGCCGAGCTTGAGGCCGTCTGCGGGCGGCTGGCGGCGCGGCGGGTAACGCCGGAGGTGCTGCAACAGATTCGCGCCACGGTGATCGCCTGCGAGGCGGCGGTAGAGGTGGGTGACAGCGATGGCTACTACCGCGAGAACGAACATTTCCACCAGCTGATCTATGTCGCATCCGGCAATGATTTCCTGGCCCAGGAATCGCAGCGCCTGCACAAGCGGCTGCAGCCTTTCCGGCGGATGCAACTGCGGGTGCGGGGGCGGATGATCCAGTCATTGACCGAACACCGGCAGATCCTGACCGCGCTGGAAACCGGAGACAGCGACACCGCCGAGGCCGTGCTGCGCGACCATGTTGCGGTGCAGGGCGGCAAGTTCAACGACCTGATGGCCAGCTACAAGCAATCCAACCTGCGCGCCAACCCCCAGCCCATGGCGATGCGGGGCTGACCCCGGCCTGTCCCACGATGGGACATTATCCAAGACCAGCATTTTCAGTGGGTTGAAGGGCTTCTGCAAGGGAATTTTGACCTTTCCACCACAAAAGACAAAGGCATTTCCCCCAATCCCCAAAGGACGCAGGCGATGACGCGAACGATCCCCTCCCTGATCCTGCTGGGACTGTCCCTGTTCTTTGCCTACGCCTGGTACACGCAATATTTCACCTGGCGCGCCTGTTTCAACGAGGCGGGTCGCTGCCTCGACCCAGACACGGGTGTCATCTATCTGGCGCAGTCGGGCCCGATATGGCTGTCGCTGTCCGCTCTTGCCTTTGTGATATCGGCCTGTCTGGGCTGGCGGGCCCTGACATCGCGACGCTGAACCGATCCGCCCGGCGGCCGGACGCGCAGGGATTGCCTGCGACGCCCCCCCGTCAGACCGACAGATAGGCATCCCTGATCTCGGGCTGGGCGTTCAGCTCGGCCAGCGTGCCATGGAATTTCTGCGCGCCGCCTTCGATGATCACGGCCACATCGGCCACGGCGCGGGCGAAATGCAGGTTCTGTTCGGACAGAAGCACCGTCAGCCCTTCGGATTTCAGCTGCAGGATCACGCGGGCCATCTGTTCGACAATCACCGGCGCGATGCCTTCGCTGGGTTCGTCCAGCAGCACGAAGCTGGGGTTGCCCATCAGGGTGCGCGCGATGGTCAGCATCTGCTGTTCGCCCCCCGACATTTCCTTGCCGCGGTTGTTGCGCCGCTCGGCGAGGTTGGGAAAGAGATCGAACAGCATGTCGCGGGTCCATGTGACCGTGCCTTCGCGCGCAGGCTGACGGCCCACCTCGAGGTTTTCCAGCACGGTGAGATCGGTAAAGATGCGCCGATCCTCGGGGACATAGCCAAGGCCCATCTTGGCCACGCGATGCGGGGCAAGGCCCACCAGTTCGCGGCCCATGAACCGGACCTGCCCGCTGCGCGGCACGACCAGCTGCATGATGGATTTCATCGTCGTGGATTTGCCCGCCCCATTGCGCCCCAGAAGGGCCGCCACCTGCCCGCGCTGGACGGTGAAGCTGAGGTCGCTCAGCACATGGGCCTTGCCGTAGAAGCTGTTGACGGATGCGATCTCAAGCATGGTGGCCCTCCTCGGCGTGGAACAGGGTGCCGCCACCCAGATAGACCTCCTGGACGCGGGGATCGTTGCGGATGTCCTCGACCGTGCCGTTGGCGATCAGCTGGCCACGATTCAGCACCATCACCCGGTGCGCATGGGCAAAGACCACATCCATGTCATGCTCGGTGAACAGAACGCTGACCCCCTGATCACGCACGATATCGGCGGTCAGCTGCATCAGCGCGATACGCTCGCGCGGGGCCATGCCGGCGGTGGGCTCGTCCATCAGCAAGAGGCTGGGTTCATGCGCCAGCGCGATCGCCAGCTCCAGCCGCTTGAGATCGCCATAGGCCAGCACCGCGCAATGGCGGTCGGCCTGATCGGCCATGCCCACCAGATCCAGCAGGTCCATCGCCCTGTCGCGATAAAGCCTGTGCGCATAGGGCAGGATCGCGAAGACCCGCTGATGATGCGAGATCAGCGCCATCTGCACATTCTCGGCCACCGTCATCGACGCATAGGTACCGGTGATCTGGAAGGTGCGCCCCACCCCCATGCGCCAGATCTGGCGCGGCCCCAGCCCGGCAAGGTCCTGTCCGTTCAGCCAGACAGTGCCGGCGGTGGGTTTCAGCTGGCCCATCAGCATGTTGAAGCAGGTACTTTTGCCCGCGCCATTGGGGCCGATCATGGCCAGCAACTCGCCCTTGTGAAGGGTGAAGGACACATCCGACACGGCCTTGATCGCGCCGAAGGATTTCGACAGGCCTCTGGTTTCCAGAACGATGCTCATTTGCCGTCCTCCGCGCCGCGCAGGATGCCCCAACGCTCTGCCAGCTTGCGGGCGGTGCCGACCAACCCATCGGGGGCGACGATCACCACCAGAATGATCAGCACACCCAGCGCCAAGCGCCAGTATTCAAAGCGCGTCAGGATGTCCTTGACCCCTTCCAGCGCCACGCCGCCGACAACGCCGCCCGCCAGCGTCTTGACCCCGCCAAGGAAGACCACGATCAGCGCATCGAAGCTGCGCGCGATCTCAAGCTCGTTCGGAAAGACGCTGCCTTTGGAAAAGACGAAAAGCCCGCCCGCGACGCCCGCCATCGCACCGGCCAGCGCAAAGGCCGCCCATTGCACGCGCTTGGTGTTGATGCCTGTCGCCTCGGCCTGCCGGGCGCTGTCGCGCGCGGCGCGCAGCGCATAGCCAAAGGGCGCATGGGCCGCGTGGCGCAGGAACAGGATGCCGCCCGTGCAGATCACCAGCGTCAGGTAGAAATAGACCGTGGTCCCCGACGCCCATGCCGAGGGCCAGATGTTCACCAGCCCGTCATCGCCGCGTGTCACCTCGCCCCATTGGAAGACAAGGGACCAGAGCAATTGCGAAAAGGCCAGCGTCAGCATCGCGAAATAGACGCCCGTCAGGCGCAGGCAGATCCAGCCGATGATGATCGCAGCCATGCCCGCGCCCAGCGGCGCCAGCAGCATCGCCAGTTCCATCGGCGTGTCGGCATAGGTCACCAGAAGCGCTGCCACATAGGCCCCGCCCCCGAAAAAAGCCGCATGGCCAAAGCTGACAAGACCGCCAAGGCCAAGAATGAAATGCAGGCTGGCCGCGAAAAGGCAGAAGATCAGGATATCGGTGGTCAGCACCAGCGCGAAGCTTGATCCGTAAACCGGCATCAGCGCCAGCACCGCAAGGCCTGCGGCCACGATCATCCGCGCGCGTGGCCCTGCGGGCTTGATCGGGCGCTCGGGCTCGCCGACCTGACCGTGTTCGCCCGCCACCTCGGGGCGGCCGAACAGGCCATAGGGCCGGATCATCAGCACCAGCACCATGATCACGAACATCAGCACCAAGGTGCTTTGCGGCATGTAGGTGACGCCGAAAACCCCAAGGACCGAGATCAGCACCGCCGCCAGATAGGCGCCCGGCAATGATCCCATGCCACCGATCACCACGACGACGAAGACCGCCGTGAGGATGTTGAAATCCATCAGCAGGTCGGCCCCGCCCTTGGGCAGTTGCAGCGCGCCGCCCAGACCCGCCAGCGCGCAGCCCAGAAAGAAGACGCCGGTGAACAGCCACGACTGGTTGACGCCAAGCGCGCCTACCATCTCGCGGTCCTGGGTGGCCGCGCGCACCAGCACGCCGACCCGCGTACGCGTGATCAGGTACCACAGGCCCAGCGCCACGAAGGGGGTGATCACCAGCAGGGCAAGGTCGTATTTCGGGACAGGCTCGCCCATGATCCGCACCACGCCGGTCAGGCCGGGGGCACGCGGGCCCAGCACATCCTCGGCGCCCCAGGTCATCAGCGTCAGGTCCTGGATCACCAGAATCACGCCGAAGGTGGCGACAAGCTGAAAGAGTTCGGGCGCGCGGTAGACGGGCCTGAGCACGCAGATTTCCACGATGACGCCGATCAGCCCCACGATCACGCCCGCCAGCAGGATCGATGTCCAGAAACCCACGGCCCCCGGCAGCACCTGCATCAGCGAATAGCCGACATAGGCCCCCAGCATGTAGAACGAGCCATGGGCGAAATTCACGATCCGGGTGACGCCGAAGATCAGCGACAGCCCCGAGGCGACCATGAACAGCGCGCCGGCATTGGCAAGCCCCGTCAGAAGCTGTGCGATGAAGAAACCCATGTGATTGGTCCCGGATATTCTGGAGAAAGCTCAAGCCAGCGCCGGGCACACCCGTGGGATGCCGCACGACCGACCGAGGAGGCGCGGGCGGCGGACAAGCCACCGCCCACGATCAAGGCACGCGGGCTCAGTTGGCCGGGCGCAGCGTCATGACCTCTTCGTCACTGGGCAGGTAATCGGCGCCATTCTTGTAGGTCCAGTCGACCATGACGCCCTTGCCGTCCTTCATGGCGATGGTGCCGACAAAGGCCCCCATGGTCGCCTGATGGTCAATCGCGCGATAGGTGATCGGGCCGACGGGCGTGTCCAGTTCCAGCCCCTTGAAGGCCATCTTCAGCGCCTCGGTCTCGGTGCTGCCCGCCTTTTCCAGCGCGGCGGCAATGGATTGCACGGTCATGTAGCCGACCAGCGAACCGATGCGGGGATAGTCGCTGTAGCGCGCCTGGTAGGCATCGACGAAAGCCTTGTTCGAGGCATCGGTCACGTCATACCAGGGATAGCCGGTCACGATCCAGCCGACCGGCGCCTCATCCGCCAGCGGATCGAGGTATTCGGGCTCGCCTGTCAGCATCCCGTAGACCGTGCGCCCGTCGAACAGGCCCCGCGTCGTGCCTTCGCGGACGAATTTCGCAAGGTCGGTACCGAAGGTCACGTTGAAGACGGCATCGGGCTTGGCGCGTTCCAGCGCCTGAACCTCGGCGCCCGCATCGATCTTGAACAGGGCAGGCCACTGTTCGGTCACGAATTCCACATCGGGCTTCAACTGCGTCAGCACCGATTTGAAGGCGGCGACCGCCTCCTTGCCATAGGCATAGTTGGGCGCGATCGTGGCATAGCGGACCGCGTCGGACTTGGCGGCCTCTTCGGCCAGCATCGCGGCCTGCATGTAGGTCGAGGTGCGCAGGCGGAAGGTGTAGTCATTGCCGCTGGCCCAGACGATGGAATCCGCCAGCGGTTCGGACGCGAGGTAGAGGTATTTCTTTTCCGCCGCCAGCGACGAGATCGCAAGCCCCACGTTGCTGAGGATGGTGCCGGTCAGCATGACCGCGCCATCGCGGGTCATCAGTTCCTCCGCGATCTTGATCGCCTCGCCGGGGTCGCCCTGATCGTCGCGGAAGATGAATTCCAGCGGCTTGCCCAGCACGCCGCCCGCGGCGTTCACCTCTTCCAGCGCCAGCTCGATCCCCATCTTGTAGGGTTCGGCAAAGGCCGCCATGCGCTTGTAATGGTTGATCTCTCCGATCTTGATCGTATCCTGTGCGAGGGCAGGAAGCCCCGCCACGGCAAGTGCTGCCGCACCCACCAGTCCTTTCAGAAACGTCTTGCGATGCATTGGGGTATCCTCTCTGTTGGGTGTCCTCAGTCGTGCTGGACGAAGGTTGGTCTTACAGGCTCTCCAAGGTCTTCAGTCGCCTCGGTTTCGATCAGGTCGCGTATCCGTTTCCGGTATACGTTGGGCCCTTTGTCTATGGCAATGCGGATGGGTTTGCGCCTTTGCGGGCGCTGTTCCTCAATATGGATCGCCTCGAGGATCTCCTTGTCCTCGGCGAAGGCGATGCGGAACATCGCGTCCATCTGCGCCGAGGCCGCATCATCGCCCACCGCCGCGTTGCGGATATGCATCCAGTGGTCGATCGTGTAATCCTCGGTCACGGGCGTCACGAAATGCAGCGCGAAGATGCGCACGCCCTTCTGGCGGTCTTCCTCGGGCAGGTTCAGGCTGGCATCGGCGCTGCCGAAATCGATCACCGCCGTGCTGGGCAGATGCAGGTGGTAATAATGCCAGCGGTCGACATTGCCGGAAAATCCGCCGAATTTCTGGAAGAACCCCACCGGCGGCGCGTCGCGGATCCAGCGCCACGCCGTGATTGCCTTGCCCCTTGTGCTGACATGCACCGGCACGTTCTCCGACGCCGAACTGCCCAGCGTCGTGGGATGCACAAAGCTGACATGCGCGGGATCGACCAGATTTTCGGCCACGTTGAGGTAATTGGCCCTCAGATGCAGCGCATCGCCATGATGCACATGCCAGGCCGGATCGCTGAATTCGGGCATGTCGAAGATCGTTGCGGGATCGGCACGGTCGGGATCGCCCATCCAGACCCAGACGATCCCATGGCGTTCCTGCACCGGGAAAGCATCGACAAAGGCGCTGGCGGGCAGGTTGTCCTGCCCCGGCACACGCACGCAGGCGCCTGTACGATCGAAGGTCATGCCGTGATAGCCGCACTGGATCGTGTCGCCGATCCGCTTGCCCTTGGACAGCGGCAACTGGCGGTGCGGGCAGCGATCCTCAAGCGCAACCAGCGCGCCATCGCTGGCGCGGAACATCACCATGGTTTCATTGACGATGGTCAGGGCGCGCATCTCGGCGCCGAAATCATGCGACCATCCGGCCACATACCAGGCGTTTCTGACGAAAGGCATCGTCTTTCCCTCCTGTTGTGCCGCCCTCTGAACGGGCGGTCCATCCGGCCCACATGGCCCGCGGGATGGATCCCACCATCCCTACCCGGCTTGACCTTTATCCCATTCCGCACCAAAAACTTGTTAGCTGTCAAACAAATTTTTCACCCGAAACAGGAAATGGACCACAGGCGGCTTTCGTGAAAGACTATAGCTTGCAGAGAGGGCATCACAGCCCGTGGCGCAAGGGTCCACCCCGCAGGAAAGACACCGGATGGATATCGAGAATCGGGACAGGCCGGCCTATCGGCTGGAAGAGCAGATCGGCTTCAAGCTGCGTCTGGCCAACCAGAAGCACCTTGAGGTCTTTGCCCGGATGATGCCCGATGTCACGCCCACGCAATTTGCGGTGCTGGCCAAGCTGCTGGACGAGCACACGATCTCGCAGAACCAGCTGGGCCGGCTTGTGGGGATGGACGCGGCTACCACGAAGGGCGTGGTGGACCGGCTGCGCGCCAAGGGGTGGGTGCGGCGCACAAAAAGCACCAGCGACATGCGGCGGCTGGATATCTCTTTGACGCCCGAGGGGCACGCCTTTGCCGAACAGGCCGTGCAAAGTGCGGCCGAGATATCGGCTGCAACGGCGCAGAACCTTTCCCGGCGCGAACTGGAACGGCTGCTGGACCTGCTGGACAAGTTGTAAGGGGCGCAGGGTGTCCCCGCGCCCCCGTTCATCTTGCCGGAAATACTCAATATCCGACGGTTGCCGCAGGATCAGCGCAGCCCGTCCTTGCCCTCGGCCTCGGCATGGGTCAGCCCGCCGACGCGCGGCAGCGGGCGTCCGCTGTCGGTCACGGCCACAGCGACCATGATCTCGCCCGCCCTTGGCGCATCGTTCAGCCGTACCTCGACCCCGTCGAAATGGCTGCGCACATAGGCCGCGTCCTTGTGGCCCAGCGGCACGTCCAGCACCTGCCCCGGCCCGCCCATCTTTTTCGACGACGGCACAAGGGCCGCGCCCTTTTCGACTGCCGCGCGCAGGGGCGCGCCCAGTTTGGGATGCAGGATCGCGGCGGCATGTTCCAGCTCTCCGCCTTCGCCGACCATGGCGGCCTTGCCATAGCTTTGCGCCTGCGCAGGCTCGATCCCCAGGGCCGCAACGCAGCGCGCCCCCAGCAGCCCGCCCAGTTCGGCGCCGATATCGATCAGCTCGGACAGGTCCTCGGCGTAGCGGCCGGCGAAGGGGTTCGCGATCACCGCCACGGCCACGGCCTTGCGGGTGGCGGGGGTGATGGTGCGGCCCATCTCGGTATGGGTCTCCTCGACCCAGACAGCCAGTTTGCGGATATCGGCGCTCATCTCAGCCCGTCCTTTCCGGTGATCTTGTCGGCGGCCAGCCCGCCTGCGCGGTTGTGGACGCGCGGGCCGGTGGTCATGACCAGCATCAGCGCCATTTCATCGGCGCGCGGCGCGTCGTTCAGGCCCAGCTCCATCGCGTCGAAATGGCTGCGCACGTAGGAGGCGTTGATATGGGTGATCGGCACGTCCAGCCGTGTGCCCGGCCCGCCCACCTTCTTGGTGGAGGGCACGATCGCCATGGCGTCGCCCAAGACTTCGCGCATGGCATAGCCGCCGGGTGCGTGCCAGAGCGCGCCATGCTCCAGCTCTCCCGCGGCACCGACGATGGCGCCCTTTCCATAGCCTTCTACGACCGACGGATCACCGCCCAGCAGGTCCACCAGCCGGTTGGCCATGGTCAGGCCCAGCGGCTTGAGGTCTTCCATGAAGGGCTGGATATCCGCGACATAGGACCCGGCGAAGGGATTGCGGATGACCGCGATCACGGCGGCGCGGCGCAGCGGCGTGGTGGCGCGGGGACCACCTTCGTGGAAGATTTCTTCAACCACAGTGGCGAATTTGCGTATCTCGACCTCAGGCATGCTGGAGGCTCCTTTTCTTGCGGGCCGTGGCCCCGTCTTCGAATTCTCCGACCGTGATGCCCTGACCTTGCAGGACAAGCGCGGCGGCGGCAATGGCACCGGTGGCGATCATTGCCTGTGCTCGGGTGACCCCCTGCGCAAGGGCATGGGCGATGTCGGCGGGGGGCAGTGGCGCGACATGGGTGACCACCGGTCGCGCGCCCAGATCACTGTCGGGCCAGACATCGCAGGCGGGTTGGCGCGTGATGGCGGGATGGTCCGGCAGATCGACCGCGTTGGCGATCAGCGTGGCCGCGGCATCCGCCGTGGCGGCATTGCGTGCCAGCACGGTGACCGAGGACGCGATACCAAGGCTGAGGCTGCGCCCGCCCTGCCCAGAGGTGGCGATGCCGCCAATCCCCTGCCATGCATGGAGCGTGATCTGCCCGGCCAGTTGCCCGTCCAGCCCCGCGATGGCCGCGCGGTATTCCGCTCCGGGTGCCAGATACAGCGCGATATCGCCGCCGTTGTTCACATGGGCGCGGGTCAGCGGCACAGCGGCCAGCATCGCCGCCAGCACCTCATCCGCGACGGACCCGGCCACGGCGGCCATGGGGGTGATGAAATCGCCCTGCGCCACGCCTGCGCAGGCGTTGTGCATCCTACGAGCGATCTGGCCCTGAGGCAGCGCGCCGAGGGGCGCGCGCAGCAGGGGCAGTTCGGGAACCAGCTCTGCCAGAATGGTGGCGAAACGGTCGCGAGCGGCGCGATAGGCGCTGCGGCGCGCGTCATCGTTCTGCCCCTCGGCCATGATCACCAGATCAATGGGGCCGTGATGAAGATGCAGACGGCCATCCGGCAAAAGGGCGGCTTGTGGCCCCATATCACCGCCGCCCCTTGCGATCGGGTCGCCAGCGGTAGTTCTGCGGATCATGCGGATCGGGCTGGCTGATGTTGGGCAGGACCTTGCGGATTGCGGGCGTGAGCACATCCTCGACCGGGCGGACGTGATCCACATGCCCGCCAAGTGCGGCGTAATCGGCCAGCCGCAGGGTGAATTCGATGGGCGCGACCAGCGCGGGTGTCGGCACGTAACCAAAGGAATTGGTGGGCATGTCCATCACATCGGCCATCACGGTAATGCCGCCACCGGGCCAGACATAGGCCTCGGCCCCGCCGCAGGACACGTAGGTCAGCGCATCCTTGACCGACCGGGTCAGGCGCACCGGGTTTTCGGTGACGCCCGCGCGCAAGGACCCGCCCGCGCCGCCCATGAACAGCACCGAACACAGCGAGGGTTCGCAGTTTTCCGCGATCCGTTCGGCGGTCGCCAGCAGGGGCGGCGTGATCCGGGCCGGTTGCGGGACAAGCTGATCGTCCAGCACGTAATAGGCCCATTGCTCCCCGGTGGTCGAGATCATCAGCAGGCGCAGGCCCGGCCATGCCAGTTTGGGATCGGCGGGTTTGAGGATGGTCAGCGGGTCTTCGACATTGGTGCCGCCCCAGCCGGTGCCGGGTTCGGCCACCTGAAAATAGCGCCCCGGCGTGGATTTGCGCCCCTTCACCTTGATGCCGGAGAGGCGCATGTCGAGGCCCTTGCCGGCCTCGTGTTCGCTGAGAACGCCGGTGATGTGGTCATCGACCACCACGACCTCGTCGACATGGCCGTGCCATTGCTTGGCGAACATCCCGATGGTGGCCGAGCCACAGCCCACGCGCATCAGCTTTTCGGGTGTGCCGTTGATGATCGGTGCATGACCTGCCTGCACCACGATGGTCACGCCCTCGTCGATCTGCATCTCGACCGCGTCGCGGTTGCACAGGCGCATCAGCGCATCGCAGGTGACGCGACCCTCTTTCTTGGAGCCGCCGGTCAGGTGTTCCACCCCGCCCAGCGACAGCATCTTGGAGCCGTATTCGGCAGTCATCACATGGCCGATCGCCTCACCATCCACACGCACAATCGCACGTTCGTGGCCGATGTGGCGGTCGGTGTCGATCTTCACCTTGACGCCGCAATAGCTGAAGATGCCCTCGGTCACGACGGTGACCATGTCGACGCCTTCAACCTGCTGGCTGACGATGAAGGGGGCGGGCTTGTAATCAGGATATGTGGTGCCCGCGCCCACGGCGGTCACGAAGGTGCGGTTGCCCTGGATCACGTCGCCGTCCCAGTCCTGCGCATTCTCGCCCTGATCCAGAAAGGCCACGGCCTGCGCGCCGCCCTGGATGACGGTCAAGGGATCAAGGCGCACCAGTTCGCCGCCATGATTGGCATAGCGATCACAGGCCCCGGCCTTGCCCTCGGCGATGTAGCACATGACCGGGCAGGCATCGCAGCGGATCTTTTCGGCGGTGGCGTTGGGGGCGTTGTCGTCAGGCATGTCCGGCCTCTTTCAGGGCTGCGCGCACCCGCGCGGGGGTGGCGGGCAAGCGGGTGATCCGCGCGCCAGTGGCATCCGCGATGGCATTGAGGATCGCGGGCGCCGTGGGGATCAGCACATGTTCGCCCAGCCCCTTGGCGCCGTAAGGGCCATGGGCGTCGGGCACCTCGACGATCAGGGTTTCGATCGGGGGCACATCGCCGATGGTGGGGATCAGGTAGTCATGCAGGTTTTCGGTGCGATGGGGAATATATTCCTCCATCAGCGCCATGCCGAGACCCTGTGCGATACCGCCATGCACCTGCCCTTCGACCAGCAGCGGATTGATCGCCTGACCGACGTCATGGGCGGCGACAAAGCGCAGGGGACGGACGCGGCCAAGGGGGATATCCACCTCGACCACGACAAGATGGGCGGCATAGCCGTATTGCGCATAGGGTTCGCCCTGCCCGTTCTTGTCCAGCGGCTTGGTGGGCGGATCGTAGGTCTCGGCCACCTCCAGCACATAGCCTGCCGCATTCGGCGCAAGCCGCGCCAGATCAAGGGTGAAGTCCTGCGCCCCATCCGTGACGGTGACGCCACCGGGGGTCAGGGTGATGGTCGCATCGGGGCTGGCGTTGACCTGCGACAGCACGGCGGCGCGCAGCGCCTCGCCCGCAAGGCGCGCGGCATTGCCCGTCACGAAGGTCTGGCGGCTGGCCGAGGTCTTGCCCGCGTCAGGTGTCAGATCGGTATCGGCCCCGATCAGCGCGATGTCATGCACCGGCACCCCAAGGGCGCGGGCAAAGATCTGCGGGATCACCGTGTTCGACCCCTGCCCGATGTCCATCGCCCCCTGGTGCAGCACGACGCTTCCATCGGCGCGCAGCCCCGCGCGGATGGTCGAGGGGTTCGGCATCGAGGTATTGCCGCAGCCATACCAGCCCGCCGCGATGCCCACACCGCGCTTGCGGGTGGTCTGGGCGGCGTTGAAGGCCTTGCATTCGGCCTGTGCCGCGGCCCATGCGGGGCGCAGCGCCTCGAGGCAGGGTTTGATGCCGACGCCCTGCGCGAAAACCTGCCCGCAGACCGTGGGCACGCCATTGTCGAGCGCGTTGAGGATGCGGAACTCGAGCGGGTCCATGCCCAGTCTGGCGGCCAGCATGTCAAAGAGGCTTTCCTGCGCCACTGCCGATTGCGGAACGCCAAAGCCGCGAAACGCGCCCGCAGGCACGCAATTGGTGTTCACTGCCCGCGTAGTGGCGCGGTAATCGGCGACCCGGTAGGGCCCCGAGGCATGGACCGGCACCCGGTTGGCGACGGTCGGCCCCCACGAGGCATAGGCGCCGGTGTTGAAATCCCCGTCGAAGGTCATGCCGCAAAGCCGCCCATCCGCCCCCGCCCCGATCCGCATGGTGATGGCGGCGGGATGGCGCTTGGTGGTGGATTGCATGGTTTCGACACGCTCATAGGTCATGCGCACCGCGCGGCCCGTCCTGATCGCGGCCAGCGCCAGAAAAGGTTGCAGCGATACGTCGATCTTGGAGCCGAAACCGCCGCCCACGGCGGTGGGGACGATGCGGATACGCGCGCGAGGCAGGGCCAGGATCTGCATCAGCGCATCCTGATCCATCACCGGGGCCTGCGTGCAGGCCTGCACCACGACGCGATCACCGTCCATCATGGCGACACCGGCCTCAGGCTCGATATAGCCATGTTCGACAAAGGCGGTGGTGAACTGCCCCTCGACCGTGACAGCGGCGCGGGCCAGTGCCGCTTCGGCATCGCCACAGGCGACATGACCGCCGCACATGATGTTGTTGGTGCGTCCCGGATGCAATTGCGCAGCACCGGGGGCGAGGGCATCGGCCACCTCCATCAGCGGATCGCGCACCTGCCACGTGACAGGGAAATCGGCGGGATCGAAGCGCGCCATCGCTTCGGCCTCACCGACCACAGCGGCGATCGCATCACCCCGGAAAAGCACGTGATCCACGGCAAAGACGGGCTGGTCGATGAAACCGGGGATGACGCCGAAGGCATTGAGGCCGGGCACATCGGCCGCCGTCAGCACCGCGACGATGCCGGGATGGGCCGCGCGGAAGGCATCAAGATCGCCAAGGACAAAGCCCGCATGGGCATGGGGCGAGCGGATCACCCGCAGCACCAGCGCATCAGGGGGGGCGACATCATCGCCAAACGCCTCGGTGCCTGTGACTTTGGGCAGACCGTCAAGGCGGCGGATCGTGGTGCCGACATCGCCGGATCCTTCGGGCGCGGGCGGTATTCCGGCCCCGGCCTCGACCACCGCGTCGATGATCTTGCGGTAGCCCGTGCAACGGCAGAGCACACCGCCCAGCGCGTCCTGCACCATGGCGGCATCAGGGGCCTGCCTGTCGCGCAGCAGCGCCACGGCCGAGACCATCATGCCCGGCGTGCAGATCCCGCATTGCGCGGCCTGATGCGCCTGAAAGCTGTCGCGCAGCGCTTGCGCATGGGGGTCGGCCTTGACCAGACCGGCCAGTGTTTCCACCTTCGCGCCTGCGGCCTGCTGTACAGGCATCAGGCAGGCGCAGACCGGCGCGCCATCCACCAGCACGGTGCAGGCCCCGCAATCGCCCGCGTTGCAGCCAACCTTGACATCCTTGGCCCCCAGCCTTTCGCGCAGGGCATGGGACAGGCGTTCACCGGGGGCGGCGGCGACCTCGACCACATGGCCGTTGAGGTGAAAGGCGGTCAGATCCGGTGCGGTGCGCTTATCCATGGGCCTGCTCCCCCTGCTCTATCGCCATGTGAAGCGCGCGGGCGCAGAGCGTGGCCGCCGCCTCCATCCGGTAGTCGGCGCTGCCGCGCACATCCGCAATCGGCGCCAGCGGCGCCAGATGCGCGGGCAGGATGATCCCGGCGCCTGCCGCGCGCAGATCCTGAACGCTGCGGCCTGCCAGATCAGCCTCAAGCGAGGGCAGGCGCTGCGCGGTAGCGGAACAGGAGCCCACGGCCACCGCCGCCTGCGCGATCCGGCCACGGTCCAGCGTGACAAGGGCCGCGACCATCGCGATCGAGATGACCAGATAGTGCCGCGCACCCAGCTTCAGAAAAGCCCCCTGCGCACCTGCGGGCAGATCGGGGATGATCAGCGCGGTCAGCACCTCGCCCGGCACGCGCGCGGTCTGGCGCGGCCCTTTCAGGAATTCCGACAAGGCCATCCGCCGGATGCCGCGTGTCGAAGCCAGTTCGACCAGCGCGCCCAGCGTCAGAAGCGGCGGCACGCCATCGGCGGCGGGCGAGGCGTTGCACAGGTTGCCCGCCACGGTGCCCGCGTTCTGGATCTGGATCGATCCCACCTCGCGTGCGGCGGATTTCAGGCCCTCGAAGGCGGGCGGCAGGTCGGCGCGGATCAGATCGGTCCATGTGGTGGCCCCGCCGATACGCCATCCGCCCGCGTCGCGGGTGATCCCGCGCAAGCCGGGTACACGGGTGATATCGACCAGTTCACCCTTGAATGGCCTGCTGCCCTGCGCGGGAAACCAGTCGGTCCCGCCCGCGATCACGGCGGCATCCGGCTGGCCCAGCGCATCCAGCGCCTCGGACAATGATGCGGCAACAAGATATCCCATCGCAGCTTCCCCGTTGTCTGCCGTCTCTGCGGACGGTCCGTATTTTGTTTGCACACGAATAAGAAATCCGCAGCCCCCCGGCTGTCAAATCAATTATGCGGCCTAGCCCACGAAAGCGCGTTCGACGACGAAGGTTGCGGGCATGCTGTTCGATCCTTCGACAAGACCAAAGCCTTCAAGCGCCGCCTTGGTGTCGCGCAGCATCGCCATCGAACCGCAGATCATGCCGCGATCGGTCGCAGGATCGATGGGGGACAGGCCAAGATCTGCAAACATCCGCCCCGAGGCCATGAGATCGGTCTGCCGCCCCATGCGATCCGACCCCTCGCGGGTGGTGGTGGCGTAATGGATCAGCCCGCCCGCCATCTCGCCCACCAGCGGATCGGCGCGCAGGTCGCGGACAAGGTCATGGCCATAGGTCAGTTCCGCCACATCCCGGCAGGCATGGCACAGGATGACCTGATCGAATTTCTCATAGGTTTCCGGATCGCGGATCAGGCTGGCGAAAGGGGCGATTCCGGTGCCGGTGGCGAACATGTAGACCCGCTTGCCGGGCAGCAGCGCATCCAGAACCAGCGTGCCGGTCGGTTTCTTCTTCATCAGCACCCTGTCGCCCGTTCTGATCTTTTGCAGATGTTCAGTCAGCGGGCCACCGGGCACCTTGATCGAGTAGAACTCGATCTCCTCGTCCCAGGATGGCGAGGCGATGGAATAGGCGCGCATCACCGGCTTGGCGGCATTCGGCAGGCCGATCATCACGAACTCGCCCGACCGAAAGCGGAACGCGGCAGGCCGGGTGATGCGGAAACGGAACAGCCGGTCGGTGTAATGCTGCACCTCGGTGACGGTTTCGGCAAACATGCCCTCGGGCACGGGAAAGGCGGCGGTCTGGGGGATTTCGGTCAGGGACATGGGGCCTCCGGCTGAGGGGACGGTTTATTTTTGTTAGTATACAAACAAATTACCTGTCAACGCTTTTGCGCTGTCCTCGGCACGCTGCCCTCTTGATCGGTGCAAGGTTTCTGTTAGCGTTCTAACAAGTCAGAGGAGAGAACCCATGGCAGACGCAGCCCCCCAGACACTTGATGCAACCCACAAGCTTGTCATCCGCAACATTGGCCTGATCCTGTCGGGCAAGATCGAACAGCCCATTCTGGACGGCGACTGCCTGATCGCGGTGGGTGGCAAGATCACCGGCTGGGGCCACGAGAAGGACATGGATACCGAAGGCACCGACACGCTGATCGACGCGCATGGCTGCACCCTCTGCCCCGGCCTGATCGACAGCCATGTGCATCCGGTGGTGGGCGATTACACGCCGCGCCAGCAGCAATTGCACTGGATCGATTCGACACTGCATGGCGGGGTGACCACGCTGATTTCAGCCGGTGAGGTGCATATGCCCGGCCGGCCCAAGGATATCGTGGGGCTGAAGGCCATGGCGATCGCATCCCAGCGCTGGTACGAGAATTTCCGCCCCTCCGGCGTCAAGGTCCACGCAGGTGCCCCCGTGATCGAGCATGGCATGGTCGAGGAGGATTTCGCCGATCTGGCAAAGGCGGGCGTCAAACTGCTGGGCGAGGTCGGTCTCGGCACCGTCAAGGACGGCAAGACCGCGCGGCAGATGGTGGACTGGGCGCGCAAATACGGCATCCAGAGCACGATCCACACAGGCGGGCCGTCGATCCCCGGATCGGGGCTGATCGACGCGGACATGGTTCTTGAGACGGGAACCGATGTGGTCGGTCATATCAACGGCGGCCATTCCGCCCTGCCCGACGACCAGATCATCTGCCTCTGCGAGGGCTGCAAGGCCGGGCTTGAGATCGTGCACAATGGCAACGAACGCGCCGCCCTTCTGACGCTGAACACCACCCGCGAACTCGGCAAGCTGGATCAGGTGATTCTGGGCACGGATGGCCCGGCAGGATCGGGGGTGCAGCCCTTGGGTATCCTGCGGATGATCGCGATGCTGTCGAGCCTTGGCAATGTGCCCGCCGAGGTGGCGTTCTGCTTTGGCACCGGCAATACCACGCGGATGCGCGAGCTGGACACCGGGATGATCGAGGCCGGGCTCTGTGCCGATTTCGTGCTGATGGACCAGGCGCAGCACGCGCCCGGCAAGACGATCCTTGAATCGGTGCAACTGGGCAATCTGCCGGGTGTCGGCATGACCATCATCGACGGGCGGGTGACCAGCCAGCGCAGCCGCAACACGCCCCCGGCAGGGCGGATTCCGGCGATTGTGCGGGGGTAAGGCGGGCCGGTCGGCGATCGCGCGGGCGGCGCCACGCGCCTTCATGCCGCGCAGAGGCACCCATCGTCACAGCCGACTTCGCTGGACCGAAGCGGAGCGTCGTTTTCAGTGCCTGCTGCGAGACGCTGACGGCGTATCCTGATCTGCATCGGAACCGGGGGTCGGCCATGCAGGCAAGGGCAAGAACACTTACGTCGAAAATTCCGACACCACTGTCGTTTTTGTGGATGACGCCGCTGCGGGCGTCGGTCAGGATCATCCATGATCCGCGCGACCCGCGCGGTCGATCCACGTGATTCAGACGGAGCCCCCGATGACCCAGACCGCCACCAAGGACCCCTTGCTGCAACCCTACCAGCTGGGCCATCTGACCCTGAAGAACCGGATCATGACCACCAGTCACGAACCGGCCTATCCCGAGGACGGGATGCCCAAGGACCGGTATCGCGCCTATCACGAGACGCGCGCCCGCGCGGGTGTGGCGCTGACCATGACGGCAGGATCGGCGGCGGTGTCGCGCAACTCTCCGCCCGTGTTCAACAACGTGCTGGCCTACAAGGACGAAGTGGTGCCATGGATGCGCAACATCGCGGATGCCTGCCATGGGCATGGTTGCGCGGTCATGATCCAGCTGACGCATCTGGGGCGGCGCACCCATTGGGCCAAGGGCGACTGGCTGCCCGTCGTGGCCCCCGGCCCTTTCCGCGAACCTGCGCACCGCGCCTTTCCCAAGATCATCGAGGATCACGAGATCGACCGCATCATCCAGGATTACGCCGATGCCGCCGAGCGGATGCAGGCGGCAGGTCTGGATGGGGTGGAATTCGAGTGCTACGGCCACCTGATGGACCAGTTCATGTCGCCCCTGACCAATGTGCTGGATGCGCCATGGGGTGGCGGGCTGGAGAACCGCGCGCGTTTCGCGCTGGAGGTCTACCGCGCCTGTCGCAAGCGGGTGGGCAACCGTTTCCTGCTGGGCATGCGCTATGTCGCCGATGAGGCCGCCGAGGGCGGCATTTCCACCGATGAAGGCATCGCCATCGGCCATTTGTTCAAGGAGGCGGGTGTCGATTTCCTGAACGTGATCCGCGGCCAGATCCATACCGACGCGGCGCTGACCGATGTGATCCCGGTGCAGGGCATGCGCTCTGCGCCGCATCTGGATTTCGCGGGCCGCATCCGCGCCGAGGTGGGCCTGCCGACCTTCCATGCCGCGCGCATCCCCGATGTGGCGACGGCGCGCCATGCAGTCGCCTCGGGTCAGCTGGACATGGTGGGGATGACCCGCGCCCATATGGCCGACCCGCTGATCGTGACCAAGATCATCGAAGGCCGCGAGGATGACATCCGGCCCTGCGTCGGCGCGAACTACTGCCTTGACCGGATCTATCAGGCGGGTGATGCGCTTTGTACGCATAACGCCGCCACAGGCCGCGAGCTAAGCATGCCGCAGGACGACATGATCGCGCCCGCGCCGGTGAAAAAGCGCGTGGTCGTGGTGGGTGCCGGCCCTGCGGGGCTGGAAGCCGCGCGTGTGGCCGCCATGCGCGGTCACGCGGTCACGGTGTTCGAGGCCGCCCCCGATGCGGGCGGGCAGTTGCGGCTGGCCGCGCAATCGCACCGGCGGCGCGAGATGATCGGGATCATCGACTGGCGCATGGCGCAATGTGCCGCACGCGACGTGACATTCCACTTCAACACCTATGCCGAAGCCTCTGATATCATGGCGCAAAATCCCGATGTGGTGATCGTGGCCACGGGCGGCATGCCGCATACCGATGTGCTGGAGGATGGCAACGATCTGGTGGTCTCAAGCTGGGATATCATCGCAGGCGATGTAAAGCCCGGTGCCCGCGTTCTGGTCTATGACGATGCGGGCGACCATGCGGGCCTGCAGGCCGCCGAGGTGATCGCGGGCAGCGGTGCGCATGTCGAGGTGATGACCCCCGACCGCAGCTTTGCCCCCGATGTGATGGCGATGAACCTGGTGCCCTACATGCGCAGCCTGCAGGACAAGGATGTCCGCTTTACAGTGACTTACCGGCTGAAGGCAGTGCAGCGGAACGGCAACCGGCTGAGCGCGGTGATCGGCACGGATTATTCCAGCCACCGCGAGACGCGGGATTTCGACCAGATCGTCGTCAACCACGGGACGCTGCCGCTGGATGAGCTTTATTTCGAACTGAAACCGCAATCGGCCAACAAGGGCGCAGTCGATCAGGATGCCTTGATCGCCGGGCGCGCCCAGCCTTGGCAGGCCGCGCCGGATCAGGTCGTTCTCTACCGCATCGGCGATGCGGTGGCCGCCCGCAACACCCATGCCGCGATCTATGATGCGCTGCGTCTGGTCAAGGATATCTGACCATGCAGGGTGGAAATCGCTTGTCCTTAATCAACCATAACCCTTCATCCCTTCCATAGGATCACTGTCATGCTTGACGATTCCGAACTTCAGCAGCTCCTTGACCAGCGCAAGCCGGCCCATTCCCTGCCCCGCCCCTTCTATGCCGATCCGGACGTTTTCGCGGCGGATATGGAGAAGATCTGGTATCGCGACTGGCTGTTCGCCATTGCCGCAGCCGAGGTGCCCAAGACCGGATCCTACGTGACGCTGCAGGTCGGGGCCTATTCGATCATCATCGTGCGCGGTGCGGATGGCACGATCCGGTCCTTCCACAACTCCTGCAGGCATCGCGGCAGCCGGATCTGTTCCGCGGACAAGGGCGCAGCCCCCAAGCTGGTCTGCCCCTATCACCAATGGACCTATGAACTGGACGGCAAGCTGCTTTATGCGCGTGACATGGGGCCGGATTTCAAGCCGCAGGATCACGGGCTGCGCGGCGTGCATTGCGCCGAGGCCGGTGGGATGGTTTTCGTCTGTCTCGCCGACGAGGCCCCGGATTTCGCCCCGGTGGCCGCACAACTGGCCCGCTATGCGGCCCCCCATGACATGCACCAGTTGAAGGTCGCGCATCAAAGCACGATCGTCGAGCAGGCCAACTGGAAGCTGGTGCTGGAAAACAACCGCGAATGCTATCACTGCTCGGGCTCGCACCCGTCGCTGTGCCGCACCTTCAACGACGATCCCGATCTTGTGGGCGCCGACGACAGCATCTCGTCGCCCGCCGGTCTGGCGCATGTCGAGCGGTGCGAGGCGGCTGGCCTGCCCTCGCGCTATGTGGCGGATCCTGACGACCAGTGGCGGCTGGTGCGCATCCCCTTCCTCGGCGCGGCCGTCAGCTATACGATGGATGGCAAGGCGGCGGTGAGCCGCCGCATCGGTAATGTGCCCTTCGACAACGCGGGGACCTGCCTGTTCTTCCATTACCCGAACACATGGAACCATTTCCTGTCGGATCAGGTCCTGCTGTTCCGCGTGATCCCGGTATCGGTGACGGAAACTCAGGTCACCACCACCTGGCTGGTGCACAAGGATGCGGTCGAAGGCGTGGATTACGATCTGAACCGCCTGACCGAGGTGTGGATCCACACCAACGATGAGGATCGCAGGATTGTCGAGGAAAATCAGCGCGGTATCGCCTCGCCCGCTTATCTGCCGGGACCCTATTCCGCCAAGCAGGAAAGCGGCGTGATCCAGTTTATCGACTGGTATGCGAACACGATGCAGAAGCGCCTGACCGGGCCTGCGCGCCCTGCGTCCAATATCGCGGCGGAGTGACCGGATGATCCCGATGCCCCGCGCCGATACACCCGTCTGGCAAGATAGCGAGCCGCTGGAATGCGTGGCCGTGGTGCCCGAAACCCCCGGTGTGCGGACCTTCGTGTTCCGCCCGCCCTCGGGGGCAACCTTCGTCTACCGCGCGGGGCAGTTCCTGACGCTGGAATTGCCGCTGCCGGGCGGGGCGATCCAGCGGACCTACACGATCTCCAGCAGCCCGGTGGTGAACGCCTATGTCTCGGTCACGATCAAACCGGCGCCCGACAGCGTGGCGGGGCGCTGGATGATGGAGAACCTGAAACCGGGGATGCAGCTGCGCGCCTTTGGCCCGTCAGGCCTGTTCCATCTGCCGCCGCAGCCCGAGGGCAAGTATCTGTTCATTTCGGCAGGGTCCGGCGTGACGCCAGTGATGTCGATGGCCGCAACGCTGTTCGAGCGGGGCGAGGACCCCGACATGACCTTCATCCAATGCGCGCGCCGGCCAAGCGAGCTGATCTTTCGCAAGCGGCTGGAATACATGGCCAGCCGCGTGCAGGGGCTGAAGCTGCATTTCGTGGTCAGTCAGGAAGACCCCTACGAGGTCTGGACGGGCTATCGTGGCCGGTTCAACCAATTGATGCTGGGCCTGATGGCACCGGACTACCTGGAGCGGGATGTCTATTGCTGCGGGCCGGACAGTTTCATGCATTCCGTGCGCGACATGCTGAACGCGCTGGGGTTCGACATGACGCGATACCATCAGGAAAGCTTCCACGCGCCAGCGGAAACGATGGCCGAACTGACCGAGTTCGACGACGTGATCCCGCAGGAGGATGTCGGCGCCGAGGTGATCTTTGCCGCCGCCGGCCTGTCGGCCCGCTGCGCGCAGACCGACACGGTGCTGTCCGCAGCGCGGGGCGCAGGGCTGAACATCCCCTCGGGCTGTCAGTTCGGCATCTGCGGCACCTGCAAGATCCGCAAGCTGTCGGGCGAGGTGCACATGGTCCATAACGGCGGGATCAGCGAGGATGACGTGGCAAAGGGCTATATCCTTGCCTGCTGTTCGCATCCGATCGGCCGGGTCGAGGTCGAGGCCTGATCAGGCCTTCTGCCGCCGTGCGCGGGGCTGTGCTGGCCCCGGCAGATGCCGGGCGCGGAACCGCTCCACCTCGGACGGGGTGGGGCTGTGCCCGGTGAAGACCACGATATAGTTGGGCATCCGGTCGACACGGACGCGCGTCTCTTCCTGCACCATCATCGAGACATAGCCGACCTGTGTATAATAGATGGTATAGGCGCGGATGCGCGCATCGTCCTGGTCATAGCCGAAGCGTTCGAACATGGCGCGGATCGCGTCGATCCGGTCGCCGTCATTACGTTCCAGAATGGCGCGCAGGCCGGGGTCGCCCAAGGCCCAGTTGCGGATTGCATGGTCGAATCGCGCATCGAACAGATCAGGCCTGAGCCAGCAATCGAAGATGTTGAACACGGCCTCGGTGATGGTTTCGGCATAGGCCTGCGTCTGCCGGATCAGGTTGCCGGTGTTCTTGTCGCGCCAGCGATTGACGAGGGCGGCCAGCAGCGCCTCGCGGCTTTCGAAATGACCGTAGAAGCTGGTACGCGACAGGCCCAGCCTTTCGGCCAGCGGCAGCACCTTGACGGCATCGACCCCCTTGTCGATCAGAAGGTCATAGGCCGCGTTGAGCCACAGGTCCTCGGACCCGCGCCAGCCGCTTTTCTTCTGTGGGGATTGCCCGGTCATGCATCCTGTCTAGCAAGGGCCGGGGCCTGTCGCAATCGGGATCGGGTACCCGCGCGGGTGGGTTGGCCCCTACCCGCGCGGTTCCCTGTCTACTGCAGGCGCATCAGCAGTGCTGCCGTCAGCTTGGCGCGTTCGGGCAGGCTTGCCACCTCGATATGTTCGCCCAGCGTGTGCAGGCCCTTGCCGCGCACCCCGATGGAATCGAGGGTGGGAATACCCATGAAGCCGGTGAAATTGCCATCCGACCCGCCGCCGGAACTGGTGCCGGTCAACACGAATCCCAGATCGGCGCAGATTTCCTTGGCGACATCGAACATCGCCATGGTGCCTTGCTGGTTGGGCTCCCATACCGGCCGGGTCACACCGCGCGTCACCTCGAAGGTCACGCCGTTTTCCTCGCCCTGAAGCGCCATCATGGCGGCCACGCCACGATCAAGGTCTTCCTGCGTCTTGGCCATGGTCAGGGCCTGCGCCTCGCAACTGGAAGAGACGCAGTTCACCCATTGCCCGGCATGGATCACACCCACCGAAAAGGTGCAGTCGTCGGTCGTCATCGCCTCGATCTCGAGGATCTTCTTCGCCATGGCGGCGATGGCGGACCGGCCTTCGGCCAGCGCCCATCCCGCGTGACTGGGCCGGCCCACCGTGCGCAGGTTGAAGCGCGCGATGGCGTAGCGGCCGATCACCGCGCCGCCGTCCTGCTTGGCGGGTTCGGGGACAAGGACGTATCTGTTCTTGGCCGCTTCCGCCTCGATCAGGTCGCGGGTGGAGGGGGTGCCCACCTCTTCATCCGGGGTGAAAAGGACCGTCACCGGCAGCGGTGTCTGCATGCCCGCGGCGGCCAGCGCCTTGATCGCCTCGAGGCTGATGAAATTGCCGCCCTTCATGTCCATGATGCCGGGGCCGTAGCAGATGTCGCCCTCGCGCTTGAAGGGCAGCTTGTCCAGCGTGCCGATGGGATGGACCGTGTCCATATGGCCCGCGATCAGGATGCCGGGCTTACCGAAATCGGGATGCGGGAACCGCGCGCGGACCGAGCCGCCAAAGCCCATGCGACCGGGGATGCGTTCCACGACAGCGCCCGCGACCGTCAGGTCATAGGCGGCAAGATCCATCATGCGGTTGACGGCATCGGCGTCATAGGTCGGGCTTTCGCATTCGATCCATGGCCTGAGCCGTTCCACCATGTCATCGGCGTCGAATGGCAGGTCGAGCGGATTCATCCAGCGGCCTCCGACAGGGGCAGGCGGCGTTCCACCACGCGCGCCATGATCGAGGCGCCCACGGGCAGAACCTCGGTGCCCAGCACGAAGCCGGGGTTGTGCAGCGGGACGTTGCCGGTGTGCCCCACGCGGCAATAGGCGCCCGGCACGACCTTGAGCATGTCGGCGAAATCCTCGGACCCGGTGGCGGGTTCGTCATTGCGGCTGATCATCTCTTCGCCGACGATGTCGCGCGCGGCATCCATATAGGCGTCGGACAGGTCATTGTCGTTCATCAGCACGTCGAAGACATTGCGCAGATCAACCTTGATGTCCGCCCCGAAGGCTGCGCCGAAACCGGCGCAGATTTCCTGCATCCGGCGTTCCGCGATCTCGTAGACCGAGTCCTTGAAGTAGCGGATCGTGCCGCAGATATGCGCGGTTTCGGGGATCACGTTATAGGCGCTGCCGGCGTGGATCTGGGTGACCGACAGCACGCAGGTATCCAAGGGGGCGACGTTGCGGGCCACGATGGTCTGCAACTGGCCCACGAGGGCCGAGGCCGTGACCAGCGCATCGCGCGACTGCTGCGGCATGGCGGCATGGCTGCCCTTGCCGGTCACGGTGATGTCGAAGAAGGCGGCGCCGGCCATGGCGGCACCCTTGCAGATGCCCACCGTGCCCGGCTGCCCATTGGGAGAGTTGTGCATCCCGTAGACCTCATCACAGGGGAAGCGGTCGAAAAGCCCGTCCTTGAGCATGCCGCGCGCGCCGCCCAGTCCCTCTTCGGCGGGCTGGAAGATCATGATCGCGGTGCCGTCGAAATCGCGGGTGGCGGCCAGATGTTTGGCCGCGCCCAGCAGCATCGTGGTGTGGCTGTCATGGCCGCAGGCGTGCATCTTGCCTGCATTCTTCGACGAATAGGGCAGGTTCGTCTGCTCATGGATGGGCAGCGCGTCCATGTCGGCGCGCAGGCCCACGCGCTTGCCGCCCGCATCCTTGCCGCCGCGCCCGTAGATGATGCCCACGACGCCGGTAATGCCGATGCCGGTATGCACCTCATCGACGCCATAGCTGCGCAGCTTGTCGGCCACGATGGCGCTGGTGCGCTGTTCCTCAAGGCCGATTTCGGGATGGGCGTGCAGGTCCTTGAAAATTTCGGTCAGCTCTGCGGTGCTGGCCTCGATCACGGGCAGGATGTTCATGTGTTTCTCCTCGGTCTTCAGTTGGGCGGGCAATCAGGCGCTGGCCAGTTCCCGGAAATTGGCAAAATCCCAGGCGCGGCCGGGGGCGGCCTCGATCAGGGATTTCGTGTATTCGTGCTGCGGATTGGCCAGAACGGCGGCGGCGGGGCCCTGTTCGACCACGACACCGCGCTGCATCACCAGAACATCGTCACAGATCTGCGCGGCCACGCGCAGGTCATGGGTGATGAAGACGATGGTGATGCCCAGCTTTTCCTGCAGGTCATTCAGCAGGTCCAGCACCTGCGCCTGCACCGACACGTCAAGCGCCGACACGGCCTCGTCCGCGACAAGCACATCGGGCTGCATCATCACGGCACGGGCGATGGCGATACGCTGACGCTGCCCGCCGGAAAACTGGTGCGGATAGCGGTCAAGGCTGTCGCGGGGCAGGCCCACGATCTCCATCAGTTCGGCGGCGTGGGCCATGGCCTCAGAAGGGCTGGTGCCATAGTTCACCGGCCCCTCGATCAGGCTGCGCCCGACGGTCCAGCGCGGATTGAGCGAACGGAACGGATCCTGAAACACCACTTGCAGATGCTGGCGGTGCGGTTTCAGCTGGGCGCGCGTCAGATGCGCGATATCGGTCTCGCGCAGGCGGATCGACCCTGCGGTGGGCGCGATCAGCCGCATGATGCAGCGCGCAACGGTGGATTTGCCCGAGCCGGATTCCCCCACGATCCCGAGTGTGCGACCGCGTGCAACCGTGAAGGTCACGTCCTTGGCCGCATGGGTGCCGGGGCGTTTCACGAAGAAACCGCCGCCGCCGTAGATCATGTCCAGATTGTCGACCTTGAGGACCGGATCACCGCCCGGTGCCGTGCGCGGGGCGCGCGGGATCAGGCTGGGCACCGCGCGCAGCAGGTTCTGGGTATAGTCCTGTTTCGGCGCGCGCAGCAGGGTTTCGATGGGCGCATGTTCCACCAGATCGCCGGATTTCATGACATAGACGGTATCGGCGATTTCGGCCACGACGCCCATGTCATGGGTGATGAACAGCACCGCCGTGCCATGTTTTTCCTGCAGTTCCGCAATCAGCGACAGGATCTGCTGCTGCGTGGTCACGTCAAGCGCCGTGGTGGGTTCATCCGCGATCAGCAGTTCGGGTTCCAGAACAAGCGCCATCGCGATCATGATCCGCTGCCGCTGCCCACCCGACAACTGGTGCGGATAGCTGCGGTGGATGCGCTCCACATCGGGCAGGTGGACCTGTTCCATGATGTCGATGACGCGCGCGCGGCGTTCGTCTGCGGACAGGCTGGTATGGCTTTCCAGCACCTCTTCGATCTGGTCGCCCACCCGCATCACGGGGTTCAGCGCCGTCATCGGTTCCTGAAAGATCATCGCCACGCGGCGCGCGCGGATGTCCTGCATGGCCGAGGGGGATTGCTCAAGAAGATCGGTGTCCGACAGGGTGATCTTGCCGCCAGCCACGAACAGCGCGTCCTTGGGCAGAAGCCCCATGATCGCCAGCGATGTGACCGACTTGCCCGAGCCGGATTCCCCCACAAGGCAGACAGTCTCGCCCTGACGGATCGTCAGGCTGATCCGGTTCAGCACCGGCGGGGCCTTGGCAGCGTCAGGCAGGCTGACGGTCAGGTCACTGACCGTCAGGACGGTTTTCGCATCGTCGAAGTTGCGCGTTTTGAACAGCATCGGCTTATTCCCCCCGTTTCTTGAGGCGCGGGTCCAGCATGTCGCGCGCGGTATCGCCCAGCAGGTTGATCGACAGGATGCAGAGCGACAGCATCAGGCCCGGCCACAGGATCAGTTCCGGCTTCACGCGGAAATACTGCCGCCCCTCGGCCATGATGTTCCCCCATGTCGGGATCTCGGTCGAGACGCCGGCGCCAAGGAAGGACAGGATCGCCTCGGTCAGGATGGCCGAGGCCAGGATATAGGTGCCCTGCACGATCAGCGGCGCCATGGTGTTGGGCATCAGATGCTGGAACAGGATCTTGGGCATGGAGGAGCCAAGCGCGATGGCCGCCTCGACATAGGGTTCCTCGCGCGCGGTCAGCACGACCGAGCGGACAAGCCGCACGACCCGCGGAATTTCCGGGATGGTGATCGCCATGATCACCGATGTGATCGACGGGCCGTTCAGCGCGACCAGCGCAATCGCCAGCAGGATCGACGGGATCGCCATCAGGCTGTCCATGATCCGCATGATGATCGTGTCGGCCAACCGGAAGAAACCGGCCACAAGCCCGATGATCAGGCCGATGAACACGGACACGATGGCCGCACCGATCCCGATCAGCAGCGACACGCGCCCGCCGATCAGGACGCGCGAATAGATGTCGCGCCCGAACGGGTCGGTGCCCAGCATATTGGCATCGCTTGGCCCCTGCAGGCGGTTCATCGGGTTCATCTCCAGCGGATCGAACGGGGCCAGCCATGGCGACAGCAGGGTGACGATGACGATCATCGCCAGAACGGCGGCGGCGATCATCGGGCCGACCCCCAGCTTGGCCAGCGAGGGGATCGAGAACAGCCGCAACACCGATTGCAGGGCCGAGGACGGGGGCGCGTAATGTGACATCAGTAACGGATCCTCGGGTCAAAGACGGTGTAGGAGATGTCGATGATCAGGTTGACCACCACATAGGTGCCGCTGGTGATGAGGATCATTGCCTGAATCACCGGATAGTCGCGCGCCAGGATCGCATCGACGGTCAGGCGGCCGATACCGGGGATGTTGAACACGCTTTCGGTCACCACCACGCCCGAGATCAGCAGCGCGAAGCCGGTACCGATCACGGTCAGGATCGGCACGGCGGCATTGCGCAGGGCATGGCGGAACAGCACGCGGCTTTCCTTGACGCCCTTGGCACGGGCGGTGCGGATGTAATCCTCGCCCAGCACCTCCAGCATCGAGGCGCGCGTCATCCGCGCGATCAGCGCGATGTAGATCGTGGCCAGCGTCAGCGAGGGCAGGATCGCGCGATACAGAAACTCGGCAAAGCCTTTCTCGGTCGGGGAGGCATAGCCCTGCACCGGCAGCCAACCCAGCGAGATCGAGAAGACAAGGATGAACAGGTAGCCGATCACGAAGACCGGCACCGAAAAGCCCAGCACCGAAAAGCTCATGACCGCGTAATCGACCCATGACCGGTGCCGCCAGGCCGCCAGCACGCCCATCGGCACGGCGATGGCGACGGCGATCACGATGGTCAGCAGCGCCATGTTGATCGTGGGGAAAATGCGCTGTCCGATCATCGTGGTGACCGGCGTGCCCGAGATCAGCGAGGTTCCGAGGTCACCCTGCAGCAGGCTGCCCATCCATGTGAAGAACTGCGTCAGCAAGGGTTTGTTAAGGCCCATCGCCTCGCGGATGCGTTCCAGCTGCTCGGGTGTGGCCATGTCGCCGGCGATGATCGCGGCGGGATCGCCCGGTGTCAGGCGCAGCAGAAGGAAGACGAAGATCGCGACGATCAGCATGACGGGAATGATCGCCAGGATGCGTCGGAGGATGTAGCCCAGCATTGGCAGGGAACCCTTTCGGCGGATAGGTGACAGGTCAGGCGCGCAGGATCAGGGCAGGACGCCCTGTCGCGCGGGAAATCCCGGCGCACGCAGCACGCGCGCCGGGGGGATCACGGCGTGATCACTCGGCTTTCTTCACGTTCCAGAACACCGGCACCGGCGAGGGCAGCATGTCGGTGATGGTCGTGCGGCGCGCTTGCGGCAGCGCGTACTGACCGACGGGCACATAGAGAACCTGCTCCATGTTGTGCGCCTGGATCTTCTTCGCCACGGACTGCTGCTCTTCCAGCGTCTTGGCCGCGATGAAGTCGGCCTTCAGGCCTTCGACAACCGCATCATCCGGCCAGCCGAACCATGCCGAATCGCCACGGCCGTTCAGCATCGGCGAGACCAGCGGGCTGGAGATTTCCGGCACCAGCCAGTTGGTGAAGAACATGTTCCAGCCACCATCGGCGGGCGCGTTCTGGCTGGCGCGGCGGGTGACCAGCGTCTGCCAGTCCATCGGCTGCATGTCGACGTTGAAGCCCGCGTTGCGCAGCGCCTGCGAGGCCACGACCGGCTGTGCCGCCAGCGCAACCACGTCGGTGGGTGCCATCAGGACGATGGGCGTGCCGTCATAGCCGGCTTCGGCCAGCAGGGCCTTGGCCGCGTCCAGATCACCACCCGAGGTCAGGCTGTCCGAACCGGTCGTATCGGCCAGCGGGGTGCCGCAGCCGAAGATCGCGCCACAGATCGAATAGTAGTCGGGGTTGCCCACCAGCGCAGCCAGAATGGCCTGCTGATCCAGAGCTTTCATGGCGGCCTGACGGACCTTGACGTTGTCGAAGGGCGGATGCTTGAAGTTCATCCGGCCGATGGTCTGGTAACCCAGCGGTTCGCGCTTCTCGAAGACGACATCGGGGTCACCTTCCAGCAGCGGCAGCAGGTCGACCTGCACGGATTCGATATAGTCGATCTCGTTGCCCAGAAGCGCGTTGATTGCAGTGGAGGCGTCGGGCATCGTCGACCAGACGACCTTGTCCACGTTCACGACCTTGCCGCCGGCCATGTTGTCGGCAGGCTCGGACCGGGGAACGTAATCCGCGTTCTTGATGTATGTGACGCTGACGCCGGGCTGGAATTCGGCCTCGACGAAGAGGAAGGGGCCAGAGCCCACATGCTCGGTGATCGCGGTGTCAGCCGGGGTGGCCGCGATGCGCGCGGGCATGATGAAGGGCGGCAGGGCCGATTGCTTGCCCAGCGTATCCAGCAGCGGGGCGAAGGGTTCGTTCAGGGTCCAGACCAGCGTCTTGTCATCCGTCGCGGTCAGGCTGGCGGTCTTGTCCATGATGATCTGGCCGCCGGAATCCTTCTGCGCCCAACGCTTGAGCGAGGCTTCGGCATCGGCCATGGTGACGGCCGTGCCGTCATGGAACTTCAGACCGTCACGCAGGGTGAAGGTATAGACCAGCCCGTCATCCGAGACGGTCCAGTCGGCCATCTGCGGCTGCGGCGTGAATGTGCCGTCAACGGCCACCAGCACGTCATAGATCATGTAGGCGTGGTTGCGGGTGATATGGGCGGTGGTGATCACCGGATCCAGCACGCGCAGGCCGGAATGCATCACGGCGGTGATCGTGGTTTCGGCCCATGCGGCGCTTGCGCCAACCAGCGCGGTCGAGGCCATCATCGCCCCAGCCATCAGGCTGCGGACGCGCGTGGCGCCCTTTGATCGGAAACTATGAACTGTCATTTTTTCTCTCTCTGTTGCACTTCGGGTGGTCGTCATGTGCCCCGGATTCTGTGACGGGTGCACGGGGGTGAAATCGTCGCTCAGCTCTCCTCAAGACTGGGTGCCGGAATCGGTGCGGGGTGCCAGCGGACCCCCATCGGTTCCAGCTTCATGCCCGGTGCCAGCCGTGTCCATGGCAGGCTGGCCGGGCTGATCGGCATGGGTCCGGGCGCGGTACAAACGAGTATTGTTTCAGCAATCGGCTGAAAATCCGCCCGAAAATGGACCGAGCTCTTGTTGACAAGTACCGCCTGTTCCGTCGGCTCTATGCCCACGAAGCGGTACATCTGCTGATCGGCCATCTGCGCCTTGTGGGTGGAGACGACCACGCGCACATCCCCGATCCGCAGGCAGGCCGAGGGGCCAAGATCCAGCGGCGCACCGCCGTAGAAGGGTCCCGCAGCGATGAATTTGCCGTCCGAGAGGGTTTCGACCGTGAAACGCGCCTGAAACGGGCTGTCGCCGGGGATATTGGAAAATCCGCCCAGCGCGATCTCGATCTCGGCGCCCTGCCCGGCCGCATGGGCGGCAGCGGCGGCGGCAGGATCGACGATGATGCCTGTCGCGGCGCGTTTCGCATCCGCCCGCACCAATGCGCGCAACATGCCGGTGGTGTTGCTGTCGCCCCCCGCGCCGGGGTTGTCCTGCGTATCGGCGATGACGACCGGTCTGGAGGCGGTGGCGGCGATGCGCAAGGCTTCGGCCACGCCCGCATCGGGATCAAAGGCCTGACCGGCAAAGGCGGATTCGGCCCGGTTCACATCGGCGGCCACGGCATCGGCAGCGGCATCAGCCGCCGCCTGTGTTGCCCCATAGGCCACGACGGTCGGTCCGCATTCGGGGAAATCTGCCGCCGGGAAGCCGGGGAAGAAGGACACCGTCGCCACATCGCCCCCCTCAAGCGCAGCCATGCGGCTGTAGATGCCAGCAGCCGGTTCCATGACCGTGCTCTGCCATGCGATCGGGATCAGGAAATCCATCCGCCGGAAGGCCTTGGCAAAGGGTTTGCCCCGCGCCATCAACGCATCCAGCTGTACCGCCGCGCGTGCGCCGGTTTCGGCCATGTCCACATGCGGATAGGTGCGAAAGCCCACCAGCGCATCGGCGGCCTTTACCATTGTCGCGGTGATGTTGCCGTGCAGATCAAGTGCTGCCACGATGGGCACACCGGGGCCGACCACCGCCCGGACGCGCGCGATCAGCGCGCCTTCGCCGTCATCCTCGTGCGCGGCCACCATCGCGCCGTGCAGGTCCAGAAAGACGCCATCAAGCGCACCCGCCGCGCGGATGCCTTCGACGATCTCGGCCGTGATGCTGTCATAGGCATCGCGCGTCACATGCGCCGACGGAATGGCGCCACACCACAGGATCGGCACCATGTCCCATCCCGCCGCCTCGCCATGCGCAACCGCGCCGCCGATTCCCAGATTGATATCGCGCCCCGCCGTCATCAATGCGGCACCACGCGCCATGGGCATGTAGCCACCGCCCTGCACGAAGCAGGCCATGTCTGCTGGACTGGGCGCAAATGTGTTGGTTTCGTGCAGGAAACCCGCCAAAGCCACACGTCTTGTCATCTAATCAGGGACCCCCGTCGCTCCGTCACGAAATGCTGCGTACCGCCAGCCCAACCATTGCCAGAAAAGAAACTTGCTACGGTTAGTGTATTGCCAGGCGATATACTTGCATCGTAACCTGAGCGTAGAACCGTGCTTGCCCCCAAGTCAACCGGAGTCGCAGACAAGATGACAAGAAACACGCTCCGCGCCGAATCCGGTGTTCGATATTTAAGCGATGAGCAGCGCGCCGACCCTTTGTTCACCAATTCGATTGCCCGCGCGATGCAGGTCCTTGCTGCATTCCACCACGCCGATCGCCCCCTGTCGCTGGCCGAGATCGCAAGTCGCGCCGGTGTGGATCGCAGCGCGGCACAGCGAATCGTCCACACCCTGCGCAGCCTTGGCTACATCAGCCGCGACGACGAGGACCGTGGCTTTCTGCCCGGTATCCGCCTGCTGGATCACACACTGGATTTCCTGCGGCTGAACCCGCTGATCCAGCGCGCGACGCCCGTGCTGCTGGAACTGCGGCGCAACGTGCGCGAACGGGTCGACCTGTCGTTGTTCGACGGGCAGCGCGTCGTCTATGCCGCGCGGATGCAAAGCAAGCGCGAGACATTCTATGCCACGCTGGTGGGCCATAGCGTGCCGACCTTCTGTTCCTCGGGGGGCTGGGCCATCATGGCCCGCCTGCCCGAAGCCGAGGCGCGCGAGATCATCGACGGGTCGGACCGCACGCCCTTCACGCCACGCACCCTGACCGACCCGGACGCCATCATCGACCAGATCGGGCAGACCCGCGCGCGCGGCTACAGCATCGCGGTCGAACAGATCCTGCTGGGCGAGGTCGCCATCGGCGTGGCCGTGACCGGGCCGCAGGGCCGCCCGGTGGCCGCGATCCATGTCGCGGGATCGCTGGCCGAATGGACACCCGAGGACTTCAGCACCCGCGTTGCCCCCCTTGCTTTGGAAGCGGCGCGCGCCATCAGCCAGATCTGACCAGACGACCGGAGACTGCCATGACCACATATCACCTGCCCGGCCTCGCCGCCCCCGCCACGCTGCAGATCGACCGTTGGGGTCTAGCGCATATCCGGGCCGAGGGGCTGCATGACCTGTTCTTTGCCCAGGGGTTCAACGCCGCGCGCGACCGGTTGTGGCAGATCGACCTGTGGCGCAAGCGGGGCCTTGGCCTGCTGGCGGCAGACTTCGGCCCCGGCTATCTGATGCAGGATCGCGCCGCGCGTCTGTTCCTGTATCGGGGCGACATGGCCCCGGAATGGGCCGCCTATGGCGATGACGCGCAGGCGATCTGCACGGCCTTTGCCGCCGGAATCAACGCCTGTGTCGATGAGGTGCTGGCGGGGCGGATGCCGCTGCCTGCGGAATTCGCCGTGCTGGGCACGCAGCCCGCCCATTGGGCGGCAGAGGATGTGGTGCGCATCCGCACCCATTGCCTGACGCGCAATGCGGCGTCCGAACTGACCCGCGCGCAGGTGCTGGCGCTGGCCGATCCCGACACCGACCTTTTGCGCGTGCCGCTGAACCCGCCGGTCGATGCGTCTGAATGGGCGGTGAACGCAGGGCATGGCCTGCCGGCCCATGCGCTGGCGGTGTTCGAACTGGCGACCGCGCCGGTGACATTCGCGCCCGATCGGCTGGCAGCCAGCCTTGATGAGGCCGCGCGCTGGTCACGCGTCGATCCGCGCAAGACCGTGGTGCAGGCGCCCAGCATGGAAGGGTCGAACAACTGGGTCGTGGCGGGCGCGCGCACCGCATCGGGCCGCCCGATCATGGCCAGCGACCCGCACCGGGCGCATGCCGCGCCTTCCTTGCGCTACATGGTGCATCTGACCGCCCCCGGCATCGACATCATCGGCGCGGGCGAGCCGTCCTCGCCCGGCATCATGGCGGGGCACAACGGACATTCTGCCTTCAGCCTGACGATCTTCTGCGCGGATCAGGAGGATGTCATGGTCTATGACACCGATCCCGACGCGCCCGCCCGCTATCGTTACGCCGATGGCTGGGACGAGATGCGGACCGTGACCGAGGTTTTCGCGGTCAGGGGCCATCCCGATCAGCGGCTGGATCTGCGCTTTACCCGGCACGGGCCAGTTGTCTGGGAGGAGCCGGGCCGCGCGCTGGCCCTGCGGACGGTGTTCACCGAACCGGGCACCGCGCCCTACATGGCCAGCCTCAAATCCATGCGCGCGACGACATGGGAAGGGTTCAAGGATGCGGTGGACAGCTGGGGCGCGCCCTCCGTCAACCTTGTCTATGCCGATGTGACAGGCGATTTCGGCTGGCAGGCGGCGGGCTATGTGCCGCGCCGGAACGGCTGGCGCGGGCTGGTGCCCGTGGCAGGTGACGGGCGCTTTGAATGGCAGGGCTTCCTGACCGCCAGCACCCTGCCCCGGCTGGACAATCCCGCGCAGGGCTTTGTCCATTCCGCGAACGAGATGAACCTGCCCGCCGCTGCACAGGCGGGCCCCGCCATCGGGCACGAATGGTTCGAGGATCAGCGCGCCGCGCGCATTGCCGCCGCTCTGGGCGCGCGGGACGACCATGACCTTGCCACGTCAACCGCACTGCAGACCGATACCGGATCGCCCTTTGCCGCGCGGCTGATCGCGCTTCTGCCGCAGGACGCGCCGGGGCGCGACCTGCTGGCGCTGTGGGATGGGCGGTCCGAGGCGGACTCGGCCCCTGCCCTGCTCTACGAGGTCTGGCTGTCCTCGCATCTGCGCCCTGCGCTGCTGGCGCGGGTCGCGCCTGACCCCGACCTGCGGCGGTTCCTTGTGCCGGGCAATGTGCCGGTGGTGACCGAATTGCTGGAAGGCAGGCATCCGGGGCTGAGCGCGCGGGCCGGTCTGGATGCGCCGGATGCGCGTGACGCGCTGCTGCGCGAGACGCTGGCCGCAGCGCTGGCCGATGTGACGGCCCGCTTTGGCGCGAACCCGCTGCAATGGCGCTGGGGCGATCTGCATCATGGCTGGTTCGACCATGCGCTGACGCCTCTGGGGACAGGTTTCGACCTCGGGCCCTGGCCCAAGGGGGGCGGCAATACCTCGATCATGCTGGCGCATCACGAGGCATCGGATTACCGCGTCAGGATCGGGGCCAGCGTGCGGATGGTGATCGACCTTGGCGACTGGGACGCAAGTGTCTGGATCAATGCACCGGGTCAGTCGGGGATGCAGGACAGCCCGCATCTGGCCGATCTGGCGCCACTTTGGGCTGCGGGCGAATATGTCCCGCTGGCCTATTCCACCGCTGCCGTGGATGCCGTCACGGTCGAAACGATCACCTTGCGCCCAGCCTGACCGGTCGCTGACCGGGCACCGTGCGGTCTTAGCGGCGCAGGCGCGCGACGATCTGACTGGCCAGCTGGTCGATCGCCTGACCCTGAGCACCGGCAATCGCGGCGGGACCTTGGGCCGTCAACGGCGTGCGGATGTCGAAGCGTTCCAGCACCTCGCGGGTGCGGCCATCGAAACTGGCCACGGCAAATTGTCCGGCGATCTGGAAGGTCCCGTCGGCCCGCGCCAGCATGGCATCGATCCGCACATCGAGACGACCGGCGGCGGGCTCGGACAGGGGCCACGGCTCGGCCGCGACCGATGCCGTCGTCTGAAGGTCCAGACTGCGCGCAAGGGCAGCCGTGACAGCGCGGGCCGAGGCATCGGCCCATTCCGATCCCTCGACCGGGCGCAGGGCGCCGTCGGCGTCCTGCTGCAGGATCTGGCTGCCCTCGGCATAGGCCGGCAGCACCACATCGCGCAGCTCGAGGCTGGACAGGCGCAGGGCGACGGGCTCCGCAACGGGCGCGGGTTCGACCAGATAGCGCGCGGCGGTATCGCCGCAGGCCGCCAGCGCAAGGCTCAGGGAAATCGCAAGGGGAATGGTGCTTTTCATGGTCAGCGTCCGATCAGAAGGGAATTCGGGTTGCGTTCGATGGCGCGGGCCAGCTGCGTGACCGCGCGGGCGGTGTCGCGGAATTCGCGCATCACCTGCATCGCCTCGGTGTTGAAGTCGGACCTTGCGCCATAGGCCGCGATCAGCCCGTCCGCCTGTGCCACCAGCCGTTCCAGCCGCTGCGACAGGTCAGGCAGGCTTTCCATCGCCTGAGCCACGGATTCCGCAGCCGAGCGGGTCGAGGCCAGTGTCCGGTTCACGTTCTCGATCGCCTCGCCTTCGCGCAGGGCCGCCAGTACCTGGCTGACCTCGGCCAGCGCGGCGGCAAGGGCGGGCGGCAGCTCGCGCATCTCGTCGGACCCGATCAACCTGTCGGTGCTGTCCACAAGACGGGTGGCAGCGCGGGCCAGTTCTTCGATCTCGACACCATTCGCGCGGGCGACAAGCGCCCTGAGTTCCTCGACCAGCGCCGGGATCTCACCCGAGGCGGCGGCGGCATTCGCGGCGATCGTATCGGCGCTGTCCAGCACGGTCACCAGCCGGTCGACCGCGCCACGCAAGCGCAATTCCTCGACGATGCCGCGCACCTCGGCCAGCCCGCCACGCAACTCACCCGGCAGGGCCTGAGTGTCTTCGCCGCCCACAAGGGCGCGGATATCCTCGATCAGGGCCAACGCCGCATCCGGTGCCTGCCGTGTGCCTTCCGAGGACACGACCGCCTCGATCGAGGCCATGAGCGTGATCGCCTGATTCATCAGGTCCTCGACCGGCAGCGCGTTGATACGCTCCAGCACGCCTTCGGCCGTCGCGGTGAAATCCGGCAGGTCGGATATGACCGAGGGCAGAACGATCATGCCATCCTCGCGCTGCTCGATCGTGGCGGGTGCCGCGTCGGGCAGTTCGGCCAGTTCGATCACCAGCGCCGCCGTGAACAGGCTTGATGTTGCAAGCTGCGCGCGCAAGCCTTCAGCCACAGCGTCGCGCAGGAAGTCGATCGTACGCTCTGCCCCGGCCTCGACCGGCAGGCCCAGCGCCTGCGGGTCCAGCGCAACGGTCGTGCGCAGGCGGACGCCTTGGCGTCTGCCCTCATCGACCAGCACGGCACCGATGGCGCGTACCTCGCCTACCCGCAGCCCGCGGAACCGGACAGGCGATCCGACGGCAAGACCGTTGACAGATCCTTCGAACTCGATCGCCATCTCGACGGCATTGGCCCCGACCCCGGTGAACAGGCTCTGGCGGGCAGCGTTCTCGTCGGGGAAGAGGTCGAAGACATAGCCCGAGTTCAGCGGCGCGCCGCCGGAAAAGATCGTATCGAAGGCAATGCCGCCCGTCACCAGCGCCGCAAGGTTGCCCACATTCAGCGAAAGCCCGCCAGTTCCCAGCGACACCGTGAAACCGGAGGTATCCCAGAACCGCGTGGCCGTCGTCAGGCGGCGGTCATGCGGCGCCATGATGAAGGCGTCGAACACAACGCTGTCCCCGGACAGGATCAGACGCGGTGCCTCGATATGGCCGACTTCGATCCCGTGAAACAGGATCGGCGCGCCCTCCGAGATCCTGTTGGCATCGCGGGTGCGCAGGGTGATCCGCGTACCTTGCTGGCCTTCGCGGGCCAGCGGCGCGCTGTCCATGCCGACAAAGGTGCGGGCTTCGCCATCCGCCTGCGGGGTGAAGGAGGCTTCGATATAGACGCCCGACAGCACGGTCGACAGGCCGGTGATGCCACGGGCACTGACCTCGGGCTGCACCACCCAGAACTGCGCATCCGCTGGCAGCGTATTGGCAAGGTCGCGGTCGATCGAGGCCGTGACCAGCACCCGCGCCAGATCGGAGGTAAAGCGCACATCCTCGACCGCGCCGATCACCACGTCGCGGTAGCGGATCGTGGTCTCGCCGGGTCTGACGCCCGAGGCGTTCAGGAATGAAATCTCGACCGTCACGCCCCGTTCCGCATAGGTCTGCCATGCGATGCCCAGCGACACGATCAGCGCAAGGATCGGCACCAGCCAGACCAGCGACAGGTTGCGCCAGAACGACCGTTTCGGCGGGTCGATCCGCATCTGCGCCGGCGTCGGGCCCGATGACTGGCCCGATGACTGGCCTGCCGCGGGAGGGGTGTTGTCACTACTCATCAATTCAAGTCCTGTTCTGAGTCCCAGATCAGCCGGGGGTCGAAACTCAGGGCCGCCAGCATGGTGAAGGCCACCGAGAGAGAGAAACTGACAGCAGCGATTCCGGGATTGATCGTCGCCGCGAAGTCCAGTTGCACCAGCGCGGACAGAATGGCCACCACGAAAACATCGATCATCGACCAGCGGCCGATGAACTCCACCACCTCGAACAATCGCTGGCGTCCGTGCAGGTCCTGCCCATGCCGCAGGCGACCGCCCAGCCTGCTGCCGGGATCAACCACAAGCGCAAGATAGCCGATGGCGAGGAATTTCCCCACGGGGATCATCACGCTGGCCACGAAAACGATCAGCGCCACACCGTAGGACCCGTAATGCATCAGTTCCACGGCGCCTCCGATGATCGTGTTTTCCGTGGTCGCGCCGAAACTGGTGGTCAGCAGCATCGGATAGATATTGGCCGGCACATAGACGACGATTCCCGCGAACAGCCAGGCCCAGACCTTCTGCAGACTACCGGGCATGCGGCTGTGCAGCGCCGCGCCGCAGCGGCTGCACCGGGGTGTGCCCATCGGATGCACGCGTCCGCAGCTGTGGCATCCCACAAGCCCGGCCTGCCGCGCGGTCAAGCTGTGCGCGGTGTCATTTTCCTGCGCAGATGTCATGGGCGCCGCCGCTCCTCGAGGGTTTTCCAGACGGTCAGGCGGCACATGTAGGTGTCGTTCAGCACCGTCACCAAAACAAGCGCCGCGAAGGTCCAGAACGCAGGACCGATGCCCAGACGCGCCAGCCCCGCCACCTTGACCAGCGCCACCGCCACACCGACGATGAAGATCTCGGCCATGGCCCAGGGGCGCAGCGCCTCGGCCAGACGGAAGGCGGCAACGCCATGCCGCGCCCTGTGCCAGCCCAGCGCCATCGGCGCCAGCGCGTAGAGGATGCTGGCCAGACGCAGCACCGGCAGCACGATGATCAAGGCCGCCACCACGAAGGTCAGCGGCAGCAACAGCCCCGACGAAAAGGCCAGCACCGCATCCAGCAGCGACGACCGGCGCACCATCCCCCCGGCGCTGAGTTCGAGGAAAGGAAAGAACACGGCGGCCACCATCAGCACCAGCGCCGTGCCGGACAGCATCACGATGCGCGTCATGGCCCCTTCGCGCGGTGCCATCAGGATCGTGCCGCAGCGATTGCAGCGCGCGCGCGCACCCGCTGGCACGGGGCGATCAAGCTGCAAGGCATCGCAGGTCGGGCACGCGATCAGCAGCGACGGGTCCAGCCCCTCAAGGCCGAACTGATCACCGTGCGCTTGCGCTGTGCTTATCGTTTGGTTCATCGCCATATCTTCTAGGTCGCGCGCGACGGATGCAAGGCGGCAATGACGCGGTTGTGATCCTGCGACCTGTCATGCGACGCGCCACGGCAGGATCGCGCCCCGAAACTTGGCCGGCACGATCGGGGGTTTTCACCCCGCCCCGTCACGGGCAGACTGCACGCATTCAACAGACAGGTGCGCCATGCCACTCATCGATCCCGCCCGATCCGAATTGCTGGTCATCGATGTGCAGGCCCGCCTGATGCCGGCCATCCACGCGGCCCCCCAGAGAATCGCCAATACCGTGCGACTGGTCCGGGCCGCGCAGATGCTTGGCGTGCCGCTGCATGTGACGGAACAAAACCCCAAGGGGCTGGGCGCGACATGCCCCGAACTGGAGATCCCGAGCGGCGACGCCCTGCCCAAGATGAGCTTTGACAGCCTGCGCGATCCAGCCATTGCGGCCCGTCTTGCGGGGGACAAGGCGCTGGTGGTCTGCGGCTGCGAAGCCCATGTCTGCGTGCTGCAAACGGTTCTGGCACTGCGCGCAACCGGGCGGCTTGTGCATGTGGTGGCGGATGCCACGGGATCGCGTAACGATGCCAATCGTGTCGCGGGGCTGGACCGGATGCGCGCCCACGGCGCCGATATCGTCACGACCGAGATGGTGATCTTCGAATGGCTTGGCACAGCCGGGCATCCCGCCTTCAAGACGGTGATGCCGCTGATCAAGTAGGTCCGGCAGCCCCCGGCAAGGACCGGCGGAAAGCAGCCAATCACGCGGCGTTTCGGCAGGAAACAGCCGGAACTGCCTCTGGAATGCGGGCAACACGGCCTTGTGACGACACCGGCCTTCCGTTTGTCCTGCGTTATGCTCACATCAGAATCGGTCGGTCGCGCGCAGGCGTGTGCCGATGCCCCAGTTGGGCCAGCACAAAGGCAAACACATGACGAACAGAGCACTGAAAACCACCACGGCCAGCATCCTGGCGATATCTCTGATCCAGCCATACCCCGCAATGTCGCAGATACGTGCGCCCCAAGCGCATATGTCACAACAAAAATCAGCACTTATAGCTGATTCCCGCATTTATCTTGCGCAAATGACGGGAGAGACCTGCTTTACCGACGGTCAGGTCGATATGGGGCGCTGCGATATCGGCATGCTGCGGGCGGAACTGGAAGCTCTGATGCTGAACGGGCTGGCCGAGGCTGCGGACCGGCCTGCCGAAGACCCGGCGACGGCCGCATTGACGCTGGAAGACCGGATCGGCCTGCTGAGTGCCGCCATCGAAAACGCCGAACGCGAGGCCGCAGCGGCAGAAGCAGAACGGGTCGCTCAGGCTGAAGCTGAGGCAGCAGCACAGGCCGAGGCTGACAAGGCCGCGCAGGCAGAAGCGGAAGCCGCAGCGCAAGCTGAGGCCGACAAGGCTGCACAAGCTGAGGCCGAAGCCGCAGCGCAAGCTGAAGCCGACAGGGCCGCGCAGGCAGAAGCGGAAGCCGCAGCGCAAGCCGAGGCCGACAAGGCCGCGCAGGCAGAAGCGGAAGCTGCAGCGCAAGCTGAGGCCGACAAGGCTGCACAAGCTGAGGCCGAAGCCGCAGCACAGGCCGACGCCGACAAGGCCGCGCAGGCTGAGGCCGAAGCCGCAGCGCAAGCCGAAGCCGACAAGGCCGCACAGGCCGAGGCGGAAGCCGCAGCGCAAGCCGACGCCGACAAGGCTGCACAGGCGGAGGCCGAAGCCGCTGCACAGGCCGACGCCGACAAGGCCGCGCAAGCTGAGGCGGAAGCCACTGCAAAGGCCGAAGCCGACAAGGCCGCGCAAGCTGAGGCGGAAGCCACTGCAAAGGCAGAGGCTGAAGCCGCCGCACAGGCAGAAGAGCTGGCAACGGCGGCTCAGGAGGCCGAAGCGTCTGCCTTGAAGGATGCCGAGATCATGGCCGAACAGACAGAGGCGCAGGACCTTGCAGCCGTGACCTCTGCCACCGAGGGCGACGCCCAGGCGCCCGCGTCAGAGGTCATCACCGAAGTGGTCACAGCCGAGGAAACCCGCAGCAGCGATCAGGAATTCACAGCCCCCGTGAACCGCACCGCCGAGGCGCCACGCGCCGAAAGCAACGGGCTGTCGAACCTTGAAAAGGCGGGGCTGCTGGCGCTTGGCGCGCTGGCCGTGGGGGCCATCATGCAGAACGGGCAGCGCGTTGCCGCCACATCGGGTGACCGCGTGATCGTCGAGGATAATTCAGGACGGTTTCAGGTTCTCAAGGATGATGACGCATTGATCCGCCAGCCGGGCGCGACGGTCGAGACGCGCCGCTTCGACGACGGATCAACCACGACCAGCGTCACCCGCGAGGATGGCTCGCGCGTGGTCACGATCCGCGATGCCTCGGGCCGGGTTCTGCGCCGCTCGGTCATCGACCTGAGTGGCCGCGAAACACTGCTGATCGACGACATCACACAGGTGGCGCCGGTCAATACCACCACCTTGCCACCGGCGCCGCAGCGGCAGTTCACGGCAGGCGACCGGACCGACCGCGATGCCCTGCGCGCCGCCCTGCGTGCCGCCGAGCTGCGCGATCTTGGCCGCAGTTTCAGCCTGCGGCAGGTGCGCGAGATCGTCGAGGTGCGCGAACTGGCCCCCGAGATCAGCCTCGAGGACATCACCTTCCGTTCGGGATCGGCGGCGATCCAGCCGAGTGAGGCCGAACAGCTGCGCGAAATCGGCCTGCTGATGCGCCAGATGATCCGCGACAACCCGCGCGAGATCTTTCTGGTCGAAGGCTATACGGATGCGGTGGGCAGTGCGGCGATGAACCTGCTGCTGTCGGATCGTCGTGCCGAAAGCGTGGCGCTGGCGCTGACCGAATATTTCGACGTGCCGCCCGAGAACATGGTGGTGCAGGGCTATGGCGAAAGGTTCCTGAAGATCCCGACGCTTGAGGCGGAAAGACTGAACCGCCGTGTCGCTGTGCGCCGCATCACCGGCCTGATTGCCCCGCGCTGACCCGCGCGGGCTTTCCCCGATACCCCGGATCGGCCCGCCTGCAGCGCGGGCCGATCCTGCCGCGCGGTCGCTCAGACGACGCCGAAAGATCCCAGAAACCGGTCCACCGCATGAGCAATCGCCTCTGACGGATCGTCGGGCGTGGGCACCTTGTAGATGTGGCGGCGAATGCCGATGTAGACGATCCCGCCGTGCAGGTTCCAGATATCCTCCATCTGCGGATCGACGGGCGCGGGGGCGGCGGCCCTGATCTCCTCGAGCAGCGGCAGCAGGATGACGGTGCCCATGTGTTGCAGGTAACGGCGGTTCAGTTCCGCCCCGGCCAGCCCGGAGAACATAAAGATCCGCATCCATTCATATTCGAAGATCAGCTGGCTGTATTCCGTGTAGAAGGTCAGAAGACGATCACGCAGCGGCACGGACCGATCCGTCAGGCGGCGTGGCCAGTCATCGGACAGGCGGTCAAGATAGACATGCGCATAGACCGCCTCGATGATCTCGGCCTTGTTGGCGAAATAGTTGAACAGCAGCGATTGCGTGATCCCCAGCCGCTTGGCCAGATCACGGGTTTTCCCCTCCAGCCCCACATCGGCAAAGAAGGTTACCGCCCCCTCGACGATCTGACGGCGGCGCTCCTCCGGCGGCAGGCGGCGGCGTTCAGCCGGCTCAGCGGCGGCGATATCGGACGAGGTTTGATCCATGAAAAACCCTTACCCTCAAAGGTCGCGAAGATTCCACTTGCAAAACTATGCGATTTATAGATCATTCGATCAATAGGGTTGATCAACTGATCAACAAGCCTGAGGGAGCGGGCACCTGTAGGGAGGATTTCGCATGAAGGCTTTGGCGGGTGGCTATGCCCGGGCGAAGGATGTGGCGCATGCGCTGGACCTGTTGGCCGAGGCTGACGGGATGGGGCGCGTGCTGGCGGGCGGTCAAAGCCTGATCGCGGCAATGAACATGCGCCTGAGCACCGGCGACATGCTGGTGGATATCTCGCGGATCGCCGCCTTGCGCGGGGTGACGGTCGACGGCGACCAGCTGCGGATCGGCGCGCTGACGCGGCACGCGGATATCGGCCTTGATCCTTTGGTGGCGCAACACGCGCCCTTGCTGGTGCAGGCCGTGCATCACATTGCCCATGCCGCCATTCGCAATCGCGGCACCATCGGCGGATCGCTGGCCCATGCCGACCCCGCTGCCGAATTCCCGGCCTGTGTGCTTGCCCTCGGTGGCACGATGCACCTGCAAGGCCCCGATGGAGAGCGCCGCGTTGCGGCTGATGATTTCTTTGTCGACATCTTCGAGACCTCCATCATACCGGGCGAAATCCTGACAGCGATCACCCTGCCCTTGCTGGAACCCGGCGAGCGGCATCTGCTGGTCGAGACCGCGCGCCGGTCGGGCGATTACGCACTGGCGGGCCTCTGCCTTGTCAGGCGCGCCGCCGGGCATCGCCTGTCGGCCTTCAGCGTCGGGCCACGGCCCGTGCTGGCGGCGGCTGCGATGGCGCGGCTGGATGCCGGCGACACGGCGGGCGCCGTACAGGCGTTGAAGGACGAGATCGACCCGCCAAGCGACACTCAGGCCAGCGCCGCCTATCGCCGCCATCTGGCGGGCGTGCTGCTGACCCGCGCCCTGCAAGACCTGACAGGAGAGACCGCATGACCGAGGCGTTTCGCGACCGTATCGACATCGCGCTGACCGTGAACGGCGAAGCCGTCGAGGCCCGCGTGCCCGCAGGCCGCCATCTGGTCGATTTCCTGCGTCTCGATCTGGGCCTGACCGGGGCGCATGCGGGATGCGAGCATGGCGTCTGCGGGGCCTGCACCATACAGGTTGACGGGCAGGCCGTACGTGGCTGTCTGATGCTGGCCGCACAGGCCGACGGGGCCGATGTCTGGACGCTGGAGGGACTGACCGAACAGGGCGTGATCCGCGACCTGCAGGAGGCCTTCGTGGCGCGCAACGCCCTGCAATGCGGCTATTGCACGCCCGGCATGCTGGCCTCGATCAAGGAACTGCTGGATATGGGCGGCGTGCCGGACCGGGCCGCCATCCGCGAGCATCTGTCAGGCAATTACTGCCGCTGCACCGGCTATGAGGCGATCATCGACGCGGTCGAGACCGTGGCGCAGGCCCGTACCGAAAAGGGGGCAGCATGACCATTTCCTTTGGCAATCCCGACCGCCCCAACAGCTATATCGGCAAGACCGTTCCCCGCCCCAATGCACCGCGTCTGGTGCAGGGGCGCGGCAAATACGTGGATGACATCGTGCTGCCGCGCATGGCGCATGTGGTCTTTGTCCGCAGCCCCCATGCCCATGCCCGCATCGGGGCCATCGACATCGCCGAGGCGCAGGCCGTCAAGGGCGTGCTGCGCATCTTCACGGGCGCTGACATCGCAGAGGTCTGCACACCCTGGGTCGCCGTTCTGGCGCATCTGAAGGGGCTGAAATCCCCGCCGCAGCATGCGCTTGCGGTGGATCGCGCCTGCTGGGTCGGCGATCCTGTCGTGGCGGTCGTCGCCACATCGCGCGCCGCGGCCGAGGAGGCGGCAGCGCTGGTCGATGTGGATTATGATCCCCTGCCCGCCGTCACCGACATGATGACCGCGCTGGATCCGCAAACCCCTGTGCTGCATCCCGACATGGGCGACAATCTGGCCTTCCGCCGCCTGCACGAGGAAGGCGATGTGGAGGCGGCTTTCGCCCGCGCCCACAAGGTTGTCGAGGCCCGTTTCAAGACCGCGCGCCATACCGGCGTGACGCTGGAGCCGCGCTCGATTCTGGTAGACTGGAACCCCGCCGAGGGACAGATGACCGCCTGGCACGCGACGCAGGCGCCGCACATGATGCAGACCGTCTTTGCCAAGCATCTGGACCTGCCCGAAGGCCGGGTGCGGGTGATCTGCGATGATGTGGGCGGATCCTACGGGATCAAGGTGCATGTCTACCCCGACGAGGTGGCGACAGCGGCGATTGCCAAGATCATGGCGCGGCCCGTCAAGTTCGTGGCCGACCGGCTGGAAAGCTTCACCACCGACATTCACGCCCGCGACCACGAAATCGGGGGCCGCATCGCGGTGGATGCAGAGGGCAAGATCCTTGCGATGGATATCGACGACTGGACCGCGATTGGCGCCTATTCGGTCTATCCGCGCACCTCGGCGATCGAAGGCAATCAGGTCGTGAACCTTTGCGGCGGGCCTTATGATTTCGCCCATTACCGCGCGCAGACATCCGTGGTGTTCCAGAACAAGACGCCCACCTGCCAGTATCGCGCGGTGGGCCATCCCATCGCCGTGGCGGTGACCGAAGGGCTGGTCGACATGGCGGCTGCCGCCATCGGGATGGACCCGGTCGAGATCCGGCGTCGCAATCTTTATGCCGATGACGCCTATCCGGTGACATCCCCCGCCAAGATGCGCTTTGAAGGGCTTTCCCATCATGCCAGCCTGAACAAGCTGCTGGAGCTGATGGATTACGACGCCCTGCGCGCCGAACAGGCCGAGTTGCGCAAGAAGGGCATTCATCGCGGCATCGGGATTGCCAGTTTCATCGAACTGACCAACCCCTCGCCCTTCATGTACGGCATCGGCGGCGCGCGGATTTCGGCGCAGGATGGCTGCACGGTGCGGATGGACCCGGACGGGTCGATCGTGGCCCTGTCCGGCGTGACCGAGCAGGGTCAGGGGACCGAGGCGATGCTGGCGCAGATCGTGGCCGAGGGCGTGGGCGTGGCCCCTGCCCGCGTGCGCGTGATCACCGGCGACACGCAGGTCACCCCCTATGGCGGCGGCACATGGGCCTCGCGCGGGGCGGGCATCGGGGGCGAGGCCGCTTTGCAATCGGCGCTGGCGCTGAAGGCCTCGATCCTCGAGGTGGCGGGTGCGATGCTGCAATCGCCTGCCGGGGCGCTGGATATTCGCGACGGTCAGGTGGTGGACAGCACGACCGGCGAGGCGCGCATGCCGCTGGAAGAGCTGGGCCGCATCGTCTATTTCCGGGGCGACACCCTGCCCAAGGGCCTGCCGCGCGAACTGGTGCAGACCCGGCATTTCATCACGTCGGACTATCCTTTCGCCTTCACCAACGGGGTGCAGGCCAGCTATCTCGAGGTCGATACCGGCACCGGCGAGGTCAAGCTGCTGAAGCACTGGTGCGTCGAGGATTGCGGGCGCATCATCAACCCGCAACTGGTGGACGAACAGATCCGCGGCGGGATCGTGCAGGGTCTGGGCGGCGCGCTTTACGAGGAAATCCATTATGACGCGGACGGCCAGCTGCTGAATGGCTCGATGGCCGATTACCTTGTGCCGATGGCGGCCGAGATGCCCGACATGGTCGTGGGCCATGTCGAAACGCCGACGATGGAAAGCGCCCTTGGCGCAAAGGGCGCAGGCGAGGCAGGTACCGCAGGCGCACCCGCCGCGGTGATGAACGCGATCAACGACGCGCTGCGCCCGATGGGCGCGCAGGTCACCGCCATGCCATTTACCCCGGAACGCATCCTGCGCGCGATGGGACAGATCGAAGACTGACGAAACCGCGCACCGCAGAGGAGGCGAGGCGCAAATGGGAGGGAAAGACATGAAATTCTCGACACTTACGGCAGCAACGGCGCTGGCCGTCTTTGCAGGCGGCTGGGCCTCGGCGCAGCAGACCATCACGGTCAACATCGGCTCCAGCCACCCCGAGGCGAATATCTGGGTCTATGCGATGAAGAACACCTTCCAGCCCGAGGTGGATCGCATCCTCGCGGAAGGCGGCGCCTACAAGATCAACTGGTCCGAGGCCTATGGCGGCACGCTCTACAAGTTCACCGACACCCGCGAGGCGGTGATGGACGGGATCGTGGATGTCGGCATGGTGGGCACCGTCTGGGAAGGCGCGAACATGCCCTTGCAGAACGTGACCTATTTCACGCCCTTCGCCACGCCGGACCACAAGATGATCATCGAGATCTTCGACGAGCTGAGCGAAAGCCTGCCCGAACTGCGCGACAGCTGGGCGGACAACAACATGGTGCACCTGTCCTCGCTGATCACCGACAGCTATGACATCTACGCCAATTTCCCGGTCGCCAGCATGGCGGATCTGCAGAACCGCAAGCTGAACGCGCCCGGCACCTCGGCCAACTGGTTGCAGGGCACGGGGGCGACGCCGGTCGATGGTGCGCTGACCACCTATTACACCAACATCCAGACCGGCGTGACCGAAGGGGCGCTGTCCTTTGCATCGGGCATCCTGCCGACTCGCGTCTACGAGGTGGCCCCCGAACTGACCCGCGTGGGTATCGGATCGATGTATTTCGGCGGGATCGCGGCGAACAAGGACTTCTTTGAAGGCCTGCCCGAGCCCCTGCAGGCAGCGTTCCGCGACGCGGCCAAGGCCACATCCGTTGCGCATGGCGACTATGTGCAGCAGCTGGCCGACCGCGCCATGACCGAGATGCAGGCCGCGGGCCTGACCGTGCATGAACTGCCCGCCGACCAGAAGGCCGCATGGGTCGAAAATCTGCCCAACATCATCGAACCCTGGCTGGAACAGACCGGCGAGGCCGGCAAGACCGTGCTGAAAGCCTATTTCAGCGCCCTGCGCGAGCGCGGCGCGACACCGCTGCGGAACTGGGACGAAGGTCTCTGATCCGCAACCACACTCACGGAACAGGCCCCTGCCCGGATGATACCGGACAGGGGCACACAGCCACGCAGAGGCATGGAAGGGCAAAAGATGTCAGGGCAGGACCAGACAGCGGACAGCGCGGCACCCGGATTTGCCGATGCCCCTGTCGGGGTGACACTGGGGCTTGCGGCGGCACTTCTGTCCAGTATCGGCACGGTCTGGATCGGCGGGCTGATGCTGCTGGTCGTGGCCGACGTGATCGGCCGGAATTTCCTGAATGCTCCCATCACCGGCGTGTCCGAGATCGCCGCCCGTTCGGTCGTGGCGATCGTTTTCCTGCAAGTATCGCATGCCATCCTTCAAGGCCGCCTGACGCGCGCCGATTTCCTGATCCGGCGCATCGGCAAGGGTCTTCCGGGTGCGCGCCGCAGTCTCGAGGTGATCTTTGCCCTTGTCGGCGCGATCGTCTTTGCGCTGATCGTCTGGGCGTCCTGGGGCAAGACGGCCAATAGCTGGACCACCGCCGAATTCTTCGGGGTGCAGGGCGTCTTCACGATCCCCACCTTTCCATTCCGCGCCATCACCATCATCGGATCGGCGCTGGCCTGCCTGTGCTGCCTCTATCGTGCCGCCCATCCGAACGATCAGCTTGAAAGCACCGAAACATGACCACGCTTGCCATCGGCTTCCTGCTCATCGCGCTGCTGGTGGCGCTTGTGCTTCTGGGAATGCAGATCGCCTATGCGCTGTTCGGCGTGGCCTTCCTTGGTATCTGGATCATCCGCGAAAACATCACGCTGGCCTTCCGCATGCTGGAGCTGACAGCCTATAGCGGGATCGCGGACTACCTGTTCGCCACCATCCCGCTGTTCGTGCTGATGGGGCTCTTGGTCAGTGTCTCGAACGTGGGGCGCGATACGTTCGAGGTGGCAGAGGAACTGCTGCGCCGGATGCTGTGCGGTCTGGGTGTGGCCACCGTGGCCGCGAACACGGTCTTTGCCGCGGTGACCGGCGTCTCGATCGCCTCGGCGGCCGTGTTCACGCAGGTGGCCGTGCCCGAAATGACGCGCCACGGCTACCGACCGGCCTTTGCCGCAGGCACGGTGGCGGGCAGTTCGGTGCTTGGCATGATGATCCCGCCCAGTCTGCTGCTGATCATCTACGGCGTGCTGGCCGAGGTGTCGATCGGCGGCATGTTCATCGCCGGCATCGTGCCGGGCCTTCTGATGGCATTCGGTTTCGTGGTGATGCTGATGCTGATGGCGCTGCTATTGCCGCGCTTTGTCTTCACCGACCCCGAGGCCGCGCGCATCCGTCGCCTTGATCAGACCGGCCCGAAGATGCCGATGCGCGTGATGCTGTCAAAGATGGTGCCCATCGTGGCCCTTGTGCTGCTGGTCCTGGGCGGGCTTTACAGCGGCTTTTTCACCCCGACCGAGGCGGGCGGCGTGGGCGCCTTCGGCGCGCTGATCATTGCGCTGGTGCGGCGCAGCCTGACGCGGGCCAAGCTATGGGAAGTGATGAAGCAGACCGGCACGATTTCCGTCTCGATCCTGCTGCTGCTGATCGCCGCCAGCTTCTATTCGCGCATGCTGTCGATCGCGGGCCTGCCTGCAGCGATTGCCGATCTGGTCCAGTCGGGCGGCTTCACACCCATGGGGTTCCTGCTGCTTTATGCGGTGATCATCCTGCTGATGGGCATGATCCTCGACAGCACCTCGATCCTGCTGATCATGGTCCCGATCGCCGCCCCCATCGCGCAAAGTCTGGGCATCGACCTGATGCAATTCGGGATCATCACCGTCATCGCCGTCGAGATCGGGTTGCTGACCCCACCTTTCGGTATCTCGGTCTTCACGGTGCACAACACGCTGGACCGCAGCGATGTGAAGGTGGAACAGATCTTTGCCGCCACCCTGCCCTTCATTGTGGTGATGCTGGCGGTCCTGATCCTTGTGGCATTTGTACCGGCAACGGCCACGGTCTTTCTCTGACGGGCGCTGTCTGGCAGCCGCGTCATTCTGCTGTCTTGCCGGGCGGAACAGGGTCGGAATAACCTGCACCTGCGGTTGCATATTTTTTCCTACTGACCCCGTTTTCCTATGCCCCGCGCGCATGTTGTCCGACCGGCGACCGTCAGGACACCGAGAAAAGGGGAACACCATGAAACGCGACGTTCTGGGTCTGCTGTCCATGGCCTGTCTGGCGATGGCCGGCTGCGAGTCGATGACACGCGAGGAGCAGATGGTCGTGGGCGGGCTGGCTGGCGCGACCGTCGGGCTTGTCACGGCCAATGCCTTTGACGCCAACACCAACTGGAAGATCATCGCCGTACTGGCAGGCGCTGCGGCAGGAACCCTTGTGGCCCGCAACACCGCGACGGATCAATGCGCCTATGCCACGGGCACTGGCACCTACCGCATCCTGCCCTGCCCGTAAGCCGCTGAACAGGCCGCCCCGGACCAAGAGGGGATTCGGTCCCGGCATGACCAGAGGCTGAATCGATTCGGGTAAAAGATCTGCCCGAGTCAGGCCAATACTCTATCTGGGGTCATCGAATGGAACCGGGATCAAGGCGTATGGGCACCGCAATCCCTCTGGAAAACAAATAATCCGGCATAATCACTTGAAACACGACCCGCGATGCCAGCAACGGCTTGCCATTGAAATTTGGTAAGCTAAAATTACCAATGCGCTTTCTAGCGGCCACTCAGGTCATGACATGACAGGGAGATGAGGGGCCAAAAGACATTCCCTGGCGCAAATGGGAGGATTATCATGACTGAAAAGACAAACATGAACCGCCGTTCATTCCTCAAGCGCACGGCGCTTGGTGGCGGCGCAGTTGCGGGCACGCTTGCCGCCCCGGCCGTTCTGGCCCAGGCGCCAATCGTGCTGAAGATGCAGACGTCCTGGGGCGCTGGCAACATCTGGCAGGAAATGGCGCAGGACTATGCCGACCGTGTCGATCAGATGTCGGGTGGCCGCCTGAAGATCGACCTGCTGCCGGCTGGCGCGGTCGTCGGCGCGTTCCAGGTGCTGGATGCCGTGAACGATGGTGTTCTGGACGCGGCCCATTCGGTGCCGGTCTACTGGTACGGCAAGAACAAGGCCGCATCGCTGTTCGGCACCGGCCCGGTGTTCGGCGGCTCGGCCACCACGATGCTGTCGTGGTTCTATGAAGGTGGCGGCAAGGAGCTTTATGACGAGCTGACCCGCGACATCATGGGCCTCGAAGTCGATGGCTACATGGGTTTCCCGATGTTCGCGCAGCCCTTCGGCTGGTTCAAGGGCGAGGTCAACACCGTCGCCGACCTGCAGGGCTTTAAGTACCGCACCGTGGGCCTGGCCGCAGACCTTCTGCAGTCGATGGGCATGGCCGTCGCACAGCTGCCGGGTGGCGAGATCGTCCCCGCGATGGAGCGTGGCGTGATCGACGCGTTCGAATTCAACAACCCCTCGTCGGACAAGGATTTCGGCGCCCATGACGTGGCGAAGAACTACTACCTGTCGTCCTACCACCAGGCGTCGGAAAGCTTTGAATTCCTGTTCAACAAGCTGACCATGGAAGACCTGCCGGACGATCTGCGCGCCATCGTGAAATATGGCGTCGAGGCCGTGTCGACCGCGAACACCGCCAAGGCGATGCGCCGCTACTCGGCCGACCTGAAGTGGCTGCAGGAAGAGGCGGGCGTCACCGTGCGCCGCACCTCGAAAGAGATCCTGGCCGCCCAGATCGAAGCCTGGGACAAGCTGATCCCGGTTCTGGAAGAAGATCCCTTCATGAAGAAGTGCCTCGACAGCCAGCGCGCCTGGGTGGAGCAGGTGACCTACTACGAGATCATGAACGCGCCGGATTACGCCCTGGCCTACGATCACTATTTCCCGGGCAAGCTCGCACTCTGAGACTTGACCGTTCGGAAATGAAAGGACCCCGGCGGCACGGTCGCCGGGGTCAATCATAACACATGCAAGAGGTGAGAGCGTGATCAGCTTCATCCGTTTTGCCGACAATCTGTCGGCCTGGTTCGGCAAGGCTTTTGCCTGGCTGATCATCATGATGGCAGCCGGCACCGGCTATGAGGTGTTCGTGCGCTATGTGCTGAACGACCCGACAGCCTGGGCGCTGGACGTGTCCTTCATCATGTACGGCACGCTCTTCATGATGGGCGGGGCCTATACATTGTCGCGCGGCGGCCATGTGCGGGGTGACTTCCTGTACCGTCTCTGGCAGCCCAGGACGCAGGCCAAGGTAGACCTTGTCCTCTACATCATCTTCTTTTTCCCCGGCATTCTGGCCCTTGTCTTTGCGGGCTGGAAATACGCGGCGCGCTCGTGGCAATATGCCGAGGTGTCGGTGAACAGCCCCGCCGGTGTTCCGATCTACCAGTTCAAGACCGTCCTCGTTGCCGCCGGCCTGCTGCTTCTGGTGCAGGGTGTGGCCCAAGTGATGCGCTGCATCTTGGCCATCCGCACCAACGAGTGGCTCGCCGCCGACGAGGATGTGTTCGAGACCGAAGACCTCCTGATGCAAAAGGCCGCCGAGGCCGAGAAGGACGCGCATCCATGACCGATCCTCAAATCGCCCTGATGATGTTGGGGCTGTTCATCGTCTTTGTTTTCCTTGGCTTCCCGATCGCCTTCACGCTGATGGCCATGGGCATCGCATTTGGCTACTACGCCTATTTCGATGCAGGTCGGATGTGGCGCTCGTTCAACCGGTTGACCGAAGATGCCGGCTGGTGGGACCAGACCTCGCTCTGGATCGAAGGGTTCTTCAACAACCGAATATTCGACCTTTTCGTGAACCAGACCTACACGGTGATGTCGAACGAGGTGCTGACGGCCGTGCCGCTGTTCCTGTTCATGGGCTATATCGTCGAACGCGCCAATATCGTGGACCGGCTGTTTTCCACGCTCAACATCGCCTCGCGCAACGTGCCCGGCTCGATGGGTGTGGCAGCCCTTGTGACCTGCGCGCTGTTCGCGACGGCCACGGGGATCGTGGGTGCCGTGGTGACGCTGATGGGGCTTCTGGCCCTGCCGGCGATGCTCAAGGCACGCTACAACCCCTCCTTCGCCTCCGGCATCATCTGCGCCGGCGGTACGCTGGGCATCCTGATTCCGCCCTCGATCATGCTGATCGTTTATGCGGCGGCATCGAACGTGTCGATCGTACGGCTTTACGCGGCAGCCCTGTTGCCGGGCCTGACGCTTGTGGGTCTCTATCTGATCTATATCATGGGCCGGTCGATCCTGCAGCCCTCTGTCGCGCCGAAACCCACCAAGGAAGACATCCCCGACGTGCCCTTCGGCAAGCTGATGGTGATGGTCGTCACATCGTTCCTGCCGCTGGCCTTCCTGATCCTCGCGGTGCTGGGGTCGATCCTGATGGGTCTGGCCACCCCGACCGAGGCTGCCTCCATCGGCGCACTGGGCGGCATCATGCTGGCCTTCATCTATCGCGCGATGACATGGCAGCGGCTGCGCGAATCCGTCTACCTGACCGTGCGCACCACGGCGATGGTCTGCTGGCTCTTCGTGGGCTCTTACACCTTCTCGGCGGTGTTCTCGTACCTCGGTGGCGAGCATATCATCTCGGAATTCGTGCAAAGCCTCAGCCTTGAGCCCTGGCAGTTCCTGCTCCTCGCACAGTTGATCATCTTCCTGCTGGGCTGGCCGCTGGAATGGTCCGAGATCATCATCATCTTCGTGCCGATCTTCCTGCCGCTGCTGGCCTTCTTCAACATCGACCCGCTGTTCTTCGGCATCCTGGTCGCGTTGAACCTGCAGACCAGCTTCCTGACGCCACCGATGGCAATGTCGGCCTATTATCTCAAGGGGATCGCCCCACCCGAGATCAAGCTGACGCAGATCTTCTCGGGGGTGATGCCGTTCCTGGTCTGCGTGATAATCTCGATGGGCATGATGTATGCCTTCCCGCAGATCGTCTTCTACCTCCCCGAGGCGATGTATGGGAAATAAGACTGCCCTTCTTTCGCTCGACCTGCTGGAACTGCGGGACAGGCTGGCCTCTGGCGCGATCTCCGCGCTGGAGGTGACCGAGGCCTGTCTGGACCGGATCGCCGAGCGGAACGAGACGGTGCAGGCCTGGGCCTGGATCGATCCCGATTTCGCCCGCGATCAGGCCAAGCGGCTGGACAGTCACCGCAAGGCCGGGCGCCCGCTGGGCGCCCTGCACGGGCTGCCCGTCGGGGTGAAGGACGTGATCGACACGGCCAAGATCCCGACCGAAAACGGATGCCCCCTGGATGCAGGCCGCGTGCCCTTGCAGGATGCTTTCGTGGTCGAGCGGCTGAAACAGGCCGGCGCCGTGATCCTGGGCAAGACCGTCACGACGGAACTGGCCTTCATGCACGCGGGCAAGACACGCAATCCGCACAACCCTGACCATACGCCGGGGGGCTCCTCCTCGGGCTCGGCCGCGGCGGTGGCCGATCTGCAGGTGCCGCTTGCCATTGGCACCCAGACGGGCGGGTCGGTGATCCGTCCTGCCTCCTACTGCGGGGTGACCGGGTTCAAGCCCAGCTTCGGCGCAATCCCGCGGCGCGGCGTGCTGATGCAATCCCCTTCGCTGGATACGGTGGGCGTGTTTGCCCGCACCCCCCTCGATGCGGCCCTGCTGGCCGAGGTGCTGTTCGGCCATGATCCGCAGGACAGCGCCACCAGCCCCGCCCCGGTGCCGCATCTTCTGGACGTGGCGCGCAACGATCCGCCAGTCAAACCGCTTTTCGCCCTGATCAGGCCGCCCGGCTGGGCCGAGGCCGATCCGCAACTGCACGCAGCCTTCGCGGAACTGACCGAAGCGCTTGGCGACCAGGTGTTCGAGGCCGAACTGCCGACCGCCTTCGATCAGGCCGCAGCGCTGCGCGAGCAGATCAACTTCGCCGAAATGGCGCGCTGCTACTATCGCTATGGCCGCGACGGGATGGACCATCTGGGACCACGGACGCGCGACGCGATGGACAAGGGCGCGCGGATTCTGGCCCGCGACTATCTGGCGGCGCTTGACTGGCGCGCCGTTTTCACCGCTGCGGTGGACGAGGTGTTCGACCGTTGCGATGCCATCCTCTGCCCTGCGGCCACCGGCCCCGCCCCCAAGGGGCTGGAGTTCACGGGCAACGCGATCTTCAACGGGCTCTGGACCATGCTGGGCACACCCGCCATCACGATCCCCGCCTTCACGGCTGAAAACGGTCTGCCGATGGGCCTGCAGCTGGTCGGCCCATGCGGGCAGGATGCCCGGCTTCTGCGCAATGCACATTGGTTTACACGCTGGCTGGATGATGCCAGCGCCTGACGAAAGGACACTACGATGAACAAGCTTCTCGCCCTTTTCGCCTTCGCCATCCTGGCCGGATTTCTGTTCATTCTGGCCTACCGGCTGGGCGAGCTGGATCTGTGGGCCATCACCGTTCTGACTCTGGCGCTGGCAGGCTATGACTTCCTGACCTCGGCCCGCAAGAAGGACTGACGCATGGCCCGTCCCGTTCTGTGGATCCCGCGCCGCCTGTCCGAGGCGACACTGACGCGTGCGAGGCGCGACTATGACGTGATAGTCAAGGCCGAGGATACGCCCGGCACGGCGGAAGAGATCATCGCGATGAGCGCGCAGGTCGATGCCATGATCCCCTGCCATTCCGAGCATTTCAGCGCTGATGTGGTGACCCGCCTTGATCCGCGACTCAAGATCGTTGCCAATCATTCGGTCGGTGTCGATCACTGCGATCTGGCGGCGCTGTCCGGACGCGGCATCGTGGTGACGAACACGCCGGATGTTCTGTCGGATGCCACAGCCGAGATCGCGATGCTCTTGATGCTGGGGGCGGCGCGCCATGCGGTAACGGGGGACCGGATCGTCCGCAGCGGCGCCTGGGACAGTTGGTCGCCGTCCTTCATGGTCGGCACGCAAGTCACGGGCGCCCGGCTGGGGATCGTGGGCATGGGCCGCGTGGGGCGGGCATTTGCCCGCAAGGCGCGCGGTTTCGACATGCAGATCCACTATCACAACCGCACCCGTCTTGATCCTGCAGAGGAACAGGGCGCGATCTGGCATGAAACCCTTGATACGCTGCTGCCGCAGGCGCAATTCCTGTCGCTGCATTGTCCCGCCACGCCGGATACGCGCGATCTGCTGAACGCGAATACGCTGGCGATGCTGCCGTCGGGGGCCATCGTGGTCAACACGGCGCGCGGCGCTCTGGTCGATGAGAAAGCCCTGATCGACGCCCTCGACAGAGGGCATGTCGCGGCGGCGGGTCTTGATTGCTTCAAGGTGGAACCGGGCGGCAACCCGGCCCTGGCCGGGCACGAGAACGTCTTCATGCTGCCCCATATCGGTTCGGCCACCCGCGCGACACGCGATGCCATGGGATATCGGGCGCTGGACAATCTGGATGCCTTTTTCGCAGGTCGCGCCCCCGCCGATCGCGTCGCCTGAGCAATCATCGGACAAACCATCAGCGCACCAGAAATTCGGCATGCAAGGCGCCCGCCGCCTTGATGCTTTTGAGGATGTCGATCATGTCGCGCGGCGAGACGCCAAGCGCATTCAGCCCGGCGACGACCTCTGACAGAGAGGTGCCGGAAGGGATCTCGGCAAGGCCGATCCCCGGCTCTTCCTCGATCGCGGCATCGGTTCTTGGCACCACAACCGTCTCGCCGGGCGAGAACGGATTGGGCTGGACGACAAGCGGCGCCTCTTCGATGCGCAGGGTCAGGTTGCCCTGAGATACGGCAACCCGTGCGATCCTGACATCCTCACCCATGACGATCGTCCCGGATCGCTGATCCACGACGACACGCGCCTTTCCCGCAGGCTCGACCACGATATTCTCGATCCGTCCCAGCGCATGGGCCGTCGAGGCCATACGCGTGGCCCGGATATCAAGCCGCACTGTGCCCGAATCCAGCATCACGGCGACACCGCGACCGAAGTCATCGTTGATCGCCTCCTCGATCCGGCCTGCAGTCGTGAAGTCCGGCTCTCGCAAGGCCAGCCTGAGGGAGCCGAGGCTAGACAGTTCGAAATCGATCTCGCGTTCGACATTTGCCCCTGACGGGATCGAACCGGCGGTTGGCACCCCCTGCACGACCGCGGCCGCATCACCCTCGGCCACAGCGCCGCCCGCGATGATCGTACCCTGGGCCACAGCATAGATCTGTCCGTCAGCCGCGGTGAGAGGTGTCATGATCAGCGTGCCGCCAAGCAGACTGGTTGCATCACCGATTGCCGATACCGTGACGTCGATCCGGCCGCCTGCGCGGGCAAAGGGGGGCAGGCTGGCCGTGACGAAGACAGCGGCGACATTGCGCGGGCGAAACTGCTCACCGGCCATGTTGACCCCAAGCCGTTCAAGGATGTTCGCCATGATTTCTTCGGTAAAAGGCGCATTTCGGATGCCATCGCCACTGCCGTTCAGACCGACAACTAGGCCGTATCCCACAAGGTCATTGTTGCGCACCCCGTCAAATTCCACGAGGTCCTTGATCCTTACCGTATTGGCCGAGGCCGCACAGACCGAACCGAGCAGCAGGGCGAAGGCGACAATGACCCGAATGGGTGAGGGGATCATCGCAGGAAATCCGACAGCGTCAGACGCGACAGCCGTGCGGTCACGGCATAGAGGCTTTCCAGTCTCTGCTGGGCATCCGTCAGCCTGGTGGCCACATCGAAGGGATCCACCCCAAGCAGCGTGTTGCGCGCAATTTCCAGCGATGACGCTTCGGCCTCATGGCGGACCTTGCTGTCTTCGATGCGCGCCTCGGCATAGCCCAGATCGGCCCGCAGCCCGGTCAGATCGTCCTGAACCGCGATCAACCCCTCGGCCGAACGGCGCATCAGGTCGGCACGGGCATCCGGACTGAGTGCAAGGCTCTGGTCCGCCGCGAGGCCGGCAAGCCCAACCTGCTTCAGAATTGTCCTGATCACCGCGGAATCTGCCGTGAGGTCCAGATCGACGGTTTCGTGCGGTCCCAGATGAAAGGGATCAAGGCCCCTGTTCGATCCGGTATAGGCAAGGCTCTGGAAACCGCCAGACGCATCGTCGAACCAGGCATCCAGAGCGGATTGAACACCCTCGGCCGTTGTCCGGCCCGCTGTCGCGGCTCGCATCTCCGCACGCAGGACCTCGGCGGACACAAGGGGCGGCGTTGCAGTTGCATTGCCCGCGAAAAGGCTGCGCCCGCCGATCTGCGAGTTCAGTGCCGACACGATCCTGTCCAGACTGTCGTCCGCTTCGCGCGCGGCAGCAGAGGTGACACCCGCAATGCCGCTGCCGAAACTCTCGATCAGTCGTGTCGACAGACTTGATCCGATGTCCTGCACACGCCCGAGTGCTGCCTGCATACCGGCGGCAAAGGTTCCGGCCTCGGATACGGCGGTCCTGTAGCCCTGCAGCCTGCCCAGATTGCGTTCGATATCCGCAAGATAGGAAAATGCACCGGACAGCCGGGCCGCGACATCGGCCGTGCGCCCTGTCGCCACTTCTTCCGCAAGGCGGGAAATATCCTGCCGGGTTGTGACATTGTGGCGCCGCAACATGAAGGATTGCGCCAAATCTCCCAATGATATCATGGTCATGATCAGATCCTCAGCAAACTGTCCAGCATATCGTCAACCACCTGGATGACGCGGGCATTGGCGGCATAGGCCTGTTCGATCAAAAGAAGGCGTTGCAGTTGATCGTCGCTATCGACACCGGCTTCGCGCTCGGCCGCCTGCAGCGCCGTGGCCCGGACACTTGCAAAGCTCTGGCGTTGGTCGATGATCTGCCGCGTCGATCCAACATCCGAGATCACGCGCGCAGCCATGTCGGGGAAGGACTGCGGCACGGGATCAAGCACCGCAGAGCCGGGAATCCGCAGGTCCTGGAGCGCGTTCAAGGCACGGTTCAAAAGACCTGACTCTCCCGGTGGGCCGGGAAGTGTCGCACCCAACCCGTCGCGCAGGCGCCAGGCGTGGTTGCCCTGACGGGGATCAATCGCCGCGTTGAGCCTGAGCCGGCCAGCGAGGCCAGCCTCAAGCGCGGGATCCACGGCAGCACCGGCATCCGTGAAAAGCCCAGGATCCATCGGCTGGAGGGAGGGATCGATCGCAGGGTCCGCGAAACGGGCGGCCAGATCAAACGCCATGGCGTCAAGCTGGGCCTGCGCCTTGACGGCCAGATCGTCGCGGATGCGAAAGGCCGCGTCCAGCCCGCCCCCTGCCAGCGGTCCGATCTGCGGATCGGTCGACACCGAAACGCCATTGACGGTCAAGCCCGACAAAAGCCCGGCCTGCTGTGTCATCTGTGGCGCGACCAGATTGGCGGGCTGGAAACCGAGCCGGGCAGCCGGACCGTCAAGCAGGGCCGCACCGCCTGGCGTGAACAGGGCGATCGCGCCGCGATCGCGGGCAACCTCGATCACCGGCACGACAATGGCGATCCGGTCGATGACGACCTGTCGCTCGTCCAGAAGGGGGGCCAAGCCGACACCATTGGATGTCAAGGCCGTGATGCGCTTGTTGAGGTCTGCAACCCGGTCCAGATCGGTGTTCAGCGTCGTGACCTGCTGCGCGATATCCCTGTCCGCTGCGGTCCTGATCTGCTGCAGACCCTCCGAGATATCGCGGAACTTTCCGGCAACGCCATCGGCCATGTTGACCGCGCGATCCAGCCTTTCGGCCAGATCCGGACGGCTTGATGCCTCAATCAAAGCGGTCTCGAACGCCGTTACGCGGGCGGTCAGGGACCCCGGATCAACCGGGGTGCCGAAAAGCGTTTCGATCCGCTGCATGGCGGCGGCCATCCCCCCCTCCCGCGTCTGTTCCGCCGTGGCAAGGCGCCGGTCGGCAAGCAGGGCAGGATCGACCGCACGGGCGATCCCGTCGATCCTGACGCCGCCGCTTGTTCCCGGGCGCGAGGAGGTGACAAGCGATCTTGCCGCATAGCCTTCGGTGGCGGCATTGGCGATGTTGGAGGCCACCACCTCGGCCGAGCGGGAAGCAGCGGTCAACCCGCTGAGGGCATTTGACAAGGCGCCGGCAATGCTCATGTTCGATATCTCCGCCAGATCTGCGAGGGGCTGCGTTTGGCGTCAGGATCAACGCTTGATGTTGGTTGTTTCCTGCAGCATTTCATCCACGGTCTGGATGACCTTGGCGTTCGAGGAATAGGCACGCTGCGTCTGGATCATGTCGGTCAGTTCACCCGCGACATCAGTGGCGGATTCCTCTCGGGCGAAGGCGACCACATCACCCGTCGGGCCATCACCGGCATCCCACAGAAAGAACGTGCCACTGTCGGTGGAGGGCAGATAGGTCTGTTCATCGAGGGCCACCATCCCGTTGGGGTTGGGCATGTCGACCAGCGGGATCTGGAAGATGCGACGCGTGATCCCGGTATCGAAGAAGGCATGGACGAACCCGTTGGCGTCCACCTCGACCGAGGTCATGTTGCCCACCGGCGAGCCATCCTTGGAGATCGAGACCGGTGCAACACTGTTTGAGAGCTGCGTGATGCCGTCCGAGGCGCCGATCCGCCCGATATTCACCTCGATCGGGCCGCCTGCCACGTTCACGATCAGCGATCCGGTACCCGGATCATAGGCCCCGCCCGAAAGGGTGGTGACGCTGCTGAGGGTACCGCCAGCGATGCGCCCATCATCGAAATCAAGCGTATATTGACCGATCACGGTGCCGGGAGAGGCCGTATCCCTGATGGTCATTGTCCATTGGTTCGACGAACCGGCCGCCAGAATGGTCGGCGCATATTCGATCAGCAGGCTTTCCGAGGTCCCCAGATTGCCGAAATACTCGACCGACAATTCGCGGCTGGCGCCGGATTCGGATGCAGCAGTCTCGGTCGCGGGCAGGTTCACACCAAGGTTCAGCCGCGTCGTCGGGTCACCTGAGAACTGGTTCACGTTGATCTGGACCGGGCGAAGCCCGGCGCTGGTATCACGGGGAAAGGGGGGAATGCTGCCATCCGCCAGGGCCGGCCACCCCAGCAGCACAAGATTCGATTCCGTCCTGAGAAAGCCCTGCTCATCGGTCCGGAACGAACCCGTGGTCGTCAGGAGCATCTGCTGACCGTTGCCGATCGCCACTTCGGACGCAGCCGCGACAGGCAGAAAACCGCGCCCGCGCACGGCAAGATCCGTCGCATTGCCGGTCGAGACAAGCGATCCGCGCTGATCGATCAGGCGTTGCGACGTCACCCGCACGCCGCCGGCGGAATAGGTGCCCGTGCCGGACGAAATCACCATCGAATGAAAATCCGCCTCGACCCGTTTATAGCCATAGGTGGCCGAGTTCGCGATATTGTCGGAGATGGCTGCAAGGCGGCTGGCATTGACAGACAGCCCGGCCACACCGGCATTCAGGGAAGAAGAGATTGTCATGGATACGCCTTTCTGCTGTACCGACCACGTTGCCAACAGCAATACAGGCATCGGTTTAACAGCAGGCTAACGCATAAAATTCTCAACAACCGCGTCGCCGCCCTGCCCTGCGAGGCTGCGGAGAGCGGCGGCCAAAGGGTCATGCCCCGTCAGGGCGACTGCATGAGCAAGATCACCTCGAGCCGGTTGTTACGCACATCCATGGGATCCGCCGCAGCCTGCCGACGGTCGGCATGACCGGTGACACGCTGCAGTCGCGCAGGCGCCACCCCTTGTTGCTGCAGCATGAGGCGCATGCGGTCAGCCCGGCCGACCGACAGCTCCCAACTGGGGTTCTTCGCGACGACAACGGGTCTGGCGGCCACATGGCCCTCGACCGCGACAGGGTTCAGGACAAGGGAGAACGCCTCGTGAATCATGCGTGCCAGTTCGATCAGCAAGGGGGTGGGCTGATCGGTCTGCGCCTCGAACAGGAAATTGTCCGGCAGATCGAAAAGCTCGACCACAAGACCCTCATCGGAGAGGCGCGTCACGACATGGCGCAGCGCGGCCTCTTCGATCGCACTTTGACCGCCCATGACCAGCAGGTTCTCGGCAACCTGTTCCATCGCCGCGCGATCCGCCTCCACCAGGGCCGCGCCCCGCGATCTGTCGCTTTCGGTGGGGCGCAGGCTGGTGGCCCCTGTCCCGACACGCGGCAGCACCTCTTCGGAAAAGATGCTATCCCCGCCGAAGGCGCCATCACCGCCGCCGGATACACGGCTGACCGCCACGGTCGGCGCAAAGTAATCCGCCAAGCCCTTGCGCTGTTTCTCGGTTGTCGCGTTCAACAGCCACATCAACATGAAAAAGGCCATCATCGCCGTCACGAAATCGGCATAGGCCACTTTCCACGCCCCACCGTGGTGTCCGCCTGCGATGATCTTCTTCCGTTTGATGATGACTGGCGCCGCATTCGACTGCGTGCCCATCTCCACCACCTGCTTACTCACCCAAGGATGGGTTTAGCCGATGACCGATTGACAGGCTGTTAACATGGACAATTGACAGGATTACCTGCGCGGTGGCCCGGATCGCGTCAGCCGGGGGTTCCGCGCTCGCCCAGATCCCAGAACAGCCCCGCCATCAGACGCAGCGCATCGCGGCAGACCGGCTTGAGGACATGTTCATCGGGCGCGTGCTGCGAGCATCCGCGATAGGAATGCGGCACCCAGACCGTGGGCAGGCCAAGAATGTCGCTGAAACTGTCATTGGGCAGCGATCCGGCCAGGTTCGGCAGGATATGGGGCACCTGCCCCGCGCTGCGCGTCAGGCTGTCGGCGACGAAGGTAACCCAAGGATGATCGGGGGCAAGCCGTGTCGCGTTGAAGAAACCGCGATCATGCGGCACGATATCGACCTTGTCGAACCCATGTGCATCCAGATGCCGGCGCAACGCAGGCAGGATGTCATCGGGATCGGTGCCCACCACATAGCGCAGCTGGCAGGTCGCGCGGGCATGGGCGGAAATCGCGTTGACCGGTGCCTCGGGCACACCGCTTTTCATCGCGAGAATGGCAAAGCTGTTCCAGCCATAGGCGCGTTCGACCGGGGTCAGGCTGTCCTCGCCCCAATCCGTGTCTATGGCCGGACCATCGGTGCTGTCGATCGGCAGGCCCTTCAACGCCGCCCGCACTGCGGGGGTCAGGCTGTCCGGGCGCCATGCGGGAATACGGATCTGGCCGCGCGCATCGGTGATCGTGGACAGGGCCTGCGCGAGGATCATCGCGGGATCGGCCAGCAGGCCGCCCCAGTTGCCGGAATGATGTGCGCCCTTGCGCAGATCGACGACCAGATCGAAGGTCACGCCGCCGCGCGAGCCCATGAACATCGTGGGCACATCCGGCTGAAGCCGCGGCCCGTCCGAGGCGATCAGCACATCGGCCTTGAGCATGTCGCGATGTGCGGCGAAAAACGCCGACAGCCCGGGCGAGCCTGTTTCCTCGCTCATTTCGATCACGACCTTGACGTTGAAACCCAAGGTGCCGCGCGTGGCCAGCACCGACTCGAGCGCCGCGAAATTGATCAGGTGCTGGCTTTTGTTGTCTGCCGTCCCACGCCCATAGAGACGATCCCCCTCTTCGACCAGACGGAAGGGATGCAGCCCCTTGCGCCACTGGTCGGTCTGGGCGCGGATCACATCGCCATGGCCATAGGTCAGGATCGTGGGAAGCCCCGCGCCCTCGTGCCGCTCGGCGGTCAGAAGCGGGCCACCCTGCGGTTCGGGGTTGTCATGAATTTGGCAGTCAAAGCCCATCGCCGTCAGCCGGGGCATCATCGCCTCGGACAGGTAGCGGGTCAGTGCGGCGGCCTGATCGGGATTCTGGCTTTCGGTCTCATGGGCGACAAGCCCCGCCAGATCGGACTGGAAACGACCGCTCTGGAAATATTCGGTGACGTTGGCAATGGCGGCATCACGGCTCATGAATGGTTGTTTCCTTCTTTGGTTTCAGGGGCCTGCGCCCTGATCGCCACGGCCCTTGCGGTTTTGCGCCGCGAACGGCTGGCGCAAGCCGCGCCGCCCGGACACGGCAGGCCCGGCAAAGTAAATCATGGCCTGCCGCCTACCGCCATGGGGATCTGCGCCAGCCCCCACGCGGACCGGCAGAATGATCTGCGGACCCTCCCCGGCGCGAGGGTCGCGCGCAACATGATAATTAGTTATGCTCGATGCGGGCGGACGGGTCCTGTCCATGACAGCACGCGACGGGGTTTGTCCCGCCGTAAGCAGCGCCCGACCCGAGACAAGGAGACCGTGAATGGCGACCCTGCCCCTGAAACCCCCGCGCATGGCCGGTCTGCTTTACCTTGTGATCATCATCTGCGGGCTCTGGGCCGAAGGATACGTGCGCGGCACGCTGATCCTGCCCGCCGATGCCGAAGCGACAGCCCGCAACATCCTTCAATCCGAGGGGCTGTTTCGCTTGGGTCTGTTGGCCGACACGGTCATGGCCCTTGCCGATGTCGCGGTGGGCGTGTTGCTGTTCGGCCTGCTCGCCCCTCTGGGTCACGGGCTGGCGCTGGCGGCGCTGGCGATGCGGCTGGTGCAGGCGGCGATCATCGGCAGCGCGCTGCCCGGCCTGCACAGCGCACTGGGCTGGGCCGAGGCGAACCCGGCCCATGCCCTTGCCGCGATCCAGACCCATGGCTTCAGCTATGACATGGGGCTGGTCTTCTTCGGTGTCTGCTGCCTTTTGACGGGGACGCTTCTGGTGCGCGCGCAGGCCCGTATCCTCGGGGGTGCGATCATTTTGGCGGGTCTTGTCTACCTGACAGGCAGCGGGCTGCGCATCGCGGCACCGGAGGCGGTTGCGGCGTTTCAACCCGCCTATCTGATCTGCATTCTGGCCGAATTCGCCTTTGCGCTCTGGCTGCTGCTGGCCCGCACGCCGATGGCACTGGCCGCGCAGGCCGGGGCGCGATGCCCATGCACGGCTTGAGGCCGGTCTTGTCCCCGGCAAACCGGTGCGGCGGGTCAGCGAGGCCTGAGGTGACACGCGCCATCACCCGGCCTGTCCTGCCAGACGGTCACCCCGGACCAGAAACCGCCCGTCGATCCGCAGGGCCAGCGGATCGCCCGAGATCGGCGGCTGCCCCACCGCAGGCGGACGCTGGGCGTGGATATGCAGATGCGGCTCGGTCGAGGCACCGGAATTGCCAACCTCGGCCAGCGGCTCGCCCTCTCTGACACGATCACCCGCTGCCACCCGCAGGCTGCCCTGCCGCAGATGGGCCAGCACGATATCGGCTTCGCCACAGCGCAGGATCAGGTGATTGCCCAGCCGATTGACCGGGTCCTGTTGCGGCACCGCGAAATCAGGCATCGCCCCTTCGGCCACAACCACGGCCCCGTCGCAGGGTGCGCGCAGGGTGGCGCCGAAGATCGCATAGGCCTGCGGATCGGCGGGGCGCCAGCCGTTTGCGCGCAAGCCGAATGAGCCCAGCCCGAAGAAATCCACCGCATAGGATTGCCCGCGCCACGGCAGAAAGCGCGGCACGCTGGCATCGAGCGTCTTCAAATGACCGTTGATCAGGGCGTTGGACCCGCCATGACCCACAAGATAGCGGCCCGGTCCGAAGGGGTTGGCGATGTCGACGACCGGCACGGGCGGCGGGATGCCCCTGCCATGGCGCGGCCACCGAACCAGCCGCCCAGCGCCAGCAGCCCCAGCCCAAGCGCCAGCAGGCACCATCCGGTCACCCCGCCGGGCCGGACGGCCATCCCCGACAGCCCGTGGCGCGGCACGCGGATCAGAATGCCCGCCAGCCAGACCGCGCCATAGACCCAAGGCAGCCACCAGACCGGCAGCGCCCATTGCGCCACACGCGCCAGCGCAAAAAGAAACGCGCCGGTGCCCGCGACCTGCAGCATCAACCCGGCCAGATTGCCTGCCGGCCAAAGCACAACCCACAGGATCGCCGCAAGGGGCAGAACAACCTGAACGACCAGCACAAGCGGCATCATGGCGGCGATCCGGGAAAACGGATTGCTCTGACCTCGGCCCGGAAGAAGGGGAAATAATCCTCGGTGCCGAACATGTTGCCCGCCTCGACCCGGAACGGCACGCGGTAGCCCTGCACCTCGCGAAAGTCGGACAGGTAGCCGCCAAAGGGTTGCAGGCGATGCTGCCTGTCGGGATTGGCGTCGCTCCAACGCTGGAACCGAACCTCGAGCGGGCGGCCCTCGGGATCCACGATGACATCGACGGCCTGCTCCAGCCCGTCATGCCGGATGGTCACGCGCGCGGTCCGGTCATCGACGGCGGTCCAGTCCACGCCCGGCCCCGGCAGCAATGCGGCGGGCGTCCAGAACACGGCCTCGGCCACGTAGCGACCGAAGGCCGAGCGTCGGTGATCCGGGTCCCCGCCAAGCCGTGCGACGGGTATGAAACCGTAGATGCGGAACCGGGTCCATGATCCTGTATCCGATCCCGACAGCGGCATCCCGGACAGGGTCCGCATCGACCAGACAAACCCTTGGGGCGCCGCGAGGATCTGTTGCGCCTGCATGGTCTGATAGGCCGGCGCGGCCTTGTCTCCCATGCTGAACATGCCGTCCATGTCGATCTCGGCCACCGGCAGCAGCGGCGTTCCGGGCCGGATGGCATAGGTGAAAAAGCGACGCGCCGGATCGGGCAGGTCCGCGACCATCCCGGGGTTGAAGGGAACGGGATCGGTCGGCTGAAACCCCGCAAGCCGGTCCCGTTCCGCGCGGTCGGCCCGCTGATCCAGCAGGCGCAGCGCGCTAAGGGCGGCTCCTGCAAGGATCAGGACAAGAAGGGCTATGCCAAGAATGGGGTTCATGCGCCAAACGGTTGCAGATCATCTGCTCCCATTGACCACAGGACAGGACAGCAGGCCATGATATGGATCAAGCCTGCCCACCACCCTGCCTGCCCGCCCCGCCTGCCGCCGTCGCGCGTGGCCCGCTCTATTCGGCGGCGATCGGCGGCCGGGTTTCGGCGGGGATCGGGCAGGCATAGGGGAAGGCCGCAAGATGGTCCTGATGCGCCTTCCGCGCCGCCGCCCGCAGACGATCGTCAAGAAGGGCGGCCCGTGCCGTGGCAGCCATCACCTTGGCCGCATGGACCATGCCCTTGTGGGCAAAAGGCGCCTTGCCCTGTGCGGTCTGCTGCCATGTGTGCAGCGGCGTGCCCATCGCGGCGGTCGCCACCCGTGCCTGAACCGTGGGCACGGCCCAGCTGACATCGCCCACATCGGTCGATCCCATCCCGCCCGCGAAAGGCCGATCCAGCGGGGCAATGAAATTGCACAGCGCCAGATCGTAATCGGGCTTCATGCTCAGGCGCTGGAACACATCCGCGATATCCTCGGGCGTGAGGGTTGCGCGGATCTCGCGGGCAAAGGCCAGATCTGTCTCGTCGAAGGGCACGGGGCCGAGACTGTCGAAGGCGGCCTGCATCGCCTCTTCCAGAGGGCGATTGCCGACAAGGTTCGACACAGCCGAAAACACCTGCGAGGTGACCTTGGTGCCCGACATCAGCGCGGCGCCATCGGCGATCGCGCGTACGCGGGCCACCAGATCGGACAGCCCCTTGAGGTCACGCGCGCGGATCAACTGCCGCACCGTCGCCTTGGCCTGCACCACGTTGGGCGCAGAGCCGCCCGCATCCAGATAGGCATAATGCACCCGCGCATCATCCGGCATGTGTTCGCGCATATAGTTGACACCGATGTTCATCAATTCGACCGCATCCAGCGCCGAACGCCCCAGTTCGGGGGCCGCGGCCGCATGGGCAGCCTTGCCGATGAAGGTGAAATCGATCCGGGTGTTGGCCAGCGACCGCGCATCATCGACACCGTTGAAACTGGCCGGATGCCAGGTGATCGCCAGATCGACATCGTCGAACAACCCGTCGCGGACCATATAGGTCTTGGCAGCCCCCCCTTCTTCGGCGGGGCAGCCATAATAGCGTACGCGCCCCGCGATGCCCTCGGCGGCCAGCCAGTCCTTGATCGCCGTGGCCGCCAGCATCGCTGCAGACCCCAGCAGGTTGTGCCCGCAGCCATGCCCGAAACCCGCAGGGTCGATCATCCGCGGCTCGGCCAGGCCAGGCTGCTGGCTGAGGCCGGGAAGCGCGTCATATTCCCCGAGAATCGCGATCACCGGCCCGCCTGCGCCCGCCTCGCCGACAACAGCGGTGGGGATACCGGCCACGCCCTGCGTGACCCGGAACCCTTCGGCCCGCAGCATGGCTGTGTGTTCGGCACAGGACCGGACCTCAGTATAGGCGATTTCCGGCATGTCGAACACGCGATCGGCCAATCCGATGAAGGCCTCACGCTTGGCGTCCACATGGGACCAGATCGGATTCTCGTTCGTCTTGGCCATTCTCAGATCCTTCAAATCAGGGCGATGTCCGACATGCCGGAACGCTAGTCGGCGCGCCTGCGCAGCTCAAGCCTCGATCCATGCGATAGCGCTTGCTTATACATTTATAAAAACGAATGATTACGCAAAAACTATATATTTTATATCACGCACAAACTGCGGCAAAAGCCTGTCACACCCTTTCAGGAGATTGCCCGCATGGACCCCCTCGTCGATATCGCCACCACCATCCTGACCCAGATCCAGCAACCCACCCTGGCCTTTCTGATCGGGGGCATGGTGCTGGCAGCACTTGGCAGCCGCCTTGAGGTGCCCGAGCCTGTCTACAAGCTGATCGTTCTTCTGCTGCTGATGAAGGTCGGGCTGGGCGCCGGTATCGCCGTGCGCGAGGCCGATCTGATGTCGCTGGCAGTCCCGGCCCTTGGCGCGGCGCTGGCGGGGATCGTGATCGTGCTGCTGGGGCAGATGGTCCTGCTGCGGCAATCGCAGGTGTCCGAGATGGACGGCATGGCCACCGCTGGTCTGTTCGGGGCTGTCTCGGCCTCGACCCTCGCGGCGGGGATGGCGATGCTGGACGGGGCGGGCATGGCCTATGAGGGTTTCATCGGCGCGCTTTACCCTTTCATGGACATTGCCGCCCTTCTGACCGCGATCCTGCTGGCCCGGATGAGCGCCGAACGCAAGGCAGCCCGGTCGATCATGCCGCAAGGCGGTGTGGCGACGGTGACCATGGGGCAGACCGGCGGCACCGGGCATGGCGAGCTTGTGCGCGAAATTCTGGTCGATACGCTGAAAAGCCCCGCGATCTCGGCGCTGCTGCTGGGGTTGGGGCTGGGGCTTCTGGCGCGGCCCGACGCGGTCTATGCCAGCTTCTACGAGCCGCTGTTCCGGGGGCTCTTGTCCCTGCTGATGCTGGTGATGGGCATGGAGGCCTGGTCGCGGCTGGCGGATCTGCGCAAGGTCGCTCATGTCTATGTGATCTACGGGCTGGCGGCCCCTCTGGTGCATGGCCTGATCGGCTTCGGCATCGGCCTTGTCGCACATCATCTGACGGGCTTTTCCGCCGGAGGTGTGGTCCTTCTGGCAGTCATGGCCTCTTCGAGTTCGGATATCTCGGGGCCGCCAACCCTGCGCGCCGCCCTGCCCGAGGCCAATCCTTCGGCCTATGTCGGCACCTCGACCGGGCTGGGCACACCGGTTGCGATCCTGTCGATCCCGCTGTGGATCGCGCTGGCAGAGGCCGTGATCGGCGCATGACGATGGGCAAGACCACCGCGCCGCAAAACCGCGCCGGCACCCTGCCGGCGCGTGTCGCCTTGGGAACGATGCACGCAAAGGAGCGCGCGCTTGCACCGGCCTTTGCGCGCCTGTCGGTCAGCCTGATCGTGCCGGACAGGCTGGACACCGACCGCTTCGGCACCTTCAACGCCGAGACACCGCGCGCAGGCAGCATGGAGGAGGCCGCCCGCGCCAAGGCCATCGCCGCGATAAAGGCCACGGGCCTGCCTGCAGGCTTGGCCAGCGAAGGGGCCTATGGCCCGCATCCCGCAATCCCCTTTCTGGCCGCCGGTCTTGAAATCCTGCTCTGGCGTGACGCGGAAACGGGCCGGGAGATCATCGAGCGTCTGGGCGATGACCGGCCCACTTATGACCATGAGGAGGTCGAAGATATTGACCAGACAGCCCCCCTGCTGACGCGCGTAGGCTTTCCCGACACGGCGCTGATCGTGTCTGCTGTGGGCGCCGAAGGCCGACCTGTCGCCAAGGGGCTGACCGGGATGCCCGCGCTTGCCGCCGCCATAGCCGCCGCCTGCAGGGCAAGCCCGACCGGCAAGGCGATGGTGCAGACCGACATGCGCGCCCATATGAACCCACGACGCATGGCGATGATCGCAAGGCTGGGCCGACAGATGGCGGACAGGCTGGCCTGCCGCTGCGATACCTGTGGCGCGCCGGGCTGGGGGCGACTGGGCACGGTGCCGGGCCTGCCCTGCAGTTGGTGCGGCGGGCCAAGCCTTCTGATCGCGCATGAGCTGCATGGCTGCACGGGCTGAGGCACCACGCGCCCTGTGCCCCGGCCAGACGGCAGGACCGAGGCCGATCCGGGCGATTGCCCCGCGTGCAACCCCTGACCGATGCCACCACCGGATCAGGCGGGGTGCAGGAAATCCGTCACAATCGCCTGGAACAAGGCGGATTTTTCCAGATGTGCTGCATGGGCGGTGCCCGGAATGACCGCAAGCTGGCTGTCTTGCAGACCACGCCACAGCGCCTCGACCTGAGGCCAGCGATAGGATTGATCGCCATCACCCCACAGCACGAGCGCAGGCATCGACAGGCCTGCAAGGGCCGCGCGACCGTCCCAGCGGCTCATGGCGTCAAGCCCGGCCTGCGCCGCCGTTTCGCTGGCCTGCGCGCCAAGGCTGGCCACAAGTTCGAACCCCGGCGCGGCACTTCCATCGCGGAACCAGGTCGATCCGATCCGGCGGATCGTGCGGGCGACACCATCCTCGGCCAGTCTTTTGCGCGATACCTCAAGCGGTTCGAACCGGTCGGGCATCAACCCCAGAGGCCCGGTGCCATAGAGGATCAGCTTGTCGATCCGGGCCGCATGGCGCGCGGCGAATTCCTGCACGATCATCCCGCCCATGGAATGCCCCAGCAGATGGAACCGCGTCAGGCCCAGCTCGTCCACCAGACCCGCCAGATGTGCGGCAAAGCCGTCGATGCGGTCGATGCACCCTGCCGCGGCGGCATCGCCATAGCCCGGCAGATCGGGCGCGATCACGTCGAAGCGATCCGAGAGGCGGGCGAATTCGTGCTGCCATTGCGCCGCACCGCCAAGGTAGCCATGCACCAGCACCAGCGCAGGGCCAACCCCGGCACGACAATAGGTCGAACCGTCGGCGCGTCTCACTTCATCTGTTCGGGCAGCCACAGGGCAGTCTCCGGGAAAAGGATCAGAACGACGATCAGGACGACAAGGGCGGCAATGAAGGGCAGACAGCCGGTGATGACCTGCCCGATCGAGACCTGCCCCCGGCTGATGCCCTGAATCACGTAGAGGTTCAGCCCCACAGGCGGTGTCAGCACCGCGATCTCCATCGTGATGGTGTAGACGACGCCGAACCAGATCAGGTCGAACCCGGCCGCCGCCATCAGCGGGAAGATCGTGGGCAGCGTGATGAAGGTCATCGACACCGGTTCAAGGAACATCCCCAGCACGATGTAGAAGATCAGCACGATGGTCAGAACGACATAGGGCGACAGGTCAAAGCCAAGGAAGAACTGCGTGAATTCGTAAGGGACCCGGTAATAGGTCAGCACGAAGCCGAACAGCGTGCCCGCCGACAGCAGCAGGCCCAGGTAACCCATGGTCCGCATCGTTGCCAGCAACGCATCGCGGAAACCGTCCCAGCCCAGACCACCCACGCCGAAGGCAAGGATCACCGTCAGCAGCGCCGCGACTGCGGCAGCTTCGGTCGGTGTGGCGATGCCCGCATAGATCGCGACCGTGATCACCAGCCCGATCAGGGCGATGGGGCCCACTGTGGCGGCGATCTGGAACAGCCCCATGCGCACCGCCTGTTCCTGCGCGGGGATGTCATCGGGGCGCATCACGCCCCAGATCATCACCACCACGCAGAACAGCGTCACAAGGATCAGGCCGGGAATGACGCCCGCGATGAACAGATCGCCGATGCTCTGATCGGTTACGATCCCGTAGAACAGCAGGATCAGGCTGGGCGGCAGCAGCACCGACAGGGTGCCGCCCGCGGCCAGCACGCCTGAGGACAGTTCCTTGCCATAGCCCAGCCGCAGCATTTCCGGCAGCGCCACACCGCCGATGGTCAGCGACCCCACCATCGAGGATCCGCAGACCGCGCCGAAACCGGCGCAAGCCCCGATCGAGCCATATGCGGCAGAGCCGCGCAGCCGGAAGCCCTGATGCAGGAACTGGTAGAGATTGGGGCCGATATTCGACTTGCCGATCAATTCGCCGAGGAAGACGAACAGCGGCACCGCCAGCAGGATATAGTCGATCCAGACGCCCCACAGTTTCAGCTGCGAGGACACGAGCGATGTCTCGAAGCTCTGGATCTGCCAGAGGAAGGGCAACGAGGCCGCCGCCAGCGCGAAGGGGATGGGCAGACCGATACCGATCAGCAGCATCAGCAGCCCCAGAAGGCCAAGACCGACTTCATACCATTCCATGGTTCAGACCTCCTGCGCGGGGGTGCGGATCAGCCGCGTCAGCAGCAGCGCGGCGTAAAGCGAAAAGACGATGAGCGAGACCGCACCGGGCGCCCAGAACATCCAGCGCGGCCAGAGCAGGATCTCGGACGAGGCGCCCGAGTTGAACGCGCTTTGCGTGGCCCTGATGCCCGCGAGCGAAAAGAAAAGCCCCACCCCGGCCATCAGCGACAGGTTCAGGATGCCGACCAGCTTGCGGCCCATCGGCGGCAAACGGTCCGTCAGCATCGTGACCTTGGGATAGGCATCCTCGCGCATGGCATAGGCAAGGCCCGCGAAGGCCACAGGAAACAGCAAAAGCGCCGTTGCCTCGGTCACCATCCGGTCAGGCGCGTTCAGCGCGTAGCGCGTGAAGACACCACAGCTGATCCAGACCATCTGGATCAGGACAATCAGCGCGCCGCCAGCCGCCAGCCATACGACAAGCCGTTCAACCACCGCAATCGTGCGGTCCAGTCCCGTTTGCATGTCACTTTTCCTTGCCAGTCAGGTTTTCCGCCCGGCACGGGGCCGGGCGGGGGGTATCCCGATGATGATCAGGGCGCGTTGTCGGCGAAAAGCGACAGCAACGAGCCTGCCAGTTCCGCACCGCATGCGGCCTGCACCGTCTCGTTCCACTTGCCCTGCACGCTGTTGATCAGCTCCATCCGCTTGTCCTGGCTGATGGCGACAGCAGCGCCGCCGCCTTTCATCACGGCATTGCCGACGCGCTGGTCGACCCAGTCTTCATAGCGCGGCTTCAGCCATTCTTCAGTCTCGCGCGCGGCGGCCGTGACGGCGGCCTGCTGATCGGGGGTCAGGCTGTCGAACTTGGACTTGTTCATCATGTACTGGATGTTGCCGTAGAAGAGGTTGGCGTTGACCATGTAGGGCATCACGCTCCAGAGCTGCCAGCTGGAATAGGTGGCGACCCCCATGTTGATCCCGTCCACCACGCCGCGTTCGGCGGATTGGAACACTTCCTTGGGGGCCACGAAGACCGGCGCGCCGCCCCAGGTCTCGATCATCATGCTGACCAGCGGCCCGATGGAACGCACCTGCTTGCCCTTCAGATCGCCCAGATCGGCAATCGGTTCTTCGAACCACCATTCCTGATCGTAGGAATAGTTCGAGTTGAACAGCGGCACGAGGCCCACATTCGACGCCTCGTCGCGGATCAGCTCGGCATAGGCGGCATCCATCGCGACCTGGTTTTCCAGATCGATGGCCGCAGGATAAAGCGAGGTGACACGGTAGCAGGGCAGCCGCTCGTCAGCGGGGATCCAGCTGATGTCGGACACGCCGCCTTGCAGTGCATCCACACCTTCGGACCAGCCATGCAGGGTCGAGGACGGGAAGATCTGCACCTCGACGCTGCCGCCTGTCTTTTCGGCGACCAGATTGGCGAAATGCACGAAGCCCTCATAGCGAATGTCGGTTTCGTTCACATAGGTGGACAGGCGGATCGTCGTGTCGGCAGCCTGCGCCGCGACAGAGGCCGCCGCGACCAGGCCGGCAGCCGGAAGAACGGTTTTCCAGGAAAAAGTCATCTCATACTCCTTGTCGTTGGGATCGCGAGGCCGCTTTTCCGGCCTTCTTGGGTGTTTGTGTCGGGGTCCCGGCTGATTCGGCGCAAGGCCACGACCGGGGACACTCGAATGCTAAGCCCGGGGCCGCGGATCAGGCCAATTCAAATGAAACATCAAACTATTCCGATCTTGCATGACAAAATGACCCTGCCTAGCATGTCAAGCCAAGGGGGCGTCATGGACATCAACTGGCTTGGCGATTTCGTCTGCCTGGGGCGGACACTGAACTTCACCCGCGCCGCGGAAGAGCGCAACATCACCCAATCCGCCTTCAGCCGGCGCATCCGGTCGCTGGAGAACTGGATCGGCGTGCCGCTGATCGACCGGGCCACATATCCCGTGCAGCTATCCGAGGCGGGGCGCCAGTTTCTGCCCATCGCCCAGCAGACCATGGCGCAGCTGACCGATTCGCGGCAGGCGATCCGCGAGGCCGAGCGCGGCAATGCCTCGTTCCAGCGGTTTGCCGCGCTGCACGCCATTTCGGTCAACTATCTGCAACCGCGGCTGGCGGAATTCGAAACACGCCACCCCGAACTACGGACCCGCGTGCTGTCGGACACGCTGACGGCCTGCTGCCAGTTGCTGACCGAAGGGGCCTGCGAGTTCCTGCTCTATTACCGGCATCAGGACGTGGCCCCGATCCTCGATGAGACCCGGTTCGTACGAAAGGACATCTGCACCGAGCGGCTGATCCCCGTGGCGCTGCACGACGCCGCCGCGCGGCACGGCTGGCGGCTGCTGGGTGATGGGGACATTGCGGTGCCCTACCTCAGCTATGATCCCAACACCTTTCTGGGCACGGTGGTCGACCGCACCATCGGCAATCGCGGCACGGCCCTGTCGATCCGCTACATGGATTCGCTGGCCGAAGCCCTCAAGCGGCGCACACTGGCCGGGGCCGGCGTGGCCTGGCTGCCGGAGTTCTCGATCCGCGAAGAGCTGGCCGATGGCACATTGGTGCGCATGGGCGGCGACCGGTGGACGGCCAATCTGACGATCTCGCTGTTCTGTTCGACCGAAAGGCTGGACGATATGGGCCGCATGATCTGGGATGCGTTTTAGCCCGCTGCCCCGCGCCGGTCCGCCGCCATCACCAGCGCCTCCCACGCCTGCAGGGTGCCGGCATCGCCGCCATCGGCCAGCCGGATCAGCCGGACATCCAGCGCGTGATCGGGCCCCGCCTCCAGCGGCCGGACCAGCCGGCCTGCATCCAGATCCGCCTTGACCAGCGACAAGGGCAACCACGCGATCCCTATCCCGTTGAGCGCGTAGTGATAGGCGGCAAGGGTCAACGCGGTCTCGGCGCGGCGGGTGATGCTGCGCCCCGGCGGCAGATCAGTCCACAGATGCCGTTCGACCAGTTCGCCCAGAAACACCTCGGGCGGATAGCTGATCACGGGCAGATCATCGCCCAGCGTGGCCGCGACTTCGGGCAGGCAGACCGGGGTCAGCGTCTCGCGGCCGATGCGCCGCGCGATCAGACCCGGCGGCTCCAGCGTGTCGGCCGGATCGGGATAATCATAGGTCACCACCAGATCGGCCACGCCCGAGATCAGTTGCAGCAGGCATTCGTCACGGTTGCCCGACCGCACCCGGACCGAGGACCAGCCCAGTTCGGTCAACCGCCGGACCAGCCCCGGCGAGATCGTGGCGGTGATCGCATGCTGGCAGGCGAGGGTCACGATCCGCCCGTCGCCACGTGCCGCGGCGCGCAAGGCGCGGCGCAGGTCGCGCGTCTCCTGCCCCAGACGGCGCAATGCCGCCTCCTGGCTGCGCAGGGCGGGCAGAAGAGCGACAGGCTTGCGGCGACGGTCGAACAGTGGCGTGCCCAATCCATCCTCGATCGCGCGGATACGGCGGGTAAAGGCCGATTGCGTGATGTTGCGCTGCTCGGCCGCGCGGGCGAATGACCCGGCGTCGAGCACGGCAAGGATGTCTTCAAGCCAGTCATGGTGCATGGCGCAATGATAGAGGGCAGTCGCATAACATGCAATTGTTGCATCTTGTCTTGCGATATTCGCATTCGATTTGCCGGAATTCCCCACTTATAAGTCACTTGACGCAACATGAAAGGCCTGCCCCATGCATCTCGCCCGTTATCCCCGCCGCTTTCTCGCCCATCTGCCCACGCCGCTTGAACGTCTTGACCGGCTGAGCGCCGAACTGGGCGGCCCCGAGATCTGGATCAAGCGCGACGACTGCACCGGCCTGTCCACGGGCGGCAACAAGACCCGCAAGCTGGAATTCCTGATGGCCGAAGCCGAACTTCAGGGCGCGGACATGGTGATGACGCAAGGCGCGACGCAGTCGAACCACGCCCGCCAGACTGCCGCCTTCGCGGCCAAGATGGGGATGGCCTGCCATATCCTGCTGGAGGACCGCACCGGGTCGAACGACAGCAATTACAACAACAACGGCAACGTGCTGCTGGATCACATGCATGGCGCCACGACCGAAAAGCGCCCCGCCGGCGGCGACATGAACGCCGAGATGGAGGCTGTGGCCGACCGTTTCCGCGCCGAAGGTCGCAAGGTCTATACCATCCCCGGCGGCGGATCGAACCCCACCGGCGCACTGGGCTATGTCAACTGCGCCTTCGAGATGCTGTCGCAGTTCAACGACCGTGGCCTGCAGGTGGATCACATCGTGCATGCAACCGGCAGCGCCGGGACGCAGGCGGGCCTGATCACCGGGCTGAAGGCGATGAACGCGGGCATCCCGCTGCTGGGCATCGGCGTGCGCGCCCCCAAGGCCAAGCAAGAAGAGAATGTCTATAATCTGGCAGTCAAGACGGCCGAGAAACTGGGCTGCCCCGGCGTGGTCGCGCGCGAGGATGTCGTCGCCAACACCGACTACGTGGGCCAGGGCTACGGCATCCCCACCGAGGACGGGCTGGCCGCGATCCGCATGTTTGCCGAACTGGAAGGCATCCTGCTGGACCCGGTCTATTCCGCGAAGGGTGCTGCTGGCTTCATCGACCTGATCCGCAAGGGCCATTTCAAGAAGGGCGAGCGCGTGGTCTTCCTGCACACCGGGGGCGCCGTGGCGCTGTTCGGCTATGACAAGGCCTTCGACTTTGCCGATCGCTGGGTCGCACCCTGATTCAGGACAATGACGGGAATGACAGCCACGATGGGACAGGCGGGAACGCTTTGGCGCAGCCATGCGCGCGGGGTGATGGTGGCCGCACTGATCGCGGTCGCCTCGGCCTTTCTGTCCGAACACTATGGCGCGCCGGTGATGCTGTTCGCGTTGCTGATCGGCATGGCCTTTCATTTCCTGTCTTCCGATCCGACCTGCGCGCCGGGTCTGGATTTCGCGGCCAAGACGTTGCTGCGTCTCGGCGTGGGCCTTCTGGGCCTGCGCCTGACGGTGGGTGACATCGAAACCGTGGGCGCGGTCCCTGCCTTGGCCGTGGTCGGCTTCGTGATCGCGACACTGGGCTGTGGCGCGGTCATGGCGCGACTTCTGGGGCGGCGCATGGCCTTCGGCATGCTGGCGGGCGGATCGGTCGCCATCTGCGGCGCATCGGCGGCGCTGGCCATCGCTTCGGTCCTGCCGCACCGGCCCGAGCGCGAAACCGATACGCTGTTCGTGGTCATCGCCGTCACCATCCTGTCGACGGTGGCGATGATCGTCTATCCGATCCTCTTCACGGCTCTGGGCCTGTCCCACGCCGAAAGCGGTTTCCTGATCGGGGCCACGATCCACGATGTCGCGCAGGTCGTGGGCGCGGGATATTCCATCAGCGACGAGGCGGGCGTGATCGCCACCTTCGTCAAGATGCTGCGGGTGGCGCTTCTGCCGGTGGTCATGCTGGTCGTGATGCTGAGCTTCCGCAATGCGCAAAGCGCGCGCCTGCAATTGCCATGGTTTCTGGTGATGTTCGTGGGGCTTGCGGTGATGGGCAATGCCGGGCTGGTGCCGCAGGCGGTAATGTCGGTCGCGGCCGATGCCTCGCGCTGGTGCCTTGTCGTGGCGATCTCGGCGCTTGGGGTGCGCACCAGTCTGGCCGAAATCGCGCGGGTCCGCCCCTCCTATGGCGCGATCATCCTTGTGGAAACCCTGTTCCTGCTGGGGCTTGGCCTGCTGTTCATCTGGACCATCGGCCTTTAGGCGTCGAGGCTGGACAGACCCCGCAGCGCAGCCTAGCGTTTCGTGCATGGCACGGCCCGACCCCATTGCGAAGACCCAGCCCGACGATGCCCTTGCGGGGATCGAGGTGACCGGGGATTTCGAGCCGTTCCGGCAGCGCAACGACATCTTCACCCGCGCCTTCTGGGACAGCAGCATTCGCAGCGACAAGACCGACCGCTTCTTTGCCTCCTACCGGATCGAGGCCGCGCCGCGCCGTGGCGACGGCTTCCAGCACCGCGACTTCGCCCTGCGCAATGCCGCATGGCTGGTGTCGGACGTACTGTCCGCGCGCGGCGCCGAACACGGCATCCGCGAGGGGTTTCAGGCAGCGATCCGCCCCGACACCCCTGTAGCCCCCGAGGCCGTGGCCATCGACGACCCCAGCCGCATGAGCGACGAGATCAAGCGCGTCGCCCGGTTTTTCGGCGCGGACCTCTGCGGGATCACGCGGCTGGACCCACGCTGGCAATATGCGACTCGCGTCGATACCCGCGACATGAGCGAGGCCCCCAACGACCTGCCCGAAGGCATCTGCAATGTGATCGTGCTCGGCCACCAGATGGACGCGGATCTTGTGGCCACCTACCCGTCGGCCCTGGCGGGCGCAGCCACCGGGCGCGCCTATAGCGAGGAGGCCGCGATCGTGACGCAGCTGGCCGCCTATATCCGCAACCTCGGCTACGAGGCAGTCGCCTCGATGAACGACACCGGGTTGGTCATCCCCTATGCGCTGCAGTCGGGCTTGGGTGAATATGCCCGCAACCAGATGGTGATCACCCCCGCCTATGGCCCGAGGCTGCGGTTCTCCAAGATCTATACCAACCTGCCGCTGCACCATGACCGCCCGCGCAAGCTGGGCGTGGCCGAATTCTGCGCGATCTGCACCAAATGCGCCGATGCCTGCCCGGTCAAGGCCCTGCCCTACGGGCCGCCGACGGATGCGCCGCGCGGCATCTCGGCCATCCGGGGGATCCGGAAATGGACATCGGACGCAGAGCGCTGCTTTGGGTTCTGGGCCAGTCAGGCCTCGGATTGCGCGATCTGCCTGCGGGTCTGTCCCTTCAACCGCGATTTCGGCAAGCTGCGCCACAGGCTGTGGCAAAGGCTGGCGCTGTCGCCCCTGCGCAGGCTGGCGCTCTGGCTGGATCGCGGACGCGGAAAGCGGGTCAAGCCCGCCGCATGGTGGCGCGGCGACGCCTAGAAGCGACAAAACGGGCGCGCGAGTCGCACCCGGATCGGGCAGGCATCGCCACCATCACAAACGTGCCGAAATGCCGGGCAATTCCCAAAATACGCGACTAAATATTAATCACTTTAAAAACTGACCATCATTCAGGCAGTTATTTCGACATTTGCCTCTATTCAAAGCATCTTTCTGCCGCTCTGACCCCCGCACTGCATATCACGGCAAGGGAGAAAACGATGAACGGTGCCGATACCGCATGGGTCATGGTCGCAACTGCACTGGTCTTGTTCATGACACTACCGGGGCTTGCGCTTTTTTACGGCGGCCTCGTCCGCGCGCGCAATGTGCTGAGCGTCTTCATGCATTGCTTCGCCATCGCTGCATTGATGAGCATCCTGTGGCTGATCGCGGGCTATTCCATCGCCTTTGGCAGCGACAATCCCTATTGGGGCGGGCTGGGGCGCGCCATGCTGATCGGTCTCACCTCTGAGGACGCTTTCGGCACGATCCCCGAGGTGGCTTTCATCACCTTCCAGATGACCTTTGCCGTCATTACCCCGGCGCTGATCGTGGGTGCCTATGTGGAACGGATCGGCTTTGGCTTCGTGCTGCTGTTCTCGGCGCTCTGGATGCTGCTGGTCTATGCGCCGGTCACCCACTGGATCTGGGGCGGCGGCTTCCTGTCGGCGGGCGGGATCTTTGGCGAGAACGGCGTGAAGGACTTTGCGGGCGGCATCGTGGTGCATGAAACCGCGGGTCTGGCGGCACTCGTTCTGGCATTGCTGCTGGGGCCGCGCCTGAACAAGACCACGCCCCCGCACAATCCGGGCTATGTGGCGATCGGTGCCGCGATGCTGTGGGTGGGCTGGTTCGGCTTCAACGGCGGATCGGCGCTGGCGGCGGACGGATCTGCAGCCATGGCGATCCTTGTGACGCATCTGTCGGCTGCGGCGGCCTCGCTCAGCTGGGCGCTGTGGGAACGCATCAAGTTCGGCCGCTCCTCGCTGGTCAGCATGGTCACGGGCACCATCGCGGGCCTTGCCTCGATCACGCCGGCGGCAGGGGATGTCGGCCCGCTCGAGGCGGTGGTGATCGGGACCATCGCGGGCATCATCTGCCAGGAGGCGGTTCTTTTCATCAAGAACCACACCCGGATCGACGATACGCTGGATGTCTTTGCCGTGCACGGGCTGGGCGGGATCTTCGGCACGCTGATGATCGCCGTCTTCGGTCACGGCGCATGGTTGCCGCAGGTCGGCGGGCTGGTCATCGTGGGCGTCTATACCGTGGTGATGACCTATGTGCTGATCCGCATCGCAGCCCTTGTCACGCCGCTGCGCGTGAACCGCGAGACCGAAACCAACGGGCTTGACCTGTCCGTGCATGGCGAACGCGCCTATGAGCTGACGTCCTGACAACGCTGACGGGCGGCGGCACAGAGCTGTCGCCGCCTGTCTGCGCGGCCCCGTTCAGGTGCGGGGCTTGCCCAGATGCATGCCCCCATCCACCAGAAGCAGCTCGCCCGTCACATGGCGCGAGGCGTCCGACACAAAGAACAGCGCCGTATCGGCGATGTCATCGGGCTCTGACGCGACGGCCAGCGGTGTCAGCGCCTCGACGCTGCGCTGCTTGGCGGCAAAGCCCTCCTCGTCCAGCGCATCCTTGAACCAGCGGGTGCCGATGAAGCCCGGACAGATCGCATTGACCCGGATCGCCGGGGCAAGGGCGCGGGCCAGTGACAGGGTCATCGTGTTCAACGCCCCTTTCGACGCGGCATAGGCGATCGAGGATCCAACCCCCTTGACCCCCGCGATGGACGAGGTGTTCAGAACCGCGCTGGCCCGTCCACTGGCCTGATAGGCCGCGACCAGCAGCGGTTTCGTGGCCTGAAGGGCAAGATGGGCACCCACCACATTGACCGCGTAGACATCGAGGAAATCGTCCCTTGTCAGCGCGTCCAGATCGGAATGGTCGCGCGCATGGCGGGTGATGCCCGCATTGTTGACCAGGATATCCAGATGCCCCCAGCGCGCCGCCGCCTCGGCCAGCGCGCGGCAGCCCTCCGGATCGGCGACAGAGGCCTGCACGACCTGCACGTCGGCGCCCGCCGCGCGGCACAGGTCGGCGGCCTCTTCGGCCTCACTGGCCGAACGGGCATAGTTCACGATCACGCGCGCGCCTCGCTGCGCCAGTTTCACGGCAATCGAACGGCCCAGCCCTGTGGCCGACCCGGTGACCAGCGCGCGGCGCCCCTCCAGATCCTTGATCTCTTGCACCTTGTCCCTCCTTGTCATCTTCTGCGGTTGCGGATCGCGATCCGCGTGCACGGCCACAAAACGCAATTCATCCCGCGAGGTCCACAGGTGACAACGGATTACCAGATTTTTGAGATCGAGAACCTCAGGCTGCAACGGGGTGTGACCCTTCCGGGGGCCCGGCTTGCCTACAAGACATATGGGAAGCTGGCGCAGGACAAGTCCAACGCGATCCTCTACCCCACCTCCTACGGCGCGCAGCACCATGATACCGAATGGCTGATCGGGCCGGGCCGGGTGCTGGATCCGCGCGACTGGTTCATCATCATCCCCAACATGTTCGGCAACGGGCTGTCGACATCGCCTTCCAATATCGTGGCCCCGTTCGGCCCGGACCGTTTTCCGCAGATCACCCATTGGGACAACATCCATGCCCAGCGCCGCCTGCTGGCCGAGGTTTTCGGGATCGAGCGGCTGGCGATGATCTATGGCTGGTCCATGGGCGCGCAGCAGGCGCTGCATTGGGGCGCGATCTTTCCCGATCAGGTCGCCCGCATCTGTGCCCTCTGCGGATCGGCGCGCACATCCATTCACAACAAGGTCTTTCTGGAGGGGGTCCGCGCCACGCTGACGGGCGACCCGCATTGGACGGGCGATCATTTCAGCGCCCATCCCCGGCGCGGCCTGCGCGCCATGGGGCGCGTCTATGCGGGCTGGGCCATGTCACAGGCCTTCTACCGCGAGAGGCTTTACGAAAAGGTCGGCTATGCCTCGCTTGAGGATTTCCTTGTGCGGTCGTGGGAGGCCAATTTCCTGCGTCGCGATGCCCATGACCTGCTGGCAAGCCTCGACACATGGATGCAGTCCGACATTTCGGACAACCCCGTCCACAAGGGCGACCTGAAAAAGGCGCTGGGGGCGATCACCGCGCGGTCGATCATCATGCCCTCGCGGACCGATCTCTATTTCACCCCCGAGGACAGCGAGATCGAGACGGCGATGATGCCCAATGCCGAATTCCGCCCGATCGAGTCGATCTGGGGCCACCGCGCGGGCAACCCCGCGATGAACCCCGCGGACGAGGCCGTGCTGCGGCAAGCCGTGTCGGACCTGCTGGAGGCCTGATCCGCAGAGGCCGCGCGCGGGTCAGTCCAGTTCGGTCCAGGGCCAGGGCTTGACGTTGCTGGCCGCTGTCTGGAACCGCGCGGCCTTGGCAACCCAGATGCCCAGATCGGTGCCGAAATCGGCGAGCCGCTTGTTCGGCTCGTTGTTGTTGACCAGCATGACCACGAACTGCACCAGCGTGGCCACCCCCAGCACCGTCTGCGCCAGCGAGATCATGATCGCGATCAGGATCATGTAGAGCAGCCGTATCAGCATGTTGTCCGGCTTGTCAGGCTCGATCTGTTCGCCGTTCAAGCGCCCTGCGATCTTGTGTTCGTCCTCGCCCATCATGTTCTTCTCCAAATGTCTTGCGCTGCGCCGTTTCAATAAACGCCGCCGGTCTCTCCGGCGTGGCGACACGGCGATTTTAAACCGAAAACGTCGGAGAGGGCGACATTAAGTTCTGTCATCCCCTTGGCCTTGATCGCCAAACGGGCCACCATGACGGCGAGGGGCCGCAAAGGAGGGCAAGAGGTGCAGACACGCCGTATTCGTCAGGATGGCAGGATGGTCTCGGAAATCGGGCTGGGATGCTGGAGCTTTGGCGGCGCCTATGGCCCCACCACAGAGGCCGAGGCGCATGACACCCTTGCAAGCGCGCTTGATCTGGGTGTGGATTTTCTGGACACGGCGAATGTCTATGGCATGGGCCAGTCCGAAACGATCATCGGCAGTTTTCTGAAAGGGCGGCAGGATCTGTTCACCATCGCCACCAAGGGCGGCATTCGCCGCGATCCGGCCACGGGCAAGCGCACCTTCGACAACAAGCCCGATTATCTGCGGGCAGAGCTCGAGGCCTCGCTGACCCGGCTGGGGATGGACTGCGTCGATCTGTATTACATCCACCGGCGCGATCCCGAGGTGCCGATCGAAGAGGTGATGCAGACGCTGCTGACCTTCAAGGCCGAGGGCAAGATCGGCGGCATCGGCTTTTCGGAAATCGCGCCCGCCTCGCTGCGCCGTGCGGCAGCCGTGGGTCCGGTCGATGCGGTGCAAAGCGAATACTCTCTCTGGACCCGTCAGCCCGAACTGGGGATGATTCAGGCCTGCCGGGACCTTGGCGTGGCCTTCGTGCCCTTTTCACCCGTCGGGCGGGGCATGTTCACCAACCGCGCGCCGGACCCTGCCGGGTTTGCCAAGGGCGATTTCAGGATCCCGAACCCGCGCTTCATGGAACCGAACCTCGGCCATAACCTGCGGCAGATCACAGCCTTCCGGAACCTCGCGCAGGATCTTGGATGCACACCCGCCGCCCTGGCCATTGCCTGGTGCCTGGCGCGCGGCCCGCATCTGATCCCCATTCCGGGAACCCGCAAGGCCGCACATCTGCAGGACTGCGCCGCCGGCAGCGCCTTTGCCATGACCAATGAGATCATGACCCGGATCGAGCAGATCCTTCCCATCGGCTGGGCCCATGGCGACAGGTATTCCGCCGATCAGAAACTGGGTGTCGAAGCCTATTGCTGAGCCGCCGCGCGGATCAGGCCGCCGATAACCGGTCGATCTGATCCTGCGGCACGCCTGCCGCCCGCGCTGCATTCAGCAACTGGCCCCAGGTGCCCGCGTCAACGGGAATGCCGTCCGCCAGACGCTCCTGCGCGCAGCGCCGCTCGGGGTCGCCGGGGAACTGCACGGCCTCGACACCTGGCGCGGGCGGCGATCCTTTCACCCATGCGGTATAGGCGTCCATGTCGCGGTTGAAATCCGCGCCAGTGCCAAGCGCATCAGGGGCGATCAGGATCGCCATCATGTTGTTGATGATACGCGACGGCACCTGCCGGTCGGGCGCAAAGGCCCCGCCCCCGCTGAAGGAGCCACCGAGGATGTCGCCCAGCAGCGCAAGGCCAAAGCCCTTGTGCGCCCCGAATGTCGTCAGCGCACCGAGGGGGCTGTCGAACATCACCGCAGGATCAGTGGTCGGTCGCCCGGCGGCATCGATCAGCGCGCCGTCAGGCACGGTCTTGCCGCTCAGATGCGCCACGCGCACCTTGCCCTTGGCGATCGTGCTGGTCGCCATGTCCAGCAGGAACATCGGGTTCTTGTCCGTGGCCGGGATCGCCGTGCAATAGGGATTGGTCACAAAGCGCCCGTCGCTGCCACCGAAAGGTGCCACAAGCGGTTGGGCGGTCTGCACATTGGCATAGATGATACAGATGAACCCGGCCTCGGCCGCCATCGCGCCCCAATCGGCAAGCCGTCCCAGATGAAAGCTGTTGCGCAACGACAGCACCGCGATCTGGTTGTCGCTGGCGCGCTGGATCGCCATCTGCATCGCCTGCTCGGCGATTACATGGCCAAGGCCCTGTTGCCCGTCAACCAGAAGGAAGGGGCCGTTCTCATGCACAAGGCGGGCCTGTGCCGCCGGATCCAGCTGACCGGCCATGATCCCCTCGACATAGGCCGGGATCATGCCGACGCCGTGGCTGTCATGCCCTGTCAGATTGGCGCCCACAAGGCGTGTCGCCACCCGCCCCGCCGCATCCGTACCGGCCCCGGCATGGGACAGGATCGCGGTGGCAAGGGATGTCAGATCGTCGGCGGAAATCTTCATGGGCGCTTGGCTTTCCTTGAGATGTCGATGTTGCGGTGTGCAGCGCCAGAACCGGCGCGCCGCCCGGAACGGATGCCGCCCATTTATGTTGCGAGCCTCGACAAGGCGTCAAGCGCGGATGCAATCGTGCAACAGGTTCCGGGATTGCGTCACACATGCGCCAGCCGATCCATCAAGCGAAGATTTCGTTCGCGCGAAACTTTCGACACGAACCGCCAGTGCCGCCTTTCGATCCGGATCCGGGGCCTTGGGCGGGAACAGCGGCCTGAACACCAGATGACGTGGATGACCGCGCGACTATACCAAATGGTAGTCCAAAAACGCGTTCTCCGGCAGCGCAACAGCCGCATTCTTGCCGTGCCCCAGAAAACACAACCTTTTAAAAATCTATCTTTAGCATAGTGTTATGAGACGAAATTGACATAAAATCACCCCAAAGTTGATTTTACTGGGCGCGAAGAAGACACATGGGACCACGCGGATGCAGGCCCTCGCAGGGGATGCGTCGGCACCGGACCCAAGCAAGAAAAAGACGATGTGCGCCGCCTGGTGACACGCGAGCATGAAGGAAAGATCACCATGATCACGATACGGGACACACAGGAACAGGGCAGACCTTTGCGCCGCATCGCGGCCCGCCTGCTGCTGGCAACCAGCCTGTCGGCGCTGGGTCAGGCCGCCATGGCGCAGGACCTTGTCTATACGCCGATCAACCCCTCTTTCGGGGGCAGCCCGCTGAACTCATCGCATCTGCTGTCCATCGCCAATGCGCAGCGCACGGCAACCGCGCGGGATGCAGAGACGAATGACGGCCTCGGCGGCACGGGGATCGATACGCCCGGCACCTCGAACGCGGACCTGTTCGTGCGCCAGCTGGAAGGCCGCCTGCTGTCGGCGCTGGCAAGTCAGGTCACGGATGCGATCTTTGGCGACAACCCGCAGGACGGCGGCCTCGTGACCTTCGGCACGACCACCGTCGAATTCCAGCGCACGCTTGATTCCATTCGCCTGGTCATCATCGACTCTCTGGATGGGACCGTAACCGAAATCGTGGTGCCGCAACTTGTAACCGCAGGCTGATCCTTCTTTCAAAAAATATGACGCCCGAAAACGGGCGCAATGCATTGAGGCAAGCAAATGACAGATACAAAGACCCCCTGGCGCCGCAAGGCGCAGGCGATCGCCATGACTCTGACCAGCGCGGCCTTGGTCGCGGGATGCACCAGCACACTGCCCGAGACCTATGAGAGCGAATACATGGCGTCGGTCGGCAATCTGACCGCACAGAACCGCGCCCTGCGCGACGTGCCACCGCCCAAGCAGCGCATCATGGTATCGGTCTATGACTTCCCCGACCTGACCGGCCAGTACCGCGAACGCGAGAACATCCAATCGGTGTCGCGTGCCGTCACACAGGGCGGTGCCCCGATCCTGATCGGCGCGCTGCAGGATGCCGGAAACCGGCGCTGGTTCACGGTTCTGGACCGCTCGAACCTCGAATCCCTCGTGCGCGAACGCACCATCGTGACCGAGATGCGCCGCCAGTATCGCGGCGAAACCACGATCGATCCTTCGGCATTGGCGCCGCTGGCCCATGCGGGCATCATCCTGCAAGGCGGCATCATCGGCTATGACACCAATACCATGACCGGTGGCGCCGGTGCGCGCTATCTGGGGATCGGTGGCGACCGCCAGTGGAAGCTGGACGTGGTCACCGTCAGCCTTCGCGCGGTATCGACCGCAACGGGTGAGGTTCTGGCCAATGTCGTCGTGCGCAAGCCGCTGGCCTCTTATTCGGATCGCGGCAGCATCTTCAGCTACGTGGCCCTGGACGAACTGCTGGAGGCCGAAGTCGGGCGCGCCAGCAACGAGCCGCGCCAGATTGCCGTGCAGCAAGCCATTGAAAAGGCTGTGATGGCACTGATTGCGGAAGGGGCCGAGGCCGGCATCTGGGCTTTCGCAAGCGATGCCCAGGGCCAGCAATATCTGACGGGCTATCGCGCGCAGCTTTACGACAACGAGATCCCCGCCTCGGCGCAGGTGCGTGGCCGTCCGATGACCGCAAATCCTGCGGCCACGGTCCAGACCCGTCCCCGCATCCTGCCGCGTATCAGCGAGCGCCTTCTGTCGCCCGCCTCAGGCGGCGCGGCACCAAGCGTCAGCAGTCAGGCCGCACCACCCCCACCCGCCGGCCCGCTGCCGGATGAGGTGGTGGGATAGCGCCGACAGGACCGGGCGGGTATTGTTCGCGAAACCGGAGCAATACCCATGATTTTCGCTATTTGTCCGCATCTGCGAAAGGTGGGGACATGCAAATCAGGCGCATGTCACCTGCGCCATCGGCCTTGCGCGCAGAAGTGAACACAATCCCGCAAACACACAATCAGAAGTAATGAATTCGGTTTCAATACAGCAGCCTGCATGATAATCTTAAGAGAGTGTCAGAGGATTATTTTATGACTGTTATCAAAACATTTATTCGCCCTGCGCAATGCGCCGCGCTTCTGTCCCTTCTGGGTTCCGTGTCTTTTGCCGGCGATGGCAACCAGATCTACATTCTGCAGAACAGTCCGCTCGGCATCGCCGGAAACAACGCGCTGCAAGTCGACCAGACACAGGCGTCGAATGCGACTGTCGCAGGTGCCTTCGATGCGGCGGCCAGCAGCACACCGGCGCTGCAGGATGGTACCAACAACTTCGGGCAGATCCTGATGATGGGCAACGGTGGGCAAGTGGCCTTCCTGCAATCGGGCGAGGGCAACAACGCCACCGTCAGCATGGCCGCGGCCCTTGGGCTGGCCTTCATGAAGCAGGACGGAAACGACAACACCGCCAGCCTGACCCTCGCCCCCCTCGCGTCCAGCGGTGACATTCGCCAGATCGGCAATGGCAATCGCGCGGACCTGAACGTGACCGGCGAAGGCGCCTCGGGCAGCCTGACCCAGATCGGCGACAACAACCAGTTCGGCCTGACCGTCAGCGGCGCCGGGGCAAGTGCCTCCTATACCGCGATCGGAAACAACCTGGCGCCGGTCGGCACCGGCCCGCTCGTGATCTCGAACGGTGGATCGGTCACGATTACCCAGACCCAGTTCTGAGGCCGCGCATGTCTGTTCTGCGCTCATCCTTTCTTGCGATCGCCACCTTTGCGGCAGGCCTCTTGGCCGTGCCGCAGGCCAGTGACGCGGACAAGCTGCGCGATGTGCCCGCCAGCGCGCGGATCGAGATCGACCAGACGCCTGAGGGCTTTCGCATCGCGGGCCTTGTGACGGGGATCAAACAGGTCCCGGTGCAGGCCGAATTGACGATCGAGAAAAGCGACCATGCGGGGCGCGTCAACAGCCAGCAGGGACAGGAGCTGACCCTGACCCCCGGCGAGACCCGGACCATCGCACAGAACACCCTGTCCCTCGGCCCCGAGGGACAGATCGCGGCCACGCTTGTGCTGCGCCGTGACGGGGTCGTGTTTGCGCGCGTCGAAAGAACCATTCGCGCCGGCAAGATCGAGATCCGATAACAAGACCAAGGACCCGGACGACATGACTGGTGCGTTGATGAACAAGCTGACCGCGCTGCTGGCTGCGGCTTCGACCGCTGCAATGGCGGCGACAGGCGCTGTGGCGCAAACCCAGGACGAACTGGTCAAGGCTTTTTCGGGTGAATGGTTTGTCTTTGCCCCCGCTTTCCGCAGCGGATCATCGGAATGCCGGATCGTGCTGGACAATCAGATGGACGCACAGGCGACCGGTTGCGCCACCCCGCTTGTGGGCCTCGGTCGCTGGAACATCGAAAACGGCCAGATCCGTCTTCTGGATGCCGCCGAGACAGAGCTGGCCGTGATGGGTGGAAACCAGCAACGGATCACCGGAACCCTGTCAGACAGTGACCAGGGGCTGATCGTGGAACGGGCGCAAGGCGACGGCGCCAGCATCGCGATCTCGAACGCCTTGGCGCGGCACAAATGCTATTTCCTTGGCTTCACGCAGGATTGCGCCCCTCAGGAGGCGCTGAGCCCGCCGATCCCTTCAGCCGAGGATCCCGCCCTGAGCCGTGTGGAAATCCTCGTGACTCTGAACGTTCGCAACCAGCCGCGCCGCGATGCGCCGGTGGTCGGCATATTGGATCAGGGGCTTGTCATCACGCTTGACTACTGCACCAGCGCCTCGGACGGGGTGTGGTGCCGGGCGATCTTCGGCACCGAGACAGGCTGGCTGGCCAAGACCGCACTGCGGCAGAACGAATGGCCCATCGTGACCTATCGCAACACGACCAGAACCCCCTGATATCCAGCGGGTATCACCAAGAAAAAGACCCGGATCGCCATGGGCCATCCGGGTCTTTTCGTTTTGGGCGTTCCTGCCCGGCGCGATGCAGGACAGGATATTGGATTTACTGCGAGATGGCGGCGTTGTTGCCGTTGCCCGACTGGCTGAACGAGGCCACGTTGGTGCTGCCAACCTGCAGGACCGCAACCTGGTTCGAGTCGCCGTTCTGGCTGCCGTTGATCGTGTTGTCGGACCCATCCTGCTTTGTGGCGAAGGCGTTCATGTTGCCCATGGCATTGAAGGTCAGCGCGTTATCCGTGCCGAACTGGGCAAAGATACCCGAGTCCAGACCAAGGCCGCCAGCAACACCCGTCAAGGGATTGGCCTGACCGTTGTCATTGCCGTTGATCGTTACCATCGCCTCGTTGGATCCGCCGTTTTGCGTGACCAGGAAGGCATTGCGGTTACCAGTCGTGGTCACGCTTGCCATGTTCAAATTACCCAGCTGCGATACGCCGATGTTATTGGCCTCACCAGTGATCGCCGCGACGGTCATGATGTTCCGGTCGCCATTCTGAAGCACGCCCAACTGGTTGTTCGTGCCGCTGACATCCAGCGTACCTACAGTGTTGGTCTTGCCCGACTGTTGCGTCCCGACGAGGTTGCCCGAACCGGAAATGATCACATTGGCGGTTGTGCGGGTAGACAGCGACTGCACAAAGTTGGCGGCCGTGGCGCCGCTCAGCGCGGCAGCACCACCGACGGTGAAATCACCGATACCGTTGCCGGTACCCGACATGTCTATCGTCAGGCGGTTGTCGCCCGAGCCGTTGTTGGACACGCGCTGCTTGATCAGGTCGATGTTGTCGCCAGTGCCGGACATGGTCACGGTCGCGGTGTTGCGATCGTTGCGCTTGCCCTCCTGTTCGATCTTCTCGATGGTGTTGGACCCACCGCTCTGCGTCACAGTCAGGACGTTGGCATTGCCGCCGCTACCCGGTCCGCCATTGGCGAACTGCGCAACACCACCGATCACGTTGGCGCCCGCACCGGATTGGGTCAGCGTCGCGATGTTCTGTGAAATCACGCCCGCCTTGGCAAGCTGATCTACCCCACCACTGCTGAGACCGATCGTATTGTTGTCGCTGGACTGTGTGATGGTCAGCCTGTTGTAGCCCGATGTCGCTACGTCGCCGCGCTGCACCATGGCATCCGTACTGGAACCCGCCTGGTTGAAGCTGCCCGACTGGGTGATCAGCGCACTGTTGCTGGCATCCTGCTGGTCAAGAAATGCCTTGTTCTCATCCGCGATGGCCATGGTCATCGACAGGGTCAGGGCGGTGCCGCCCGCGAGTGCGATTTTCGTGAATCTCATGTCATGAAGTCCTTCTTGGTCGTGAAAAAAATGGCTGCGCCCTGAAGGTCAGGGCGCAGCGTCAAGCTTGCTTACTGCGAGATGGCGGCGTTGTTGCCGTTGCCCGACTGGCTGAACGAGGCCAGGTTGGTGCTGCCGACCTGCAGGACCGCAACCTGGTTCGAATTGCCGTTCTGGCTGCCGTTGATCGTGTTGTTGGACCCGCTCTGCTCGGTGGCGAAGGCGTTCATGTTGCCCGTGGCGGTGAAGGTCAGACCGTTGTCGTCACCCATCTGCTCGAACAGACCCGAGCTGAGGCCCAGCGTGGCGGCGAAACCGGTGAAGCTTTGGCCTTCGCCGTTGTTGTTGCCGTTGACCGTGACCGACGCGTCGTTGGACACGCCGTTCTGCGACACGAGGAAGGCGTTCATATTGCCGGTGACAGTGACACCCGCAGTGTTCGAGATGCTTACCTGCTTCACGCCGATGTTGTTGTCGTTGCCCGTGATCGCGGCCACGGTCATGACGTTCAGGCTGCCGTCCTGCTGGGCACCCAGCTGGTTGTTGGCGCCGCTGATATCCAGGGTGCCGACGGTATTGCTGAAGCCTTGCTGCGTGACGCCGAACTGGTTGCCCGCACCCGAGATGACGAGGGTCAGCGAGTTGTCACCCTTCAAGGCGTTTCCGTTGTTCACATCGGCGAAACCCTGCTTGAGCGTGCTGGTCGTCGCACCAGAGGCTGCGGCGGACCCGCTCAGCGCACCACGGCCGTTGTTGTTGCCCGAGATGGTGACATCCATGGTGTTGCCCGCCTTGCCACCGGTGACGGCCTGCATCACGGACGCGATGGTGTTGCTGGTGCCGGTCATGGTGATGTCGGCGACGTTCCCGGAACCACCCTTGTGCTTGTCCTGAAGGACTTCGTTGATGACGTTGTCATCGCCGGTCGCCTGCAGGATCGTCAGGGTGTTGCCGGAAGCACCGACTGCGCCGCCGAAACGGTTTCTCTGATCCACCTTGCCGACAACGTTGTTGTTGGACGACTGGGTGATTGTCGCGCTGTTGCCGAAGGGCGAGGACGCGTATTGCGCAAGTTGCAAAAACCCGTTCAGGCCGATGTCGTTGTTATTGCCGCTCTGCAGGATATTGAGGGTGTTGTTGGAATTGGAACTGGCCGTTTGGGTCACGTTCTTGCTGGCCGAACCGGCATCGTTACCGGCTCCGCTCTGCGTGATCAGGGCAGAGTTGGTGCCCGTACCGGCCCCTTGCTGAAGCTGCTTCAGATAGGCGTTGTTACCATCCGCGATGGCCATGGTCATCGACAGAGTCAGGGCGGTGCCGCCCGCGAGTGCGATCTTTACAATATTCATCAAAAACTTCCTGTATTTTGGGGTGTGCGAAGGGATGACCGCACCCTGGGGTTCAGGGCGCGGCCTTGGGGTATTACTGGGAAATGCCCAGCGAGTTGCCGTTACCAACCTGGGCAAAGTTGGCGGTATTGCTGTTGCCAGTCTGCACCACGGCAGCCTGGTTGAAGTTGCCGTTCTGCAGGCCGGTGATGGCGTTGCTGTCGCCGTTCTGCAGCAGGCCGAAGGCGTTGCTGAGGCCGGAGACTGTCAAGGAGGCGACGTTGTCGTCGCCCATCTGCGTGACCATGCCACGGTCAAGCAATGGATTGGCGTTGGCCACGATCAGGGCTGCGCCGGACCAGGGGGAATTCAACAGGGCCAAACCGTTGTCACCACCGGACACGGTCACATTGGCGGTGTTACTGTCGCCAAGCTGCGCGACACCAAGCTGGTTGCCGACTCCCGTGACGGAAACCGATGCCAGGTTGATATTGCCGATCTGCTTGACGCCGATGACATTCAGCAGACCGCTGACAGAAGCCATGGAGACAGTGTTGCTGTCACCCGTCTGCAGGATGCCCAGATCGTTCAAAGTACCGCCAAGGTTCAGCGTTCCGACAGTGTTGTTGTTGCCGTTCTGCGTCACGCCAAAGTCGTTCAACCAACCGCCG
>JBFHIW010000007.1:0-97406 GCA_041596235.1 Paracoccaceae bacterium
CTGAGGATCAGGCGTTCTTTTCCTTGCGCTTCACTGGCATCCAGATCCGCTTGTTGGTCAGGTACAGCAGCACCGTGAGAACCGACAGGAACAGCACGGCGACAAAGCCGGTCTGCTTGCGGGCCATCATCTTGGGCTCTGCGGTCCACATCAGGAAGGCGGCGACATCCTCGGCAACCGCTTCCATTTCGTTGCTGTGACCATCTGCGAACTCCAGCTGATCCTCGTACAGGGGCGGCGCCATGCCGATCCAGCCACCTGGGTAAGCCGTGTTCTCATAGAGGGTGGTGCCGGCCTCGACCTTTTCCTCACCCGTGTAGCCCATGAGCAGCGAATGGATATACTCCGGTCCGCCCATGCCCTTGAACAGCTGGTTCAGACCACTGCCATAAGGCCCGTGAAAACCTGCGCGCGCCTTCGCCATCAGAGACAGGTCAGGTGCGTTGGACAGGTTCGATTCAGGGAAATGGTCAGTTTCGGTGCGCGGGCGAAAATCGTCCAGCTCGGCATCGAAGATCTCGAACTGGGCGGCATAGGCGCGCACTTGGTCTTCCGGCAGGCTGGGCCCGCCTTCATCTGCCAGGGTACGCAGCGGCACGAACTTCAATCCGTGGCAGGCTGCACAGACTTCGGTATAGACCTGAAGTCCGCGCTGCAGCTGGTTCTGGTCGAAGGAGCCGAACGGCCCCTCGAACGAGAAGTCCACATCCTCGACATGGCCAGCGGCCCCGGCTGCCATCGCCGCCCCACCCGAAAGGGTCAGGGCAGCAACTGCGGCAATCGCAATCTTTCTCATCATGATCCCTATTCCTTTCTTATTCGGCAGGGGTGCCGGACGTCGCACCGTAATGCGCGTTGAAGTCTTCTTCGATCGTCGCGGGCGCGGCCTGCGGTTTTTCGATCACGCCCAGCAGCGGCAGGATCACCAGGAAGTAGGCGAACCAGTAGGCCGAGGCGATCAGCGAGATCGTTGCATAGGGCTCCTCTGCCGGCATTGCGCCGACCCAGGTCAAGACCACGAAGTCAACGCACAGCAGCGCGAACCACCACTTGAACATCGGGCGATACCGGCCCGAGCGCACGCGGCTTGTGTCCAGCCAGGGCGCCAGCGCCATGACCGCGATCGCACCGAACATCGCCAGAACACCGAAGAACTTGGCGTCGATGATGCCGCCGGTGATCCAGCTTGCAAACATCACGACCCACACATCGGCGGTGAAGGCGCGCAGGATCGCGTAGAACGGCAGGAAGTACCATTCCGGAACGATATGCGCCGGCGTCGCGAGAGCGTTCGCCTCGATGTAGTTGTCGGGGTGGCCCAGGTAGTTGGGCATGAAGCCGACGATCGCGAAGAAGATGACCATGATCAGCGCCAGCGCGAACAGGTCCTTCATCACGAAGTAGGGCCAGAAGGGCAGCGTGTCCTTCGCAGCGTCTTCCTTGGACGTGCGGCGCACCTCAACCCCGGTGGGGTTGTTGTTGCCGGTCGTGTGGAAGGCCCAGATGTGCACGGCCACAAGGGCCGCGATCACGAAGGGCAGCAGGTAGTGCAGCGAGAAGAAGCGGTTCAGCGTTGCGTTATCCACCGCGGGTCCGCCCAGCAGCCAGGTCTGGATCGGTTCGCCGATGAAGGGGATGGCGCCGAACAGGCCGGTGATCACGGTTGCACCCCAGAACGACATCTGACCCCAGGGCAGAACGTAGCCCATGAAGGCGGTCGCCATCATCAGCAGGTAGATCAGCATGCCGATGATCCATGTGATCTCGCGCGGGGCCTTGTAGCTGCCGTAGTAGAGGCCACGGAAGATGTGCAGGTAGACAGCGACAAAGAACAGCGATGCGCCGTTCTGGTGCAGGTAGCGCAGCATGTGGCCACCATTCACGTTCCGCATGATGTGTTCGACCGAGGCGAAGGCCAGATCGACATGCGGCGTGTAGTGCATCACCAGAATGATGCCGGTCACGATTTGCATCGCAAGGCAGAAAGTCAGAACGATACCCCAGATCCACATCCAGTTCAGGTTCTTGGGTGTGGGGATCATGATCGTATCATAGATCAAAGCCACGATGGGCAGGCGCGAATGCAGCCACTTCTCTCCACCGGACTTCGGTTCGTAATGGTCGTGAGGAATTCCAGCCATGTTGCTTTTCCTTTAACCCAGCTTGATCGTTGTTTCGTCTTCGAATGCGGCAACGGGGATCCACAGGTTCTGTGGTGCCGGCCCGCGGCGGATTCGACCCGAACTGTCATAGTGTGACCCGTGGCAGGGGCAGAACCAGCCGCCAAAATCGCCCGAACCGTCACCGATGGGCACGCAACCCAGGTGAGTACAGACGCCGATCATCACCAGCCATTCACCAGCTTCGTCAAGCGAGCGGTTCTGGTCGGATGCGTCAAGGGACATGTCATTGCGGTTCTGCGCGTTCTGATCGGGAAGCTGGCTCAGTTCGACGGCGCGCGCTTCTGCGATCTCGTCTTCGGTGCGGCGACGGATGAACACGGGCTTGCCCAGCCATTTCACCGTCAGCTGCGTGCCGGGCTCGACGCCGGACACATCGACACGAATCGATGCAAGCGCCTGAACGTCGGCTGAAGGGTTCATCTGGTTGACAAGCGGCCAGATGGCTGCACCTGCTGTTACGGCACCGGCGCCAGCGGTGGCGTAGTAAAGGAAATCTCTGCGGGTGCCTTCGTGATCTTCTGCGTGTGACACGAGGTTTTCTCCATTCCAGGGCCGAACAGGCCGTATACAGGTTCTGGCCGCGACAAGCGCAGCCTTTCCGACGCGGTATGTAGCGGGGCTACCCCGTCTCGTCCAGCGGACAATGGCCTCATGTGACAAACTGCGACTTTTGGTGCAACCCTGTGATATTGTGACGCCGGACGCAGGTCGCTATGCTAACAACCTAGCGGTTACAATATCGTAAGTATCCGGACACCGCCCGAGGCCTGAAAGATATCGCCATGCTGAAAAAGATCGTTGCCGCCGCTTCCGCCCTTGTCATGACGTCCATGCCGCTGATGGCTGAAACCGAGATCAGCGTCTACGGAGGCTGGCAGACCGGCCCGCACAGTTCCGTCAGCGGCGAGCGCGCCGATGGCTCGTCCTTCGACGAGAATATCGGCTGGGATGGCAAGTCTTTCTCGATGCCGCCTTACTACGGTCTGCGTGCGATGTGGTGGCAACCGAACAACATCGGCTACGGGATCGAAGTGACCCATGCCAAGTTCTATGCCCCCGCCGATGAGATGCCTGCAGGTTTTTCCCGGCTCGAGTTCACGGATGGGCATAACATCGCCACGGCAAACGTGATGAAGCGTTGGCCGGGCCAGTGGGCTGACCGGTTCTCACCCTATGTGGGTGCAGGTATCGGCATCGCCGTGCCCCATGTCGATGTGACGGAGAACGGAAACCGGACCTATGGGTATCAGTACACAGGACCGGCCCTGCGTCTGACAGCGGGCGCGTCCTATGAGCTGAACGCCCGCTGGGCCGCCTTTGGTGAATACCAGTTCACCATTTCAGACAACAAGGTTGACCTCGAAGGTGGCGGAACGTTGAACACCCGGTTGATCAGCAACGCGCTGAACCTTGGTCTGTCATTCCGCTTCTGACCTTCCGCTGGATCCAAAAGATAAGGCCCCGTGCATGCAGCGCGGGGCCTTTTTCCTTGGGCTGGATCGCCATCCGATACTGCGTCAACGCTTAGTCGGTCGGCGCGGTCGCCACCATGGAGGGGCGCTGCGAGAAGGCGGCATACCAATCGTCAAGCGCGCCGCGATCCTTGCGCCATTGGCGCGAATCATGCCGGAAATCAAGATAGCCAAGCGCGCATCCGACAGCCAGCTGACCCATGCACAGCGGCCCTTCCAGATGGCTCATCCAGCGATCGTCCAGCGCATCAAGGGCGCGCGACACCTTGGACCACTGCGCCTCGATCCAGGGTTCATATACCTTGTCTTCCGGGCGGATGCGGCGCTCATAGGTCATCGAAACGGCTGCATCCATGATGCCATCGGCTGTCGCCTCAAGCGTCAGGACCTCCCAGATGCGCGCCTCGGGGTACAGCTTGCCACCGGCGCGTGCGTCAAGAAAACGGGTAATGACCCGGCTGTCGTAGATCGCAGGGCCATCCTCGCGCAGCAAGGCTGGGATCTTGCCCAGCGGATTGGCGGCTGCGACCTCGGCGGCCGTGGCCACGGGCGAGGTCTTGACGCCCATCACCGCGACATCGGCAAGCTGGCCTGTTTCATGCAGCACCACATGCACCTTGCGCACAAAGGGCGACGCGGGGGACGAGACGAGTTTCATAGTGATGGGTCCTTCCTGACTGTTCCGCGTGACAGTAGGCCCAGATCGGGGCGGCTGTAAACTGGCCGCCGGGCAAGGCGGGGGGCTGTCTGCCCCCCGGTCCCTGCGGGACTCCCCCCGAGGATGTTTCAGGCAAGAAGAAGCTGGTCAGACCCGGGCGCGCAGTTGCGTGCCGCAGACCCCGGTGATCGTCGCGGTGACGATCCGACCTTCGGTCTGGGGGCTGTCGAATGCGACTTCGGTGAATTGCTCTGTCCGGCCCATATGCGGGTTTTCCATCAACACGCGATGGGTCTTGCCGATCTGCTGGTCGAGATGGTTCATGACCCGCGCATCGCCGGCCGCGCGCAACCTGGCGGCGCGGTCCTTGATCGCCGGGCCCTGGACTTGCGGCATGCGCGCCGCAGGTGTGCCGGGGCGTGGCGAATAGGGAAAGACATGCAGCCATGTCAGGTTGCAGTCTTCGACCAGCCGCAGCGAGTTCTGGAAATGGGCTTCGGTTTCCGTAGGAAAGCCTGCGATGATATCCGCGCCAAAGGTCATGTCGGGGCGAAGGGCAAGGGCCTGCCGGGTGAAGCTGATCGCATCGTCGCGCAGGTGCCGCCGCTTCATGCGCTTGAGGATCAGGTCATCGCCATGCTGCAGCGACAGGTGCAGATGCGGCATCAGGCGCGGCTCGGTGGCGATGGCCTGCATCAGGTTGTCGTCGACCTCTATGGAATCGATCGAGCTGATGCGCAGGCGGGGCAGGTCGGGGACAAGGCGCAGGATCCGCATGACAAGATCGCCCAGCTTGGGCGTGGCCGGCAGATCGGCGCCCCAGCTTGTCAGGTCAACGCCGGTCAGCACGACCTCGTTATAGCCGGAATCGACCAGGCGCTTGATCTGGTCCACCACCACACCAGCGGGCACCGAGCGGGAATTGCCCCGCCCGTAGGGAATGATGCAGAAGGTGCAGCGGTGATCGCATCCGTTCTGCACCTGTACATAGGCCCGCGAGCGGGTGCCGAAACCGTCGATCAGGTGACCCGCAGTTTCCGTCACGCTCATGATGTCATCGACCTGCACGCGTTCGGTCTGTCCGATGAAATCGGGGGACAGGCGCATCCATGTCTCGGGCTGCATCTTCTCGGTATTCCCGATGACCAGATCCACCTCCGGCATGGTCGAGAACGTCTCGGGCTCTGTCTGTGCGGCGCAGCCGGTCACGATCAGCCGCGCATCGGGGTTTTCGCGGCGCAGGCGGCGGATCTCCTGCCGTGCCTTGCGCACGGCCTCCGAGGTGACGGCGCAGGTGTTCACGATCACCGCGCCGGACAGGCCCGCCTGAGTCGCCAGATCCTTCATCGCCTCTGTCTCATAGGCGTTCAGGCGGCACCCGAAAGTGGCGAATTTCGGCGGCTGCAAGGTCATCGGGCACTGTCCAGGAATGCCTGGGTCAGATGGCCAGAGGCCACATGCATGGTCTCGCCGGTCATCCAGACGCCGTCCGCGCGCCATTCGACCACAAGGTCCCCGCCATCCAGGGTGATCGTGACGCGCCGTCCTGTCAGCCCACGCCGTGCCGCGGCCACCGCGGTGGCGCAGGACGAGGACCCCGAGGCAAGGGTGATCCCCACGCCACGTTCCCACACCCGCATGCGCAGGTGGTCGGACCCCAGGACCGAGGCGAACTGCACGTTCGTCCGTTGTGGAAACAGCGGATGGTGTTCCATCTGCGCGCCGCGCGCGGCCAGATCGACCGCCTCGGCATCGGGGACGAAGAAGGTGCAATGCGGGTTGCCCATGCCCGTGGCCGTCGGCGCACCGTCGATGGGCAGTTCCAGCGTGTCCATCGGACCGGCCAGCGGAATCTCAGACCAGTCCAGTTGCGGCTGCCCCATGTTGACCGAGGTCAGGCCTTGTCCGGCATCCACTGCCTGCAGCGCACCACGGTCCGTGGTCAGGGTCAGGCCCGATGTCCCGGTCTCGTCCATGAGGAAGCGCGCGATGCAGCGTGTCGCATTGCCACAAGCGGCCGAGGTCGATCCGTCGGCATTGTAGAAAGTCAGATGCGCGTCACCAGCGCCGGTATCCGAGATCACGGCAAGCTGGTCGAAACCTACGCCGCGATGGCGGTCCGCGATAGCGGTCACAAGTGATTCCGACAGCCCGAACCCATCGGCGCCAGAGTTGCCCAAGCCATGGCGGCGCGCATCGAGAACGACAAAGTCGTTACCCAATCCGTGCATCTTCATGAAGGGCAAGCCCGTTGTCATGTCCGCTTTCATGGCGCGCGTATACTCTTGCCTGCGGCGTTATTCCAGTATGCTGGAAAGAAAGGTCGATTTTCGGGGTTGACCCTCTGCCCGGGTCTTTCTAGAAGCGCGGCTTAGTGGGCCGTTAGCTCAGTTGGTAGAGCAACTGACTTTTAATCAGTGGGTCGCAGGTTCGAATCCTGCACGGCTCACCACTGATCCTTGAACGTGGATGCTGCGCAAGGTGTGGCGTGATCGCTCAGGTCTTGCGCTTGACCTTCCGGATCGACCGGGCGCCCTGCCCACACAGATGCGGTCGCTTTGGGCCAGACCGGCGATGCGCGGGGGCGGCTTGCGTCCTTTTCAGATACCAGAAGCGTTTCTTGCACCTGCGCCAAGCTCGATGATCTCGGCGGTGATGTCCTCCTGCCGCACCTGGCGCAGCAAGGCCTGATAGGTGTCAAGCTCGCGCGCGATCTGGCTGCCCGCTGCGGACATGGCTTCCATTCGCGCCTCGTTCTCGGCGGCGAAGGCGTGCAGCGCCGCCTTGCAGATCAGCGCATGCAGGTATTCGCGGCCAAGCGAATCGAGCAGCCCGTCAATCGGGATCTGCATCAGCGGGCGTTCGCCGCGTGCCTTGGGAAAATGCGACATGTCGATGGGAAAGAGGGATTGCCGCATGATGGTCTGACGTCCGCCATCTGATCCGGTAAAGACCACATCAAGCCGGTCGATCCGTTCCTTGCCGACCATGTTGAAAATCTCTTTCGTGATCCTGTCGGCCAGCTTGGGGATACCGGGGCTGTGCGATGGCATGGCCGCGGTCCAGGCGGGCACGATGCTGCGCGCGGCTGCGATCGAAAGGCCGCGGGTTCCGATCAGGAACAACCTGTCGGGATCAAGCTTGGTGCCGATACTGTCGATCACATGCTCGGTGAAGGCCCCGGCAAATCCCTGTTCGGCGCAAAAGACAAGCAGGCCAAGCTTGCCGGACTCGGCAGTGGATCCGGCATGCATCATCGCGATGTCAGGACCGAGGGCATGCGCCATCGCCCTCGCAATGGTCGTTGCATAGCCATCGACCGCCTGAACCTGCGCGCGTGCAACCCGTGCGCGACCGGCCGCGATGCCCTTCATGGCGTTCACAACGGCCCCAAGCTGGCGGACTCCGGCTATGCGCGCACTGATCTCGGCCATGCGTGCGGTCATGGCGCCCGGTCCCTCGCAGCGTCGGGGGATACCTCGCCCTCCGGCGTTCTGTCGGAAAGAGAGCCTGCAAGTCGGGCGAGCACTGCGACGAGCGCCTCGCGCGCTGCCGTGTCGAGCGTCCCGGACCGCGCAATGGTCTCAAGGATATCCGCCGCCTCGCTGTCAAGCGCGGTGGCCAGCCCTGCCTGAAAGGCGTCCACGGCCTCGAGTGGCAGCGAATCCAGCGCGCCGGTTTGCACGGCAAGAAGCAATGCGACCTCATCTGCAAGTCGGAAAGGGTGATGCGGGGGCTGGCGCAGGATCCTTCGGATCCGTTCGCCCCGTGTCAGTTGCTGACGCACGCGGTCTTCGGGCATCGCGCCAAAGCGGCTGAACACCTCAAGCTCAAGGAACTGCGCATAGTCCAGACGCAGCGATCCTGCGGCTTCGCGCAGCATCCGTGTCTGTGTCTTGCCACCGACGCGGCTGACACTCAGCCCCACATCGACGGCGGGTTTCTGGCCCTGATGAAACAGCGGCGCATCCAGCACGATCTGCCCGTCGGTGATCGAGATCAGGTTGGTCGGGATGAAGGCCGAGAGGTTGCCCGCAATGGTTTCGGCAATGGGCAAGGCCGTCAGCGACCCGCCGCCGCGGGCCTTTGACAATTTTGCCGCCCGCTCCAGCAGGCGCGCATGGATATAGAACACATCGCCCGGATAGGCCTCGCGCCCCGGCGACTGGCGGGTCAGCAGGGCGATTTCACGATGGGTCGCCGCATGTTTGGACAGATCGTCGATCACCACCAGCGCGTGCTGCCCCTGATCGCGGAAATATTCGGCCATGCTCATGCCGGCATAGGGGGCGATCCATTGCAGGCCCGGCGCAGAGGCCGCACTGGCCACAAGGACGATACAGCGATCGAATGCGCCTTCTGCCTGCAAGGCATCGATGGCCCGGCGCACGCTGGATGTCTTTTGCCCGACAGCCACGTAGATGCAGATCATGTCGCTGTCGCGCTGCGCGATCAGCGCATCGATGGCCAGCGTAGTCTTGCCGGTCGAATGGTCGCCCACGATCAACTCTCTCTGGCCCCGGCCAAGTGGAAAGAGGGTGTCCACCACGACGATCCCGGTTTGCACGGGTTCCGTCACAAGATCACGCTCGATGACCGACGGGGCCGGACGTTCGATCGGCCAGCGTGTCTCGGCCAGTACCGCGCCCTTGCGATCAAGCGGGCGCCCCAGAGGGTCGACGATCCGGCCCAGCAGCGCCGTGCCGACCGGAACGCTGACGACCTCACCGGTGCCGAAGACCTTGTCGCCTGCCTCGACCCTGGTTGCCGCGTCCAGTAGCACACACCCCACAAGATCCGGGTTCAACACCCGCGCAAACCCGAACTGCCCGCCCTCAAAGCGCAGAACCTCGTCCAGCCGCACATCCCGCAGCCCCGAGATCATCGCGACCCCGTCGGCGATCTCTTCGACGCGGCCCCTGTGTTCTGCCTTGGGACCCAGCGTCGTTCGATCCAGAACCGCGCGTGCGTCGGTCAGCCAGTCGCTTGTGTCAGGCTGCATCCTTGAGATCCTTCAGTATGGCGTCGAGGTCCGCAGCCCAGCTGCTCTGCAGCACGAAATGCCGCGTGCGCAGTTCGAAACCGGCGATCAGCGCGGCGTCCGTGTGGAAATTCAGTTGTGGCTGACCATCAAGTGCGGCTCCGACAGCTTTTTCGATCCGCATCCTTGTGGCGCTGTCCAGATCGGACGCGCTGATCAGATCCACACCGCCCGCTGTCCCGGCCAGTGCAGTCTTGTCCTTGGCCGACAACGCATCGACCGCGTCGATCAACTGCTCGAGAAACGGTGCCTTGGCTTTTCCGGCATCAAGCCGCGCCAGTAGCTTGCGGGCAATGTCCACGGCCAGTTCAGCCGATTGCGCTGCTGCGGCCACCCGGTTTGCGTCGTTGATATGCATGCTTTCAAGCTGCGCGGCCTTCAGAAGGGCCTCGGCCTTGGCTGCCGCCTCGTGCAGCACCGCCTTGGCCGCACCCTCCGCCTGCAGGGAGGCCTCGCTCAGCAGGGTGTTGCGTTCCGCGGCCATTCCTTCGCGGGCGGCTATAACCTCGGCCAGCATGTCATCTGCTTTGGCTTGCGTTGCCATTGCATCATTCAACATGCCCTCGACCGTGTCCTGCCGTCTTGCGATGGCCTCTGCCACCGGCCGCCAGAAGACGCGTGACAGCAGCCAGACAAGGATCAGGACGTTGACGGCCTGCAAACCCAGGGTCCACCAGTCGATCGTCATGCCGTCACGCCAGCAGCGGGTTGGCGAACAGCAGCAACAATGCGATCACCAGGCAATAGATGGCCGTTGTTTCGATCATGGCCAACCCGACGAAAAGCGTGCGCGAGATCGTGTTCGCCGCTTCCGGTTGCCGCGCAATGGCGTCCATCGCAGCGGCGACGGCGCGGCCTTCTGCCAGGGCCGGGCCTATCGAGCCAATGGCCACGGTGAAGGCTGCGCAGACGATACTGACAATGCTGAGATAGTCCATCAGGTGTCCTTTTCGGTTGGGGAATTGGCCGAAACTGGTTCGGTGCCACGGGCTTTGCCTGTCTCGACGGCAGCCGTGATGAAGACCATGGCGAGGACCGCGAAGATATAGGCCTGTACCAGTCCGGTCAGCAGGTCGAGCGCCATCAGCGGGATCGGCACCAGCAGACCGGCCAGCGACGCGACGATGCCGATGACGAAAACGCCGCTCATCACATTTCCGAACAGGCGCACGAACATTGAAAAGATGCGTGTCACGCTGGACAGCATGTTCAGCGGGATCATCAGCGGGTTGGGTCTCGCGAAGGATTTGAGATAGCCGCCAACACCGCCAACACGCACGCCGAACCAGACCACCGAGAAAAAGACGATGATCGCCAGCGCTGCATCGGTTTCAAGTTGCGCCGTGGGCGGGGCGACCCCCGGCACAAGAGATGACCAGTTGGCCACCAGGATGAACAGGAACAGCGTGCCGATGAACGCGCGGTAGGGCGCGGGTCTGGCCCCTGTGGTTTCGGCGATCTGCGTGTCGAGGGTGGTCACCAGCAGTTCAAGAGCGGCCTGTCGCCCGCTTGGCACCGCATCAAGCCTGCGGGTCAACAGCACGGCCCCCATCACCAGCACCGCCATGATCACCCATGTCGTTGCAACGGAATGGGTGATCGGAACCGGGCCAAGCTGGAACAGGATGGTCGAGTCGAGCGGTGAATTCATGGGTGTTCCCCCCTGTCATGACGCAGCATCAGCGCCTTCATCGTCAGAACGCCCGCCAATGTGGCCAAAAGAGCAAGGCCGCCGAAGAGCACCGCAAGGTAGAAGCCAAGCCCGATCATGATCAGACGCCCAAGGGACAGGGCCAGCGCCAGAACCGGGCTGCCGCCGTTGATGATCAACGCGGTCGTCCAGCGCAGGGCACGGAAATAGGCAAAGCCCAGCAGCAACCCACCTGCGAAGCAAAGCGGCAGGGTCAGGACAAGGGGAAGAGTTTCGGCCATGTTCATCGCGCGTTCATCCACTTCCAGGCGGTCCAGCCGCCAAGACAGAGGCCCAGCAGCATGAACGGTGCGGTCCAGAAAACCCCGCTGGACAGGCGGGTATCCAGCCAGCGCCCCATGAAAAGGCCCGCAAGCGTGGGGATGACAAGGATCCAGCCCAGGATCCCGATCTGCGCCAGCCTGCGACCCACGGACATGTCGCCCTCTCGCAGCCAGCGGGCACGCCGGTCGCGCCGCAACTGTGTCTCGCGCACCAGCGGGTCATCCTCCGGTTTTGGCGGGGGGGGGTGCGTCATTGGAATTCACCTGCGTTTGCGCCCGGTTTCAGGCGGCTGATCATGCGGCGTATGGCATGCAGTTGCAGGCGCACGGTTTCGACATGCTCCATCCGTTCCTCGTCTTCATCGGCCTGAAACTGCGCCAGCACCTGACGGTCCAGTATGGCAAGATCGTCCCCTGTCACCGCCTCGCGCGTGGCGATGTTGACCATGGTCTCTTGGTTGTCTGCACGGCTGACGGTCATCACCCCGCCACGCAGGGCGCAGAACCGTTCTGCATCGTCTTGTCGCCAACTGACGATCGACACCGCAAGGGCCGTCAGAAACGGGGCATGGCCCGACAGCACACCGAAGCTTCCGCTTGCATCCTCGGCGCGCAAGCTGTCGATCTGCGCATCCACCACGATGGACAGGGGTGTCATGATCCGCAACCTCATGCTGCATGCCCGGCCCTGGATGCCGTTTGCGCGGCGTTCTTCTGTCTGGCGTCCTCGATCGTGCCCACCATGTAGAGAGAACTTTCCGACCAGTCGTCTGCCACCCCATCCAGAATGGCCCGGCAGCCTGCCAGCGTATCGGCCAGCGGGACACTGGCACCCTTCGTGCCCGTAAAGGCTTCGGTCACCATGAAGGGCTGCGTCAGGAAGCGCTGCAATCGCCGCGCGCGTTTGACCAGCAACCGGTCGGCGGTGCTCAACTCCTCGACCCCCAGAAGCGAGATGATGTCGGCCAGTTCGCGAAACCGGGCCAAGGCCTGACGGACCGCCTCGGCGATCTCGTAATGCGTCTTTCCCACGACCAGCGGATCCAGCAGGATCGAGGATGAGGCCAGAGGGTCGATGGCCGGATAGAACCCTTCAGCCGCCTGTGTGCGGCTCAGAACGATCACGCAGTCCATATGGCTGGAAATCGTCGTGACGGCCGGATCGGTGAAATCGTCCGCCGGCACATAGACCGCCTGAATCGCGGTCACCGCCGACCCCGCGACAGAGGCGATGCGCTCCTGCAACCGGGCCACCTCGGTTGCGAGTGTCGGCTGGTAGCCCACGCGCGACGGCATGCGGCCAAGAAGGCTTGATACCTCGGCTCCGGCCTGAACGAAGCGAAAGACATTATCCATCAGCAACAGGACATTCCTGTGCTGATGGTCTCGGAAATATTCCGACACGGTCAGCGCCGTCAGCGCCGCGCGCCAGCGCGCACCGGGTGGCTCGTTCATCTGGCCATAGACCAGCACGGTACGTTCCAGAACGCCCGATCCCTGCATCTCGGTCAATAACTCGTGGCCCTCGCGCGATCTTTCCCCGATGCCCGCAAAGACCGAGATGCCCTGGTATTTCTCGACCATTGCGCGGATCAGTTCCATCACCAGAACCGTCTTGCCCACACCAGCGCCACCAAACATCGCAGCCTTACCGCCCTTTGCCATGGGGGTCAGCAGGTCGATGATCTTGACCCCTGTTTCAAAGACATCCGTGGTACGTGTCTGGGAATGCAAGGCCGGTGGTGGCGCATGGATGGATCGACGTGGCGTGTCTTCAGGCAGCGCGCCACCATTGTCCTGTGGCTCGCCCACGACATCCAGAACCCGACCAAGCACGGCCTTGCCGACCGGCACGGTCACAGGCGTGCCGGTGGCCTGAACCGAAACGCCACGGGCCAGACCGGCCGTGGATTGAAACGCCACCGCGCGCACTGTGTTCTGATCAAGATGGCTGTGCACCTCAAGGATCAGCGGCGAGGGTCTGTCCCATTTGACGATAAGGGCCGAATTGATCGGCGGCAGGTCGGTCCCCGCAAAGACCACGTCCACCACCGCACCGCGCACGGCATGCACGACGCCGAACGGCATCGGATGTTTCATCGGCTGACTTGATTGGTTTTTCATGTTTCGGACCTTCGAGCAGGGAACTCGTACGTACCTCACAAGACGAACCTAGCTGTGCATGAGACGGGATGCTTTGATCTGTGTCAGTCTGATCAGCCGGCCTGCGTGGACAGTCCCGGCCATCGGATTCTTGCAAGATGACCGCGCAAAGCCGTCGGAATGGGCAGACCCCAAAGGGGCCGCCATACATGCGGGATGACGATCATGCAGGCGTGATGTTACCAGTGGATCAGATGAAACGCCGGTTCGGGGCAAAGGCTGCAATCGGCAGATTGGGCATGCGCCCTTCGGCCAGATCCGCCACGATCCGTCCGGTGATGCCGCCAAGCGTCAGGCCCAGATGCTGATGCCCGAAGGCATGGATGATCCGGTCTGAATGCGGGGCATGTCCGATCACCGGCATGCTGTCAGGCATGGTGGGCCGAAAACCCAGCCAGTGGCTATCCGGGGGGGGCAGCGGGCCCAGCATCTCGGCCCCTTTTCGTGCGATATAGTCCAGACGGCCACGGTTTTCCGGTGCGCGAAGGCTTGCGATCTCGACGGTACCGGCCAGCCGCAGGCCTTGCGCCATTGGCACGGCATAAAAGCCCCCTTCGGCCCAGCCCACGGGCCGGGTGATCCGGTGCGCATCGCTGGCAAAGATCAGATGATAGCCCCTTTCGGTCCCCAGAGGCAGGTTTTCCGCACCCGAACCCCTGACCGATCCTGCATGCGCCCCCGCAGCAATGACCACGCGCGCGGCCTCGATGCGGGTATCGCCCAGAACCACCTCGACAGATTTTTCATAGGCGCGCGTCTCGTTCACCATGGCTTGCCGCCACTGGCCGCCAAGCTCCAGAAAGCGGCGGTGCATCCGGTTGATCAGTTCTTGCGGGTCCCGAACCGATCGCGCGGCGGTATAGTGAACGGCCCCATGGACCGGCAGACGCAATCCCGGTTCCAGAGCAAGGGTGTCCCGTGGTCCAAGCACCTCGAACGGGATGCCAAGCGACTTGCGAAACGCCAGCCCGCCCTTATCACTTTCTGCAGCATCCTTGGTGGACCAGACCGTCAATTGCCCCCGATTGACAATCAGATCCTCGGCCCCCGCTTCGGCGATCAGCGGGTTCAGACCGGCATCTGCATGACCCATGAGATCGGCCAGCTGCCGCGCGATGTGATCGGACCGGGCCGGACGACAGTTGGCCAGAAACGACAGCATCCACAGCGGATGGCGCAGCGCATGCATCAGGTCGACCGAAAGCGGGCTGTCGCCACGTGACAGCAGCCTTGGCAGCGCGCGCAGCACGGCGGGGCTGTTCACCGGCATCACCGCATAGGTCGCCAGTGTGCCTGCATTGCCGAAGCTGGTCCCGGATCCCGGCGGGTTCGGATCGCAGAGCAGTACCCGCAAGCCGCGTTTCTGTGCCCAAAGCGCCGAAGCGGTTCCCACGATCCCCGCGCCGACAACGACAAGGTCGAAATCCTGCATGCCTTACCCCCTGCTGCGCGCCGAAGTGGCCACGGGGCACCCGCCTTGTCAATTGGCCCGGCTTCTTTCAGCTGTGTCCGCACACAAAAGCCGCTGCCCTGCGCAAGCAGAATTGCGATGCGCCGAAACTGCCTCTAGGGTTCTGCCATGTTCGCATTTGTCGCCGCCGTCTTCTTCCTGATCATCACGCCCGGTCCCGGTGTCCTGTCGACGGCAGGGGTCGGATCCGGCTTTGGCTTCAAGGCAGGCTCGCGCTACGTCCTGGGCTTGTTTCTGGGCACCAACCTCGTGGCAATCGCCGTGGTCAGCGGGCTTGCAGCACTTGTCCTTGCGGACCCGCGCATCCGCACCATCCTGTTCGCACTGTCCTTTTCCTATCTGGCCTATCTTGCGTTCCGCATCGCCTTTGCGGGAAACCGCGTGGCCTTCATCGAACGGGCGCGGCCTCCCGGTGTCGGGGGCGGCCTGCTGCTACAGATCGTCAATCCCAAGGCCTATGCCGTGAACACCGCCCTGTTCACCGGCTTTGCCTTCCTGCCGGACAGCTATGCCCTTGAGGTGGCGATCAAGTTCCTGATCATGAACGCGATCTGGATCCCCATCCATTTCCTGTGGCTGATGGCGGGGGTCACGCTTCACCGGCTTGACCTGTCCGAGCGTAGCCACTCCCTGATCAATATTGCCATGGCCCTGTCGATGCTGGCGGTGGTCGCCATCGCGGTCATCACCCAGCTGCGGTAGCAATCCGCCACGCCTGATCCGGCTCCCGCAGCTTGCGGCCCTAGGGCGCGTTGGCAGCACCGCATTGCAGAAGATGCGCCATCATCCGGCTGACTGCGCCGGTGCGACGCGTGCTTCCCGGCGCCACGAAATAGGCCCATGGGCTTTCGGGGCGCAGGTCGAATGGTTCGACCAGCAACCCGCGGTCAAGGTAGAGCCTTGCAAGCGATGTCACGGCGATGGTGATGCCCAGACCCTGAACCGCCAGTTCAAGCGCGACGTTTGAGCTGTTCGAGCGGAACTGCGCGCCCGTCGCCAGATCGACCTGTCCCAAGGCCGGGTCGTTGCCTGCTTCGGACAGAAGCGACCAGTATTCCTGCCGTCCTGACACAAGAATGCGCGGCAGGGCCGCAAGATCCGCCAGATGATTGCAGCGATCGGCCAGCGCAGGCGCACAGACCAGTGACAGGGTTTCAGGCCATAGGCGTCTTGCGCCCGGTGGAACCTCGTCATGACGACAGACCGAAATGGTCAGATCGGCAATCGGGTCCTCGCCCGTTTCCCAGACGGTGCCGTGGATCGTGACCTCGATTTCGGGATGCGCGGCATGAAAGCTGGCGACAGCCTGCGGCAACCAGTTCTCGGCCAGGCTGACGGGGCAGGCCACCATGACCGTCCGGTCCCTTCCACCCGAGGCGATGGCATCGGTTGCCGCGTCGATCTGGGCCAGTGATTGTCGCAGTGTCGGCAGAAAGGCCGAGCCCACCTCGGTCAGTTGCAGGCTGCGCGCATGGCGCAGAAACAGATCGCGCCCGACATACTGCTCAAGCGCCCTGACCTGCCCGCTGATGGCCGCCTGAGTATAGCCCAGTTCCCGCGCGGCTTTCGTGAAGCTCAGATGCCGGGCCGAAGCTTCGAAGGCGCGGATCAGGTTCAGGGGCGGTGGCGGTCTTGTCATGAAACCCTCATCGCTGGCGCGTTGGACGGTGCAGGCATCTTTCGCGCGCCAAGCTGTCCATGACAACGTTTTATTTATGGCAAGACCCCGAAACATCCATGTGCACCCCTGTCTGCCCCCGTCTATCTTGGGTCTTGCCTGTTGCGTGTATCGGCGCGTTCAGGGCATGGCTGGTCAAGGAAAGGACCCCCGATGACCGAAGAACGGCGCAGCGGCGGACGGCGTGGAAAAGCGGCGCGCACGGGTACCGGGCTGTTCCAGTTGCCATGGCGCAATGTCGAAAATCCCAACGCACCGGTCGAGATGGCCGATCCCGAGGCCATGGACAGGCTACATGCCACCTCGATCCGCATCCTGTCCGAGCTTGGCATTCGTGTTGTGGGTGACAAGGTCATCACCCTGTTCGAAAAAGCGGGTGCGCTGGTCGATCGTGACACCGGGATCGTGCGCATCGACGAGGCGATCGTGACCGAGGCACTGGCCACAGTTCCGCAAGCCTTCACCTTGACCCCGCGCAACCCTGCCCGGCGGCTGACATTCGGGGGGCGCGCGCTGAATTTCGGTCTGGTGGCGGGGCCACCCAATGTCCATGACAGGCTGCGGGGGCGGCGCCCCGGAAACATGGCGGACTATGCCGATTTCATCCGCCTCGCGCAGCATTTCAACGCGATCCACATGATCGGCAATCAGGTGACGGCACCGCAGGATCTGCCGGCTAACACCCGCCACCTTGATTGCTACCTGACCAACCTGACGCTGTCCGACCGGACCTATCACTGCACGGCAATCGGGCGTGGCCGCGCGATGGACGGCATCCGCATGATGGCCATATCGCGGGGGATCACGCTGGACCAGATCGCCACCGATCCCGGTGTGATCACGATCATCAGCGTCAACTCGCCACGCTTGTTCGACCAGGAGATGGGCGAGGGGCTGATCGCCATGGCCGAACATGGTCAACCGGTCACGATCACCCCTTTCACGCTGATGGGCGCCATGACCCCGGTGACCCTTGCCGCAGCACTGGCCCAGCAAAATGCCGAAGCCTTGTTTGGCATAACCCTGACGCAACTGGTGCGCCCCGGTACCCCCGTCATGTATGGGGCCTTCACCTCGAATGTGGATATGCGCTCGGGCGCGCCAGCCTTTGGTACACCCGAAAACACCAAGGCCAACGTGATCGCGGGGCAGTTGGCGCGGCGCTATGGCCTGCCCTACCGCAGCTCGAACTCCAACGCCTCGAACGCCTGCGATCTGCAGGCTGCCTATGAAACCTCGATGGCGACCTGGGGGGCGGTGATGGGGGGCGCAAACCTCATCTATCACGCGGCCGGCTGGCTGGAGGGGGGGCTGACGGCCAGTTTCGAAAAGCTCGTTCTGGATGTCGAGATCCTGCAGAACATGATGGAGATCCTGCGCCCCTTCGATGCCTCCGAAGCCGAGCTTGGCTTTGACGCCATCGCGGGTGTTCCCACGGGCGGGCATTTCTTTGGCAGTCCCCACACGATGGAACGCTACGAGACTGCCTTTTACCGTCCGCTCTTGTCGGACTGGACCAACCATGGCGCCTGGGAGGCGGCCGGATCGCATGATGCCCTCGATCGTGCGACAGGTATCTGGCAGCAGGCGCTGAAGGATTACGAAGAACCCGCCATAGACCCCGCCATTCGCGAAGAACTGGAGGCCTATGTCGCCAACCGCAAGCAGGACATCGGACAGGACGAACCATGACCACGACCCCGCCAAATACCACGGCAAAGCCCCTGCCAAGCCATGCCCCTGCCGTCGTGATCGGCGGCGGGCTTGTGGGCTGTTCGATCCTTTACCATCTGGCGCAGAAGGGCTGGACCGATGCGGTCCTGCTGGAACGGTCCGAACTGACCTCGGGATCGACATGGCATGCGGCCGCCAATATCCACGGGCTGCATGACATCACCAACATCAGCCGCATCCAGCATTACACGATGCAGCTGTACAAGACGCTCGAGGCCGAGACAGGTCAGGGTTGCGGCATCTTCCAGCCCGGTTCGCTGTATCTGGCGCAGACCGAGGCGCGCGAACATCAGCTGCGTATTCAGGCGGCACGCGCGCGGCGCTATGGCATGAACTTCCACGAGGTATCGCGCACCGAGGCAGAGCGGCTGCATCCGCTGGTCGATTTCGACGGAATCCGCTGCATCATGTACGAGCCGGACGGCGGCAATGTGGATCCCTCTGGTGTCACCCATGCCTATGCCGCCGGAGCGCGGGCGCTGGGCGCATCCATCCATCGTTTCACGCCTGTCACCGGCACCGAAGCGCAGCCGGATGGCACCTGGATCGTGCGGACCGAACGCGGCGATATCCGCACGCCATGGGTGATCAACGCGGCGGGCCTCTGGGCCCGAGAAGTGGCGCAGATGGCGGGCCTGTCCCTTCCCCTGATGCCGACCGAACATCAGTATTTTGTTACCGAAACCATTGCCGAGGTGGCCGCGCTGGGGCGGCGCCTTCCCTCGGTCGCGGATCGTGACGGCGAATATTACCTGCGACAGGAAGGGCTTGGGCTTCTGGTCGGCGCCTACGAGCGCGACATGCGCTTCTGGGCCGAAGACGGCACGCCACAGGGGTTTGGTCACGAGCTTTTCGCCGATGATCTGGACCGGATCGAACCGAACATGCTGCGCGCCATTGCGCGCGTTCCCGCTGTGGGGCAGGCCGGGATCAAGCGGGTCATCAACGGCCCGATGATCTGGTCGCCCGACAGTTCCGCGCTGTTCGGCCCGGTGCCCGAAATGCGGGGCTATTTCTGCTGCTGCGGGATCATTCCCGGTTTCTCGCAATCAGGCGGGCTGGGCAAGCTGGCCGCCGAATGGATCGTCGAGGGCGAACCGGTGCTGGACATGTTCAATTGGGACATGGCCCGCTTTGGTCTTTGGGCGGACAAGGCCTTTACCCGCGCGCGGGTCGAGGATCAGTATGCCAACAGGTTCAAGATCCATTTCCCGACCGAAGAACGCGTGGCGGGCCGCCCCATGCGCTGCCGCCCGGCCCATGCCATGCAGAAGGACATGGGCGCTGTCTTTGGCCTGAACTATGGCTGGGAACATCCGCTGTGGTTCGCCGCAACCGGCGAGCCGCAAACCGAAACCTACGGGTTCACGCGCCAGAACTGGTTCGGCCCCGTCGGCCGCGAGGCGCGGATGCTGCGCGACAGGGCCGGGATCATCGACATCTCGAATTTCGCGAAATACCGCGTTGCCGGACCGGGAGCGGAAGATTGGTTGAACGCGCTTTTCGCCAACCGCATGCCCACGCGCATCGGCCGGTCCTGCCTGACTCCGCTGATCGGCGTGCGCGGCGGTATCGCGGGCGATTTCACCGTGACCCGCCTTGCTGAACAGGAGTTCTGGGTGATCGGATCCGGCATGGCCGAAAGGTTCCACCAGCGTTTTTTCCGCGCCATCCCTTTGCCGGAAGCCACGACATTCGAAAGCCTGACTGACACCACGTGCGGTTTCAACGTCGCGGGTCCGATGGCGCGCGACCTTTTGGGGCGGCTGACCAATGCGGATCTGACGAACGCTGCCTTTCCCTTCATGACCTCGGCCCGGATCACCGTGGCGGGCGTGGCCTGTGTTGCGCTGCGCGTCAGCTTTACCGGTGATCTGGGATGGGAATTGCATTGCGCCGACAGCGATCAGGTCAAGCTTTACGCGGCACTTCTGGATACCGGGAGGCAGATCGGCGCAGGCCCGGTTGGCAGCCGCGCCTTGGCAAGTTTGCGGATCGAGAAGGGCTATGGATCTTGGGGGCGGGACTATAGCCCCGAATACTGGCCGCAGGAATCCGGGCTGGATCGATTGGTGAAGGCCGACAAGCCCTTCCTCAACAAGACGGCGTGGCAAGGCATTGCCGCCCTGCCGCCGCGCGATGTGATGACGATGCTGGAGATCCAGACCGACAGTGCAGATGCTTGGGGAGGCGAGCCGGTTTTCCTGACCGACGGCACCCCGCTTGGTCAGGTGTCATCTGGCGGCTATGGCTTTTCCGTCGGCAAATCGCTGGCCATCGCCTATCTCAAGGCGGAACGGGTCAAGCCGGGTGACAGGGTCATGGTCTCGATTCTGGGGCAGGACACGCCAGCGACCGTGCTGAAAGAACCGCCCTTCGACCCCGAGGGACTGCGCTTGCGCGCCTGAAGGCGGCGTTGGAATGCTGGCCATCCGACAGCCGTCGCGCCTGTCCGGGACCCCGTATCTTCAATTCGCCGCATTCATGCCCAAGCCCTGACATGATGCGTCTGTCTATAGAGACTCCCTCTATCGATCGAGGGTTGCGACCGTGTTCGCGTGTAACAATTTGGTTGTTCCACGTATCAGTGAAATTGGTTCAACGCCCAGACTTCACTTGAAGAGGACACTATGAACTTTCCCCACATGTTAGGCTCTGCCGACCGCCGTTCTGGCGTGGCAGGAAAAGACGAATATTCTGCCCCGTCTGCGGTGAAGGGTCCCGGCAGGATTGTTGCTTTCATCAAGGATCAAGAGGGCAGCTATACGATCGAAAGCGTCATCTGGCTGCCGATCTATGTCTTCATTCTGGCGATCATGATGAATGTCTCGATGGTCTTTTTCAACGAATCCCAGATGCTGCGCGTGGTGCAGGACAGCAACCGTTCCTTCGCCGTGGGGCGTATCAACACGCTCGAAGCCGCCGAACAATATGTGCGTGATCGGCTGGCCTATCTGGAGGTTACGCCAGTCGTGAACGCGCAACTGGTGGATGGGATCATCTACACAAACCTCAGCGTTCCGGCGACGCAGCTGATGCCATTCTCCATGCTCCACAAGTTTTTCAACGGGACGGATATCGTCGTTTCGGCCCAACAGATCGTGGAGTTCTGAGAGATGCGGACGCATGGCATTCCAGACAGATTGCGCCGCTTTCTGACGGAAGAGCAGGGCACCGGAACCTTGATGGCCCTTTTCTTCGTCCTGATTTCCGCCGTGATCGGAGGTTTGGCGATCGACTTCAACAAGGCCATGGCGCGGCGCACCCATCTTCAGGTCACGGTCGATGCGGTGGCCCATGCCGCGCTCTACACCCGCGAGCGCAAAACGAAGGAAGAGTCGATCGCCAAGGCGATCGAGATCGCAGCCGTCAACTTGCCGTCTGATCGCAATGGAAATGCGCTTATGGCGCAGGATATCGAATTCGGGGTCTGGGATGCGGAGAATCAGGTCTTCACGCCGGATCAGTCATCGAAAACTGCCGTCCGGGTCAGTGCCTACCGCATCTTGGCCAGAGAGAACGCAGTCCGTAACATCCTTCTCAGGATGGTGGGTTTCGACACCTTCGATCTTGCACGGTCGGCAGTCTACGTGACCTATCAGCCTGCCTGTTTCCGCGAAGGGTTCGTGGCCGACGGGGTTGTCGACGTACAGAGCAACAACTCTTTCCAGAATGGCTTTTGCATCCATTCCAATGATCACGTGAAGGTCAGTTCGAACAACTACTTCGGTGACAACACCATCGTGTCGATGCCGAACACCGACAACCTTCAATTGCCGCGCTCGGGGTTCGAGACCAACAGCGGACTGGAGGAAGCCTTGCGCGACAACGGCTATCAGATTCGCATGCTCAACCGTCTGGAAGGGATCATCGCCAACCTGTCGGGAAACGCGCCCGATACCCGGCCCGACTATGTCACAGCCGCCGGTGTCGAGGTTCTGAACGGCAAGTCCGTGACAGGAAGCGAGTTTTTGCCCGGCAAGGCCTATTATGTAAACTGCACCGGCAACTCGACCATGTTCCTCAAGAATGGCGGCGTGATCCGCAACACCACGATCGTGACCAACTGCCCGATCAGGTTCGGTCAGGGCACCACGCTTGAAAACACTGTCCTCGCGACGACGAACACCAGCTCAAAATCCATATCCTCGCCATCCTCGCTGCAGCTGGGCAAGAATGACGCCTGCGCCAGCGGTGGCGGCGCACAGATCCTGACCCTCGGGGGCGTCGATGCCGCGGCTGATTTGCGGATGTATGGCGGCCAGATCATCGCCAAGGGCGATGTGGCTTTCGCGGCGAACGCGAACGGAATCGAAGGCGCCTCGATCATCGCGGGCGGCGCGATCAGCGGTACGTCCAACATGACCATGGGGTTTTGCGACAACGGCATGGAAGACAGCTTTCGCGCCGAGTATTTCAGGCTTGTTCAGTAAGGCAGTGGCCATCAGACAGGACAGAGCCCCGGTCAGCGATGGCCGGGGCTTGTCTGTGCCGATGGCGGCTCTAGGGTTGCATCACTGATCCTGCCCTATTTCCAGAAACGGACCCTCCATGACCGCAGCCGCCCTGGCCGTCCCCGGCGATATCAACACCGTGACCGGCGGCTACATCTATGATCGACGGTTGTTGGAGGAATTGCGCGCCACGGGGCGTGACATGCAGCTTGTCACCTTGCCGGACAGCTTTCCTTTTCCGTCGCCGCAAGAGATGGACGCGACGATGCACGCCTTGCAGGCACTGCCCGAGAGTTGCCCGGTCATCATTGACGGTCTGGCTTTCGGTGCCCTGGACCCGGCAAGGGTGGGTCTGATCAAGGCACCCATCGTGGCGCTTGTGCATCATCCGCTGGCACTGGAAAGCGGGCTGCCGCAGGATATTCAGGATCACCTCTGGCGAACCGAACGTGACAACCTGCGCCACGCGGCACAGATCCTTGTGCCCAGCCCGCATACCCGGACCATTCTGATAGAACGCTACGATGTCGATGCGGCGCGGATCCATGTGGCCCTGCCCGGCATTGACCTGCCAGCGCCGGATGCGTCTGTTGCGCCGGAAACCCCGCCCTTGATCCTGTCGGTCGGTATCCTGCATCCGCGCAAGGGGCATGATGTGCTGATCGACGCTCTGGCAAGCCTTGCCGATCTGGAATGGCGGGCTGAAATCGTTGGAAACCCTTGGGAAAAGGGTCATTCCGACGCGCTGCAGGACCGTATTCGCAAGGCCGGACTGTCAGGGCGGATCAATCTGGCCGGTCGCGTATCGGACCGGGACCTGCAGCATCTGTACCGGCGCGCGTCGATCTTCGCGCTGGCGACGCGCTATGAAGGATACGGGATCGTCTTCAACGAAGCCCTGGTGCATGGTTTGCCCATCGTGTCATGCCGGACCGGTGCCGTTCCCGACACGGTTCCCGCTGCGGCGGGCCTTCTGGTCGCGCGGGACGATGCCACCGCCTTTGCCGGGGCCTTGCGAACCCTGCTGACCGATCAGACGATGCGCGAAGACATGGGCAGGGCGGCGCAGGCTGCAGGGGCGCGTCTGTCGTCATGGGCGGACACCGCGCGGATTGCCGGCCTTGCGCTGGATGCGGCCGTGGCGGGCCGGACATGAGCGACAGGCAACTGAAGGACGATCTTGCCCTCGCGCAGCAAGCGGCCGAGGCGGCGGGCGATATCCTGATGGATCACTGGTCCCTCAGGCAGAACCTGCGCGTGACGCAAAAGCGCGCTGGCGATTTCCTGTCACAGGCCGATCTGGATGCCGAGGCCTGCCTGCGCGACATATTGCTGTCCGCCTGCCCGGACGATGGCTGGCTGGGCGAGGAAACGGGCGCAAGCGCTTCCGGTGCCCAGCGCCGCCGCTGGATCGTGGACCCGCTGGATGGAACCACCAATTTCCTGCGCGGGATTCCGCATTGGGCGGTGTCCGTCGCACTGGAGGTCGATGGCGCCTTGCGCGTCGGTGTTGTGCACGACCCGGCCAAGGCCGAGACTTTTTGCGCCAGCATCGGGTCAGGCGCCTGGCTGAACGGCGCGCGGATCGAGGTTGCGGATACGGCCGGCCTGTCTGCGGCCTTGTTCGGCACGGGCATTCCCTTTGGCGGGATGGATCATATCGACGACCATGCCGCCGATATTGCACGGCTGATGCCCGCTTGTGCCGGTGTGCGACGCATGGGGGCCGCGGCGCTTGACCTTGCTTACGTGGCCGCCGGGCGTCTGGACGGTTTCTGGGAACGTCGCCTGCGCCCCTGGGATATCGCGGCCGGGCTGGTTCTGCTGCGCGAGGCGGGCGCGACTGTCGGCTCTCTTGATCCTGCGGAAAATCCCGAGGATCAGGGCACTGTGCTCACGGCATCGCCGGCCTTGTTCGATGGTTTCGCTGCGCTGTTGCGCTCTCAGCCCGGCGTATCGGGGCCTTCAAGTCGCGCGTAAAGATCGCCCGATCCCGCAGTGGCAGGCAGACTGTCTAGCCAGCTGCGTGTTTGCGCCGCATCACGCCACTGAGGCCAGAGAAATGCGCCGTTCTCGCCTTTCACCGGGTTGAACAGGTAAGGTCCCAACTCCATCAGCCGGGCGATCACCCCATGGGTCAGATCCGGCAGTCCGGGCAGATATTCCACGGATACCATTTCCACGGGTTGGGTCAGGCCAGACAGAACCTCAAGCTCGAACCCCTCGACATCGATCTTGATGTAGCGCGGCATCCCCTCTTCGGCGATCAGCCGGTCGAGGGTCGTCACCTGCACCCGCTGCTTGCGGTCCCATCGCACATGCCCGAAGCCATGCGTGGCGCTGGCATCCTCGACAAATCCCGCCTTGAGCGACGACACAGTCGGATGCAGCGACGAGACGGCCATCTCGGCCATGGTTTCGGCACCGCCCGCCGCAGCTTCGACAAGCCGAATATCGCGCGGCAGTGTCAGACGCAAAAACCCGGTGAAAGGCGCCTGCGGTTCCAGCGCCACCACACGGGCTCCGGCGGCCCGCATCGCCCGCGCCCGCGTGCCCACATGCGCGCCGACGTCAAACACAAGGTCGCCCTGACGCAGCAAGTCGCGATAGAACCGCCGCAAGGGCACTGTCCTCACCGGATTGTGATAGATCACGATCGACCTCAGAAGGCCTATCCAGACACCCAACGCCAAGCTTTCTCTCCTCGCGAAACCACCAAAGATCGTATGAAAGAGGCAGATAGTGCAACTTTCCCATGATTCAGCCCGTATGCGCAGAAGATTGCCCAAGCGGGTGAAGCCATCGCGGAAAACGAATGCGTGGTCTTGTCAGCACCTGTGCAATGCTAGTTTGAGGGTGATATAATTGAATTTTGGTTCTCAGATGAATGCACTTCGCCCGGCCCCGGCCTCTGCCCGCTTGGCCCAAGATCCTCTTTCCATCTGCCTCGCGCCCAGCCTGCTGGAACGTGTGATGCGTTTGAAGGGCGACATGCGCATGGGTCTGCCCGTGCTTGTCACCCATGACGCAGAAGCATGTCTGGTCGTCCCGGTCGAAACCCTCAGCCGGGAACGGCATGATGCGATCATCGCCTGCGGCACCGGCGCGACGCTGGTGCTGACCACACATCGTGCGGCGGCGATGGGGATCGTGGATGTCACTGCTATGCAGGCCGATACACTGGTGCTGCCTGTTCCGCCGCAGGCCGGCCTCGACTGGCTGCTGGCGATGGCGGATCCGTCACGGGCGTTTCTGCGTGACGCATTGCCCCTGCCCGGTGGACATGCAGACCGGGTTTTGCCCGGAACGATGATCCACAAGGCAGGCGTGGCACTGGCGAAAGCGGCGCAGCTGCTGCCCGCCGTGATTGTGGTGCCGCTCGCGTCAGGCACCCAGACTGACGCCTTGGCCCGGACCGATGCGACCGGACTGTCGTCGATGATGGCGCAGGACATGCTGCTCGAGTTGTCCAAGGAACGGATGCAGTATCCGGTCTCCTCGGCAAGGCTGCCGATGGCCGTACACGATACGGGGCGCGTGCATGTGTTTCGACCCGATGACGGCGGAATCGAGCATTACGCGATCGAGATCGGCACACCCGATCCCGGCGCGCCGGTGCTGGTGCGCCTGCATTCAGCCTGTTTCACAGGTGATGTGCTGGGCAGTCTGAAATGTGATTGCGGCCCCCAGTTGCACGCGGCATCGACAGCCATGGCCGATGCGGGCGGTGGCATCCTGCTCTATCTCAATCAGGAGGGGCGCGGGATCGGCCTTGCCAACAAGATGCGGGCCTATGCGCTGCAGGATCAGGGTTTCGACACGGTCGAGGCCAATCATCATCTGGGGTTTCAGGATGACGAACGTGATTTCAGGATCGGTGCCGCGCTTCTGTCGCGCCTTGGGATCGACCGTGTTCGCCTGCTGACGAATAACCCGGCCAAGCTGGCGATGCTGGACAGGCACGGCATTACCGTCACCGAACGGGTTCCGCTTGTTGTGGGCAAAACCCCGCAGAACGCAGCCTATCTGGCGACCAAGGCCGCAAAATCCGGACATCTGTTCAAATGAACGCGCTTGCCCTTTGGTGCGTGGCACCAGACCGCGCCGAAATCAGGCCCGGCCTTGTCGGCGATGATGGCGTCGCGGTCGAAGCCCTGTTTTCCGGTATCAGCCGTGGAACCGAACGGCTGGTTGCGGCCGGTCGCGTGCCTGCGTCCGAGCATCAGCGGATGCGTGGGCCCGGTATGGAAGGCACCTTTCCGTTTCCGGTGAAATACGGCTATTGCAGCGTCGGCCGCGTGACCGAAGGCACGCTGGCCGGCCGCTGCGTCTTTGCGCTTTTTCCGCATCAGACCACCTATCGTCTGCCCGAAAGCATGCTGACGCCACTGCCCGATGCGCTGCCGCCGGAACGCGCCATCATGGCCGCGAATATGGAAACCGCGCTGACGATCCTGTGGGACAGTGGCGCCGGTGCCGGCGACCGGATCGCGGTGATCGGTGGCGGTGTCGTGGGGGCGCTGGTGGCGTCGCTGGCCGCGCGCTTGCCCGGTGCAGAGGTGACGCTGGTCGATATCAATCCCGACCGCGCGCCTCTGGCCCAGGCCTTGGGGATCGCATTCGCACAGCCGGACGCGGCACCGCAGGAATGCGATGTGGTCATTCACACCAGTGCGACCGAAGCGGGTCTGGCGCTGGCGCTGTCACTTGCCGGGCAGGAAGCAACGGTCGTCGAGGCCAGTTGGCACGGTGACGCCCCCGTCCGGGTGCCGCTGGGCGGGGCATTTCACAGCCGCCGCCTGCGACTTGTCAGCGCGCAGGTCGGCCATATCCCCGCAGCCCGGCTGCCGCGCTGGACCTATGCGCGCCGGATGGGCAAGGCGCTGGAACTGCTGTGCGATCCAAGGCTGGACGCCCTGATCTCGGGCGAAAGCGCTTTTTCCGATCTGCCGACCGATTACGCCCGTATCCTTTCGTCACCCGACACAATGTGCCACCGCATTCGTTACTGAAACCACTCTCGGAATACCCCTCAAGGAGCCCAAATGTACGCCGTCGAAGTCCGTGACCATATCATGATCGCCCATTCCTTCCCTTCGCCGGTCTTTGGCCCTGCGCAGGGCGTGCATGGCGCGACCTTTACCGTCGATACCGCCTTTTTTGCCGATGACATCGACGAGCACGGGCTGGTCGTCGATATCGGCCTTGCGATCGAGGCGCTGGCGGCGGTTCTGGAACCTCTGCGCTACAAGAACCTTGACGAGGTGCCGCAGTTCAAGGGCATCTTCACCACCACGGAATTCCTGTCAGGACATATTTTCCGGGAAATGGCCGCCAAGGTCCGATCCGGCGCACTGAAGGACAATGGCCGGGTCAAGCGTTTGCGTATCACACTGCACGAAAGCCACATGGCGCGTGGCTGGTTCGAGGCGGAGATCTGAGCGATGGGTTTCAGCGCCGCATGGCTTGCCCTGCGTGAACCGGCCGATCATGCGGCCCGGGATGCGGGGCTGTTGCGTGCGGCTGTGCAAGCCGCGGGCCAGCAGGCGGTGATTGTCGATCTGGGCTGCGGCACGGGTTCCACCATTCGCGCCTTTTCTGGCCATCTGGCCGAGGCGGCGACATGGCGTCTGGTGGACAATGATCCCGAACTTCTGCGTCATGCGTCAATGGCGGCCCAGGGGGCTGTGACCACGCACCGGATCGACCTGCGCGACCTCGACAGCATACCGCTGGATGGGGCCAGCCTTGTGACGGCCTCGGCCCTTCTGGACTTATGCTCGCTTGCCTGGGTTGAACGATTGGCGGCACGACTGGCCGATCACAGGCTGCCGTTCTACGCCGCCTTGACCTATGATGGCGTCATGAACTGGACCCCGCCGGATACGGCCGATGCGGCGGTCACCAGCGCGTTCAATCGCCATCAGGTGGGCGACAAGGGCTTCGGCCCGGCGCTTGGTCCGGGTGCAAGCGACGCCATGGCCGTCGCGCTTGAACGCCACGGATATGCGGTGCACCGTGCCGAAAGCCCTTGGCAATTGGGCCCCGACCAGTGTGCGCTGCAACGTGAACTGCTTGCAGGTATTGCCTTGGCGGCTGCGGAAGCGGGTGAGGCTCAGGCCATGGCATGGGGTGGCGCCCGCACCGCTGCCGCAGAGACTGCACTGTGCCAGATCGGCCATACCGATGTGCTGGCGCTGCCGCCAGTTGCGCCATGACCGGCTGGAAAGGAGGACAACGATGCACAATGTGACCGTTACCCCCGAGGTGTGGGAACGTATCCTCGCCATCCGGTCTGGCCGGGCCTGTTCCTGTTGCGGCACATGGTCCGATGGTGAACGTGCGGCGCTGGACCTTTACGGCCCGCTTGCGCGGCGCGATCTTGGCCCGGTCACGATCGCACAGATCGGCCAGTCCCTTGATGGCCGGGTCGCGACCGTATCGGGCGATGCGCGCGATGTTTCGGGTCCCGACGGTCTTGCGCATCTTCACCGGATCCGGGCGCTTGTGGATGGGGTGATGATCGGCGTCGGTACGGCGCTTCATGACAAACCACGTCTTGACGTGCGGCTGTGCAGTGGCCCGAACCCGGCGCGGATCGTGATCGACCCGAAAGGCAGGCTGCCCGATGACGCGCTGGTGCTGCGCGCCGATGGGTGCCGCCGCTTCGTGATTCAGGCGGTTGATCGCAAACGCCCCGACGGGGTCGAGGTGATCCGCCTGCCGCTTGTTGACGGCCTCTTTGAACCCCATGCCATCCTTGCCGCTCTGCACGAGGCGGGATTGTCCACGCTGTTGATCGAAGGTGGCGGGATCACGATTGCCGGATTTCTCGAGGCGCAGCTGCTGACCCGGCTTCAGGTTGCCATCGCACCCTTGCTGATCGGGGCAGGGCGGGCGGCCTTGACGACACCCACCGCGCCGCTGACCCTTGCCGAATGCATCCGGCCCGAAACGCGTGTCTTCGGTCTTGGATCGGACGTGGTGTTCGATTGTGGCCTCACGCCTTTGGCCAATGCGGCGGCACTTCCCTTGCATGACCGGGCCAAGAGCGGCCCGTCCCAGACAGCATCCTACCTGTCCTGATGTCGGACATCGGCGGATCATCCGCGTCCGGCGCGCTGGACTGTGTCAGTTGGAATATCCATCGCGGTCGCGGTCAGGATGGGCGCATCGACCCGGACCGGACGGCCGATGTTCTTCTGTCCGAAGTGCTGGCGCCGCCGACGGCCGTTCTTGTGCTGCAGGAAGCGGATGAAGAATGCCGCCCACATCGCGGTTTTCTGGATATCGGACGCATCGAGGAACAAAGCGGGCTGCGCCATGTGCACAGAACGGCCACATCGCGCTGGGGGCCTGACAGCCACGGCTTTCTTGGTGTGATCGTGTTCCTCGCCCCGGATATCCATGTCGAGGATGTCAGCCTTCTGGATCTGCCCGGCCATTGCCACCGGGGCGCCGTCGTTGTCGATGCGACCCGCGACGGGCAAGCCTTTCGTGTGATCGGCACGCATCTGTCCCTTGGTCAGCCGCTGCGGATCGCGCAGATGCGGGTCATTGGCCAGCACCTGCGGCGCCGCTCCGTTCGTCAGAACCTGCTGATCGGTGATCTGAACGAATGGCGCCCTTGGGGCGGTCTGGCGATGTCGCCGCGACTGCTTGGGCAATCCCTGATCGGCGCCGCAAAAGCCAGCTTTCCGGTGGCGAGGCCAATCCTGCCGCTGGACCGGATCCTGACCACCGCGCCCGGTCGTGTCGAAGACATGCGCGCGCTGGATGGCCCAGGTATTCGCATCGCGTCGGATCACCGTCCGGTCGCGGCGCGTGTCACGCTTGGCCCGTCGTCATAACCGTGATCGCGCGCAAGGGTTTTCCCAACCCCTCACCCCTCTGTCTTGCCGCATGGCCATGCTCAGCGATGGGGTGGCCACATCCGGCCCATGATGCCATCGCGTTTGATCAAGCCATGTTGCAACGCCGCCCCGAGATGGAGTGCCAGCAGCACCACCAGTGCAAGGGCGCCAGCGTAATGCAGCGACTTCGCGGCATTGGCGAGGGCTTCGGACCTTGGCACGAAGCTGCCGATGCCAAGCGCATCCAGCATCTCGATGGGAAAGCCCCCGGCCCGGACCCGCACATAGCCTGAGACCGGCATCAGCACGATCAGCGCATAAAGCAGTCCATGCACCCCGGCCGAGACAGTCTTCTGCCAGGATGGCAGGGATGCCGGAAGCGGCGGCGGTGGATTGCGCCACCGGTACAGCAACCGCACCAGAACCAGCAGTGCTACGACAACGCCCATGTTCTTGTGAAACAGGAACAAGGCGTTCTGAAAAGGTCGGCTGAGCCCCTGCTGCACCATAAGGAACCCAACCGGCACCATCGCCAGCACAAGCGCCGCGACCAGCCAATGCAGCCAGCGGGCGGGCGCCTTGTAACGATCCTGTTGTGGCAGCATGGCGTCCTCGCATATCACATGAAATTCAGGTAGCCGGAAACAACGCCCGGTCAAGCGCGTCCCCGGCAGCCCAGGGGGTCGCATCCCTTGACTGCTTTGCTTCTACACTATTTCTGACGGATGAACCCCATGTCGCCTGATGCCTTGATGCCAGACCGCTCGCGCGTGATCCCGCCACGCGTTGGACTATTGGTCTGGGCGACAGGCACGGCCCTTGCGATGCAGGCGGTGACCATGGGCGTATTTGACGCCCCGGCCCTGGCGGGGATGCCTGCGCTTGTGCTGTTTGCCGCAGGGGTTCTGCTCCTGTGGTGGCAACTGCCGGCGCATTATCCACACCCGCGGTTTGGTGCATGTAACGGGGTCACGCTGCTGCGGGCCGGTCTCGGCGCCAGCCTGCTGGCTCCGCTGTTGTCCGGCGATGCAGGTCAGGCGGCCCTGGGCGGATGGGCGGTGGCGCTTGTGGCGCTGTTTGCCCTGTCGCTTGATGGGGTTGATGGCTGGCTGGCGCGGCGTCAGGGGCTGGCCTCGGGTTTCGGGGCGCGTTTCGACATGGAGATCGACGCAGGCTTGGCCCTGATACTTGCACTGCATGCCTTCGCCGATGGCATGGGAGGGATTGTGGTTCTGACCCTCGGGGCCATGCGCTATGTCTTTGTCGCGGCATCATGGGGCCTGCCCTGGATGGCCGCGCCATTGCCAGACAAATTCGGGCGCAAGGTGGTCTGCGTGATCCAGATCGCCGCACTGATCGCCTTGCAGGTGCCGATTCTGGAAAGCGGTGCGGCGCTGGGCATCGCTTGGGCTGCGGTGACGGCGCTGATATGGTCCTTCGGGCGCGACACCCTCTGGCTCTGGAGACACCGGTCGTGACCCAAGCCCCCTGGCGCCGCTATGGTGCCCTTGCCCTGTCAGCCGTATTGCTGCATCTGATCCTGATCCAGCCCAACCATCCTGCGGCCATGACCTGGGGGGCATTGGGCAGTTTTGCGCTGGAATGGCCCTTGCTGCTGCTGGCCCTGCCTGTGATCGGCGACAGGCGCGCGGGGCGTCTTGTACGCGCGGTGCTGACCTTGACCCTGACCCTGATCGTTGTCCTGAAGGCGGCGGATTTCGGCATGTTCACGGCCTTTGCGCGTGGCTTCAACCCGGTCGGAGACATGCCCCTGATCGCGGCAGCCTTTCGCCTGATCTGGGGATCTGTCGGCCTGCTGCCTGCGCTTGCGGCCGTGCTTGGTGTTGGTGCCGTGGTGATCGCCTTTGCCGCCTGTCTGTGGTGGGCGATGGGGGTCTGGGCACGCCTTCCACTGCCGCGCCCGGCGCAATTTGCGGCCGGATCGGCGGCCTTTGTTTCGCTTGGCCTTGCGGTGACAGATGTCGGATCGATCATGGCGCGCTGGCCGGTTCCGTTCAATGCGCCCGGCACAGCCTTCACGGCTCGCGTCGGGCTGGAGCGTGCTGTCCTTGTGCGTGACACCCTTGCCGATCTGCGCGCTTTCAATGACCTCGCGCGTGCCGATCCCTTCGCTGCACGGGGCGGTCTTCTGGACCGGATCGATCGGGATGTGCTGGTCGTCTTCGTCGAAAGCTACGGGCGCACCAGCATGGATACGCCCTTCTACGCGCAGCAGCATCGCCCCCTGCTTGAACGCGCAACGCAAGACCTGCGGGACGCGGGTCTGGCCATGCAATCGGCCTATCTGACCTCGCCCACGCGCGGGGGGCAAAGCTGGCTGGCCCATGCCACCTTCGCCAACGGCATGCGGGTCGACGGGCAGGCGCGCTATCAGGCGGCTCTGGCCAGCGGGCGCGAGACACTTTTTCATATCGCGGCAAGATCAGGGTTTCACACGGCGGCGGTGATGCCCGCGATCACGCTGGACTGGCCCGAGGCGGCCTTCATGGGCTTCGAGACGGTCCTGCCCGCAGCCGATCTTGGGTATCGCGGCCTGCCCTTCAATTGGGTCACGATGCCGGACCAGTTCACTCTGGCTGCACTGGACAGGCTGTTGCGCGATACGCCTTCCGACCGCAAGCTTTTTGCGCAAGTGGCGCTGATCTCGTCACATGCGCCTTGGGTGCCGATTCCACGGCTGGTTCCGTGGGACGAGCTGGGCGATGGCACGATCTTTGACGAGATGGCCCAGTCCGGCGACCGGCCCGAAGTGGTCTGGCGCGATCATGACCGCGTGCGTGATCAGTACCGGCAGTCGATCACCTATGCGCTTGAAACCGTGGTCGACTATGCGATCCGGCATGCGGATACCCCGCCGTTGATCATCGTGTTGGGCGATCATCAGGCGGCGGGTTTCATCGCGCTGGACGAAAGGCCGGATGTGCCTGTCCATCTGATCGGCCCGCCGGACCTGCTGGCGCAGGTTGCCGACTGGGGCTGGACGCCGGGATTGATCCCGTCGGATACCGCGCCGCTCCTGCCGATGGAGGCGATGCGCGATCTGCTTCTGAACGGTTTCAGCACACAGCCTCCCGCCGGAGCTGCACTGCCTCTACCTGCAAACGGGGGCTAGGCCATGTTTGGGAAGGCGGGGATCATCAGACTGCTTCGGGTGGCGGTGACGTTGGCGGTTCTGGCACTGCTGTGGCGGACCGTTGATGGACCCGGCGCATTGGATCTGCTGCTGGCCGCCGATCCTTTGTGGTTGCTGGCAGCGGTTCTGGTCCTGAACGCGCAGACCGTGCTGTCGGCCCTTCGCTGGCGCTTGACGGCGCGTGGCCTCGGCCAGTCAATCCCCGTGGGAAGGGCCATTCGCGAGTATTACCTGTCGCAGATCGTCAATCAGTCGTTGCCGGGTGGCGTGGTGGGCGATGCCGGCCGGGCTGTCCGCGCAAGGCATGAGGCCGGATTGAAACGCGCAGGACAAGCCGTTGTATTCGAGCGGCTGGCAGGGCAACTGGCACTTTTCGGCGTGACGGGTGCCGCCGTGCTGCTGGTCTGGCTCGGACCCGGTGGAACCGTGCTGCCGCACTGGGTGCTGCGCCTGGTGGCGATGACTGGCGGCGCCCTGCTTGTCGGGATGCTTGTGCTTTTTGCGGTCAGTCGCAGCGCCCTTGTCTGGGGGCAGCATATCCGCGAGTGGTCTGCCGCGTTCGCGGTCTCTGTCCTGAGCCCGGCCGTGCTGCCGCGTCAGATGTTTTTCAGCCTCGCAACAACGGCCCTGAACCTTCTGGCTTTCGCCATCTGCGCGCGCGCAACCGGCACCAGCCTTCCGCTGATGGCCGTGATGATCATCGTGCCCCTGATCCTTCTGACCATGCTAATCCCGATTTCGGTCAGCGGCTGGGGTCTTCGCGAAGGGGCGGCCGCAGCGCTTTTCCCGGTGATCGGCGCCACTGCCACCGAAGGTTTCGCGGCCAGCTTTGCGTTCGGGCTGATGTTCCTGATCAGCGTCTTGCCGGGGGTAGTGATCCTGTTGATCCATCCCAGGCCGCAATCGGCCTGATCAGTCTCTGTTTCAGGGCAATTCGGCGGATGGGATGATCCCGAAGAAGGCGCCACCGGACCAGACGCCAAACCAGTTGACCCCGTCGACAACATGATCTGAACCCAGCTCTACCAGCCTGTAAAAGCTCTTGCGGTCGATCAGCGCCTCCAGCCCGGCGCGCACCATGACATAGGGCGAGGGTTCGCCCGTCTCGGGGTCGCGCACGAATCGCAGCGGCGTGTCCGGCCCGGCGGTCACGCTGTCACCGACATTCGTATGAAAGGTCAGCTTTTGCGCCTGTGCATCGCCCTCGGCTTCGAAATCCACAGCCAGAAAGGGCGCATCATCGACAGTGATGCCCACCTTCTCCACAGGAGTGACAAGAAAGTATTTGTCCCCATCCTTGCGCAATATGGTCGAGAACAATCGCACCAGTCCCGGCCTGCCGATGGGTGTGCCCTGATAAAACCAGGTGCCGTCACGCGCGATCCGCATGTCCAGATCACCGCAAAAGGGAGGATTCCACAGATGCACCGGTGGTAGCCCCTTGCCCTTGGCTGCCCTCACGGAGGCAGCAATACCTTCTGCTGACGGGGTCACGATCATTTGTCCGCTCATTGCTTTTGCCATTTCTCTTTGCCGAGATAGTATCATCATAATGACCTAGGGTTCAAAGGAGGCATTGCCATGTCCGATCACGCCGATCTGGTCGCCGGTATCGAGGCGCTGGAGCAGAAGCTGGCACAGGCGCGGTCCTCGATCACGCGTCGTTTCATCGGACAGGAAACGGTCGTCGACCTGACTCTGTCGGCTTTGCTCTGCGGTGGGCATGGCCTGCTGATCGGCCTGCCGGGCCTTGGCAAGACGCGGCTGGTCGAAACATTGTCGACCGTCATGGGCCTGCAGGGAAACCGGGTGCAGTTCACGCCGGACCTCATGCCCGCGGACATTCTGGGGTCGGAGGTTCTGGAAACCGATGCGGACGGACGCCGCGCCTTTCGCTTCGTCGAAGGTCCGATCTTCTGCCAGCTTCTGATGGCGGATGAGATCAACCGCGCCAGCCCCCGCACCCAATCCGCGCTGCTGCAGGCGATGCAGGAACGCCGCGTGACCGTGGCAGGGCAGGATCGCCCGCTGGGCAAGCCCTTCCATGTGTTGGCAACGCAGAACCCGATCGAACAGGAGGGGACCTACCCGCTGCCTGAGGCGCAGCTTGACCGTTTCCTTGTGCAGATCGACGTGCAGTATCCCGATCGCGCGACCGAGCGTGACATCCTGCTGGCCACGACCGGCGTGGCCGAGGAGGAGGCGCATCAGGTCTTTACCGATATCGAATTGCTTGAGGCGCAGACCCTGCTGCGACGGATGCCCGTCGGTGATGCCGTGGTCGAGGCGATCCTTGATCTGGTCCGCGCCTTCCGCCCCGAAGATGCCAGTGCCGATGACCGTGTGCGCCAGACCGTGGCCTGGGGCCCCGGCCCCCGCGCGGCTCAGGCGCTGATGCTGACCGTGCGCGCGCGCGCCCTTCTGCAGGGGCGTCTTGCGCCCTCTGTCGACGATGTCGTCGCCATGGCGCGCCCGGTGCTGACGCATCGGATGGCGCTGAACTTCGCGGCACGCGCCCGTGGTGACACCCTGACAGGCCTGATCCAGGATACGGCTGCCCGCATTACGCGGATCGAGGCGGCGGCGTGACCCAACCCCATCCCCTGACCCTGCGCGCCAGGGCCGAGGCTGAAGCCGCCCGGTTTCCACCTTTGCTGGCGCGGGCCGAACATCTGGCAGGTACCGTGCTGCTGGGTGAGCACGGGCGCCGGCGGGCGGGACAGGGGGATGATTTCTGGCAATACCGCCCCGTGCAGCAGGGCGATCCGGTCAGGATGATCGACTGGCGCCGTTCGGCGCGTGGCGACACGCAATTCGTGCGTGAACGTGAATGGCAGATCGCGCAAAGCGTGATGCTCTGGGTGGATCAGGCGGCGTCGATGCGCTTTGCATCAGACCCTAACCTGCCTGAAAAGGCCGATCGCGCGCGGCTTCTGGCACTTGCCGTGGCCGTGCTTCTGGTGCGCGGCGGGGAACGCGTGGGCCTGACAGGGACAGCATTGCCGCCACGCCGCGGCAATGCGCAACTGCTCAGGCTGGCCGAGATGTTCAGCCGCGATGAGGCCACGGATTACGGGATCCCCGAGGCGCGTGCGATGATCCCGCAGGCGCGCGCCATGTTCATATCTGATTTCCTGTCCGATCTGGCACCGGTTCAGGCCGCTCTGACCAAGGCTGCGGATCGCGGGGTGCGTGGCGTCTTGATCCAGATTCTGGACCCCAGCGAGGAAGCATTTCCGTTCCAGGGGCGCACAATCTTTCAAAGCATGGGTGGAACACTTGCGCATGAGACGCTGAAGGCGGGCGATCTGCGCGACCGCTATCTGGAACGGCTGGCCGAACGCAAGGCCGCCCTTGCCGATCTTTGCGCGGCAACGGGGTGGCAGTATCAGTGCCATCACACCCATGCCGCCGCGCAATCCGCCTTGCTCTGGGTCTGGCGCGCGCTGGAACGGGGGGCAAGCACGTGATGATCGGCCCCATCGGTTTCGCGGCCCCCTGGCTGCTGCTGGGCCTGCTGGCTTTGCCGATCCTCTGGATCATCCTGCGGGCTGTTCCGCCCGCGCCGATCCGTCGCCGCTTTCCCGGCGTCGCCCTGTTGCTTGGCCTCAAGGATGACGAAAGCGTCACGGATCGCACCCCATGGTGGCTGTTGCTGCTGCGGATGCTGGCGGTCGCCGCCGTGATCATCGGGCTTGCGGGGCCTATTCTGAATCCGCAGGCCGATCGCCAGCCGGGCAGCGGCCCGGTTCTGATCGTGATGGATGGGGGCTGGGCCGGGGCGCAGGACTGGACCGGGCGCGCCGAGCTTGTGGACCGCATGCTGGCCGAAGCCGGGCGCGAGGGGCGAACCGCCGCGATCCTGCGGTTGAGCGCGCCGGAACAGGCTGCGTTTCAATCCGCGGACCTCTGGCGCAGTCGCGTGGCCGGGATGACGCCGCAACCCTGGATGCCGACCCCCGACATGGTGGCGCGGGCCATCGATTTGCTGCCCGAAGGCGGGTTTGAGACGCTTTGGTTCACCGATGGTCTGGCAATCGACGGTCGTGACGACTTGCTTGCTACCCTGGAAACAAGGGGCGCCGTGCGCGTCTTTGCCTCGGGCCGCAGCCCCGTTGCGATGGTGCCTGCCGTCTATCAGGACGGGGTGCTGCAACTTGCCGCCCGCCGTGCCAGTGCTGGCCCGGCGCTGGATCTGACGGTTGCCGCGCATGGGCTGGACCCCTCCGGAACACCGCGTGTTCTGGCGAACCTGCCAATGCAGTTCGAACAGGGCGCGACCGAGGCCATGACTGAGGCAAGCCTGCCCTCGGAACTGCGGGCCCGCATCACGAGGTTCGAGATCGAGGGCCTGCGCAGCACCGGGGCCGTGGCCCTGTCGGATGACAGTCTCAGCCGCCGCGAGGTTGCGTTGATTGCAGGGCGCGATGACCGCGAAGGGCTGGAGCTGCTGTCACCGCTGCATTACCTGCGGCAGGCCCTTGCGCCAAATGCCGACCTGCTGGAGGGAGAGCTTGTCGATCTGCTTCCGGCCAATCCGGATGTCGTGATTCTGGCCGATATCGCCACGCTCTCGCCTTCGGAAGAAGAGGCGCTGCTGGACTGGACCGAGAATGGCGGTCTTCTGTTGCGTTTCGCAGGGCCGCGCCTCGCGGCAAGCGAAGTCAGCCGGACAGATGAGCATGCCTTGATGCCCGTCAGGTTGCGGGCCGGTGGCCGGACGGTCGGGGGCGCCATGAGCTGGGGTGACCCCAAGACGCTGGCGCCCTTCACCGAAGACAGCCCCTTTTTCGGCCTGCCGATCCCTGATGACGTGACCGTCACGGCGCAGGTGATGGCGCAGCCTGACCCGACGCTTGCCGATCGCGTGATTGCACAGCTGACCGACGGAACGCCCCTTGTGACGCGAAAGCTTGTTGGTCAGGGGCAGGTCGTGCTGATGCATGTGACGGCAAATGCCGAATGGTCAAGCCTGCCGTTGTCGGGGCTTTTCGTGCGCATGCTGGAGCGGCTTGCCGTGTCTTCCATAGGTCAGGGTCTGGTGGCCGAGGATATTGAAGGCACCTCCTGGCAGCCGGTGACGGTGCTTGACGGATTCGGTCGCGTCCAGGACGCGCAAACCTTGCCGGGTGTGGATGGGGCGGCCTTGCTGTCTGATCCGTTGGGGCCGGATTTGCGGCCGGGTCTCTATGACGGCAATGACCGCCGGATCGCGCGCAACACCATTTCCGCCGATACCGTCCTGTCGCCCGCCACATGGCCGGCGCGCATTCCGGTCGAAGGATTGTCGCGCCCCGCCGAAACGCCGCTTGCCGGTTACCTTCTGGCTGCGGCACTGGGCCTGCTGCTGGCTGATGTGATCGCCTCGCTCGCCCTGTCCGGGCGCCTGATGGGGGCCCGCGCCGCCGTGATCCTGCTGGCCGCGTTATCCGCGCTGCCGCGTGATGCGGTGGCGGATGATGCCTTTGCCATCGCGGCCACATCCGAACTGCGGCTTGGCCATATCGTGACGGGCGATGCCCGGCTGGATGACATGGCGCAGGCCGGTCTGAGGGGGTTGTCCGAGACCTTGTTCTTCCGCACCTCAGTCGAGCCGGGCGCGCCGATGGCGGTGAACCTTGAAACCGATGAGATCGGGCTTTTCCCGTTTCTCTACTGGCCCATCACGCCGGAACAGCCCACGCCCTCGGTCGAGGCCTATGAAAAGCTGAACCGCTATCTGCGGTCGGGCGGCATGATCCTGTTCGATACGCGCGATGCCGATGTCGCCGGTTTCGGCACGGCCAGCCCCAATGGCCGCAAGCTGCAGCAACTGGCGGCCCCGCTGGATATTCCCGCGCTGGAGCCGATCCCCGAGGATCACGTGATCACGCGGACCTTCTATCTGTTGCAGGATTTTCCCGGCCGTCACACCGCCCGCGACGTCTGGGTCGAGGCGGCACCGGCGGATGCCGAAAGGATCGAAGGCATGCCATTCCGAAACCTCAACGACGGTGTCACGCCCGTTGTGATCGGCGGCAATGACTGGGCGGCCGCCTGGGCCACGGATGAACGGGGTAATGCCCTGTTTCCCGTGGGGCGGGGCTTTGGCGGAGAGCGGCAGCGCGAACTGGCCTTCCGCTTTGGGGTCAATCTGGTGATGCATGTGCTGACGGGCAATTACAAATCCGACCAGGTCCATGTACCTGCGCTTCTGGACAGGTTGGGCCAATGACGGGACAGATCATCTTTGATCCGCTGCTGCCCTGGGCCGTGCTGGCGGCGCTGGCGGCGATTGTCATGGTCGCCGCCGGGTTGGCGTTGCTGCGTGGCCTGTCGGGCTGGGCGTTGCGCCTGCTGGCGGGGATGGTTGTGCTGGCCGCGCTCAGTGGGCCGAACTGGCAGGAAGAAGACCGCGCCGCGCTGTCGGATATCGTTCTGATGCTGGTTGATGGTTCATCCAGCCAGACGCTGGGCGACCGCGCAGCCCGCACCCTTGAGGCGGCAGATACGCTTGAGGCCGAACTGGCCGCGCGTCCCAATACCGAGGTGCGCCGGATCGAGGTGCCCGATGGTGAAGGCGACAGCGGCACCCAGATGATGACCGCCCTGAACGAGGCCTTGGCGCAAGAGCCGCGCGGGCGTATCGCCGGGATCGTGGCGCTGGGCGATGGCCGCGTGCATGACATGGACCGCGCGCCCGAATTGCCCGCGCCGCTGCATCTTCTGCACACTGGTCTGCCGGATGACTGGGATCGCCGCCTGATCGTGGAGAACGCCCCGGCCTTTGCCATTCTGGGTGAACCGGTCATGCTGTCCCTGCGGGTCGAGGACATGGGGGCCGCGCCACAGGGGGTGACCCGCGCGCCGCTTGAAATCTCGGTCGATGGCGGTGAACCGCAGCGCTACGAGATCGAGATTGGCCGCACCTTCGAATTGCCGGTGACCTTGCCGCACGGTGGGCGCAACGTGATCCAGTTCACGGTGCCCCAGTCCGAGGGGGAATTGACCGACCGCAACAACACCGCCCTTGTCCAGATCAACGGTGTGCGCGACCGCTTGCGTGTGCTGCTGGTGTCGGGCCAACCCCATGCCGGCGGGCGCACATGGCGCAACCTGCTGAAATCGGACAGTTCGGTCGATCTGGTGCATTTCACGATCCTGCGCCCACCCGACAAGCAGGATGGCGTCCCGGTGTCCGAGCTGTCGCTGATCGCCTTTCCCACGCGCGAGTTGTTCATGGAGAAGATCGAGGATTTCGATCTGATCATCTTCGACCGCTACAAGCGGCGAGGCATTCTGCCCACGCTCTACCTTGAAAACGTGGCCGACTATGTCCGCAAGGGTGGCGCGGTGCTGGTGGCGGCCGGGCCCGATTTCGCGACGGCCTCGTCTCTTTACCGCTCGCCGCTGTCCACGGTTCTGCCTGCGCGCCCAACTGCCCGCGTGATCGAGGAAGGCTTCGTGCCCCGGATCACCGACATGGGGCAAAGGCATCCCGTGACGGCGGGGCTTGCCCCCCCCGAGGGCGAGGATTGGGGCCGTTGGCTGCGCCAGATCGACCTTGAGACAGAGCGTGGCAACGTCGTGATGTCCGGCGTCGATGATCGCCCGCTGCTGATCCTGGACCGTGTGGATGAGGGGCGGATCGCGCTTCTTGCCTCGGACCAGGCCTGGCTCTGGGATCGGGGTTACGAAGGGGGTGGGCCGCAGCTTGAACTGCTGCGCCGCCTGGCCCATTGGATGATGAAGGAACCCGAGCTTGAGGAAGAGGCGATATGGGCCGAACCTACCGGGCAACGGATGCGGATCATCCGCAGAACACTGGAAGACAGCGCCGGCCCGGTCACGATCATCACGCCAAGGGGCGAGGAAATCGAAGTGCCGCTGACAGAAGTCAGCCCCGGCCAGTTCGAAGCTGTCTATGACGGGCCCGATATCGGCCTGTATCGCCTGTCGGATGGCGATCAGTCTGCCGTGATCGGCCTTGGCCCTGCGGCCCCGCGCGAGTTCGAGCAGACCATCGCGACCGGCGAGGTGATGCAACCCGCAATCGACGCGCTCCGCGGTGGCGTTCTGCCGCTTGTTGAGGGGCTGCCCGCGATCCGCGAGGTCAGCGCAGGCCGTCCCGCCGCCGGACGCGGTTGGATCGGGCTGACCCCGCGCGAGGCCTTCGAGACGCGCGACCTGCGTCAGATGCCGCTGTTGCCAGCGTGGCTGGTGCTGTTGCTGGCGTCCGGTCTGATCGTGGGGGCGTGGCTGCGCGAAGGCCGGCGCTGACGCATCAGCGCCGCAATATCACGCGGAATGTCTGCTCCGACCATCCTTCGCGTGAGCAGCTTGCCCTGATGAAAACCTCGGTGGTGCCATCGGGGACCATGACATTGCGCAGGCTGCGGGTGAAGGGTTGTTCGTCCACATGGGGATGGAACAATTCACGATAGCCCATGCGATTGCCCGAGGCATCCAGGACTTCCCAGCCATTGGCATAATGATCCCAGCCCGTGTCGGGGTGACTGATACTGACATCGAATCGCCAGCCCATGCTGGCGTGGGTGGCTGTGACCCCCACGATCTGTGGGGGATCTGCCATCACGACTGTGGCAGACATGCAAAGAAGGATGGAAGGAAGTGCTGCGAACCTGACTCTCATGGCGTCATCCTATCAGGCCGAATTACAATGCCTGCTCACGTCTGCGTGTGACCCATGCCGTCCGTCTGGGCCACGAGGATCGCCCGTGATTGCGAGGCGAACTCGCGCCGCCACAGCACGAAAAGCGTGATCAGCGTGGCCACGATCAGCGGCATGGTCCCCAGGAACCAGGCCGCGCTGCCCAACGCGAAATAGACCGATCGCAGGCCGCGGTTGAAGCTGCGCGCCGCGGTGATGTTGACCTCGGCGGCCTTGGCGGCGCGCGGTGTCGCCGCCGCGTCTTCCGGATCGTTGGGCACGGCCGCGATCAGCACGGCGCAATAGCCGAACAGACGATGCGACCACACGAATTTCAGAAAGGCATTGGCCAAGAAAATCAGCGTGACCAGCAGCTTCACCTCCCAGACAAAGATCGGGTCCCGGCTCATCGTCAGGTCGCTGGCCAGACCTTGCAGGCGTTCGGCATTGCCGATCAAGGCAAGGCCGCCGCCGATGGCGATCATTGTTGCCGAAGCAAAGAAGGACGCGCCTTGTCGCAGCGTGCTGAGAACCTGCGCGTCGAACATCCGCGTCTGACGGGTCACCATCATTCGCATCCATTCCCGCCGGTATTCCGCCATCAGCACCGAAACCGAAGGGCGGGTCGTGGTCTTGGATTCGATCCGCCACCCGATCGCGATCCAGCCCGCGAAAAGCAGGGCAAGCCCCGCGATATCCAGCGGGCCGAACAATCCTAGGCGATCTGTCCAAGTCATGCCAAAATCCTAGTGCGACATATCATGACTTGCCAGATGCATAAATTGGTTATATTTTCTTACCAATACAGAGGAGGAGACCATCCATGGACATGCCAAGCCCGAACCCAGCGATTCTGGCGAAGAAACCGCGCCTGGTCGAGCGGCTGTTGCAGGTCTTGCCGACGGATGCGGTGATCCACCTGGAGTCCGAGACCCGCGCTTATGAATGTGACGCGCTGACGGCCTATCGCTGTCCGCCCATGGCTGCAGTGCTGCCGTCAACAACGCAGGAAGTCTCTGATGTTCTGCGAATCTGTCACGAGATGGGTGTGCCCGTCGTGCCACGCGGATCGGGCACATCGCTGGCGGGCGGCGCATTGCCGACCGCCGATAGCGTCATCCTTGGCGTGGCGCGAATGAATGCCGTTCTTGAAACCGACTATGACAACCGTTTCGTGCGTGTGCAGTCGGGCCGCACCAACCTCAGCGTGACGGGCGCGGTCGAGGAATATGACTTCTTCTATGCACCGGATCCCTCAAGCCAGCTGGCCTGTGCGATTGCCGGCAATATCGCCATGAACTCGGGCGGGGCGCATTGCCTGAAATACGGCGTGACCACCAACAACCTGATGGGAGTGACCATGGTGCTGATGGATGGCACTGTGGTCGAAATCGGCGGCGCGCATCTGGATTCCGGCGGTCTGGATCTGCTGGGCGTGATCTGCGGATCCGAGGGGCAACTGGGCGTCGTGACCGAGGCAACGCTGCGTATCCTGCGCAAGCCCGAGGGTGCGCGCCCCGTCCTGATGGGCTTTGACAGCAATGAGGTGGCAGGCGAATGCGTGTCCGACATCATCAAGGCGGGCGTTCTGCCTGTCGCGATCGAGTTCATGGACCGCCCCTGCATCCGTGCGACCGAAGCCTTCGCAAAGGCGGGATACCCCGACTGCGAGGCGCTGCTGATCGTCGAGGTCGAGGGCTCGGATGCCGAAATAGACGAACAGTTGGAGCGGATCGTCGCCATTGCGCGGCGTCATAATCCGGTTGAGTTGCGCGAAAGCAAATCGGCCGACGAAAGCGCGCGGATCTGGCTGGGACGGAAATCGGCCTTCGGGGCGATGGGCCAGATCAACGACTACATGTGCCTGGACGGGACGATTCCGGTCAGCCAATTGCCGTTCGTGCTGCGCCGCATCGGCGAGATGAGCAAGCAATACGGTCTGGATGTCGGCAACGTGTTCCACGCCGGTGATGGCAACATGCACCCGCTGATCCTGTTCGACGCCAACAAGCCGGGCGATCTGGAACTCTGCGAGGCTTTCGGCGCCGATATCCTGCGGCTCTGCGTCGAGGTGGGCGGTTGCCTGACAGGCGAGCATGGCGTGGGCATCGAAAAGCGCGACCTCATGGTGGATCAGTTCGACCCTGACGATCTGGATATCCAGATGGCGGTCAAGGACGTGTTCGATCCGCAATGGTTGCTGAACCCGGCGAAGGTGTTCCCGCTGCAAGCTTCCGAAGCGCGGCGCGCGGCCTGAAACCGCCGGGGGTGCTACCCCCGGACCCCCGGAGTATTTACGGAACGATGAAGATGATGACCCCCCGGACAGAGGCCGAATTGGCCGCAATGGTCGCTGGCGCGACCCGACGCTTGCAGATCATCGGCGGCGGCACACGCTCTGTCGCGGATGCAAGGGAGACCGATGTGCTGACAGCACGGGGCCTGTCGGGCATCAAGCTATACGAGCCCGGCTCGCTGACCCTTGTCGCTCAGGCTGGAACGCCGGTGGAAGAGATCGAGGCCGCCTTGGCATCCGAAGGCCAGCGCCTGCCCTTCGAGCCGATGGATCACCGGGGATTGCTGGGGACCAGTGGCACACCCACCATCGGCGGTGTGGTGGGGGGCAACGTCAGCGGCCCGCGCCGTATCCAGGTGGGGGCTGCGCGCGATTTCCTGCTGGGTGTGCGCTTTGTCGACGGGATGGGCCGTGTCCTGAAGAATGGTGGCCGGGTGATGAAGAACGTCACTGGCTACGACCTTGTAAAGTTGATGGCAGGCTCGCGTGGGCGCCTTGGCGTGCTGAGCGAGGTATCCTTCAAGGTGCTGCCCATGCCCGAAGTGGCCGTAACCCTCGTGCTGCCGGAACTGGATGATATGGCCGCCGTGCAGGCGATGTCCCGTGCTCTGGGGTCGCCCTATGACGTGACGGGGGCGGCCCATTGGCCGGGGCAGGGGACCTATCTGCGGATCGAAGGTTTTGCCGGTTCGGTCGCCTATCGCGCCGGAAAATTGCGCGAGATGTTGGGTGGTGAAGTCGAAGACAGCGTCGAGCGGTGGGCTGCAATCCGTGATGTCGCCCCGTTCCATCACGCCGAAGGAGATGTCTGGCGCCTGTCCGTCAAGCCCAGCGATGCGCCGGGTCTTGTGGCGCGCGCAGGTGCGGATGAAGCGCTTTACGACTGGGGCGGCGCGCTTGTCTGGCTCAGGATGGCGCCGGGTACGGATCTGCGGTCCCGCCTTGCGGTCTTTGATGGTCATGCGACGCTGGTGCGTGGCGCTGCGGAAACGCGCGCACGCTTTCCCATGGAGCAACCCGAACCGCCAGCCGTGGCGGCGCTGTCGTCCGGTATCCGCGCGCGTTTCGATCCGCGCGGCATCTTCGCAGCCGAAACGGACATGTCACCCTTGGTGGCGACATGATCCTTCTGCTGCTGGTGCCGGCGGTCGTGGCCTTGTCGCTGTGCCTTTTACCGCCCGGTCGCCAGGCTGCGGCAGGCATCGGCATCGCGGCGGCCTTTCTGGCCGTGCTGTGGTTCGCCACCGACGGCATCCAGGGCGAGGGACTTGGCGGCACCTATGCCTTGATGGCAGCCCCCGGCGTGGCCCTTGCGGGTCTGGCGCATCTGACCCATCGGGTCCTTGGTCCGCGCCTTCCGGTCTGGGGCTATGCCCTGGCGGCGGTTCTTCTTCTCACGGCCCTTTCGGCCTTCTTGCGCGCACTTGCGGGGAATTGACATGCAAACGACCTTTACACCCGAACAGTTGAAAGACCCGGCCATTGCGCGGTCGAACGAGATCCTGCGATCCTGCGTGCACTGTGGCTTCTGCACGGCTACATGCCCCACCTATCAGGTGCTGGGCGACGAACTGGACAGCCCGCGTGGGCGCATCTACCTGATCAAGGATATGCTGGAAAACAAGCGTGTTCCCGATGAGCGGACGGTCAAGCATATCGACCGTTGCCTGTCCTGTCTGGCCTGCATGACGACCTGCCCCTCTGGCGTGCATTACATGCATCTGGTCGATCATGCCCGCGCCTATATCGAGGATCATTACAAGCGCCCGCTGTCCGACCGTCTGCTGCGGTGGGTTCTGGCGCGAATCCTGCCCTATCCGATGCGGTTCCGTGTGGCCTTGCTGGGGGCCAAGATCGGCCGACCCTTTGCCTTCCTGATGCCCGACGCCCGGCTGCGCGCCATGCTGGAGATGGCACCGAAAGAGATCCCCCCCGTCAGCCGCAACGACGATCCGCAGACCTTTGCCGCACAGGGTGCGCGGCGCAAGCGCGTGGCGCTGATGACCGGCTGCGCGCAAAGGGCCCTCAACACCGACATCAATGATGCAACGATCCGCCTGCTGCAGCGCCACGGCTGCGATGTGGTGATCGCCGAGGGGCAGGGCTGCTGCGGCGCACTGACCCATCACATGGGCAAGGAAAAGGAAAGCCATGCCACGGCCGCCCGCAATATCCGTGCCTGGGTGGCCGAGATGGATCGCGGCGGGCTGGACGCCATCGTGATCAATACCAGCGGTTGCGGCACGACGGTCAAGGATTACGGCCACATGTTCCGCAACACCGATCTGGCGGCGGATGCGGCGCGCGTGTCGGCCATCGCCAAGGATGTGTCCGAGGTGCTGATGACCCTTGATCTGCCCAAGGGCGATGACAAGGGGATGACCGTGGCCTATCACGCGGCCTGTTCCCTGCAGCATGGGCAGAAGATCAAGACCTATCCCAAGGACCTGCTGAAGCACGCGGGTTTTGCGGTGGTCGAACCTGCGGACAGCCACCTGTGCTGTGGCTCTGCCGGGACCTACAACCTGATGCAGCCCGAAATCTCGAAGCAGTTGAAGGACCGCAAGGTGCGCACGCTTGAGGCCCGCAATCCGGACGTGATCGCAGCCGGCAATATCGGTTGCATGATGCAGATCGGATCAGCAACGCAGGTGCCGATCGTCCACACGGTCGAGTTGCTGGACTGGGCCACAGGTGGACCACAGCCGCCTGCGCTGACCGCACCGGGAAAAAGACAGCCCGAGATCCCGATTCTGCGCTGATCCTTGTCGCATTTTTGCCTTAATCTGCGCCTATCTCTGTCCCCAATTCCGAGGGATCACGATGAATTGCAGGTTTTTCAGGGCTTTGGGCCTGATTTGGGCGGGAATTCTGCTGACATCCAGCGCGCTGGTCGCGCAGGATGCGCGCCTGACTCGTCTGGACACCGGCGATCAGACCCGCGGCTGGGAGGCCGTGGGACGTCTGGATATCGACGGGCGGGGGTTCTGCACAGGTGCCCTGATCGCGCCCGATCTGGTCCTGACCGCGGCGCATTGTCTGTTTGACCGCACGACAGGCCAGCGGATCGATCACAGCAAGATCGAGTTCCGGGCAGGTTGGCGCAACGGTCGTGCCGAAGCCTATCGCTGGGTGCGGCGCGCGGTGATCGACCCTGACTATACCTTCGATGAAGCAGTGGTCTCGACGCGCGTGCGCAATGATGTGGCCCTTCTGGAACTGCAGCAACCGATCCGCACAACCTCGGTCGTGCCTTTCGATACGGACTCGCGCCCGCGCACGGGTGATAGGGTCGGTGTCGTGTCCTATGCCTATGATCGGGCCGATGCGCCCTCTTTGCAGGAAATGTGCGGCGTCATGGGCCAGCAGGAAGGCGTGCTGATCATGTCCTGTTCTGTGGATTTCGGATCCTCCGGTGCGCCGATCTTTTCCTTCGGATCCGAAGGAGTGCGCATCGTGTCCGTTGTCTCGGCCAAGGCCGAGGTGCGGGGAACCAAGGTTGCCCTGGGCACGCAGCTACAGGAACCACTGGACCGGCTGAAGGCCCAGCTTGCAGCCGGCGACGGTGTGTTTCTGCATGCCTCCCCCGACAGCAATCGCGTGACGCCCGGCGGCGTGCAACGCGACACCGGGGCCAAGTTCGTCCGGCCCTGATCGGACCTGACCCGTCTTGAAACTCTCTGAACCGCTTCCCACATTTGGGATATCGGGGTGCCACCAAGGGCCCCGACCACTTGGCCTGTCCCGGATGGGAAGGCTTTTTTCAGTTGTCGCTCAGATGGAGGATGACCCATGCGAAACTTTGATCTTGCACCGCTCTACCGTGCAACTGTTGGCTTTGACCAGATTGCAGACCTGATGGACCGCGTGTTCGCCAGCGATCTGCCGCAGCCGACCTACCCGCCCTACAACATCGAAAAAACCGCCGAGAATGCTTATCGCATCTCGCTGGCGGTCGCCGGTTTTGCGGGCGATGATCTGACCGTTGAGGTCAAGGAAAACGCGCTTGTCGTGGCCGCCCGGAAATCGGATGAGGCCGATGAGAACCGGACCTACCTGCACCGTGGCATTGCCACGCGGGCCTTTGAGCGGCGCTTCACCCTGGCGGATCACGTGCGCGTCACCGGCGCCACCCATGCCGATGGAATGCTGCATATCGATCTTGTGCGCGAAATCCCCGAGGTGCTGAAGCCGCGCCGCATCCAGATCGCAAGCCCTGCCACACAGCGGCAGACAGACAAGGACGTGGTCGAGGCGCAAGCCGTAAACTGACGGGCGCGCCCTCTGCCCTGATGTCTGACCCGCAGGAGCGATCCTGCGGGTCATTTTCCATCAGCCGGCCCAAACGGCATAGCTGCCCGCCACGGCCAGGTAGCGACCTGTCTTGCCCAATCCGACAAGCAGGATGACAAGGGCGATTCTTGTGCGCATGGCCCCTGCGATCACCGTCAACGGATCGCCGACGATCGGAACCCAGGCCATCAGCAACGACCAGCGCCCGTATTTTTCATACCAACCCTGCGCGCGGTCATATTGGGCGGGCGACACCGGAAACCAGCGGCGATCCCGGAACTCGGACGCATAACGACCCATCCAATAGGTCAGGATCGATCCCAGCACATTGCCGATGACCGCGATCGTCACCAGTGTCACGGGGTCGCCAATCTCTGACGCCAGAAAACCCAGCAGCACCGCCTCTGACGATCCGGGCAGCACCGTGGCCGAGGTGAATGCGCTGAAGAACAGCGTGGCATAGGCGGACAGCGGGGTCATGAGCACCTGTGTGTGACTGGCCCTGCCCCATGATGGCCAAGCCCTGGTGCCTTGCAGATAGGCATGGCCCGGGGCCAAGGCAATCCTTCACGTCGCATGCCAGCCTGACATGAAAAGGGCGGGCCGTTTGCGCGGCCCGCCCTTTTCTTTTCCCTGTGTCAGGATGCGGTCTCAGACCGCCATGCAGATGTATTTCATCTCAAGGTAATCCTCGATCCCGTGGCGGCTGCCTTCGCGGCCGAGACCGGATTGCTTGACCCCGCCAAAAGGGGCGACTTCGGTCGAGATTATGCCCGTGTTCACACCCACGATCCCGTATTCCAGCGCCTCGGCCACCTTGTAGACGCGGCTCAGGTCGCGGGCATAGAAATAGGCCGCCAGACCGAAGATCGTGTCATTGGCAAGCTCGATCACCTCATCGACATCGGTGAACTTGAACAGCGGCGCGAAGGGGCCAAAGGTTTCCTCGGTCGCGACGATCATGTCGCGGGTGGCACCCGTCACGATGGTCGGGGGCAGGAAGTTGCCCGGCCCCTGCATCGGCTCGCCGCCCATGATGACCGTGCCGCCCTTGGCGGTGGCATCGGCCACATGGGTCTGCACCTTCTTGATCGCATTGGCATTGATCAGCGGACCAAGGGTGGTTCCCGCCTCAAGCCCGTCGCCGACCTTCAGCTTGCCCACAGCCTCTTTCAGCTTGGCGGCAAAGGCATCGTAAATCCCGGCCTGCACATAGATCCGGTTGGCGCAGACGCAGGTCTGCCCGTTGTTGCGGAACTTGCACATGATGGCGCCTTCGACCGCGGCATCCAGATCTGCATCGTCGAACACGATGAACGGTGCGTTGCCGCCCAGTTCCATCGAACATTTCATCACCTGATCGGCTGCCTGACGCAACAATATGCGCCCGACATTGGTCGATCCGGTAAAGCTGAGCTTGCGCACCGTGGGGTTTTCGCAGAACTCCTTGCCGGTCTCTGACGCATCGGTGGTGGTCACGATGTTCAGAACACCCGCCGGAATGCCGGCGCGTTCGGCAAGAACCCCCATGGCCAGCGCCGAGAGCGGCGTCAACTCGGACGGGCGCGCCACGAAACCGCAACCGGCAGCCAGAGCCGGCGCCACCTTGCGGGTGATCATGGCGGTGGGAAAGTTCCACGGCGTGATGGATGCGGCCACGCCGATCGGCTGCTTGATCACGGTGATGCGCTTGTCGCGCTGATGGCCGGGAATCGTCTCGCCGTAGATGCGCTTGGCCTCTTCGGCGAAGAATTCGATGAAGGCGGCGCCATAAGCGATCTCGCCCTTGGCTTCGGCCAATGGCTTGCCCTGCTCGGCGGTCAGGATCGTCGCCAGATCATCCGTGTTCTCGACCATCAGGTCGAACCAGCGGCGCAGGATCGTGGCGCGTTCCTTGCCGGTGTATTTCGCCCATTCCTTTTGCGCTGTTTGCGCAGCCGCGATGGCTTGCCCGACCTGTGCACGGCTGAGGTCGGCGACATTGGCGATCACGTCCCCGCGCGCGGGGTTGGTCACCTCGAATGTGGTTCCAGTCTCACTCTCGACCCATTTACCGCCGACATAGGCCTTTTCGGCCAGCAGCGACGGGTCCTTGAGCAGGGATTTCAGGTCTGTCTTGCTGTCCAGCATGGCGCATCCTCCAATTATCCAGTGGCACAGGGAAAGCATCTGGCGCTAGGCTTGTCCAGAGCAGGAGGAGAGATAACCATGGCCGAGCTGGACGATGCCTATGCCAATGCCGCCCATATCCCGGGTGCCGCGGACTATCCGCCACGTTGGGAACGTGCGGCCGAGGCGCTGCGGGAAGGCCTGATCGAGCAGGGTCTGGCCGATCTGGACCTTGCCTATGGCGACAGCCCGCGCCAGCGGTTCGATCTGTTCCACCCCGGTGCCGAGCCCAAGGGGCTGATGGTCTTCGTGCATGGTGGCTACTGGCTGCGCTTCGACAAGAGCGTCTGGTCGCATCTGGCGGCAGGGGCGCTGTCGCATGGTTGGGCGGTGGCCATGCCATCCTATGACCTGTGTCCGCAGGTACGGATCGCAGATATCACGCGACAGGTCGCCAAGGCCGTCACGGCCTCGGCCGCCATGGTCGCTGGACCAATCGTGCTGGCCGGACATTCGGCGGGTGGTCATCTGGTGACGCGGATGCTGCAACCGGGCCTGTTGCCCGTTGCCGTCGCGCTGCGTCTGCGCCATGTTCTGTCGATTTCACCCGTGTCGGATCTGCGCCCGCTGATGCGCACCAGCATGAACGCCGATTTCAAGCTGGACGATGCATCCGCAAGGGTCGAAAGCCCGGCGTTGATGGTCGAGCGTCTGCCGGTGCCCGTAACGATCTGGGTCGGCGCGGATGAGCGCCCGGTGTTTCTGGATCAGGCGCGCTGGCTGGCCGAGGCTTGGGGTTGCGGGCATGTGGTAGACGAGGGCAGACACCACTTCGATGTCATCGATGCGCTGGCCGACGGGCACAGCGGCATGATCGGCTGCCTTCTGGGCTGAGCCGTTATCAACCGAGTCTTTGAGGAACGATGAAGGGGGTGGGTGAGATGCCCCCCCCTTAACCGTGCAGTTCCTGCCAACTGGGTTTGACATCTCCGGCCAGGGATGTGGCCGCAAACATCGCACGCGCGATTGCCCTTGCCATGCAGGTGGCGGCGGCGTGCCCAAGGTCCAGCGTGTCGATGATCGGATGGCCCAGCGCGCGCGCACCCGTCGCGACCGCAAAGATCAGGTCGCCATCCATTGGCGTATGTGCAGGCACAAGCGCACGGGCAAACCCGTCATGGGCTGCGGTGGCCATGCGCGTGCATTGCGCCTGCGTCAGGTCGGCATCGGTGGCCACGATGCCGATGGTCGTATTGGCGTGGCTGGCGATCTTGGTCACGGCGATATGCGGATCGGGATAGGTTCGCGCCACGCCCAGAGCGCCGAATTCATCGCCTGTCTCGAACGGTGCAGCCCAGAAATGCGCACTGTCGCCGACAGTGGCCGACCCCAGCGCATTGACCGCGACAAGCGCGCCCACGGTATGCCCCGAGGGCAGGATGACCGAGGCCGATCCCAGCCCGCCGCGCAGGTTGGCCGTAATCGTCCCCGTTCCCGCGCCGACGCTGCCGATCCCGAAGCTGACGGCGGCATTGGCCAATGCGTCGCGGCCCAGCGTCCGGTAGGGGTTTGCCTCCCAATCCTTCGCGCCGCCATTGTTCAGGTCAAACAGGATCGCCGCCGGCACGATCGGAACGGTATGCGCGCCGACGCGGAACCCACGCCCCGCAAGCCGCAGCGCATCGGTCACGCCGGATGCGGCATCCAGCCCAAAGGCCGACCCGCCCGACAGCACCAGCGCATCCACCTGCTGCACCGTCTTGTCAGGTGCCAGAAGATCGGTTTCCCGTGTGCCGGGCGCACCACCCATCACATGCACGCCAGCCGTGAAGGGCGCATCGGCCACCAACACGGTCACGCCGGTCTTGATCCGCGTATCCGTGGCATTGCCGACCCTGAGCCCCGCCACATCGGTAATCAGGTTCATCGGGCCGGGGCGTGCGGTCTTGGTCATGCGGGTCTTTCCGGGTTCTGTCGGGTCAGGTGATTAACAAACGGATCACGAAATCCTTGCGGGTGGTCTCCACAACCTCCCATATGCCACGAAACCCCGGCCGCAAGACGAAACTGTCACCGGCCCTCAGGGTCACAGGGGCGCCACCGTCCTCGGTCAGGATGCTGATACCTGACAGGATCCGGCAATATTCCCATTCATCATAGGACACGCGCCATGCGCCCGGCGTCGATTCCCAGATGCCGCAGAATAGCCCGTCGCGATCCTCCAGCGTCCATGAGGTGAAGACGGGATCGCCGGCCACCACACGATCGGGGGCGGGGCGGTCCACCTCGGCCGGGCCTTGCGGGGTGACGGGGAAGAACAGGTTCGACATCGGTCAACTTCCTTGAAAAACTCGCCGCAGGCTAATGCGGGCAGGTCGGCAGAGGCAAGGGCCAAGCGGCAGGGTTGAAACCGGGATGACCTGCCCACAATTCTACAAGATGGGTGCGCTTCCTGTCGTCATGGGGCATGATGGCCCAGGTGCAGGGAGGTAGGTGCATGGTAGTGGCATTGGCGCGGCTGATCGTTGTGGGCTTTGTCGTCCTGACCGTGATCTATCTCTCGCTGTCGTTCTACTCGCGTTCCGTTCGTCGGGGTAAGCTGCGCCGCAAGTGGGACGAAGATATCCGGCGCGGTGACCGCGAAGAATATGTAAGCCGCGGCTTGAAGATCTATGACCGCTCGTTGCGCCGCAAACTGCTCTGGGGTGTCTATATCGTGCCTGTTGTGACAATCGCAGTGGTGATCTATCTGGTAAACTTCAACTGACCGCGAAGGGAAACGGTACAATGCGTTACGTGAAATGGACCTTTATCGGAAGCTTCTGGCTGCTGGTCGCGTCCTTTCTGCACTATACCCTTCCACAGCATGATGTGGTGCGGATCACCGATACCTATCTGGAAAGGATCGACTTCGGCGAAAACTCGATCTTCTGGGCCAATGCGCCCACGGGTGATGCCGTCAATCCGCAGAACCGCGATGTGTTCTTCATCCAGACCTTCCGCACGAACGAACGGCCGATGATCTATCGGAACGAGGATACCGGATGGGGCTGGCCGCCCTATTTCAAGTTCAACACCTCGAACCTTCAGGCGCAGGCGGCCGATCTGGAAAGCCGCTCGACCAGCGGCCAGGAGGCCCAATGGGTCGTGGTCCGCCACTATGGCTGGCGCAACGAATTCCTGTCGATCTATCCCAACGCGATCAAGATCTGGCGCGTGGACAGCCCGGATGTCACCATCATTCCATGGATCAACATCATTATCCTGACGCTGCTGACCGCGTTCTTCTGGGCGATCTGGGTGCGCTGGCGGCGTTTCCGCGAGGCGCGCATCGATCCGGTGCTGGAAGATATCGGCGATAGCCTTGAGGCAGCAACCGACCATGTGGTCGACCGGCGCGGCAAGGTCCGGCGCTGGTGGGACGGTGTGCGCGGAAAGACCAAGGCGCGCTGATCAGCGTTTCCCGTAATAGAGGCCGACCACATGCTCGGCCTCGGCAAAGAACAACCAGCGCGAGGCCATGATCCCCGTAAGATGGCTGATCACGGCCAGCAACCCGAAGACATGCGAAAATGGCACCAGCAATAGCGCCACGGGCAGCACATAGCCCAACAGAAAGGCGATGCCGCGCAGCTTGACCGCATGCTTGCGCCCAACGACATGCACCATCTCGCGCAGCAGGTAGTTCGGCCCGGTATGCGGCGGCTCGAAGGCGCGGACAGACCCGATCCCGCCAAGACCCGTGGCACTGGCCATGGTCGTGCCGGAGGCGGCGAAGGCGCGATCGCCCTGCCACCACCATGCCAGTTGCAGAATGCCGGCGAGGGGCAACAGCATCAGCGCCCAGCTCACCTGACCGGCCAGCAGCGCCCCGCCCCCAAGCGACAAGGACAGGAACAGGGCAGGCGTCAGCGGGCTGCGCCAGCGCGGCACCGTTTTCATCTGCGTGTAGATCATCGAGGTTGTGAAGACGGTTCCCATGGCCAGAACCGCGCCCAGCCACCCCAGGGGTACCCAGTCGGCGGCAAGGAACACGCGCCCGACAGCGTAGGCGGCCATCACGGCCAATGTGACCACCGCGCAAATCGCCTCGCGGCTCAGCCAGCTTGACCGCCACTGCGTGAAGGCCAGCAATCCGCGTTCCGGGTGGCCAAGGTGAAAAGCCGAAGCGATCAGCCCGCCTCCCGCCAGCGCATAGGCGATGGCGAAAAATACGAAAGCCACCAGCCCGGTTGATCCGGGCATGCCGATGCCCAGCCAGAACATCAGGCCAAAGCCAAGACCGGACAGCGTCGTGAAGGCGATGATCGAAGGTGCCGGATGCATGTCAGAGCCTGTCCAGGGCTTTGTCGAGCCAGCCGAGGAAGCCCTTGGGCTGATCGGTCACCGGCGCCAGAAATGGTGCCAGAACGTCGATCTCTCCGGTTTGGTCCAATCGGTCCTTGGGGCGTGGTGGCAGGTATTTGTTGACGGGCGCCGTACCCTGTTCCGGCATCAGGTCCATGCCGCCGCGCGCGGCCACCAGCTGACTGACCTCGCTGTCCGGGTCGGACAGATCCCCGAAGTGCCGCGCATTGCTGGGGCATGTGCGGACGCAGGCGGGCACGCGGTCCACCTCGGGCAGGTTTTCATTGTAGATGCGGTCTACGCAGAGGGTGCATTTCTTCATCACCTTGGCGGCCATGTCCATTTCCCGCGCGCCGTAAGGGCAGGCCCAGGCGCAAAGGCCGCAGCCGATGCAGGCATCTTCGTTCACAAGGACGATCCCGTCCTCGCGCCGCTTGTAGCTGGCCCCGGTGGGGCAGACGGTCACGCAAGGTGCGTTGTCGCAATGCAGGCAGGATTTCGGGAAATGCACCAGTTGCGCAGCCCCTGTTGCCGGCTGCACCTCGTAGCTGTGCACCCGGTTCAGGAAGGTTCCCGAAGGGTCGGCGCCGTAAGGGTCCTGATCCGACAGGGGTGCGCCATAGTTCTGGGTATTCCATCCTTTGCAGGACACCACGCAGGCATGACAGCCCACACAGGTATCCAGATCGATCACAAGCCCCAGCTTGCGTTCGGTCCTGTCGGGAAGCGTGGTCATGCCTGATGCTCCACAGTGGTCTTTGCGCGCAGTTGCGTCACCGGCTCTTCCTTCGACGGGTCCCAGGTGACGATGAACCAGATGAAACTGCCGACGATCAGCGCCACGAAGACGGCAATAACCAGAAGTGTGCGTTGCGTCGGGGTCATGTCCCTACTTTCCAGGCAAGTGTGGCGGGGCCACGGCCCACGGGTGATTTGATGGAGGGATAGGCGGGTTGGCTGCGCGCGGGGGCGGCGACTTTCTCGATCTGGACACGCAGGTCGAACCAGGCGGCCTGCCCTGTCACCGGATCGGAATTCGACCACCGCAGGCCATCGCCGCGCGGCGGCAGCAATTCATGGATGAGGTGGTTCAGCAAGAACCCCTTTTCCGCTTCTGGCGCCTTTTCATCCAGCGCCCAGGCGCCCTTGCGCTTGCCGATCGCGTTCCATGTCCAGACGGTATTCGCGTTCAGCGCCGCCATATGTGCCACGGGCACGGTGATCACCCCATGCGCCGATGTCACCTGCGCCCAGTCCCCTTCGACAAAGCCATGCTGGCGCCACAGCGCCGTCGGCACGTATAGCGGGTTCACCCCGTGGATCTGGCGCAGCCATGCGTTCTGCGTGCCCCATGAATGATACATCGCCATCGGGCGCTGGGTCAGGGCGTGGATCGGAAAGGCCTCGGGGTCGGCATGGCCATCCTCAAGTGCTGCATACCAGACTGGCAGCGGATCCAGCGTTGTCTTGATACGTTCGCGCAGATGGTCGGGCGGCTGGCGCAGGCCATGCCCTTCGGCCGCCAGCTGGAACCGCCGCAGCGGCTCGACATAGAGCTGGAACAGATAGGGTTGCGGGCTGTCATAGAAACCCATCTGAACGGCCCAGTCCTGATAGGCGCGATTCCAGGGTTTGAAATAGGCGGCACCTTCCGGCACATGCGCGACGAAGAATCCCCCGTTGGCGATATATGTGTCCAGCTGCGCGGCATTGGGTCCGCCGCGTCCGTGGGTCAGCCCCTTTTCACCGGTCCGCCATCCCGCCAGCGGGCCGATGCCCGGCTTGCGTTGATGGTTGACCATATAATCGGCATAGTCCGCGTAGGTCGGGCTTCCGTCCGGTTGCACCATGCCGGGAAGGCCCAGTCGCGCACCAAGGTCCAGCAGAACGGACTGGAACCCCCGCACGTTCCGATCCGGTTCGATCACGGGCCAGCGGATCGCATCGGCGGCGCCATCGGCCTCGGCGATGGGACGGTCCAGCAGGCTGATGCAGTCATGCCGTTCAAGATAGGTGGTATCCGGCAGGATCAGGTCGGCATAGGCCACCATTTCGGAACTATACGCATCCGAATAGATGATGCGCGGGATCACGTAGTCGCCGTTTTCATCGGTATCGGTCAGCATCTGCATCACGCCGCCGGTATTCATCGATGAATTCCACGACATGTTGGCCATGTACATGAACAGCGTGTCGATCCGGTAGGGATCGCCCGCATGGGCATTGCTGATCACCATATGCATCAGGCCATGGGCCGACATCGGGTTTTCCCAAGTGAAGGCCTTGTCGATCCGGGCCGCACTGCCATCCTCGCGCAGGCACAGGTCATCCGGCCCCTGCACATAGCCCAGATGCGGGCCATCCAGCGGCGCGCCGGGGCTCACCTTGCAATGCGGCTTGGGATGGACGGTCGCGGGCTTGGGGTAGGGCGGTTTGAACCGCATGCCGCCCGGCGTTTCCACCGCCCCCAACAGGATCTGAAGAACATGCAGCGCGCGGGCGGTCTGGAACCCGTTCGAATGAGCAGAGATCCCGCGCATGGCATGAAAGGCCACCGGACGACCCACCATGGTCTGGTGTGTCTCACCGCGGAAATCGGTCCATTCCCGATCAAGGGTCACGGGTTCATCAAACGCAACACGCGCGATTTCGGCCGCCAGCGCGCGGATCTTGGCGGCGGGAATGCCCGTACGCTCCGCGACCGCCTCAGGCGCGTATTGCGGATCAAGATAGCGTTCCGCCAGCAGATGCATCACCGGGCGATGCGTCACGCCCGCATGACGATGCGAGGCGGCCAGATCAGGCCGCACGCCGGGTTGATCGAATGGCGTCAGCTTGCCGGTCACGCGGTCGATGACCAGGGGCTTTCCCGCGTCATCCCGCAGAAACAGGCCATATTCTGGCGATTTCGGGTCGCCATTCACCAAGACGGGCGCATTGGTGTAGCGCGCCAGGTAATCCAGGTCGATCTTGCCGGCGCGCAGCAATTCATGCACCAGCGACAGGATCAGCAGACCATCGGTGCCCGGCGTGATGCCCAGCCAGTCATCTGCCACCGCGTTGTAGCCCGACCGGATCGGGTTCACGCCGATCACCCTTGCACCCCGCGCCTTGATCCGACCGATCCCCATCTTGATCGGGTTGCTGTCGTGATCCTCGGCCACGCCGAACAGGATGAACAGCTTGGTATGATCCCAGTCGGGCTGCCCGAACTCCCAGAAGGCCCCGCCCATCGTATAGATGCCGGCGGCCGCCATGTTGACACTGCAGAACCCGCCATGGGCTGCGAAATTCGGCGTGCCGAATTGCTGCGCCCACCAGCCTGTGAAGCTTTGCGACTGGTCCCGCCCGGTAAAGAACGCAAGCTTTTCCGGCGCGGTGTCGCGCAGAGGCTTCAGCCATGAGGTCGCCAGCGACAGTGCCTCGTCCCAGCTGATTTCCTCGAACTGGCCTGACCCGCGTGGACCCACGCGTTTCAGGGGGGCACGCAGTCGCGAGGGGGCATTGACCTGCATGATCCCCGCCGACCCCTTGGCGCAAAGAACCCCCTTGTTGATCGGGTGGTCGCGGTTGCCCTCAATATAGGCAACCTTGCCCCCTTTCATATGCACGTTGATCCCGCAGCGGCAGGCGCACATGTAGCAGGTTGTCTTGCGGATCTCGTCCGATACGGGCGGCGAGGTATCCAGATGTGGCTGGGTCATACGGCGGCCTCCTGCATCAGAGAAAGGGCGTCGCGGGCGATCTGACGCTCCTCATCCGCGGGCACCACATGCAGGGGCACCGCGCCAAAACAGGCCAGATGCGCAAGGATACCTTCACGCACGGGCGCTGCGTTCTCGCCGATGCCACCGGTAAAGGCGATGGCATCCAGCCCGCCCATGGCGACGATGGCGGATCCTGCGTGGCGCGCGGCCCAGTAGCAGAAATGATCGACGGCAAAGCGCGCCTCGGCCGTGTCCGTCGCCAATAGCTGCGCCATGTCATTGGTTCCCCCAAGGGCGCGCAGGCCGCTGTCCTGGTTCAACAGCTGTGCCGCGCGGTCAATGCCATGATCGGCGGCGATCCGTAGCACTGCCATGCCGTCGATGCTGCCGACGCGGCTGCCCATCACCAACCCCTCCAGCGGCGAATACCCCATCGAGGTGGCCACCGACCGACCATCGAGGATCGCGCAAAGGCTGGCCCCGTTGCCCAGATGCAAGGCGAGCAGGCGGCGTGGCAGATCGGGGCGCAAGGCCTCGACCAGCCCGGCATAGCTGAGGCCATGGAAACCGTAGCGCCGGATGCCCTTGTCGCGTTCGCCCCGCGGGATCGCATAGGTCACGGCAACCTCGGGGTTGGTCGCGTGAAAGGCGGTGTCGAAACTGCCGAATTGCGGCAGATCGGGCGCAAGACGACCAAGGGCCCGAATGCCCGACAGGTTATGGGGGTTGTGCAGCGGAGCCAGCGTGTTGCAGGCGGCGATCTGCGCCAGAATATCAGGGGTCAGGCGCGCGGGTGCGGTCAGATGCGCCCCCCCATGCACGATGCGATGGGCCGCAGCGGTCAGCTTGTCCAGCGTGATGCCCTTGCCCGCCAACGCATCCAGAAGATGCGACAGGCCCGCCGCATGATCTGCGGCCTCGACCTCTTGCAACTGCCCTGCAATCCGCATCCTGGCCTTGCCGCCGATCTCAGAGACCGCGCCCTCGATCACCGACCCGAGCGCATGATCGAACACTTCGATCTTGATCGAGCTTGAACCGGCATTGACCACAAGGATCATGGCCGCACCCCCGCCGCGATCACGCCCAGAGCAGCCGAGGCAATGCGCGCCGGTGTGCCCTGCGCCCGCGAGGTCAGCAGGATCGGCACCTTTGCACCCAGGACAAGCCCCGCCGCACAGCAGCCCATGCCCAGCGACATCAGCTTGAACAGCGCATTGCCGGTGGTGATGTTCGGCGTCAGGATGATGTCCGCATCCCCTGCAACCGGTGAGACATAGTTCTTGGCCGCCGCCGCCTCGGCTGAAAAGATCAGGTCCAGCGCCATGGGGCCGGCCACCTCGGCTTGCGGAAGGGCGGTCTTTGCCCATGCCGCGATCACGGCGGCATCCATCGAGTTCTGAAGCGATGGCAAAGGATCCTCGTTGGCCGACAGGATGCCTGCCTTGGGCCGTTCGATCCCCAGTTGCCGCGCGAGGCGCACGGCATGTGTCAGGCAGGCCTGCCGTGTCGGAATGTCCGGGTCCACGTTCAGCGCCCCATCGGTCAGCAGCAGGGGACGATCGGAATGGGGGGCCGTGATGTGAAACACATGGCCACAGCGCGTATCGGCATCGCGCAGCCCGGCGGCACGCGGCAACAGGCTTTTCAGGAACACCGATGTGTGCACCTGGCCTTTCATGATCGCGTCCACCTCGCCCTCCCGGGCCAGTTCGGCGGCCCGCTGGCCCGCCATCGGCCCGGGGGCATGGATCAGGCGCAGGGCGGTGATATCCCAGCCGATCTGTTCTGCCACTTGCCGGATCTTGGGCGCGTCGCCGATCAACACGGGATGGGCCAGACCTGCATCGCTGGCCTCGCGAATCCCCTCGAGCGCGTTCACGCTGCCGGCGTTGACAAGGGCCACGCGCGGCACGGGCAGCCCGCGCGCCTGATCCAGCAGGCGGCGTGGGGCATCAGCCGTAATCGCGGACAGGAAGGGAAAAGGTTCTCTCATGGCAGGCTCAATCGAGCATGGCTTTGCGATTTAGGCAAGCGTTCAGGACAGACGTTCCGCCCCTTTGGTGAGGCATGCGCGGGTTGCCCGCCGGGGATGCCTCCGGCGGGGATATTTGCAGCAAGAAGAAGCGCGGTTGCGTCCTGATGCGGCACCGGCGGTCAGGCGGGTTGCTGCGGCCGCATGTCGGCGGCCGAAATGCCGGCCACGGGAACCGGTTTCTTCATGGCGTCGCGGCGGAAAGGCTCGCCCAGTTCCTGGTTGATCAGCGCCTCGATCAACGTGGTCTTGCCATTCTGCATCTGATCCTCGATCGCGCGGGTCAGGGCCGCGCGCAGCTCGTCCATGGTTTTGGCCTGTACGCCCTGCAAGCCGCAGGCGCGTGCGATACCGGCATAGCTGACCTGCTCGTCCAGTTCGGTGCCGACGAAATTGTCGTCGTACCACAGGGTCGAGTTGCGCTTTTCCGCGCCCCACTGGTAGTTGCGGAAAACCACCATGGTGATGGCGGGCCATTCGGGGCGGCCGATGGCTGTCAGTTCGGTCACGGCGATGCCGAAGGCGCCATCGCCCGCAAAACCCACGACAGGGGTGTCGGGGCAGCCGATCTTTGCGCCGATGATCGAAGGCAGACCATAGCCGCAGGGACCGAAAAGGCCGGGCGCGAGGTATTTGCGCCCTTCCTCGAATGCGGGATAGGCGTTGCCGATGGCGCAGTTGTTGCCGATGTCGCTGCTGATGATCGCCTCGCGGGGCAGCGCGGACTGGATCGCGCGCCAGGCCATCCGAGGGCTCATCCAGTCAGGCTTGTCGGCGCGGGCGCGCTGGTTCCAGCTGGTGCCGGGATCATCGTCCTCGTGATCCATCGAGGACAGTTGCTGCGCCCATTGCGATTTGGTCTGCGCGATCAGTGCCTTGCGATCGGTGCGTCCTTCGTCGCCCGCAGCCGGGGCGAGTTTTTCGAGTATCGAGGTTGCGACCTTCTTTGCGTCACCCACGATTCCGACGCTGACCTTCTTGGTCAGGCCGATCCGGTCGGGGTTGATATCGACCTGAATGATCTTCGCATTCTTGGGCCAGTAGTCGATCCCGTAGCCCGGCAATGTCGAGAAGGGGTTGAGCCTTGTGCCAAGGCAAAGCACCACATCCGCCTTTGCGATCAGTTCCATGCCCGCCTTGGATCCGTTGTAACCCAGCGGACCGGCGAACAGCGGATGCGAACCGGGGAAGGCGTCATTATGCTGATAGCCCACGCAGACCGGCGCATCGAGGCGTTCGGCCAGCGCCATGGAGGCAGGGATCGCCCCGGCCAGCACCACGCCTGCACCGTTCAGGATCACCGGAAACCGGGCGCTGGACAGCAGGTCGGCGGCGCGTTGCACAGCATCTTCGCCGCCGCCGGGGCGCTCGAACGTGACCATCTCGGGCAGGTCGATATCGATCACTTGGGTCCAGTAGTCGCGCGGCATGTTGATCTGGGCAGGCGCCGACATGCGCCGCGCGTTCAGGATCACGCGGTTCAGCACCTCTGCCACGCGAGAGGGGTCGCGCACCTCTTCCTGATAGGCGACCATGTCCTTGAACAGGGCCATCTGTTCGACCTCCTGAAAGCCACCCATGCCGATCGTCTTGTTGGCGGCCTGCGGGGTCACCAGCAGCAGCGGCGTATGGTTCCAGTAGGCGGTTTTCACGGCAGTCACGAAATTGGTGATGCCGGGCCCGTTCTGGGCAATCATCATCGACATCTTGCCGGAGGCGCGGGTGTAGCCATCGGCCATCATCCCGCCCGACCCTTCATGCGCGCAATCCCAGAAGGTGATTCCCGCGCGCGGGAACAGATCCGAAATCGGCATGAAGGCCGAACCGATAATGCCGAAGGCATGTTCGATCCCATGCATCTGCAGGGTTTTCACGAAAGCTTCTTCGGTGGTCATCTTCATGGGAGTGCTCCGGTCATGGGGAAGGGGCCACAGCAGGCCTTTGAGGCAGATTAGGCGGCAGGCCAAGGTGGCAATAGGGCCAGTTGGGGTCGTCAGTTAGGTCCAGGACGGGTTCCGTGCCGCATCCTGCATCGCTGTCGCGACACGCTGCACACCCTCGCCGATCCGCGCCGCCGGGATCGAGGAATAGGCCAGCCGGTAGAATTGTGCCGGCGGGACCGCGTCCGCGAAGAACGGCGCGCCCGGTTCGATCAGAACGCCCGCGTCCCGCAGGTCGATGGCGACCTGTCCCGTATCGACCCCCTCGGGCGCACGCATCCAGATGCTGGAGCCGCCAAAGGTGCCGCGCCCTGCGATCGTCAGGCCCTGGCGCTGGATCGCCTCTTCCAGAACCTTGCGGCGGTCGGCAAGGGTGCGGGCCATGCGGCGGATCTGTGCATCGTAATGGCCCAGTGACAGGAAATAGGCGGCCGTGCGCTGAATATGGCCGGGCGGGTGGCGCAGCACGCTGGCGCGCAGGGCGCGCGCCTCGCGGATGAAGGCCTCGGACCCGACCAGATAGCCCAGCCTGAGACCGGGAAACAGCGACTTCGAGAAACTGCCGACATAGATCACGCGCCCTTCCCCATCGAGGGATTTCAGCGCTGGTGAGGGCGGCGAGAGATATGACATCTCGAACTCGTAGTCATCCTCGACGATGATCGCATCCAGCGCGCGGGCACGCTCCAGCAGCGCGGTGCGGCGCACCATGGGCATGGTTGCGGACGTGGGGCACTGGTGGCTTGGCGTGGTGAAGATGACATCGGTGCCATCCGGGATCGCATCGGGCGGCAAACCGTCGGCATCGACCGCAACAGGGGCCAGCCGACAGCGCGATTGCGTCAGGATATCGCGCAGCGCGTGGTAGCAGGGGTTTTCGATCGCGGCCAGCCGTCGCTGGGTCAGCAGCACCTGCGCCGTCAGCCACAGGGCATTCTGCGCGCCCAGCGTCACGAGGATTTCAGATGGTCGCGCGACGATCCCGCGGCGCGGCAGGGTGTGGCGGGCGATGAATTCCACAAGCTTCGGATCGTCCTGATCATAGTAATCCGTGGTCAGCGCCGTGAAGTCCCGCGCGCCCAGTGCCTGAAGGGCGCAAAGTCGCCAGTTGGCGTGATCAAAAAGCGACGGATCCGCCTGGCCATAGATGAATGGATAACGAAAGCTGGCCCAGTCCTGCGGTTTTACCGGGGTGGAACCGCCTGTGAAACGCTGTCCTATGGCGCGCGTCCAGTCCACGCTGTCGCTGCGGCTGGGTGCGGTTGGCGACGGTGGGGGTTCCGGCGCATTGTCGGACACGAAATACCCGGATCGGCCCTTGGCCGCCAGATAGTCATTGGCCAGCAATTCGGTATAGGCCAGTGTCACGGTGATCCGGCTGATGCCCAGATGCGCCGCCAGTCGGCGGGTCGAGGGCAGCTTTTCCCCGCGCCGGAATCGTCCGGACAGGATGCCGCCCGCGATCATCTGCTGGATGCGCGCCTGCAATGTGCCCTGGGATGCCTGATCCAGGAAAAAGGTTTCTACGGGTATGACCATGTGCATACTCTATGCTGGACCTAACGGGCAGGTAAACTGGTCTTATCTGCGCGGGGCTTGTCCAAATCACGGCGACAGGTGATGCTGCCCATGCGCAGGGATCACAAGAGGGAACGCCAGATGATTGCCGTGATATTCGAGGTGACGCCGAAAGAGGGCATGAAGCAGCCCTATCTGGACATGGCCGCGAAGATGCGTCCGCTGGTCGAAAAGATGGAGGGCTTCATCAGCGTCGAGCGGTTCCAGAGCCTGACCAACCCGGAGAAGCTTCTGTCGATCTCGTTCTTCGAGGACGAGGCCGCGCTGGACCGGTGGCGGCAACTGCCCGAGCATCGCGGCGCGCAGAAAGCCGGGCGCGGCGAGATGTTCGCGGATTACCGGCTGAAGGTGCTGCACGTGATGCGCGACTATGGCAAGGAAGACCGGGCGCAGGCCCCAGACGACAGCAAGGCGATGCATGGGTAGAACCATGCGAAAGGGCGCGGAATTTGCCCCGCGCCCTTCCGGCATTTTCGAGTTTCGGTTCAGCCGAAGACGCGGGTCAGTGCAGCGTCAACGCCTTCGATGATCTGGTCGATGTCGTCCTTGGTGGCGATCAGGGCAGGGCTGAAGCACAGGGTATTGTTCAGGCCGGGCAACGACCGGTTGGTCGCCCCGATGATCAGGCCCTGTGCCATGCAGTCAGCGGTCACCATCTGCACCCTCTTTTCGGCCATCGGCTCGCGCGTTGTGCGATCCGCGACCAGTTCCGCGCCCAGGAACAGGCCCTTGCCGCGCACATCGCCGATCACGGCATGCTTGTCCTTCAGCTCGGCCAGACGGTCCAGCATGTAGTGGCCCATTCTGGTGGTGTTCTCGAGCAGGCCTTCCTCTTCAATGATCGCCATGTTCTCAAGCGCTGCCGCGGGACCGGCCGTGCAGCCGCCGAAGGTCGAGATGTCGCGGAAATAGTTCAGCGGATCGGTCGCGTCATCCTTGAACATGTCGAACACCGCTTCGGTGGTGACAAGGCAGGCGATCGCGGCATAGCCCGAGGCCACGCCCTTGGCCATGGTCACCATATCCGGCTGGATGCCGTAGTGCTGATAGCCGAACCATGTGCCGGTGCGACCCACGCCGCAGACGACTTCGTCGATATGCAGCAGAACGTCGTACTTGCGGCAGATCTCCTGCACACGCTGCCAGTAGCCTTCGGGCGGGGTAATGACGCCGCCACCTGCGGTGACAGGCTCAAGGCAGATGCCGCCCACGGTGTCCGGACCCTCTGCAAGGATCACGGCTTCGATCTGGTTGGCAGCCCATTCGCCGTAATTCTCGACCGGGGCGCCCTGATCGGCTGCGCGGTACTCAAGGCAATGGGGCACACGGATGAAGCCGGGTGCGAAGGGGCCGTATTGCGCGTTGCGCTCGTCCTGACCGCCTGCAGACAGACAGCCGATCGTCGTGCCGTGATAATCGCGGTCCCGGTAAAGGATCTTGTGCTTCTTGCCCCCGTAACGCTTGTGCGCGATCTGGCGGATCATCTTGAAGGCTTTCTCGTTCGCCTCGGACCCCGAGTTGCAGTAATACACGCGGCTCATGCCCGGCATCTTTTCGATCAGCCGTTCCGAGAACATCGCGCCGGGGATCGACCCGGCAGAGCCGGCAAAATAGTTCAGCTTGATCAGCTGGTCGCGCACCGCATTCGCGATCCGCTCGCGGCCATAGCCCACGTTGACCGTCCAGACACCGCCGGACACGGCATCCAGATGCTCTTTGCCCTTCTGGTCCCAGACGCGCATGCCCTTGCCCTCGACGATGATCCGGGGATCGGTCGTCTCATAGGGCTTGTGCTGGCTCAGGTGGTGCCAGACGTGGGCGCGGTCGGCGTCCACAACAGCCTGAATGTCATTGTCGAACTTGCCGTCCATCATCGTCCCGCTCCATCTGTCTGCATGAGAAATAAGCTCGCGGAAAGGCGAGCCATTGATTTCAGTATCACACGCAAAGGGTGGTAAAGAAATAGGGCCAAATCACCCACATTATTAAGTCCAGATGGTGCGGTTTGTCATGCCTGCGTTTTGGGCGCTTAAGTCAAAATGTTGAAGATAAACTGAAAACTTCGTTCTGATTGACTTAAAAGGCTGCCCTCGAAAGCCGATGACCGTTTGATCGCCTAGAAAATCATTGATCGGAATCGGCTTTTCCAGTCCGATGATCATGGCAGTCGGGTGCCCCGGTTTTCGGCATTCCGCACCCTGTGCCAGAATCGACAGACCACCGCAAACAGGTGGCGTAACCGACAGGAGATATGGATGACACCGAAAGCAAGACTGATGGGAGCCGTCGCCGGCATCGCCATGAGCGTCATGGCGACAGCCGCCATGGCCGAGGAAATCACAGTGGCCTACTTCACCGAATGGCCGATGCCGTTCCAGTATGCCAAGGAAATGGGAACCTATGACGAGGTCATGGGCGTCAAGGTCAACTGGCGTGCCTTCGATACCGGCACAGCGATGAGCGCCGCGATGGCCTCGGGCGATGTGCACTTGTCGGTCAGCCAGGGCGTGCCGCCCTTCGTGGTGGCCACCAGCGCTGGTCAGGACCTGAAAATCATCGATGTGGCCGTGTCCTATGCCGACAATGACAACTGCGTCGTCGCCAGCGCGCTGGAGATCGACAAGAACAGTGCCGCCGATCTGGCCGGCAAGAAGGTCGCCGTGCCGCTGGGAACCGCGGCGCATTACGGCTTTCTCAAGCAGATGTCCCATTTCGGCGTCGATCTTGCCAGCCTCGAGATCGTGAACATGGCCCCCCCGGAAGGCGCCGCTGCCATCGCGCAGGGTGCTGTCGACATGTTCTGCGGCTGGGGCGGTTCGCTGCGCCGCGCCAAGGAACATGGCAACGTCCTGCTGACGGGCGCCGAAAAAGAGGCGCTGGGCATTCTGGTCTTCGACGTGACCAGCGCGCCGGCAGGCTTTGTGGCCGAAAATCCTGATCTGGTGGCCAAGTTCCTGAAAGTCACTGCAGATGCCAACGCCATGTGGGCCGATCCCGCGAACCGCGACAAGATGCTGCCCGTCATCGCCAAGGACGCCGGCATGGATCTGGACGCAACCGCGGCCACGATCGACACTTTCGTGTTCCCCACAGTGGCGGAACAGCTGGAAGCCAAATGGCTGGGCGGCGGCGCGCAAGACTTCATGAAAGGCGTTGCACAGGTCTTTGTCGAGGCGGGAAGCATCCCCTCGGCGCTGGACAGCTATGCCGATCGCGTGGTCACCGGACCGCTGGCCGCAGCTCAGGGCATGTGATCTGAACCCGGGGCAAGGCGGGTCCTGTCGGGCCTGTCTTGCCCCTTTCGTGCCCTGGTCGGCGCATGGTGTCGGCGCGTGGTCGATCCGGCATTCGCCGGATGCCTCCGGCGGGGATATTTTGGGCAAGAAGAAACCGGTCGCCTGTCGTTCCCTGCCGGGGCGCGGCACAGAACCGGACCTGAACACAGGAAGGGGCGGAAGGTGTCGACACTTTCCATCGACAAGATTTCGATGCGGTTCGATCTGCCGAATGGCAGCCATGTGCAGGCGCTGCGGGATGTCAGCCTCGCATTGAACACAGGCGAACTGCTGAGCGTGCTGGGCCCGTCGGGTTGCGGCAAGACCACGTTGCTGAACATCGTTGCGGGATTCCTGGCTCCGACCGAGGGGCAGATCACGCTGAACGGGACAAGGGTCCGGGGACCCGCGGCCGAACGTGGCATGGTGTTTCAGCAAGGTGCGCTGTTCGAATGGATGAGCGTGCGCGACAACGTCAGCTTCGGACCGCGCATGGCCGGGCAGCGCGAGGCGCAGTGGAAAGCGAACGTGGACCACCTGCTGGATGTGGTGGGCCTGCGCGATTTCAAGGAAAAGTCGGTTTATGAACTGTCGGGCGGCATGCAGCAGCGCGTGGCGCTGGCCCGTTGCCTTGCCAACGATCCCGACGTGATCCTCATGGACGAACCGCTGGGCGCGCTTGATGCGCTGACGCGCGAAAAGATGCAGGGCCTTGTGCTGAAACTCTGGAAGGAAACCGGCAAGACGATCATTCTGATCACGCATTCGGTCGAAGAGGCCCTGCTGCTGGGCGAGCGTCTTCTGGTCATGGCGCCGCGCCCCGGACGCATCCACCGCGAATACAGGCTGCCGTTTGCCGAGATGGGCGTGGGACAGGACCTGCGCGCGGTCAAGAAGCACCCCGATTTCGCGACGAAGCGCGAGGAGATACTGAGCATGATCTGGGACATGGAAGAAGAGATCATGGGCCGCAACGAGGAGGCAGGCGCATGATCCCGCTGCTGATCTATCTGGCCATCTTCATCGGCAGCTTCATCCTGATCCGCGTGGGATTGCGCCACCTGCGCGAGCGGCATGACTTCACCTCGCTCAAGACCGTAACCTTCGGCGATGAAAGCGCCGTGCGCGCCGACCGCGCGGCCAGCATCGTATCGATTCTGGCGATCTTCCTGCTGTGGGGCGCGTTCACCGGCAGCAAATGGGTACCGATCCACGCGCCCGGTCCTTTCACCGGTGAGGCGCAATTCACCTACACGGTCGAAGGGCCGGACGGCGCGCGCGATGATGCGACCGTATTTGCCCGTGTGAACCCCGTGGGCGAAAACGCACCCGCACCCGAGGCGGAACCCGGCGACGGCTTTGCCCGTAATGATGCCGTGGCCGTGGGCGCCTGGCGGTCGGCGCTGGTGACCTGGGACGACAATGACGAGGTTACCCGTGCAGACGGGGCAAGCATCGTCGCGATCGAAGGCACGCCCGTCACGCTTGGCGGCACGGTCGAGACGCAGGCTGGCCGCGTCACGGTAACGTCGCGCGGCACGCTGAACTACTCGCCGCCGCGCGGGCTGCAGATGGAGCCGATCTGGTTGCCGCCACCCGAGGCCGTGGTGGCCCGCGTGGCGGAAATTGCCGCCAGCGGTTACCAGAATTTCACCCTTTGGGAACATCTGGGCTGGTCGCTTTTCCGCGTGATCGCGGGCTTCGTGCTGGGGGCGCTGGTCGGCATCCCGCTGGGCTATGCCATGGGCCTGTCGGGCTGGTTTCGCGGCTGGTTCGACCCGATCGTGGAATTCATGCGCCCTGTACCACCGCTGGCCCTGATCCCGCTTGTGATCATCTGGGCGGGCATCGGCGAGGCTGGAAAGATCATCCTTCTGTTCCTGGCCGCGCTCTGGATCATGACCATCGCGGCACGTGCAGGCGTGTCGGGCGTGGCGATTTCCAAGGTCCATGCAGCCTATTCGCTGGGTGCCAGCAAATGGCAGATCCTGCGCCACGTGATCGTGCCGAATTCCCTGCCCGAGATCTTCACCGGTGCGCGCGTGGCGATGGGGGTGTGCTGGGGCACGGTGGTGGCCGCAGAACTGGTGGCCGCCGAAAAGGGCGCCGGCATGATGATCATGGTGGCAAGCCGTTTCCAGCTGACCGATGTGGTGATCATGGGGATCATCCTGATCGGCGTCATCGGCTATGGTATCGACATCCTGATGCGGATGGCGGAAAAGTGGCTGGTGCCCTGGAAAGGGCGCGTCTGAACCAGCACCCCGCAAGGGGCGCGCGTGACAACGCAGCCTTGATGAAAGACCCGCAATGACCCCGCAGGACCGCGCATTTCTGGCGTCCATGTTCAACGCCGCCGTGGCAGCCGCAGATCCCCGCAAGGCGCTTGCCGCGCACCTGCCGGCCCGCCCCAAGGGGCGGACCGTCGTGATCGGGGCCGGAAAGGGCGCAGCACAGCTTGCCGCAGCCTTCGAGGATCTGTGGCAGGCACCGGTCGAGGGGGTCGTGGTCACACGCTATGGCTATGCCTGTCCCACCCGCCACATCCGCGTCCTTGAGGCAGCGCATCCCGTGCCTGACGAAGCCGGTCTGGCCGCGTCCGAGGCGCTGTTTGATGCGGTCGCGGGACTGGGGCCGGATGATCTGGTGGTGGCGCTGGTGTGCGGTGGTGGATCCGCTTTGCTGGCGGCACCTGCAGAGGGTTTGACCCTGGCGGATGAGGTTGCATTGAACCAAACCCTGTTGGCCTCGGGCGCGCCGATCGGGGCGATGAACGCCGTCCGGAAGCAGTTCAGCCGGATCAAGGGGGGACGCCTTGCGCTGGCCGCCTATCCCGCGCGGATGGTCAGCCTGATCGTGTCGGATGTCCCGGGCGACGATCCCGCGCAAGTGGCCTCCGGGCCGACCGTTGCCGACAGGGTGGACCGCGCAAGGGCGCGGGCCGCGCTGCGCGATCATGGCATTGACCTGCCCGAACGGTTGGCGCGCTTTCTGGATGAGACGGCCGAGGAAGCCCCTTTGCCCGATGATCCCAAGCTGACGCACAATGAGGTGCATGTCGTCGCCTCGGCCGCGCGGTCGCTGGAGGCCGCGGCAGATGTTGCACGGGCCGCAGGTGTCGCGGCTGTCATCCTGTCCGATGCGATCGAGGGTGAGGCCCGTGAAGTCGCCCGCATGCATGGCGCGATGGCGCGCGAGGTGGCAAGCCGGGGCCGTCCTTTCGCGCCGCCGGTCGTCATGTTGTCGGGGGGCGAAACCACCGTCACCATCCGGGACAAGGCGGGACGGGGCGGGCGCAACACCGAGTTCCTGCTGTCATTCGCGCTGGCGGTCGAAGGTTGCGCCGGTATCAGCGCGCTGGCGGCGGATACGGACGGTATCGACGGGTCCGAGGATAACGCTGGCGCCTTTGCGGATGGCGAGACGGCGGCGCGGATGCGCGCGGCGGGGCATGATCCTGCCATGACGCTTGCGGCACATGATGCATGGTCGGCCTTCGATGCGATTGACCAGCTTTTCGTGACCGGGCCGACGGGAACCAACGTGAACGACCTGCGCGTGATCCTGATCCGGGGCTAAGCCTGATCCGCCATGGATCATGGATCGGGCCGCTGCCGCCCCCCCCCGCATTGTCGGGAGAGCCTGCAAGCCTATTCGGTGTTCAGAAGAACCGCTTCGACCCGGCGATTGGCCTCGCGGCCCGCGCTGGTGGTGTTCGGCGCGATCGGAGAGAGATAGCCCATCCCCTCTGCTTCGAGCTGTCCCGCCGGGATGCCGTATTCCTGAACGAGGCGGTCACGCACGGCTGACGCGCGTTGACGCGACAGCGCGATATTGCCCGACAATGCGCCGACTGTATCCGTATGGCCCACCAGCGCCACACGGCGTGTCGGATCTGCCCGCAGAAAAGCCGCGAGGCTTTCCAGTGACGCCGTGCCGCCCGGGGCCAATTGGGACGAACCTGTCTGAAAGCTGAGATCGGACAGGATGACATAGCCGCGCTGGTTCAGGCTTTCGGCCAGCGGCAGGGATGCCTGTGGCACGGACAGGCTGTCGTTCTGCGTGGGGCCCGCTGCCACTGGGGGAAGGGACGCTGCGGGCAGCGTGGCCGCGGCGGGCTCGTCGGGGCGCGTCACGCGCAGGGCTTCTGCGGCGACAGCAGAAGTGACGCGGATCATCTGCACGAAACCGGCATTCGATGATGCACTGACCAGCAGGCCCAGATGATCCTGATCGTTCCGCGTGGCCGAGAGGAAGCGGAAATCGGTCAGATCGACATACATGTCCGGTGCCGGAAGAACCTCGGTCGCAAAGCGGAAATCGAAACCGCCGCAGGATGCCGCGTGACATTCGAAAACCGTATCGTACCCCGCTGCGATGATCTGCTCGCGGAGTGGCGCGAAGATCTGCAGCGTCGTCAGGGCCTGTCCCGGTATGCGAAAGACCTGCCGTTCGACCTGCCCCTCAAGCTCCATGACCGGCAATGTGCCCTCGGCGAAGGGACCGATGGCCAGCGCATGGCTGTCCGGCGCGGTCACCACGCGGGTGGTCAGCTGGCTGCTGAAGGGCAAGGTCAGTTCCAGCGATGTTGCCGGGCCCGCCAAGGCAAGCCCGAGGATCAGCGCCATCCCTGCAACGGGCCTGGGGGAGGGGCGGAGCATCCTCATCCCGTCAGGTCACCTGAACTGCGCATGATACTCGTCATTGGGGCGCATGTCCGTGGCCGAGGCGACCCGGTTTGTCATGTTGTAGAAGGCCGCGACATTGGCGATGTCCCAGATGTCACGGTCCGTGAACCCGACATCGCGCAGGGCCTGACGGTGAGGCTCCTCGATCGTGGCCGATGCGGTCGTGACCAGTGCTGCGAAATCCAGCATGGCGCGTTGCCGCGCATCCAGCGGCGCAACCCGGTAGTTCATCACCAGCATTTCCCCCAGCTTCGGGTCGCCGGATAGCTGCCTGACTGCTGCGCCATGCGCCGTCAGGCAATAGAAGCAGCGGTTGATGGACGAAACCGTGACCGCGATCATCTCGCGCTCCAGTTTGCTCAGGCCGCTGTCCGCCAGCATCAGGTCATTGTAGAGCGCGGAAAACGTGTTCAGCTTGTCGATGTCGAAGGCATGGGCGCGCAGCACGTTCGGCACCATGCCCAGCTTGTCCTGACAGATGTCGAAATACTTCTGCGTCGCTGGCGGCAGCGGATCGACTTGCGGCAGGTCGAGGGCAGTGGGCTGATCTTTGCTGGTCATGCTTGGCTCATTTCACGTCATCTGGGTGTTTTCGGTAGTGGTACTGTCCCACAAGCGCCATCCCGAGGGAAGCATAGAGCGCATTCGCCGCCGTGTTCGCCTGTGTGCAGACCACGGCAAGATGGCTGGCCCCGTTGTCGCGTGCCCAGAAGGCGGCAAGCCGCATGAACCAGCCCGCCATGCCCTGCTTGCGTTGATGCGGCAGCACTTCGACCGCGTGGACCATGGCGATCCCGTCATGGATCGCGACAAAGGCGGTGCCGCCGGGATGATCGTTGAGCCGCCCGAGGATCGAGGTCTTCGGCCCCTTGGCTCTTTGCATGACGGCAAGCCGCCCGGGGCCGATTCCGCCCTTGGCCCAGATGTCTGTCTGGATGGCCAGTGGCTCCCACACGCAGAAGGCCGTCACGGGTGGCGGACGACGTGTGGCCACCACATCTACCGGGGCGACATAAAGATTGACGGGGTCGACGATAAGGTAGCCGCGCTTTGCCAGAAGGTCATCCAGCACCGTATCGCCCGCCCTGATCTGGAACAGGCGCGGCTGTTCCATGTCTTGCATCGCGGCTTCGGCGGCATCGATATCCTGTGGCGTGACGGGGCCAAGCGCTGTCGCGGCCGATACGCGTTGTCCGCCCCCCTCGCCCCGACGCAGCTGCACATCTCCCACGGCCCACGTCTCGGCTGCGGGCCATGTCCCGTCGATCACGTCATAAAGCTGCGCCAGATCAGGCGTCATGCGGGAAACAGGGCCGACAGTTCCGCTATCGCGGCATCCACCCGCGCACCATCCTGCCCCCGGATCACGATATTGGCGCCGTAAACCCCGTTCTGCTGGAACGGATAGGACCCCATCGACAGGTCCGGGTAGCGTTGGGCCAGATCGGCTAGCGGACCGGCGATATCACCTTCACCACGCTGGATGCGCAGGGTCTGCGACAGAAGCGGCTTGCCGCCCGTCAGGGTCGGCAGGATCGAGGCGACCATGGCGTGAAACACCGACGGCACCCCGGCCATGACATGCACGTTTTCCACCGTGAAGCCCGGTGCGGTCGATACCGGGTTCTCGATCAGGCTGGCCCCGTCAGGGATGCGCGCCATGCGCAGGCGGGCGGCGTTTAACTCGCTTCCGGTGCGGGCATAATGTGCCGCCAGCAGCGCGCGGGCGTCCTCGCGCACATCGATATGCCGATCGAAGGCCTGCGCGATGCAATCCGCCGTGATGTCATCATGCGTCGGCCCGATCCCGCCCGAGGTGAAGACATGCGTATAGGCCCCGGACAACGCCTTGACGGCTGCCACGATGGCGGGGGCGTCATCGCTGACCATGCGCACTTCGCGCAGGTCGATACCGACCTTGGTCAGCTCGCCCGCCAGATAATGCATGTTGCTGTCGCGGGTACGCCCCGACAGGATCTCGTCCCCGATCACGATCATGGCGGCGGTTGGATTGGTCATGGCGCAGTCCTTGAAACATCAGATGCCTCGGTATAGGCCCAAGCCCATGCGCTTTCCAACCCCTCTGCTGCCGGCCCGGCTGATCCGCCGCTACAAGCGGTTCCTGGCCGATGTGGTGCCCGAAACCGGCCCGGATGCCGGTCAGCAGGTGGTGGCCCATTGCCCCAATCCCGGCTCGATGCTGGGGCTGGCTGCGCCGGGCACAAGAATCTGGCTGGAACGCAACGAAGACCCGAAGAAAAAGCTGCGCTATGGCTGGCGTCTGGTGGATCATTGCAATGGTCATTTCACGGGGATCGATACCGCGCTACCCAACCGGATGCTGCGCGCAGCATTCGAGGCGCAGGCCGTGCCCGCGCTTGCGGCCTATGGGACGGTCCTGCCCGAACAGCGCTATGGCGCGGGCAGCCGCGTCGATTTCCTGTTGCGCGAACCTGGTCTGCCTGATGCCTATGTCGAAGTGAAAAGCGTGACCCTCAGCCGGCAGGCAGGCCTTGCCGAGTTCCCGGACAGTGTGACGGCGCGCGGCGCCAAGCATCTAGGCGCGCTGGCAGAAATGGCGCGGCAAGGGCATCGCGCGGTCCTGTTCTATCTTGTTCAGCGCAGCGACTGCACCCGGTTTGATCTGGCGCGCGACATTGATCCGGCCTATGCCGCCGCTGCATCCGCCGCGCGCGCGGCCGGAGTCGAGGTGATCTGTCAGGCCTGCAGGCTTGACCCCGATGGGATCGGATTGTCACATCCGCTGACGCCCGCCCTTGGCTTGACTGGCAACTTCGGATAAATCGTCCTAAATAAAGACAAAACGGACTTTCAGGACGGAGCCCCGGTTTGAACGATCAGCATCGCGGCCGCCTCACACGGGATGGCATCCGAATTCACGAAGACGGTGACTTTGCCGGAATGCTCCGTGCGGGGCAGGTAGCAGCGGGCATTCTGGACGAGATCGCAGCGTTCGTTCAGCCCGGCATCACCACCGCCGAACTGGACCGGATCATCGAGGACAAGGTCGAGGCAGCCGGTGCGAAATCCGCCACGATCGGCTACAAGGGCTATCAGCATGCCAGCTGCATCAGCCTGAACCATGTGGTCTGTCACGGGATTCCCGGCGACAAGAAGCTGAAGGATGGCGATATCCTGAACATCGACGTCACCGTGATCGTCGATGGCTGGTTCGGCGACACCAGCCGCATGTACGCTGCGGGCACCCTGTCCCGCAAGGCAGAGCGCCTGATCCAGGTGACCCATGATGCGCTGATGCTGGGGATCGAGGCGGTTCGGCCCGGAAACACATTTGGCGATATCGGCCATGCGATCCAGTCCTTCGTCGAAGGGCATCGCATGAGCGTGGTGCGGGACTTCTGCGGCCATGGTCTGGGCCGCGTCTTTCATGCGCCGCCCAACGTCCTGCATTATGGACGGCCGGGCACCGGACCGGTGCTGGAGGAAGGGATGTTCTTCACCATCGAGCCGATGGTGAACCTGGGCCGCCCCGAAACCAAGGTGCTGGCGGATGACTGGACAGCGGTGACCCGCGACAAGTCGCTGAGCGCCCAGTTCGAGCATTCCGTGGGTGTCACGGCGACAGGGTGCGAGATCTTCACGCTCTCCCCGGCGGGACGGTTCCACCCCACCTACGGCTGACGTACCCTGCGGGGCCGTCGGGATGCGCTCCGCGCGGGGATATTTCTGGCAAGAAGAAGCGGATCATGCCGCGCCTTTCAGATGGCGGGCAGACGAATGCGCGCGCGACCCAGTCGCGGATGCAAGCGCCCCGCGATGCCCCATGCCAGCCAGAGCCCCGCGCCGCAGGCCATGAAGACCCCCGGCAAGGGGGCCGCCAGCAAGACCAGCCAGGCGATGCCGGGGGTCAGGATCCCCGATACATCGCGGAAGCTGGAATAGACGGCGGACATTTCTGTGCGTTCGGAGGGTTTGACTGCCATCAGGAATGGCAACCCGCCGCAGACATCCAGCAGGATCAGGCAGAAGGAAGCCAGCATCAGCAGGGCCACCGCCCCCCATGGCAGCCACTGGCCAATCCCGGCGGCGATGAACAGAACGCCAGCCGCAAAAAAACCGAAACGCACTGCGGTGCGGATCGAACTGGCCTGAACAAAGCGCAACATCAGCGGGGTCAGGAAAAGCGTGCCATTGGTGATCGACAAAACGATCCCGCCCGTGGCCTCGCCCAGCCCGGACTGGACGGCGAAGATCGGCAGGTAGACGACATAGACCCACCAGCCGCAGGATCGGATCACCGCGAACAGCCAGCCTGCGATCAGGCGCGGCTGCGCGAAGAAACGCCCCAGAAAGGCCAGCGGGTTCGGCGCCGGCGCGCGCGCCCGGCTGATCAGCTTTCCATTGCCCAGCCGCATCGACCAGAAGACCGACAGCATGCACATGGCCGAGACACCGGCGACCACGAAAGGCGCAGGCTGCCAGAGCGCCATCAGGGTCACACCCAGAACCGGCCCCACCGTCCAGCCGAGCGCAGAATAGAACATCCGCATCGACTCGGCGCGTCCAAGGTCGACCCGCGCGATATAGTCCAGCACATAGGCATTGAAGCAGACGAAGGTGATCACCGTCGCCAGCGTGTTGCACAGAAGGGCGAACATGATCAGCTCTGTGCCACCCAGAACCGCTACGGTGGAGCCCAGCACGTAAAGCGAGGCGCCGGTGGTATACATCCATCTGCGAGGCAGGAACCGGTTCAGCCAGGGCACCATCAACCCGGCCAGCAGGGATGTGATCCCGATCATGAAATAGACCTGGGACACGGTCTGCGCATCCTGAAGGGCGCGGTACATTTCGAGCGGAAAGACAGAGATCAGGATCCCGCGGGTGATCGCCTCGAATCCCTGGAGGGTTGCGAAACCTCGAACGCCGGGCGCGGGAGCAAAGCGGGTCCAGAGGGGAATGTAACGGGTTGCCATGGGTATTCCGGTTCAATGTCCGGGCAAGGTGAACCCGCATATCCTGCCATGCTGTCCCGTTTCCGACTCCCTCGCGCGTCGTCTTTTTGCCCTGTCGCAAGAGTGACCGTGAATGGCAGCCCTGCAGGGGCTCGCCTGCCCGGCAAGCCCTTGTCGGATCAGCCAGCGCGCAGCAGGCTGATCACCGTATCGCCGTAGCGGCGGCTGTCCAGAAGGGTGACCCCTTGGGGCGGTGTGATTGCCGCGCTTTCTTCCCAGACGATCAGCGCCTCGGCAGCGATCCAGCCCTGCTCCAAGGCCTGACCAAGGGCCTGTTCCCCCATGCCCTTTGCATAAGGCGGATCAAGAAAGACCAGATCGCAAGGCAGGCTGTCATTCGGGGGAAGACGGCGGGCATCACGCTTGATGATCCGCGTCTCGGCCGCAGCGCCGCAGATCGCGATATTCTGCCGGATCAGCGCCAGCGCCTTGGTCCCGTCGTCCACGAAAGTGGCATGCGCAGCCCCGCGCGACAGCGCCTCGAGTCCCAGTGCGCCCGTCCCTGCGAACATGTCGAGGACACGCGCACCGGTGATCGGGTCGCCGAAACGACCACCGGCCAGCATGTTGAAAAGGCTTTCGCGCGTGCGGTCCGTTGTCGGCCGCAGATGCGCGCCGGGATCACCTTTGCCCAGGGCCGCAAGGGCCCGGCCCCGAAACCGCCCGGCGACGATCCTCATGCGGGAAGCAGCGATTTCAGGGGGGTTTCCGGATCGGCCACAGCCGCCGGTGCAGGCGATTGACCCGCCTCGATCAGGCGCTTGCCGATCATGTAGGCGCGCGGATCGTTCATCGCGTCCACGGCCAGCAGCGCCTCGCCCCGGAAATACCAGACAGACTGGCTGCCGGGCTTGTCGCCCCGCCGTACCACGGTCCGGTCATAGCCCGCATTCAGCCCGGCGATCTGGAGTTTCACGTCATACTGATCCGACCAGAACCAAGGCTTTGCGACATAATCCTTGCCGGCACCCATGATGTTTTCGGCCACGCATTCCGCCTGTTCGATCGCGTTCGGCACGCTTTCCAGACGGATCCGTCCATCTTTCCAAGGGAACGAGGCGCAATCCCCGGCGGCCCAGATCGCCGGGTCCGAGGTGCGGCCCCGTGCATCCACCTTGATGCCGTTCTCGACCGCGAGGTCGGCCGCCTCGGCCAAGGCGGTGGCGGGTGTGATGCCGACGCCGACGATCACCAGATCTGCGGCCAGTTCGGTGCCATCGCTCAGCCGCGCGCCGGTGACATGCCCCTCACCCAGCAGGCGATCCAGCCCGATACCCTCGCGGATGGTCACCCCGTGCCCTTGATGGAGGGCGCGAAAAAAGTCCGATGTCTCGGGTGCCGCGACCCTTTGCAGGATCCGGTCCGCCATTTCGACCAGCGTGACCTCAAGCCCGCGCTTGGCGGCCACCGCTGCAGCCTCGAGCCCGATATAGCCGCCGCCCACGATCAGGGCGCGTTTGCCTTCCACGACATGCGGGGCCATGGCATCGACATCGGCCAGATCGCGCACCACGAAGACGCCCTCCAGCGCGCCGCCGATGCTGGCGGGCAAGCGCCGCGGATCTGACCCGGTGGCAAGCACAAGGTGATCATAGGGCATCACGTCGCCATTCAGCGCGATGGTCTTGGCGGCGCGGTCGATCTGCGTGACGCGGGTGTTCAGGCGCAGGTCGATCCGGTGCTCGGCATAGAAACTTTCAGGCCGCAGGAACAGCCGGTCCAGTGTCATGTCGCCCAGCAGATAGGCTTTCGACAAGGGCGGGCGCTGATAGGGAGGCACGGTTTCGGCACCGATCAGGGTGATGGATCCGTCAAAGCCGGAATTGCGCAACTTTGCGACAAGTGACGCTCCGGCTTGCCCCGCACCGACGACGACAACATGCATCATCCCTGTTCCTTCTCGAAAGTATTGGCCTCGGATTGCGCGGCACCCTATATCCACGGTACCGGATAACGCAAACCCAAGGTGAGGAACAGGATGACGATTTCGACCGGGGCAAATCTGCCCGATGCAAAGCTTGTGAAAATGGGTGACAAGGGGCCGGAAGCGGTGGCCCTTGGCGAAAAGCTGAAAGGTCGCAAGGTTGCGATCTTCGCGGTTCCAGGGGCATTTACGCCCACATGCCATTCTGCCCATGTGCCGAGTTTCATTCGCACCAAGGATCAGTTCGCCGCCAAGGGTGTGGATGAGATCATCTGCATCAGCGTCAACGATCCCTTCGTCATGAAGGCCTGGGGCGAGGCGACAGGTGCTACCGCTGCCGGGATCACGATGCTGTCTGATGCCGCAAGCGAATTCACCAATGCGATCGGCATGAACTTCGACGCACCGCCCGCAGGGCTTGTCGCGCGGTCAAAGCGCTATGCGATGCTGGTCGAGGATGGTGTGGTCAAGGTGTTCCACCCCGAGGAAAGCCCCGGCACCTGCGAGATTTCGGGTGGTGAGGCGTTACTGGCCGCAATCTGAGGCAGTGACTGACGAAAAGACCCCCGCCCGGCTTTGCCCGGCGGGGGTTTTCTTTTGTCCGCCGCAAGGGTCTTCATGCGGCGTTGATCATCGTCCTTGTGGGGAAAGGGATGTCGATACCGCCGGCATCCAGCGCTTCCTTCACGGCGCGCTTCATATCCGCCTGATACTGGAAATAGTCACCCGAGTCGCACCAGACCCTTGCAAGAAAATCGACCGAGAAGTCGCCAAGGTTGTTGACCTGGAAGAAGGGCGCGGGATCGGTCTTGGACCGTGGATCGGACATGATCGTGTCGCGGATGATGGTTTCGGCCTTTTTCAGGTCCGCGTTGTAGGACACGCCAAAAACCCATTCCGCCCGGCGGGTCTTGTAGCTGGAGTAGTTCACGATGACGTTACCCCAGATCTGGCTGTTGGGAATGATCACCTGGACATTTCCCAACGAGGACAGCTCGGTGAAGTTCAAAGAGATCTCCTGCACCGTTCCCGATTGGCCGGCAACCTCGACGAAGTCACCGTTCTTGAAGGGACGGAACAGGATGATCATCACGCCCGCCGCCACATTTGACAGCGTGCCCTGCAATGCAAGGCCGATAGCAAGACCGGCGGCACCGATCACGGCGACGATGGACGTGGTCTGGATCCCGAAAGTGTTCAGCACGAACAGCGCGGTAAAGGCCAGGATCACATAGCGCAGGATGTTGCCAAGAAAGCTGAACAGCGTCCCGTCCAGCCGCTTGTAGCGCCGTGACAGGCCGATGACCCGGTTGCGCGCCCAGCCCGCCACGATGAACCCGCCCAGAACCAGCGCCAGCGCCCCCATGACCGATCCGGCAAGTGAGGCCAGGAATTCAAGGGTCAAAACATCGGCCAGCGTGGTTCCGTTCCAGATTTCGGTGTTTATCAGGTCTTGCATAAGTCTTCCTTGAATAAGTGTCGGGAGAGGGTCACAGGCTGTCCATCTTGCGGGCCAGCTTGGCATCCAGCGCTGACAGCCCGTCCACGTCATGCGTGGTCAAGACCACGGTCACGGTCTTGTAGACATTGGACCATTCCGGATGATGGTTCCATTTTTCGGCCCAGAGAGCCGCCTGTGTCATCCAGCCAAAGGCTTCGGTGAAATCCTTGAACTGGAATGTCTTGATGATGGCGTCGCGGTCTTCAACCATGCGCCAGCCCGTTTCGAACAAGGGCTCCAGCATGGTCTTGCGGCCTGTATCGCTGAGGCGTTCGGTCATTCCTGTTCCTCCATTTGGGTCTTTCTGAACGGACCATAGGCCGTCAGAACCTCGATGTCTTCGGTGACGGCGCGGCGTTCCGCCTCCAGGTAGCGAGCGACGGCATCGGAAAAACCGGGCTGGCGGATCCAATGCAGGGAATGGATGGGCACCGGCAGATAGCCGCGCGCCAGCTTGTGTTCCCCCTGCGCGCCAGCCTCGACCCGCGCCATCCCCTTTGCGATCGCGAAATCCATGGCCTGATAATAGCACAGTTCGAAATGCAGGCAGGGATGATCCTCGGCACAGCCCCAGTAGCGCCCGAACAGGGCCTGCCGCCCGATGAAGTTCAACGCGCCCGCAATCGGCACGCCGTCACGCATGGCCAGAACCAGCAGCATGTCGCGGCGCAGCGTCTCATGCGCGATGTCGAAGAAGCGCCGCGTCAGGTAGGGCGTGCCCCATTTGCGCGCGCCCGTGTCCTGGTAGAAACGCCAGAAATGGTCCCAGTGCCATGCTTCGATCTGGTCGCCCGTCAGGGACAGGATCTGCCCGCCGAAGGCCTGGGCACGCTCGCGTTCCTTGCGGATCATCTTGCGCTTGCGCGACGAAAGAGAGGCGAGGAACCCGTCGAAATCGGGATAGTTCGCGTTCTCCCAGTGGTATTGCTGGGTAACGCGTTGCATGAGGTCCATTGTCTGGCCGGCCTCTGTCTCCGACCTGGTGCAGAATGTCACGTGCAGCGAGGACAGGCTGTTCTTGTCCGTCAGCTCGATCGCCCCCTGCACCAGCGCGGCCTGTCCGGTGTCTTCAAATCCGGGCCGGGTCAGGAAACGCCGTCCCGTGGCTGGCGTGAAGGGCACGGCGATCTGAAGCTTGGGATAGTAGCGCCCGCCCGCGCGTTCATAGGCATGGGCCCAATTGTGATCGAAGATATACTCGCCCTGGCTGTGCGACTTGGCATACATCGGGGCGCAGGCGATCACCTGCCCGCCCTGCCGCGCCACCAGATGGCGTGGCTGCCAACCCGATCCGGCACCCACCGATCCGCTGTCTTCCAGTGCCTTGAGAAAACGCCATGTGGTGAACGGGTCTTGCGGTGGGCCACCATCTGCGGTCTCGGGGCAGGCACATGCGTCCCACACGGACTGCGGGATCTCTGACAGGCTGCCCAGCATGTCGATCTCGATCATGTCGTCACTCATGGTGGCGTGCCCCCTTCATGCGCCCCTTAATCTGGATCGGTGGATGGGCCGATCAAGCCGGGATTGCGGCGGGATAACCTTCGAAGGTGACATTATGCGCAATCTGCCGTGCCGCGGCCTCGGCCTCGGCGGAACGGATCGTCCAGCAGAGGATCGCGGCCCCGCGCGCCTTGAGATCGGCAACGCGTGCCGCGCCCAGATCGCTGGCCTGATGGCTGATGAAACAGGCCCCCGTCGCATCGTAATCGGGAATGTCGCGCAATCTGGCACGTGTCCCAGCCGGAACCAGCGGCCAATCCTCGGCCGTGTAGTCGCAAGTCGTCAACCCGCGCGGCAGGTCCGGGGCAAGTCCGGCCATCGCCGTCATCGAATGGGGGTTGAAGGACATGACAGCCACAGGCCCATCATAGCCGGCCAGAGCCTTTGCCGTCGCCGCCTCAAGCGCGCCGACACCGGCACCCATGGCACCGTCCTGATCCTTGATCTCGATCAGCAGGGGAACGCGCCCCGCCACCTGCGCCAGAACCTGGTCCAGCCGGGGTATCCCGTCCGTCCCTCCCCTGAGCACGATCTGCCCCAGTTCTTGCGCGCTGCGTTGGCGTACCGGTCCGGCTTCATGGGTCAACCGGTTGAGGTCATAGTCGTGAAACACCATGGCCTGACCGTCCGAGGACAGCTGCAGGTCGATCTCGATCCCGTATCCGGCCCGGCAGGCAGCTTCGATGGCGGCGGGCGAGTTTTCCGGCCGCCCGGCCGCGAGGTCGTGCAGGGCGCGATGTGCGATCGGCGCCCCGAGGAATAGCGCGGGAAGCCGGCTCATTTGATCTGGAAGATCGCTTCGATTTCGACGGCCACACCCAGGGGCAGGGCTGCGGCGGATACCGCGGACCGCGAATGCCGTCCCATGTCGCCCAGCGCCTCCACCAGGAAATCCGAGGCCCCGTTGATCACCTTGGGCTGATCGGTGAAATCCGCGGTCGAATTGACGAAACCCGTCAGCTTGACCACGCGCTCCAGCCGGTCGATGTCACCGCCGCATGCGGCCTTGAGCTGTGCCAGAAGACTGATCGCGCAGGCCTTGGCTGCTGCGGCGCCCGCCGCGATATCCATGCTGTCGCCCAGCCGCCCCTTGATCAGACCGTCGGGTCCGTTGGAAATCTGTCCGGACACGAAGACAAGGTTGCCCGCCTGTACGAAGGGCACGTAATTCGCCGCCGGAGCGGGCGCAGAGGGCAGGGTCACACCCAGTTCGGCAAGACGGGTTTCGATGGCGCTGGTCATGGGGAGTCTCCGTGTCGCAGGTGATTTGCGCCGGACGCTACCGGGCTTCTTGGCAGAAGGAAACCGCAAACGGAGGACAGGCCGGATCTCCCGATATGGAGCAGAGGCCTATTCCTCGCGCAGGGCCATGTTGATGCCATCAGCCAGCGGTTTCAGCAGGTATTGCAGAACCGTCCGGTCACCCGTGCGCAGGAAGGCGTCGACCGGCATGCCCGGAATCAGAACTGTTCCATCCGGCAGGCCCGCCATGCCGGATACATCCGGAATGATCGTGGCGCGGTAGAAGAGTCGTCCCGTTGCCGGATCGGCAAAGGCATCGGCCGAAATGCGCGCGACCTTGCCCACAAGATCGGGGGTGTCCCTGTTCTGCAGCGCGGGAAAGCGCAGCGTGACCTCCTGGCCGGGAAAGACGCTGTCCACATGCAGGGGGTCAATCTGCGCCGTCACGACCAGGGTCCGGTCCTGCGGCACGATCGAGAGGATCGGATCAGCGGGCCGCAGGACCGCGCCTTTCGAGTGGACCTGCAAGCCATGGATGACGCCCGCGACCGGCGCGCGGACGTCCAGCCGCCTCAACCGCTCTGCCAGGGCACGCCGCTTCTCGTGCATGTCCATTTCGCGCGGTTGCAGATCACGCAGGCGCGCGATCGCCTCTTCGCTTTGGCTGTCGCGCAGCTGCAGCAACTCGATCCGGGTTTGCCCAATCCGGCTTTCGGCCTCGGCCCGCTGCGCGTCCACGGCGCCGATGACCCCGGTCAGGGCGGCCAATTCCCGTTGCAGGTCAAGAACGCGGCCGGCCTGGGCCAAGCCACGGTCCAGCAGGATCTTCTGATTGGCAAGTTCCTGCATGATCAGACCTTGCTGGACCACTGTGGCCTCTCGTTGGGCCGTCAGCCCCTCGATCTGCCGGGTGATCTGCTGGATGCGCAGTTCAAGCTGCTGGGTCTGAAGCTGCCGCGCATCGCGCCGCGCCGCCAACCATTGCCTTTGCCCCTCGACAAGGCTGGCGATGGCCGGATCTTGATGTGCGGCCGACAGAAGCAAAGGGTCGAAAACCGGCTCTGCCAGCGCGTGATGCTCGGCCTCGTTGCGTCCGCGGCGGGCCATGACATCGAACAGTTCCGCCTCGAGCAGGGCCAACTCGGACAACAGCGCCGATCCGTCAATGCGGATCAGGATTTGGCCTGCCGTGACGGGCATGCCCTCATGGACAAGGATGTCCCTGATCGGACCGCCATCGGGATGCTGCACCACTTGCAGGTTCTGCTCCACCTCGATGCGGCCGCTGACAACGACAGCGCCTGAAATGCTGGTGAATGCAGCCCAAGACGTAAAGCCACCCAGCAGTACAGCCAGGGCCATCAGACCGGTCAGGATGGGCTGGCCGGTCGGAAAACGTGCGGAGGTATCACCAGTCACGATCCCCATGTCCGTATGGCTTGGCCCTGCATCACGCGCAGATCCTGCGGAGCATCAAGGACATCCCGCAGGATCTCGTTCCGGGGGCCGAAGGCCACGCGCTGACCGCGGTCGATCACAAGGATCAGGTCGCATTCCTCGATGGCGGCGGGACGATGTGTCATGATCAGAACGGAACATCCCTCGGATTTCATGGTGCGGATAGTCCCGTTCAGAGCGGCTGCCCCGTCTTGGTCCAGATGAGCGTTCGGCTCATCCAGAACCAGAAGAACGGGGTTTTCAAAGAGGGCGCGCGCCAGTCCGATCCGCTGGATCTGCCCCCCTGACAAGCCGCCGCCGCCACCCTCGATCCGTGTCGCGTAGCCATCCGGGAGACGCAGGATCATGTCATGTGCCCCCGCCTTGCGGGCGGCGGCGATCACCTGCTCGGCCTTGGGGTCGGGCGACAGCCGGGCGATATTCTCGGCGATGGTGCCGTCGAACAGATCCACCCGCTGCGGAAGATAGCCGATGTGCCGGCCAAGGCTGACGGGGTCATATTGATCCAGCGTGGCGCCATCCAGCCGGATCGCGCCCGTAGCCGGGGGCCACAGGTTGCTGATCGCGCGCGCCAGCGCGGATTTGCCCGCCCCTGACGGGCCGATCACGCCAATCGCCTGTCCGGGTCTGACGGCAAGGTTCATCATCCTGAGAACCGGTTGTGCCGCGCCCGGAGGAATGACGGTCAGCGCCTGCACATCGAGGCGCGCCGCAGGCGTGGGCAAAGCGATCCGGTGTGTCGGGGCGGGTATCTCGGACAGCAGACAGGCCAGATCATGCCACCCGCGATGCGCTTGGGTGAAAAGGGGCCAGCTGCCGATGATCTGCTCGATCGGGGCCAGGCCACGCGCAAGAAGGATAGACGCCGCGATCATCGCGCCTGCGCTGATCTCATCCCGGATGACAAGCCAGGCACCAAGCCCAAGCATCGCCGTCTGCAGGAACAGCCTGCAGGTTTTCAGCGACACCGTCATGCTGCCGCCGACATCGGCCGCATGGACCTGCATCGAAAGCGCCGTGTCGCGCGCTGCATGCCAGCGCGCAAAGGCATGGTCCCGCAAGCCCACAGCGTGAACCGTTTCGACAGAGGCCCCGATCTGGGCGCCGAAGGCCATGGCCGCAGCCCCCGCGCTGTTGGCGCCCGCGAGAAAGCGCCGCGTGAGGATCTGGTTGCCCAAAGCCAGAAGCACCAGAAGCGCCCCGCCGCCAAACGCCAGGGCACCAAGCCAGGGGTGAAACATCGTGATGCCGATCGCGAAAATCGGCACCCATGGCAGATCGAACAACGCCAGAACCGCCTGTGAGGTCATCAGCCGTTGAACCGCCTCAAGCTGTTGCGGCCCGGCCTGCCGCTGCCCCTGCAGCGCATGCCGCCCGGCCAGATCATTGCGCAGCATCGCGTCAAAGACGCGGCGTTCCATTCCGTGCTGAAAGCGCGCGCCGATCCTGACCATGATACGCCCCCTGGCGTGATCCAGCAGGCCCATCACGGCATAAAGGAACCCGGCAAGGCATGTAATGGCGACAAGTGTCGGCAATGACTGGCTGATCAGCACCCGGTCATAGACCTGAAGCATGTAGATCGGGCCGGTCAGGATCAGAATATTCGTGAAGATGCTGAACAGTCCCACCCACCAGAACAACCCAAGGCTTGCCCGCCGTGCCGCGCGCAATTCGGAAAGACCGGGCTGGAAATCTGCTGTCCGCATGCGGCATGTCCCACAAGTTGCACCAAGAATTTACCGGCCGATTCCGGACCGCTCTTCCGTCTCCGGGTTGGACGGTATAATGAAATGACCTAACTTTGGGTTAGCGGCGTAGTCGGAAGAACCGAAATAGGCGCGTCGCGCACGTCACTTTCGCCGGTCATGCGCCCGGGATTTCAGATCAAATGCTCTTGGATACGGGTCAAACATTGCAACACATTTCCTTTGCCTTTCGGTTTCCCCTGATACCGTCCGCATGGGGTCGGTTGTTGCCGCTCTGTGCCGTGGTCCTTTTGGCCGGCTGCGCGGCGCAGGACCCCGGTGCCACGGTGACACGCGACGGGATCAGCGATCCGTTCGAAGAGCGGAACCGAAACGTTCATGAGTTCAACAAAGCAGTGGACCGCGCCGTTCTGCGCCCGTTGTCGCGCGGTTACACGCGCGCCGTGCCCGAGGATCTGCGGCTGGTGGCGGATAATTTCGCCTCCAACCTGTCGACCCCCGGTCTGGTGGTGAACAACCTGCTGCAAGGGAATTTCAAGGGCGCGCTGACGAACACCTACCGTTTCGCGATCAACAGCACCATCGGCTTTGCCGGACTGGTCGATTTGGGTGACATCTCGGGCGTGGCCGAGGTCGATACCGATTTTGGTGAAACCCTGCATGTCTGGGGCGTGAAAGAGGGGCACTTCGTCGAATTGCCATTCCGGGGACCATCGACGCAGCGGGATGCCGTGGGCCATGTCGTGGACCTTTTCACCAACCCTCTGTCCAGCGTTCTTTCGGGAACACAGAACGAAATCCGCATCGGGGCACAGGTCGTGGACGTGATCGCGGATCGTGGCCGTTTCGGGGACACGATCGATTCCGTTCTCTATGACAGCGCCGACAGCTATGCCCAATCGCGATTGATTTACCTGCAGAACAGGCGCTTCACGCTTGGGCGGTCTGGTGAAGCAAGCTATGACGACCCATATGCGTCTGGACAGCCCGATGCCTTTGATGACCCCTACGAGGACCCCTATGAAGAGTGATGTGACACGCCGCTTCGCGATCGGATCCATGGCCGCAACCCTTGGCATGGCCGGTGTGGGGCTTGCCCTGCCCGACATGGCGATGGCGATGACGACAGAGCGGGCAAAGACTCTGGTCGATGCACTGGTGGCAGATATCAATGGCGTGATTGCCTCGGGCAAATCCGAACAGGACATGTATACCGAGTTCGAGCGCATCTTCGCCCGCTATGCCGATGTGCCCACGATCGCAAGCTACGCGATGGGGGTCGATGCCCGTCGCGCGACGCCCGCGCAGATGCGCGAATTCACAACGGTCTTCCAGCGCTACATCTCGGTGAAATACGGCCGCCGCTTCCGTGAATTCATCGGCGGCCAGATCGAAGTGCAGGGCGCGCGCGAGGTCAAAAGCTTCTACGAGGTCAAGAGCCTTGCGGTATTGCGCGGGCAGGCCCCCTTCGAAGTGACGTTCCTTGTCTCGGATCGCAGCGGCAAGGACCTGTTCTTCAACCTCTTCATCGAAGGCATCAACATGCTCTTGACCGAGCGGACCGAGATCGGCGCCATGCTGGACCGGCGTGGTGGTGATATCGATGCCATGATCGCGGATCTGCGCGCATCGGCCTGAAGGGTCGTCGACTGATCCTGAAAAAGAGAAAGGCGCGCCCGATGGGACGCGCCTTTTTTCATGCCCGGTCTGTGCCGATCAGTTCCGACCCGACCCGAACAGGTCACGGAACAATTGCTCGATCGCGGTCTGGGTTTCAGGCTGTCCATTGCTGGTGCCGCGCGGCTGGTCTTGCCAGGGATCCTGCCCGGCTGACGGCTGCGGTGCCTGTGCCGGTGCCACCGGGGCCAGCATCGGCAGGGGGCGCGGGGGCAGGCCTTCATGTACGCGGGTCATCACCTCATGCCAGATTTCCGATGGCAGGCCGCTGCCGGTTACCCCGGTCAGCGGTGTGTTGTCGTCATATCCCATCCAGATACCGGCCACGTAATCGGCTGAATAACCAATGAACCAGGCGTCGCGCGCGGCCTGTGTCGTGCCGGTCTTTCCGGCGACTTCGCGATCCTTGAGGTTGGCGCGTGTGCCGGTCCCGCGGGTCGTGACCTGATGCAGCATCCAGGTCAGCTGTTCTGCTGCTTCCTGCCGGATCACGCGTTCGCCCATACCGCCTGTCGCGGTCATCAGTGGCTCGCTTTCTCCCTGCATCCGCAATTCCACAAGTCCATAGGGCGTCACCGCAGAGCCACCGTTCAGGATGCCGGCAAAGGCGCCGGTGGTCTCGATCAGCGTGGCCTCCGAGGCGCCCAGCGCCAGCGCGGGCCCCGCTGCCAGATCGGACTGGATGCCGAATTGCGTGGCGACTGTCCGCACGGTTTCAAGGCCAACGCTTTGCGCCACCTTGACCGCCGGAATATTCAGGGACCGCGACAGGGCTTCGGTCATCGTGACCGGTCCGTTGAAGCTGCGGTCATAGTTGTTGGGGCACCATTCGCCTGATCCGGGAATGTTCACGCAATAGGGCGAATCGTCGACGATGTCGTTCGGGGAATACCCAAGATCCAGCGCCGCGGCATAGACAAACGGCTTGAAGGCCGATCCGGTCTGGCGCCGCGCCTGCGTGGCCCGGTTGAAGGCGCCCACCACCTTGGTGTCGCGCCCCCCGACCATGGCGCGCACGGCCCCGTCCGAGGACATGACCACGACCGCCGCCTGCGCCTTGGACCCTTCGCGCACCTTGTTCTCGAAGATGAAAAGCATCGCCTCTTCGGCGGCTTTCTGGATCCGTGGATCCAGCGTTGTGCGGATCACGACATCCTCGGTCGTGTTGCGGGTAAAGAACTCCGGCCCGGATGACATGACCCAATCGGCAAAGAAACCGCCTGCTCTTGCTTCGGCGGCTTCGGACAGCTGCGCAGGATTGGCCAGCGCATCCGCTGCCTGCGCCTCGGTCAGATAACCCTGATCCTGCATGAGGCGGATGACCGTGGCCGCCCGGTTTTGCGAACGCTGCAGGTTGTTGGTCGGCGCAAGGCTTGTGGGTGCGGTCAGCAGCCCCGCCAGCATGGCGGCCTCGGCCGGGATCAACTGGCCCGAGGTCTTGCCGAAATAACGCTGTGATGCGGCCTCGGCGCCATAGGCCCCGCCACCCAGGTAGGCGCGGTTGATGTAGATCGCAAGGATTTCATCCTTGGTATACTTGGCCTCCAGCGCGAAGGCGTAGACCGCCTCCTTGATCTTGCGCGACAAGGATCCGCGACGGCAGTCCGCCTCATATTCGGTTTCGGATTTCCACAGCTGCGGGTCATAGGCCACGCCCAGACACAAAAGCTTGGCTGTCTGCTGGGTGATCGTGGAGCCCCCGTTGCCGGACAGCGGTCCGCGCCCCTCGCGCAGGTTGATCCGGATCGCCCCGGCGATGCCGCGCGGCGACAGGCCCAGATGGCGGTAGAACCGTTTGTCCTCGGTCGCGATGACGGCATTCTTCAGATGCGGCGAGATCGTCTCGGCGCTGACGACACCCCCGAACTGGTTGCCACGCCAGGCAAAGACGCGGCCATCGGCATCCAGCAATGTGACCGAGCCGCGCTGGCGACCGTCCAGAAGCGCGCTTGCCTCTGGCAGGGTGGTGTAGAAATAGCCGATCGCACCAGCAAGGATCAGGCCGGCAATCAGGCCTACGCGCCAGGTGAAGCCCCAGACGATTCGCCAGATCCAGCCGAACAGGCCCGCAAAAAGCACCACGATCGGGTTGCGCCGTCTGCCCGTGCGCCGGGGTGCGGGCTTGCGCGCGGCGGGTTTCGACGGCTTCGATGCGGGTGTCTTCGCCGCAGGGCTGGCCTTTTTCGCACCAACGCGTCTGTCCGCCACAAGCGGTGGCTTCCTTCGACCTGAATCACTCATGCTCTGCTCTGCCCGGCATCTGTTGTTTGGGCGAATATAGCGACGACTTGGGCAAATGTTGACCCTTGCGACGCGGCTCAAGGCTTTTTGTTTTGCACAATAATTAGACAATAAAGTCAGAACGCACAAAAATTGCACAAATAGCCGGGTTTCAAGGACCGGTTTCCCCGCCCGGTCTTTCAAAATCCGGCCCCAGACCGTTTTGCTGCATCTGCAACATGCGGGCCTCATCCCGCTCCAGACGAAGGGGACACAGGTGAAACTCATCATTGCAACGATCAAGCCGTTCAAGCTCGAGGAGGTCCGTGAAGCTCTGACCGACATCGGCGTACGCGGCATGATGGTCACTGAAATCAAGGGCTTTGGATCTCAGTCGGGCCATACCGAAATTTATCGCGGTGCCGAATATGCCGTGAACTTCGTGCCGAAGGTCAAACTCGAGATCGTGGTGAACGACGGCATGGCCGATCAGGTCGTGGACACGATCACCGCAACCGCCAAGACCGGCAAGATCGGCGACGGCAAGATCTTCGTTCTGGATGTGGCACAGGCCGTGCGCGTCCGGACCGGTGAAACCAATGAGGACGCGGTCTAACCGCGCCGGGGGAAAGGATACATGGACATGAAATCTCTGAAATTGCTGCCGCTAGCCGCAGCATTGGCTGTCGTGCCGGTGATGGGCTTTGCGCAGGATACCTCCGAGGCCGCACCGGCCGTGGACAACGCCTTCATCTTCAATACCCTGCTGTTCCTGATTGGCGGCTTTCTGGTGTTCTGGATGGCGGCAGGCTTTGCCATGCTCGAGGCGGGCCTCGTGCGGTCCAAGAACGTGACCACCCAGCTGACCAAGAACATCGCGCTCTTTTCGATTGCGGCCATCATGTACTGGCTGGTCGGTTACAACCTGATGTATCCCGGCGACGGCTGGTGGATGCAGGGGATTCTGGGCCCGATCTTCGCCACGGCTGACATCGGCGGCGATCCCGCGCTGGAATCCGGCTATGCGACCGGCTCGGACTTCTTCTTCCAGCTGATGTTCTGCGCCACCACCGCGTCGATCGTGTCGGGCACCCTGGCCGAGCGTATCAAGCTGTGGCCCTTCCTGATCTTCACCGTTGTCCTGACCGGCTTCATCTACCCGATCGAAGCATCCTGGCAGTGGGGCGGCGGCTTCCTGTCCGAGATGGGCTTCTCCGACTTCGCAGGCTCGACCCTGGTGCATGCCGCAGGTGGCTTCGCCGCCCTGGCCGGTGCGCTGATCCTTGGCCCGCGCCTGGGCAAGTACAAGGATGGCCGCGTCAACCCGATGCCCGGTTCCAACCTTGCGCTGGCAACCCTGGGTACGTTCATCCTGTGGCTGGGCTGGTTCGGTTTCAACGGCGGCTCGCAGCTGGCGCTGGGTACCGAGGCTGACGCCAATGCTGTCGCGGTCATCTTCGCCAACACCAACATGGCCGCTGCGGCCGGTGCGGTTGCCGCGCTGATCCTGACGCAGATCATGTACAAGAAGGTCGACCTGACGATGGTGCTGAACGGCGCTCTGGCCGGTCTGGTGTCGATCACCGCAGGTCCGCTTGACCCGACCCTGTTCGGCGCGCTCTGGATCGGTGCCGTTGGTGGTGTGATCGTGGTTCTGGCCGTGCCTTTCCTGGACAAGCTGAAGATCGACGACGTCGTCGGCGCCATCCCGGTGCACCTGATCGCAGGCTTCTGGGGCACTCTGGCGGTTCCCTTCTACACCGAAGGCACGTCCTTCGTGACCCAGATCATCGGCTTCGCGATCATCGGCGCCTTCGTCTTCGTGGTCAGCACCGTTGTCTGGCTGATCCTGAAAGCCACCATGGGGATCCGCGTCAGCGAAGAGGCCGAAGTCAACGGTCTGGACGTCTCGGAACTGGGCATGGAAGCCTATCCGGAATTCACCAAGGGCTGATCCTTTCCTCCCGAGAGATCAGCACGACAGAGAACCCGGGCGCCAGCGCCCGGGTTTTTTGTTTGGCAAGTGGAGATGGCGCAAGGGGGGGGCTGTCTGCCCCCCGTCCCTGCGGGACTCCCCCCGAGGATATTTCGGGCAAGAAGACCATGGGCATTAACCAACTGTCAGGTATTCTCGGTACAGTATGAGGGGCCGGACAGGCATGTCCCTGGACGGTCCGCAGCCCGGCTGATCCGTAGCATCCGCGATGCTGTCGGACCGGCGGCAGCCCGGATGCGGCGTTTTCTGCAAGGTAACGCGTGGTCTTTGCGGCACCGGCCCGGCCCTGTGCGACAGGGTCCGGCGCCGGGTTTGCGATCAGGATACGGGCTGCGGCGCGCCTGTGGCCATGTTCGTGCCGATATAGGGCTGCTTGGCTGCTTTCCACGCGGCGAACCCGCCTTCCAGATGGGCGACGCGGGTGATCCCCGCCTCGATCGCGGCGCGGCAGACCCGTTCGCTGCGCACACCTGACCCACAATGGAACACGATGCGCTTGTCGGACTGGCCCGGCAGTTTGTGTGCATTGAAGAAGGCCAGCGGCATCAGCAGCGCGCCTTCGATATGTTCGAACATGTATTCCTGTGGTGTGCGCACATCGATGACCACCACCTCGTTCCGGTTGAAGGCCGCAGCCATTTCCTCTGCGGTCCAGGTTTCGAACACGGCGTTACCGACGGTTTCAGATTTCATCACTCGGTCCTTTCAGGGCTGTCCGGTTTTAACGACATATCAAGGCTTGCCAGGGCATCCTTGCAATGGGCGATCATCACCTCGGTGAAGCGCTGCACCTTGGGATCGCGATATTTTCGGCTGGGCGACAGGCAGGCCAGCTGCGTGGGCAAAGGCGGTGTTGCGGTTGCCACGGGCACAAGCGCGCCCCGCCGCAGATGCTCGGCCACCTCGAAGATCGGCTTCATCACGATTCCCGCCCCGTCAAGGGCCCAGCCTGTCAGGACATCGCCATCGTCGGATTCCAGCGGTCCCGTCACCTCGAACCGCTTTGGTCCGTCCGCTGTCAGCAATGTCCACTGGAATTCCTTTGCGCCCGGAAACCGCAGGTTCAGGCAGTCATGCCGGTCCCGCAGCAGCGCTGTCCCGTCTGCCGGCATACCGCGTCGCGCGATATAGTCAGGTGCCGCGCAAAGCACTCGAGGGCAATCGGCGATGACCCTGATCTTGAGGTCGCTATCGGTCAGCGGCCCAAGATGAAAGGCCAGATCAAGACCTTCGCCGGTGACGTCGATCACCCGGTCAGACAGGCGCAGACGGATGTCGATCTGCGGATAGTCCCGTTTGAAGCCCGGCACGGCGGGCGCGATGAAGCGACGCCCGACACCAAGGGGGGCAGCCACGAAGAGCGTCCCGCGCGGCGATTGCGTGGCGGCCATCACCTCGGCTTCGGCCTCGTCGATCGCCTGAAGGATTCGTGCAGCCCCGTCATAGAACAGGCGTCCGTGTTCCGTCGGGTTGAGCGCGCGGGTGGTGCGGTTGAACAGGCGCACCCCTAGATGTTTCTCAAGCTCTGCAATCCGTGCCGAGGCGACAGCGGGCGAAGTCCGCTGGTCACGGGCCGCCGCGCTCATGCTGCCCAATTCAAAGACGCGCAGGAACATTCTGATGTTGTTCACATAGGCCATTATCAGTCTTTGCTTGAAACTGTTCCCGTCATTCGCAGGATTAACAAACAAGTTGCTGCTGCGATAGCCTGATCGAAACCCCAGCCCGAAGGAGAGCGTGATGTATGATCTGGCAGCAATGGGTGCCTGGCTTGAATTCGCGGTGCGCTGGCTGCACGTGATCACGGCCATCGCCTGGATCGGGTCATCCTTCTACTTCATCGCGCTGGACCTTGGACTGCACCGTGACCGCAACCTTGCCTCGGGTGCCGACGGTGAGGAATGGCAGGTGCACGGTGGTGGTTTCTATCACATCCAGAAATATCTGGTGGCCCCGGCGAACATGCCCGACGGGCTGATCTGGCATAAATGGCAAAGCTACTGGACCTGGATGAGCGGCTTTTTCCTGCTGGTTCTGGTCTATTACCTGGGGGCCGAGTTCTACCTGATTGACCCGGCCGTGATGGAGCTGGCCACATGGCAGGCCGTGGGGCTTTCGCTGGCCTCGCTGGCCTTTGGCTGGATCGTCTACAACACGCTCTGCAAGGTTTTCGTGGATGCGAACCAGACCGGGCTGATGCTGGCGCTGTTCGTCGTGCTGGTGGCGATGGCCTATTTCTATACCAGCGTCTTCTCTGGCCGTGCCGCCATGCTGCATCTGGGCGCCTTCACCGCCACGATCATGAGCGGCAATGTGTTCTTCATCATCATCCCTAACCAGAAGATCGTGGTCGCGGACCTGATCGCCGGGCGCAAACCCGATCCGAAATACGGCAAGATCGCCAAGCAGCGCAGCACGCATAACAACTATCTGACGCTGCCGGTGATCTTCCTGATGCTGTCGAACCATTATCCGCTGGCTTTCGCCACCGACAATACATGGATCATCGCCAGCCTTGTCTTCCTCATGGGGGTGACGATCCGGCATTACTTCAATTCGATGCACGCCCGCACCGGCAACCCCACATGGACATGGGCGGCGACCGTCCTGATCTTCATCGCGATCATGTGGCTGAGCACCGCACCGATGTTCCGCTCGGAGGCCCCCGAAGAAGCGCAGGGGGCCGCCTTGCGCTTTGCCCAGGCCGACGGGTTCGACGAGGTGCATGACATCGTGATGGGGCGCTGTTCCATGTGTCACGCCGCCGAGCCCTTCTGGGAGGGGCTGCTCTGGGCGCCCAAGGGCGTACGTCTGGATACACCGGTGCATATCGCGGGTGCGGCGCGCGAGATCTATCTGCAGGCAGGCATCAGCCATGCCATGCCGCCCGCGAACCTGTCCTACATGGAAGCAGAAGAGCGCGCGGCGATCGTGGCCTGGTACAAGGCGGCCACGGGTGGCTGATCTGCGCTGAGGCATTCCTCGATGGTGGTCGAATCGGATCAGGGCATGCTAGGTTTTGCGGCATGGCATATCCGAACCCCAAGATAGGCGAAAACCGCCCCGTCATCAGGCAACTTGATGAGGCTGCGATCAACCGGATCGCGGCCGGCGAGGTGGTGGAACGCCCGGCCTCTGCGGTCAAGGAACTGGTGGAAAACGCGCTGGATGCCGGCGCGCGACGGATCGACATCGCTTTGGCCGATGGGGGCAAGACCCTGATCCGCGTGACCGATGACGGTTGCGGCATGGCGCCCGAAGACCTGCCGTTGGCGCTGTCGCGTCATGCCACCTCCAAGATCGATGGCAGCGACCTTCTGAACATCCACAGTTTCGGCTTCCGGGGCGAGGCATTGCCCTCGCTGGGCGCGGTGGGCCGGCTGACGATCACCAGCCGCGCAGGCGGGCAGGATGCAGCGCAGATCACGGTGGCGGGGGGGCAGATCGGCCCCGTGAAGCCTGCCGCCCTGACGGCGGGCACGGTGGTCGAGCTGCGCGATCTTTTCTACGCCACGCCCGCGCGTCTGAAATTCATGCGCTCGGACCGGGCCGAACAGCAGGCAATCAGCGATGTGATCAAGCGGCTGGCCATGGCCGAACCTTTCGTGTCTTTCACGCTGCGCGATGTCTCGGGTGGGGGTGAAGGGCGGGTGCTGTTCCGGGCGGATGGCGAAACCGGCCACATGTTCGATGCGCTGCACGGGCGGCTGGCGCGCGTGCTGGGTGGTGATTTCGCTGACAACGCCCTGCGAATCGATGCGGAACGCGAAGGGTTTCACCTGACCGGCTATGCGGCGCTGCCCACCTATTCGCGCGGCTCATCCGTGGCGCAGTTCCTGTTCGTCAATGGCCGCCCGGTGCAGGACCGCCTGCTGATCGGGGCGCTGCGCGGCGCCTATGCCGATTTCCTCAGCCGCGACAGGCACCCGGCGGCGGCGCTGTTTCTGGATTGCGATCCGCAAATTGTGGATGTGAACGTGCATCCCGCCAAATCCGAGGTCCGCTTTCGTGATCCCGGCATGGCGCGCGGCCTGATCGTCACCGCCCTGCGTCATGCGCTGGCCGAAGCGGGGCATCGCGCCTCGACCACGGTTGCGGCGGCGACGCTGGGTGCGTTTCGTCCCGAAGCGCCCGCAGCGGGCCAACCGGCCCGTGTCTACCAGATGGATCGCCCCAGCCTTGCCGCGCGGCAAGCCTCCTATGCGGCGCAAGCCCCCGGTTTCGCCGAGATGCCGGTGACGACCTATGCGGCAAGGGTCGAAGAGACCGCGCCGGAGGTCGAAGCAACCGCATTACCCCTGGGTGCCGCCCGCGCGCAGGTGCACGAGAATTACATCATCGCCCAGACCGACACCGGCATGGTCATCGTGGATCAGCACGCCGCGCATGAAAGGCTGGTTTATGAACGCCTCAAGCGCCAGATGGC
>JBFHIW010000008.1:0-95163 GCA_041596235.1 Paracoccaceae bacterium
CGGCGCCATCGCGCTGGGCCACCCGGTTGGGGCCACCGGTTCGCTGCTCACCGTCAAGGCGATGTACGAGTTGGAACGCACCGGCGGCAAACGCGCATTGATCACCATGTGCATCGGCGGCGGTCAGGGCATCGCGCTGGCCATCGAACGGATGTAACGTGACTGGAGTAACCCTCAGAGGTTACTCCAGCACCACCTGCACCCGATCGCCGCGGCCCGCCGCGTCGATCACGGACAAGGTCACATGACCCTTGCCCAGACCGTCAAGCGCCGCCTCCCGCCGATAGGTGCCCACGATCATCGGCGCACCATCCGCCAGCCATGTGAAGGGCGGCACCCCATCGCGCAGTTTCACCGTCAAGCCCTGCCCGTGCAGTGGCAGGCGCGCGCCATCGGGCGGAAAGGCAAGGCGCGGCGCATCCACGGGTGCCGCCCCTCTTGCGCCGAACCGTTGCAGCGGCAAGGGCAGGCTGGCGTTTGGCAGGATCAGGGTTTCGGGCGGCGGTGGCGGCAGGGCAACTGCCTGCGGCTTGATGCGCTGGAAGGACTGGAACAGGACCGGGGCGGCCAGATCGCCGCCAAAGGCACCCGGCACAGGTGTGCCATCAGGCCGTCCGATCCAGACACCCACCACATGCGCGCCGTCAAAGCCCACCGCCCAGGCATCGCGATGGCCATAGGACGTACCGGTCTTGTAGGCCAGCCGCATCCCGGCCGCACCGGGGGGCGGTGGCATTCCCGCCATGACATGCGCCACCTGCCATGCGGCGGATCGGCTGACGATCCGTTGCCCGCCCTCTGGCGCATCGCCTTGCCGCCAATGCAGGGTCCGGGCCTGCCCGTCACGGGCAAGCCCCGCATATAGTTGCACCAGCCCCTCAAGGCTGACGCCAACACCCCCAAGGGCCACGGCAAGGCCGGGCTGGCCACCGGGCAGGGCGGTCCTGACCCCGGCGCGGGTCAGCGCCGCCATGAGGTTGGCAGGCCCCAGCGCCTCGGTCAGGTGCACGACGGGGACATTCAGAGACAGGCGCAGGGCCTCGGCAACCCGCACCTCGCCGCGAAAGAGCCCGTCGAAATTCTGCGGGGCATAGCTGCCGAAGGCGATAGGCCGGTCGTCGATCAGGGTGTCGGGATGGGCCAGTCCCCGGTCGAAGGCCAGCGCATAGACCAATGGCTTCAGGGTGGAACCGGGCGACCGCAGCGCGGTCGTCATGTCGACAAAGCCTTGCCGTGCCTCGTCCGTCAGCCCGGCCGATCCGACCGAGGCGAGGATCTCGCCGGTGTCATGATCCGCGACAAGGATCGCGATGGACAACCGTTCGCCCAATCCGCGCAGGGCATCGGCGGCAAGCTCCTCCAGTTTGCGTTGCAGCGTGGCATCCAGCGTCAGATCGTGGCGCAGGGCTGTCGGCTCCTGCGCTTTTGCGCGGTCCGTCAGATGCGGGGCCAAGGCGGGAAAGGCGATGCGCCGCGGGGGGACAGGCTCGCTTCTTGCGGCCTGCGCCGCCTCGGCGGTGATCGTGCCTTGCCGATTCAGACGCGCCAGTACACGGTCGCGGGCGGCGCGCGCGGCCTCGGGCGCGCGGTCCGGGCGGCGCGCGGCAGGTGATTGCGGCAAGGCCACCAGCAACGCGGCCTGTGCGGCAGTCAGGCGCGCGGGTTCCTTGCCGAACCAGGCCAGGCTGGCGGCGCGCAGCCCTTCGATATTGCCGCCATAAGGGGCAAGCGTCAGGTATAGCCCGAGGATCTGGTCCTTGGTCAGACGCCGTTCCAGCGCAAGGGCCACGCGCATCTGGCGCAGCTTGCCGGGCCATGCCCCGGTGCCAGTCTCTTCCAGCAGCCGCGCAACCTGCATGGTCAGGGTTGACCCGCCTGAGACGATACGCCCATGCCGGATGGCCTGTCCGGTGGCCCGCATCAGGGCCAAGGGGTCCACGCCCGCATGGCTGCGGAACCGCTTGTCCTCATAGGCCAGCAGCATCTCGACAAAGCGGGGATCCACCTTGGACGGTTGCAGGGCCAGACGCCAGCGCCCGTCGGCCACCACATAGACCCGCAGTAATGCGCCTTTCCTGTCGCGCAGCTCGACCGAGGTTTCAGGCAGGGTGGCAGGCAGGACCGTTGCATCGATCCAGGCATCGGCACTGTCGCGCAGCGCCGCCGCCATCAGCGGCAGCGCCACAAGCGCAAAGGGCCAGAGGCGCTTCATGGCATCAATCCGTCACCACGACCTGCCCTGAGGCCGTCGTGGCCCTGTATTCGGGGCGATACATGTCCTCGACCAGAGCTGAGGGATGATGGAAGACCCCGGGCGATGTGGCGCGCACCACATATGCCAGGGTGAATGGCTGATCCGATTGCCAGTCCACCGCCGCCAAAAAGCGCTCTGCGCGGAACTCGGCATGATCGGCATAGGCCGGATCCAGCCAGTCCAGAGCCGCGATGTCGCCTGCTCGCATCAGGTTGGGGTTGTCGATCTCGAACCCGGCGGGCAGGGCGTCATTGATCATCAGGCGCGCGCCGCCCGCATCCGCGGGTGTCACCGTCAGGACCGCGACCATGCGCGTGCCGGCCCGCACCGCAGCAATCGAGAGCGGCGCACCCTCCATGCTGTAGTAAGCGCGACTGATCCGGTAGCCATAGCCGCTGGCCTCGGTCGCGCCTGCGGGGATGCCGAAGGTCGTCAGTGTCACCTCTGTCGGCGCGGAGGTCGCGTTGCGCAGGTTGATCGGAGCCAGCGCCAGATCGGCGGCAGAGGCGCGCAGCACCGGTCCCGTGACGGGCAGGCCGTTCACCTCAAGCCCGGTTACGCCGGGGTCGCGCACAAGGGCATGTGCCGCCAGCAGCGACCAGCTGGCCTCCTGCGTCGAAAAAGTCCGGCTCGCAGCCGCGATGCGTTGGCTAAGGGCCGCAGTATCGACGGCAGTGCTGCCCGCCTCGACCGCCAGCGCCAGAACACCTGCGGTATCGCGCAGGTCGCTGCCGTAGTCGGCCCGCCAGATCGGGGTTTCGTCTGTGCCGGTCGCGGAGATCATGCGCCCGGCCTGCGCAAAAAGCCGGTCGGCGCGGGTCTGGTCACCATAGAGCGCCAGCGCCGCACCCAGTTGCGCAACGGCAAGCGGTGTGGCCAGCGCCTCGGCCTTCTGATCGGCATAATAGCGCAGGTCGCCCATGTTGGCGGCACCTTCGCGGGCCAAGACCATCAGCGCATAGGCAAGGTCTTCACCGCCCCTGTCGAAATCCGGGGCGAAGTTGATACGGTTGCGCAGGTTGTCCAGCGCTGCGGCAAACGCCTTCTCGGGAAGCGGATGGCCCGCGGCGCGGGCGCGTGACAGAAGATCGGTCACATAGGCGTCCAGCCAGAAATCCCCGGACCCCGCTTGCCACAGGCCGAAGGCGCCGTTCGCGGACTGGCGGGTCAGGATACGGTCGAGGCCCTGATCAATACGGGTCCGAATGGCGGTCTGATCGCTCAGGCCCAGCGCCTGCGCCATGCTGCCCAGCGCCACAAGCGGCATGGTCTGGCTGGCGATCTGTTCGGTACAGCCATAGGGGTAGCGGTCCAGCAGCGCCAGCAGCGCCGGTGCATTGAGGCGCGCCAGCGGTCCCGCCGTCAGCGTCAGCGCGCCCGTTCCCGCCCTGAGCCCGTCAAGGCTGGAGGGGGCAAGGTCAAGCGCCTCGCCAGCGCCAAGCGTCAGGCGCAGGGTTGCGGATGCTTCAGGGTCATTGGCCCGCACGGGCAGGACAAGGCTTTTCAGCAGTTGCCGCCCGTCCGGCGTGGTCAGGGCGATCCGCAGGCTGTGATCCCCCGGCATGTCAGCCTCAATCGGGATCGAAAGGCTTTGCTTTTCGCCCGCCGCCAGCGTCACGCCTGACGGAATGCCGGTGTTGTCCAGCAGAACACCATCGGCGGTGATGTCCAGACCCATGCGGCCCGCAGGACCGTCGGCATGGGTGATCTCCAGCAGAAGGCGGCTGTCGTCGCCGGGTGCCAGAAAACGCGGCAAGCTGGCTGTCACGACCACCGGATCGCGCACAAGAACATCCGCCTCGGCCTGTCCCACGGCGCTGGGCGACCATGCCACTGCCATCAGCCGCACGGTACCGTTGAAGGCGGGCAGATTGAAGCCGATCCGGGCACGCCCATCCGCCCCCACGGTCACGGGACCGCTGAAAAAGGCAAGCAGGTCCTCGGTCGGCGGTGGCGACTGCAGGCGCATCTGTGCGCCGACATCCCCGCCCGAACGCACCTGTCCCATCGCGCCGTTCATGCCATCGATCAGCCGACCGTAAAGGTCGCGCAATTCCACTCCAAGACGGCGCTGTCCAAAGTAATGCGCCGCAGGATCAGGGCTTTGGAAGCCCGTCAGGTTCAGGATACCCAGATCGACCGCTGCCAGCGTCACATGCGCCGTTTCGCCCGGTGCGATGCCTTCGACCGTGACGGCCACATCCAGTGGTCCGCGCGGATCGGCGGTTGTGGGCGCGTCGATGCCGACCGTCAGCCGCTTCGCGCCGGGATCGACCCCGGCATGGGCCAGCCCGAGGGCGCGGGCGGGCATCTGCCCCGCCGCCACATCCATCGGTCGGATGACAGTCGCGCTGACATAGGCGCCGACGCCCCAGTCATCGGTGACCTCCAGCGGGATCAGGTTCTCGCCTGCGTTCACCGCGATGGTCTGCATCGTGATCAGACGGTTGGACATGACCGCGATACTGGCGATGCCCGCGTGACGCGGCACGATGCGCAGGATCGCGGTGTCACCGCTGCGATAGCCGGGGCGGTCCAGCGACAGATCCAGCAGATCGGGCGTCGTTGCCGTATCGGCGGGCGCATACCATCCGGCGTCGAACCCGATGGACGCGGCGGCATAGGGGCCATCCTGCGTTTCCACCACCAGTTCATGGCGGCCCCAGTCGACCGGGGTTGCAAGGTCAAGCGGTTCATCCCCCAGAACCGCCTCGCCACTGGCGAGGCGGGTGCGGGTGGTGATCGGCTCCCATTGCCAGTCACCGAACTGCTGATACCACTGATACCGGGTCTCGACACGGTTCACCGTCCAGCGGACGGCCAAGGGCGTCGGTGTCAGGTCTGGCGCAAGGCCGATCACGTGAAAGGCCGCCTCGGCCCCTTCGGCAAGGGTGCCGTCGAACATCGGGCGAATCCCGATCATCGGACCATCGGGTGTCAGGGCGCGGCGCAACTGGCGCTCGACGGGGCGGTTCGCGCCTTCGCTGACCCGCAGCGTGATCTGCGCCTCAAGCGGGCTGCCGGCTGCCTGTATGTCGGGCAGGGACAGCGGCAGGCTTGCCTCTCCCGCGGCATCGGTGCGCGCGGGGTCAAGCGACCGGAGGCGCGGGCTGACAGGATCGTCATGCCGCCCGAAACGGTAGAGGGGAAAGTCCTCAAGACGATCCGTGCCGCGCAACAGAACCTCGCCCTCCACCGCCAGATCGGCACCGGATGCGCCGAAAAGGTAGCGCGCCTGCACCGTCAGCGGCGGGGTGTCCCCGCTGCGGATCGCGCCATCGGGCAGGGCAAGGTCGAAATCGATCCGTTCGGGCAGGAAATCCTCGACCAGCAGGGTGCGGCTGGACAGGGGTGCGGCGTCCACATCGGCCTTGATATCCAGACGCCATGTGCCGCGCGGCACGGCATCGCCCAGAGGCAGCGAAAACACATGTCCGCCCGCCGCGTCTTGTGTGGACAGGTGTCTTGCATATTCAACGCCATCGGGCCGGGTCAGGATCGCGGTGATCGGCAGGCCGGGGATGGCTGTGGCGGTGTCGTCGCGGGCCAGGACCGTCGCATGGATCACCTCGCCCACGCGATATGCGCCGCGGTCGGTGGTCAGGAAGACGTCGATCGGCGGGCTGGGCGGACGGCCCTGCACACCGCGATCGGACAGATCGAAGGCGGGATCTGTCAGCGACATAAAGGTCATGTCCTCGGGGATATCCGCCACTGAGGCCTGTTCGCCGCCCCTGCCGCCCTGCGTTCCGTGGCGCACCACGACAAGCGCGGGCGCGGCGGATCCCGTGCCCCGTGTCAGGCCGGGGGCAAAACGCAGATAGCCCTGCGCGTCGGTCTGGCCTTGCGCGATCACGGCATTCGCCCGGCTGAGCAGGCTGACCTCCGCCCCGTCCAGCGCGCCCGCGTCTGACAGGCGGCGCACGATCACATGCAGCCCATCGTTGCCCAGCATGGTCGACACACCCAGATCCGACAGCACGAACCACTGGGTCGCGCCCGGATCCTCATAGGGATCGCCGCCGGGGATGCGCGCTGTCAGCGCATAGATCCCCGCAGGCATCCCGGCCAGCACATCGCCCAGCGGCAGCCGTGTTGTCATGTCCTGATTCAACTGGTTTCCGGTGGACCCGGTGCCGGTCCAGACATCCTCGGCGATGTTGGCGGCAAAGTCCCGCGCCTGCCATTCGGGCAAGGTTGCACCGAAGAAATCGTCCTGCATGGCGCGCAGCAGGTTGCGGTCACTGACGCGCCGCAAGGTCAGGTCGATCCGGTCAAGGTTGACCGTTTGCACCGGCAGCGCCGCGTCGGCGCTGCGGGGCAGCACATAGGCGCGTCCGGGAAAGACGATGCCGGGGCTGCGGTCGCGCACATAGAGCGTCTGTTCGACATCGCGCAACAGCGTCTCGCCGCTGGCGGCGGGCAGGCCTGCACGCAACACGATCCGGTAGCGCGCGCCATGACGCACGCCATCGACGCAGAGTTGCGACTCCTCGGCCACAACAGACAGCGTTGCATCCGGAAGGCCAAGGAAGGGGGTGTAATCCTGCCCCGCCTTGATCAGCGGTTCCGAGAATTGAACGCAGATGCGCGGTGCCGCCGTATCGCTTTGGACGCTGTTGTCGGTGATGCGGAACCCGTATTTGCCGACCGCATCCTCCAGTGCTGCGGCAATGTCGGCGCGCGGTGTGATCGCCTGCGCCAGTCTCAGGGCGGGGATCATGTCGCGCCCGCGCCCCGCGTTCTCCATATGCTGGGCCAGAACCTCCAGCGCGCTGGCCTGCGATGCGGCGTTCCCGGCCCGCAGGTAGCCATTGATCGCGGCGCTGATCGCGCGCTCTTGCACGCGCAGTTGCTGGTCATAGGCGGCGGGGCTGATCCGCGCCAGAAGGCGGGCATATTCCACCCAGAGGTCAGACCGATCTGTCAGGCTGGCGGCCGCGCCGATCCAATGCGCGGCATTGCCGTGATCGCCTGCATTGGCGCGCTCAAGTGCTGCTTGCAGGATCTGGTCCAGGTCCAGCCCGCCTGCAGGATGCAAAAAGCCGATCTGCAGCGCAAAGGCGCGCGCGCGGTCCAGAGTGCCGCGATCCAGAAATGTCAGGTCAGCCGCCCGTGCGGCGTCGGTTTCCAGCAGCATGGGATCGGTGCGGCGCAACTCGGCCGAGGTTGCCCCGGCAAAGGGGCTGCGCGCGGTGATCCCTGATTTTGGAAAGCAGGCGTTCGACCGGTTGTTGAAGGTGAAGGCCTGACAGGCCGGATCGGCAAGGCAGATCGTGCGGCATGCGTCCAGCGTGGTGTCGAACTGCGGTTGCAGGTCACCGCCGGGGAAATCCATGTCCTGCGTGACGACGAATCGCGCCTCGGGCAGCAGGCTCTGGTCATGGCTTTGCGCCTGCGCCTTGGGCGTCATGGTCGCCAGCAGGGCGGACAGCCCCATGGACAGGCAGAACCCCAGTAAACGGGCAGGACCAGTGCTGCGAGACAAGGCTGTCATGCTTGGCATGGGCGCTCCTCCTCTTTTTCGGCATGGTGCATGGCGCGGTGGCATGGCGCAAGGATTCCTGCGCCCGGCATGGCTTGCGTTTACCGGGAATTCACCCTGCTGCGGGATGGTGCAAGGACGAGCCAAGCTGCTGCCTCTGCATACGGATAGATCAGGAATGAGCCTTGCCAACAAACTGGCTGAAGAACGGCGTGCCCGGCTTGCGGCAGAGCGCATGCTTGAACTGAAGCAGGCCGAGCTTTTTGCCGCAAATCGCAAGCTGGGCCGCCATGCGCAGGCCTTGTCGGAAGAGATCCACGAAACCCGTGCGCGTGTGCAGACCGTTCAGGATGAAAACCGGCGTGTGAAGTCGGATCTGTCCGTGGCACACCAGAAGGTCGAGATCGCGGAGCGTCGCCTGTGGCATTCGATCGAAACGATCCAGGACGGTTTTGCCTTCTTCGACCTCGACAATCGCATGATCGCCGCCAACCGGGCCTATCTGTCGGTCTTCGAGGATCTGGAGGAGGTGGGGCCGGGGATCACCTATCCGCGCATCCTGCAACTGCTGACCGAGGAGGGGATCATCAACATCGGCGCGCAGGCCCCGGCCGAATGGCGGGCCATGATGCAGGCACGATGGGAATCGCCTGCGCCGGAACCCGCGGTGATCCGTCTGTGGAACAACCAATACATCAAGCTGATAGACCAGCGCGGCACGGGCGGCGATGTGGTCAGTCTGGCGCTGAACATCACCGAAACGGTGCGCTACCAGAAGGAACTGCGCCGCGCCCGCGAAAAGGCGGAAGCCGCCAACCGGGCGAAATCCGCCTTTCTGGCCAACATGAGCCACGAGATCCGCACGCCGATGAACGGCGTCGTCGGCATGGCGGACCTGCTGGGCGAGACACGGCTGACCGAAGAGCAGCGGCTATATGTCAACACCATCAAGACCTCGGGTGAGGCGCTGCTTGTCATCATCAATGACGTTCTCGACTATTCCAAGATCGAAGCGAAACGCCTGACCCTGCATCCGGAACCTTTTGATCTGGAACGCGCGATTCACGAGGTCATCATGCTGTTGCAACCGGCGGCGCGCCAGAAGGGACTGGAGCTTCTGGTCGACTATGACCTCTTCATGCCGACCATGTTCACCGGTGACCCCGGTCGCATCCGTCAGGTCCTGACCAACCTGATCGGCAATGCGGTGAAATTCACCCTGTCGGGTCATGTGCTGGTCCGCGTGGTGGGGATGCAGGCCGAAGGCAGCGATACCGGACAGGTGCATGTGCTGATCGAGGATACCGGGATCGGGATTTCCGCCGACAAGATCGAGCATGTCTTTGGCGAGTTCAACCAGGTCGAGGATGAGCGGAACCGCCGTTTCGAGGGAACGGGGCTTGGCTTGGCGATCTCGCAAAGCCTGATCACGCTGATGGGCGGCAAGATATGGGTGGATTCGCAGGAAGGGCGCGGCAGCGTCTTCGGCTTCCGCCTGGATCTGCTGGTGGTCGACAGCCCGCATGGCGATCCGGCGACGGAACCGGTTGCGCCGGGCCGGGGCGTGACACGTGCACTGGTCGTCGATCCGCTTGAGGTGAACCGCAGCGTGCTGATCCGCCAGATGCAGGCTCTGGGCATTGCCGTTGTCGCCTGTTCCAGCGGTCAGGATGCGCTTGCCCTGCTGCCGGATGGTTTCGACCTCGTTCTGACAGAGCACAGCATGCCCGACATGGACGGGCTGGAACTGGCGGATGCCATGCGTGCCGCGGGCCATGCGGTGCCGATCCTGCTGTTCACCTCCAACGCGGGCTTTGCCGAACAGGACCCGGCGCATGTGCTGCTGCATGCCATCCTGCAGAAACCCGTGCCACGCCGACAGCTTTTTGCGGCACTCGGGACCTTGTCCCTTCAGCCGGCCGATAGCGCGCCGGGGCCGGGGGACGGGCTGGTGTCTGCTGTGGTCACGGACGTCCCGGACGGGCGGGACGATGAAACGCCGGGGCGCTTGATGCGGGTGCTTGCTGCAGAAGACAACCGGACGAACCAGCTGGTCCTGTCGCGCATGCTGCAGCACCTTCAGATCGACCTGCGCTTTGCCGCGAATGGCAAGGAGGCGGTCGAGACCTTTGCCACCTTCAAGCCGGATCTGGTCTTCATGGACATCTCCATGCCTGAAATGGACGGCAAGGAAGCAACGCTGCGCTTGCGCGCCGGGGAAGAGGCCATGGGCACGCCACGCGTACCCATCATCGCGATGACAGCCCATGCCATGGAAGGCGACCGCGAGGCGATCCTTGCCGCAGGTCTGGACGATTACCTGACGAAACCCTTGCGCAAGGCCGATCTGCTGACGCGGATCGCGGCGCATTGCCCGCAAGGGGCGATCCCGCCGCAGACCATGCCCGAAGAGGTCGCGGGGCTTTCGGCGTGATCGCGATGGTCAGGCGGCCTTTTCTGCTGCCACAGCGTCGCGCAGGAAAACCCAGCGGTCCCCCTCGCTCAGGTCCGGGCGGAAGGCATAGCCGCCGGTATCGAAATCGCGCAAGCCCGCGGGGCTGGTCAGGCGGCGCTGGATGATGAAGCGCGCCATCGCCCCGCGCGCCTTCTTGGCGTAGAAGCTGACGATCTTGGCCTCGCCGTTCTTTTCCTCAAGGAAAACGGGCGTGATGACCCGCGGCTTCAGGGCGGACAGGTCCACCGCGCCGAAATATTCCTGACTGGCGCAATTCACCAGCGTATCGGTGCCCAATGCGTCGGCCTGTGCATTCAGCGCCTGCGCGATCCGGTCGCCCCAGTAATCATACAGCGATGCGCCGCGCGCCGTTTTCAGGCGGCTGCCCATCTCCAGCCGGTAGGGCTGGATCGCGTCAAGGGGGCGCAACACTCCGTAGAGACCCGACAGGATGCGCAAATGATCCTGAGCAAAGGCCATTTCATCCGCGTCCAGCGATCCGGCCTCGAGCCCCTGATAGGTGTCGCCGGCAAAGGCCAGGGCCGCGGGCTTTTCCTCCATCGTGCCGAAATCCCGGAACCGTTCGGCGTTCAGCCGCGCGAGGCTTTCGCTGATGCCCATCAGCTTTTGCAGATCCTTCACGGTCAGGTCCCGCGCCACCTTGGCAAGGGTCATCGCATCTTGTGCGAAGTCGGGCTGCGTCGGGGTCAGCTCGGCAACCTCGGTCATGTCCAGCTTCTTGGCGGGCGAGACGGTGATCAGCATGGAATTCCCCTTTTCAGCAGCATTGTGGGTGATCTAGCCCGCATCGCGCAGCACGTCCAGAAAGGCAGGGCCGAAACGTTCGGCGCGCTTGTCTCCCAGCAACCTTTCCATCTCGCGCGCATCGCGCGGGCGCAATTGCGCCACCTTTGCCAGCAATGCGGCAGAGCAACTCAGCGGCTTGTCCACCCCGTCGGTCCCGCGCGCCAGATCGGCCTGCGCGGCCAGCAGACGATCATAAAGCGAGGCCTCGGTCCGGCCCGCGATCTTGCGGCGCGCCGGGTGCATCTGCTCGACCGCCCCGGTGATCACCTCAAGGAAGGTCGCGCCATAGCTTTCCAGCTTCTTGGCGCCCACCCCGCCGATCCGCGCCATCGCATCCATCGTCGCGGGCCGGGTTTCGGCCATTTCGATCAGCGTCTTGTCGGTGAAGATCACATAGGCGGGCACGCGCGCCGCTTCGGCCAAGGCGCGCCGCTTGGCCTTGAGCGCGGACAGAAGCGGCGCATCCTCGTCCGAGACAAGGGTTTTCACCGCCGGACGGCGATCTGGCTTGGCCACGGAATCGCTGCGCAGGGTGATGCTGGCCTCGTCCCGCAGGATGGGGCGGGCGGTATCGGTCATGCGCAGTGCGCCGTGGCGTTCGGGATCGGGGCGGATCAGGTCATGGCCCATCATCTGCCGGAAGATCGCCTGCCATTGCGGGCGCGAATAATCCTTGCCCACACCGAAGGTGGGCAGCGCGTCATGGCCACGTTCGCGCACCTTGTCGGTCGTGTTGCCGGTCAGGATGTCGATCAGATGCCCCGCGCCGAACCATTCCTCGGTGCGCAGGATGGCCGACAGGGCCTTGCGGACCGCCAACGTGCCATCAAAGACGGCGGCCGGGCTGTCGCAGAGATCGCAGTTCCCGCAGGGTTCCGGCGTCTCGCCGAAATAGCGCAGCAAGGTCTGGCGGCGGCATGCCAGCGCCTCGGCCAGTCCCAGCAGGGCGTTCAGCCGCGCATGATCGGCCATGCGCCGATCCGCCGGGGCCAGCCCCTCGTCGATCTGGCTGCGGCGCAACCGGATGTCATCGGGGCCATAAAGCGTGAGTGTTTCGGCGGGCGCGCCATCGCGTCCGGCGCGGCCGATTTCCTGATAATAGGCCTCGATCGACTTGGGCAGGTCGGCATGCGCGACCCAGCGGATGTCGGGCTTGTCGATCCCCATCCCGAAGGCCACCGTTGCCACGACGATCAACCCATCCTCCTGCTGGAACCGGGTCTCGGTGATGCGCCGATCCTCGGCCTCCATCCCGCCGTGATAATGGCAGGCTGAATGCCCATCCTCGCGCAGCGCCTGCGCCAGCGTTTCGGTCTTGGCGCGGGTGCCGCAATAGACGATGCCGGACTGCCCCTTGCGCGCGGCGGCAAAGGACAGGATCTGACGGCGCGGATTGTCCTTGGCGGCAAAGGCCAGATGGATATTGGGCCGGTCGAAACCGCGCAGGAATTTCTGCGGCGCCTGCCCGCCGAACAGCCGCGTGACGATCTCGTCCTGTGTTTCGGCATCCGCCGTCGCGGTGAAGGCCGCCAGCGGCACGTCCAGCGCGCGGCGCAATTCGCCGATCCGCAGGTAATCGGGGCGAAAATCGTGACCCCATTGGCTGACGCAATGGGCCTCGTCCACTGCGATCAGGCTGACGCCCGCGCGCTGGAGCATCCCGAAGGACGAGTGCGCCGCCAGCCGTTCCGGCGCGATATACAGCAGCTTGAGGCGCTTTTCCTCCAGCGCCAGCCAGACGGCGTCGGTTTCCTCGGGCGTGTTGCCCGACGTCAGCGCGCCCGCCTCGACGCCCGCTTCGCGCAGGGCGCGGACCTGATCCCGCATCAGCGCGATCAAGGGCGAGATCACCACGGTGACCCCTTCGCGCATCAGCGCGGGCAGTTGGAAGCACAGGGATTTGCCGCCCCCGGTGGGCATGATGGCCAGCACGTTGCGCCCTTGGGCCACGGCCTCCACGATCTCGGCCTGTCCCGGGCGAAAGCCGTCGAATCCGAAGATGTCGCGCAGCAGCGGGACGGCGCTTTGCATGGGACCCCCTGTCGGTCTGTCTATATCTGCTCTTTCCTGACTAATCCCACACCATGGGTTGTTGGGCAAGAGGCGGATAGACGTCTCAGGGGTCGAAAACGTCTTATCCCAGCAGGATGGCAGGCAGAATGAAATCGCGCAGCGAAATGACCGCGATGAAGGCCACAAGCGGTGCAAGGTCCAGAGGGCTGGTGTCGGGCAGCACGCGGCGGATCGGGGTATAGACCGGTTCAAGCACGCGGTTCAGCCCGGTCCAGAGCTGATAGACGAGTTGCTGGTTCAGATTCAGCACCTGAAAATTGATCAGCCAGCTCATGATGATATGGGCCAGCATGATGAAGAAGACCACATCAAGGATGAGGGCAAGGGTCTGGTAAATCGCAATCATTCGGTCTGGTCCTCGGGTTAGCCTGACCCACAGGTAAGCGTGTCGCGCCGTGGTGGCAAGGTCTGGCGCCATCCTGCCCCCACGTTCGGCTTGACGCGCGGCCCGGGCCACCCGAGTAACGGGGCGCAATCAAGAGGCTGCCATGTATCCCGTCATCCGCCTTGTCACCGAATTCATCCGCTTTCGTCGCGCGCCCGCGCTGCCTCTGACCGGCATGCATGTCTCGCGCCACATGTGCCTGCCGTGGGACATCGACCTGTGGATGGAGCTGAACAACGGCCGCACGCTGACGCTTTATGATCTGGGGCGGCTGCCGCTGGCCAAGCGGGCAGGCCTGATCGGTGCGATGAAGCGCAACGGCTGGGGCCTGACCATGGCAGGGGCCATCGTGCGCTATCGGCGTCGCATCCGCGTGTTCGAGGTGATCGAGATGCGATCCCGTGCCCTGTGCTGGGATGCGCGCTTCATCTATCTGGAACAGTCGATGTGGAAGGCCGATGGCGAATGCGCCAATCACATCGTCTATCGCGCGGCCCTGACGGACCGGAGCGGGATCGTCGCGCCGGGAAAGGCTGCGCGCGCCATCACCGGGAACGCCGCTTCGCCGCCGATGCCTGACTGGATCGCGGCCTGGGTGGCGGCCGAGGATCTGCGCCCCTGGCCGCCGATGCAGGATAGTCCCGCCGGGGCATGAGGGGCACTATCGAGGATTGACTTGCCACTGTCATGATTTGCTTGTCTTATCTGGCGCAATAGCCCGTCCAAAGGGCTGACCGGGGGACAGTATGACAGCGATTTCCGTGCGGCGACGCATCTGGGGCTGGTTTTTCTTCGACTGGGCCAGCCAGCCCTACAACACGCTTCTGATCACCTTCATCTTTGCGCCCTATGTCAAAGAATTGATGGGCGATGGCACGGCCGCGCAATCGGCATGGGGTTTCGGGATCGGTGCGGCGGGTTTCGTGATCGCGGTTCTGGCACCTTTCCTAGGCGCGCTGGCCGATACATCGGGCAACCGGCTGCGTTACATCTGGCTTTTCTCGGTCATGTATTTCGTGGGCGCCTTCGGGCTGTGGTGGGCGGCACCTGATGATTTCAACCTGGTGCTGACGCTGATCTTCTTCGCCATCGGCATGATCGGGATGGAGTTCGCGACGATCTTCACCAACTCGATGCTGCCCGACCTTGGCCCGCGCGACCAGATCGGGCGCATTTCCGGCAATGGCTGGGCCTTCGGCTATCTGGGGGGGATGGTCACGCTGATCATCATGCTGGCGCTGCTGGCTGAAAACGCCACGACCGGCAAGACCTTCATCGGGATCGATCCGATTCTGGGCCTTGATGCCGGCGCGCGTGAAGGCACCCGTGCCGTCGGGCCTTTGACCGCGATCTGGTACATCGTCTTCATGATCCCCTTCTTCCTCTGGGTGCGCGATCCCAAGCCGGTGCGCCCAGCCCCCGGCGCCGTGGCCCGTGCCCTGCGCGAGGTGGTCGGCACCGTGCGCGCCCTGCCGCAGTCGCCCTCGCTTTTCGCCTATCTCGCCTCGTCGATGTTCTACCGCGATGCGCTGAACGGGATGTATGTCTTTGGCGGCATCTATGCGGCGGGCGTTCTGGAATGGTCGGTGGTGGATACCGGCGTCTTCGGGATCGTGGCCATCATCTCGGGTACCGTCTTTGCCTGGATCGGGGGCAAGGCGGATGACCGTTTCGGCCCGATGCGGGTGATCCGTACCTGCATCCTCGTGTTGACCTTCGTGGCCATTTCCATCGTCTTCGTCTCGCGTGACAGCGTCTACGGCATGCCGGTCGATGCGGCCTCGAAGCTACCTGACATCACCTTCTACATCCTTGGCGCGCTAATCGGGGCTGCGGGGGGCGTGATCCAGGCGGCCAGCCGCACGATGATGGTGCGTCAGGCCAATCCCGACCGGATGACCGAAGCCTTCGGCCTCTATGCGCTGGCGGGCAAGGCCACGTCCTTCATCGCGCCGCTGTCCATCGGCATCATGACGGCGGTCACGCAAAGTCAGCAGTTGGGCGTGACCCCGCTGATCGTGCTTTTCCTTCTGGGTCTGTTCTTGCTAGGCTGGGTCAAACCGGATGGAGATGGAAAGGCATGGGCTGCACGCGCTACCTGACACTGACGATTGCCCTGTTTCTGAGTATGGCGCTGGCCGATATGGTCAGCGCACAGGCGGCCAAGCAGCTGTTCGGGGCGCAAAGAACGCCCGCCGCAGCCCAGCCTGCGCCATTCGGCGGCTATGCCAAGGGCTGCATCGCGGGTGCGGTGGAATTGCCGGAAACCGGGCCGACATGGCAGGCCATGCGCCTGTCGCGCAACCGCAACTGGGGCCATCCCGATACTGTCGCCTTTCTCAAGGACCTGTCGGCGCAGGCGGCGCGTCAGCCCGGCTGGAGCGGCCTTTATATCGGTGACATCAGCCAGCCGCGCGGTGGTCCGATGCTGACCGGGCACGCCAGCCATCAGATCGGGCTGGATGCCGACATCTGGATGTTGCCGCCACAACGCCTCAACCTGTCCCGCAACGAGCGCGAGAATATCTCGTCCATCTCGTTGCGCCGGGCCGAGGGCGCCTATGTCAATTCCAGCTGGACCCGCCAGCATCACGAGGTGATCAAGGCCGCCGCATCGGATCCGCGCGTGGCGCGGATCTTCGTCTTTCCCGGAGCCAAGGTGCAGATGTGCAAGGATGAACGCGGCGACCGCGCCTATCTGCGCAAGATACGGCCTTGGTACGGGCACCATTACCACTTCCATGTGCGCCTGAACTGCCCGCGCGGCGCGCGCGGCTGTCTGGATCAGGACACGCCGCCGCCCGGCGATGGTTGCGACGAGGCGCAGGGATGGGTCAACAACATCCTGAACCCGCCCCCGCCCAAGCCGCGCGATCCGAACGCGCCCAAGCCCAAGCCGCGCCGTGACCTGACCCTGGCCGATCTGCCCGATCAATGCGCCGCCGTGTTGCGTGCGCGATAAGACAAGTATCCCTGGATTTGCGCTTGTCCCGAAGATCAAACTCAGGCTCAGGCCTGCGCAAGGGCTTTTTGGCCCTCGCGGCACTTGCGACGCTGGGCCTTGGTCTTGGCATGGCCAGCGATGCCGGTCAGATGGATGGCGTGACCTATCTGGGCAGCTATCGCTGGCAGATGGACAGTCCCGATTTCGGCGGCTTCTCGGCCATTGAACTGGATGATGCGGGTGTGCGGTTCATCGCACTGACCGACAAGGGGCATGTGGTCGAGGGGCGGCTGGTCCGTGATGCGGCGGCGCGACTGGTGGCGGTCGAGGCGGGCCGTCTTGTCGCGTTGCGCGACATCGAAGGTGGCCCCCTGCGCAAGCGGGCGTCGGATTCCGAAGGGTTGGCGATGACGCCGCAGGGCGGCTTTTATGTCTCTTTCGAAGGCCAGCACAGGGTACGCCATTACACCGCCGTGGATCAGCCAGCGTTGCGGGTGGTCGGGCATCCCGATTTCGCCGATATGCAGATGAATTCCTCGCTCGAGGCGCTGGCCATCGACACGCGCGGGCATCTGTTCACGCTGCCCGAACGCTCGGGCGCGCTGGACCGGCCCTTTCCGGTCTACCGTTTCGACGGGCAGGGCTGGGATATCCCCTTCAGCCTGTCCCGCAGTGCAGGGTTTTTGCCGGTCGGGGCGGATTTCGGGCCCGATGGCTGGCTTTACCTGCTGGAGCGGGCCTTGACCGGGCCGGGCTTTCGCAGCCGTGTGCGCCGCTTCGACATCGCCGGGGACCGGGTGAACGCCGAGGAGGTCCTGTTCCAGACCCGTACCGGGCAGCACGACAACCTCGAAGGGATCTCGGTCTGGCAGGACGGGACGGGGCGCATCCGGCTGACCATGATCGCCGATGACAATTTCAAATTCTTCCAGCGTACCGAACTGGTCGAATATGCTGTCACGCCCCCTCTTGCCAGTGCGCGGAACAAGCAGTAAACGACGGTCTTCGATCTCATCCGCCCCACACGGGGCCAAGTCGCCGCAACCTTGTAAAAACGGGCATCAACATGAACCGCACGCATCTTCCCGGCATTCTTGCCATGGCCGCCATCGTCGTGGCCTCGAACATCCTTGTCCAGTTCCTCTTCGGCCAGTGGCTGACCTGGGGCGCCTTCACCTATCCTCTGGCTTTTCTTGTCACCGATGTGATGAACCGCGTCTATGGCGTGGGTCCGGCCCGTCGCGTGGTCTTTGTCGGTTTCATCGTGGGCGTTGTCTGCTCGCTGATCGGCACGCAGATCATGGGTGAATTCGGCCCGCTGGTGACGGTGCGCATCGCCATCGGTTCGGGACTGGCCTTTCTGACCGCACAGCTGCTGGACGTGGCGATCTTCGACCGCCTGCGCGAGGGCCGCTGGTGGCGCGCGCCGCTGGCCTCGACGCTGATCGGCTCTTCGGTCGATACCGCGCTGTTCTTCACCATCGCCTTCTCGGCCAGCCTGTCCTTCATCGAACCGGCAAATGACGTGTCCTGGGCGGGTGAGGTTCTTCCGCTTCTGGGTGTCGGCCCGATGGTTCCGCTCTGGGTGTCGCTGGCCGTGGCCGACTGGGGCGTCAAACTTTTGCTCGCTTTGGTGGCACTTGTGCCCTTCCGCATCATCGTGGGGGCACTTACCCCGCGCACCACATGATTTTGTTTTTGACATCTGCTGATTTTGTGGCAACCTGATCTCAGGTGAAACAATTGAAAGGAGGTGCTCTAGTGTCTAACGGGATATTGGAGAGAGGTGTCGGAACAGTTCGGGGGGCGCAGTCCTGAGGCAGCCCTCGGGGGATGCAACATCCGAATTGGTGTGAGCCTAACCGGCCCCACCTCCGTAAGTCTCAGAGGGCCATCCGCAAGGGTGGCCCTTTCTGTTTGCCCGCCGTCCGCGCTATGGTCGGGCGGATCACCACCGGAACAGGTTCATGCTGCGCATCAACGACGACATCGCGATCGAGGATTGGGAACTGACCGAGCAGTTCATCCGCGCCAGCGGTCCCGGCGGGCAGAACGTCAACAAGGTCTCGTCGGCGGTCGAATTGCGCTTCGAAGCGGAACGCTCGCCCAACCTGCCCGCGCCGGTCAAGACGCGGCTGCGGCGGTTGGCCGGGCGGCGCTGGACCAAGGATGGCGCGATCGTCTTGCAGGTCGATGAAACCCGCAGCCAGGTCCGCAACCGCGAGATCGCGCGCGACCGTCTGGCCGATCTGATCCGTGCCGCTCTTATCGCGCCCAAGCGGCGGGTTGCGACCAAGCCCACTTTCGGGTCGGTCAAGCGCCGCATCAAGGCCAAGAAGGTGCGCGGCGAGGTCAAGGCGATGCGCGGCAAGGTCGACGGCGAAGAGTGACCCCAAGGTCACGACCGGGCTGCCTGTTGCCAGAATTTCACTTGATATGCCGGGCGATTGCCCCTATCCACCCGCTTCCTGTTTCGATACCCGCCCGTTGATCCTTTGGGCCGCTATTCTGGGGGAAGGCACGATGCTGCACACGCCTTACTACCTGATCGACAAGGCACATCTGCTGCCCAATATGGAAAAGATCGCGCATCTACGCGAAGCTTCGGGCGCCAAGGCGCTGCTGGCGCTCAAGTGCTTTGCCACATGGTCGGTCTTCGACATGATGTCCGAGTATATGGACGGCACCACGTCCTCCTCGCTGTTCGAGTTGAAGCTGGGGCGCGACAAGTTTCCCGGCGAAACCCATGCCTATTCCGTGGCCTGGGCCGATCACGAGATCGACGAGGTGCTGGCCAATTCCGACAAGGTGATCTTCAACACCGCAGGGCAGTTGCAGCGGTTCGAGGCTGTCAGCCGTGGCCATACCCGCGGGCTGCGCGTCAATCCCGGTGTCTCGACCTCCAGCTTCGATCTGGCCGATCCCGCGCGCCCCTTCAGCCGTCTGGGCGAACATGACCCCGCAGTGATCGAACCCGTTCTGGATATGGTCAGCGGCTTCATGTTCCACAACAATTGCGAGAATGCGGATTTCGACCGCTTCGATGCGATGCTGGGCAGTATCGAGCAGCGTTTCGGCCATCTGATCCGCAAGATGGAATGGATTTCGCTTGGTGGTGGCATCCACTTCACCGGCGAGGACTATCCGCTGGACCGTCTGGCCGAGCGCCTCAAGCGGTTCGCGGGCCAGAACGAGGTGCAGGTCTATCTTGAGCCCGGCGAGGCGGCGATCACCAAATCGACCACGCTGGAACTGACGGTTCTGGACACGCTTTTCAACGGCAAGAACCTCGCCATCGTCGACAGCTCGATCGAGGCGCATATGCTGGATCTTCTGATCTACCGCGAAAGCGCCAAGGTCGCCCCGAACGCAGGCCCCGAGGAATGGATGATCTGCGGCAAATCCTGTCTGGCCGGTGACATCTTCGGCGAGTTCCGCTTTCCGCAGCCGCTGAAAGCAGGCGACCGCATCAGCATTCAGGACGCGGCCGGTTACACGATGGTCAAGAAGAACTGGTTCAACGGCGTCAAGATGCCCGCCATCGCCATCCGCGAACTGGATGGCACAGAACGGCTGGTGCGGGATTTCGGCTACGACGATTTCGTGGCCGCCCTCTCGTGATCGCTTGCGCCGCAGAGGCGCTTTCCTGCAACTGGAACCTTAAAGGAGGTCTGGTGACACCATGAAACGCAACGTGCTTATCATCGGCGCCGGTGGCGTGGCTCAGGTCGTCGCGCATAAATGCGCGCAGAACAACGAGGTGCTGGGGGATCTGCATATCGCCAGCCGGACGGTCGCGAAATGTCAGGCGATCCTCGACTCTGTCCATGAAAAAGGTGCGATGAAACAGCCGGGCGTGTTCAAGGCCCATGCGCTTGACGCGCTGGATACCGCTGCCGTAGCGCAGCTGATCCGCGACACGGGTTGCCAGATCGTGATCAACGTGGGCTCCCCCTTCGTGAACATGTCGGTGCTGCAGGCCTGCATCGAAACAGGTGCGGCCTATATGGACACGGCCATTCACGAAGATCCCGCCAAGATCTGCGAGACCCCGCCCTGGTATGGCAATTACGAATGGAAACGCCGCGAGGCCTGCGAAAAGGCGGGCGTCACGGCCATCCTTGGCATCGGTTTCGATCCGGGCGTGGTCAATGCCTACGCGCGGCTTGCGGCGGATGACTACATGGATACCGTCACTTCGATCGACATCGTGGACATCAACGCAGGGTCGCACGGGCGCTGGTTCTCGACCAATTTCGACCCGGAAATCAACTTCCGCGAATTCACCGGCACGGTCTACAGCTGGCAGAACGGCGCATGGCAGACCAACACCATGTTCGAAGTGGGCCGCGAATGGGATCTGCCCGTCGTGGGCAAACAGAAAGCCTACATGACCGGCCATGACGAGGTGCATTCATTGGCCGCCAACTATCCGGGTGCCGATGTGCGCTTCTGGATGGGCTTTGGCGATCACTACATCAACGTCTTCACCGTCCTGAAGAACCTCGGCCTGCTGTCGGAACAGCCGGTGAAAACCGCCGAGGGTCTTGAGGTGGTGCCGCTCAAGGTCGTCAAGGCCGTGCTGCCCGACCCCTCCAGCCTTGCGCCGGATTATGTGGGCAAGACCTGCATCGGCGATCTGGTGAAGGGCACCAAGGATGGCAAACCCGTTGAGGTGTTCATCTACAACGTCGCCGATCACAAGGACGCCTATAATGAGGTCGGCAGCCAGGGCATTTCCTATACCGCAGGCGTGCCCCCGGTCGCCGCCGCCATGCTGATCGCCAATGGCACCTGGGACGCCGGCACCATGGTCAATGTCGAGGAACTGGACCCCAAGCCGTTCCTGACGCTTCTGGACCAGATCGGTCTGCCCACCCGCGTCAAGGATGCGGCGGGCGACCGTGCGTGGAACGCGTAAACTGCATCATCAGGCAGGCCCCACGGCCTGCCTGACCTCACCCAGGGGCGAAATGACCTTGCCCCCTGCTGCCAGCGCATCCTCCAGATCATGGGTCACAAGGATCGCCGGAATGCCTTGGGCGCGCACCTGACCAAAGACGAAATCCCGCATCTGGCGGCGCAGGTCCGCGTCCAGCCGGGAAAACGGCTCATCCAGCAGCAGCGCATGCGGCGCGCTCAGCAGGCAACGCATCAAGGCCACGCGCGCCCGCTGGCCCCCTGACAACGTGGCAGGATCGCGCCCCGCGAAGCCGCCCAGATCGGCAGCCTCCAGCGCCGCGGCGATCCGCGCCTCGCGCGCGGCACGGCCTTTGATCGCGGCAGGCAAGGCAAAGGCCAGGTTCTCGCCAACAGACAGATGCGGAAACAGCAGGTCATCCTGAAACAGTAACCCGATTTGCCGCGCCCGTGGCCCAAGCCCCTGCAGATCGCGCCCGTCCAGCAGCACCCGTCCTGTCACGGCAAAGCCGGGATCAGGCTGTCCGATCAGCACCGACAGCAACGTGGATTTGCCAGACCCTGACGGCCCCATCACGCTGAGGATCTCGCCCGGTGCGATGGATTCGTCCAGATCGACAAGCCGCCGGTCGCCCAGCGTGATCTTCAGATGCTCCAGTTGCAGGCCGTCCGTCATTCCTATCCCCTGTCCAGCATGCCGCGCCGGTTGCGAAACACCAGCGCCGGCAAGGTCAGCGCCAGCGCAAAGCCGATCAGCGGCATGATTGTCTGCGACAGGGCATAGACCCCGATCAGCCGCCGGTCACCCCCCGATGACAGGGCCACCGCCTCGGTCGTGAGGGTGGCGACCCGACCCATCCCGATCAGGATCGTCGGCAGGTATTGCCCCACGGAGACCGCAAATCCCACCGCTGCCGCCACCAGCACGGGCCGCAGCATCATCGGCAGGCGCACCCGCCACAGGATACGCTCTGCCCCCGCGCCAAGGCTGGCCGCCACCAGCCCCTGACGCGCATCCCAGGCTCGCCAGGGATCGGACAGCGACAGGAATACGTAGGGCAGCACGAAGATGACATGCGCGGCAATCACCGCCGCCCGCGCGCCGGTCCAACCTGTGCCGATGGCCAGCGTTTGCAACCCGATCAGAAAGGTGGCCTGCGGCACGATCAGCGGCAGATAGAGCAGCCACAGCGCCCGCCCGGATTGCTTCAGGCCGTGGCGATATTCGGCCTCAAGGCAGGCGATGGTCAGGGTCACGCTGATCAGCGTGGCCACTGTTCCGATCACCGCCGTTTCCAGCGCGATCCGTGTCAGACCATCCGATTGCCGCATCCAGTTGCGCCATGTGACCTGATCGGGCAGCAGGTCCGGGAAGGTCCAGAACCCTGCGACGGACCAGACCGCCAGCCCAAGGATCCCCAGACCCACGGCCAGCGCCATGATCAGCGCCAACCCCATCGACAGCGCGCGCATCGCCCCATCGCGGGCCATCCGATGCCCCCGCCGGATGCAGGCACAGCCCGCCCGCGCCACCACATGCTCGCCCAGCCGCCACAGCGCCAGCACCCCAAGGATCAGCACCAGTTGCAGCACCGCCCCTGCCGCCGCCTGAAAGCGCAGGCTCAGGTTAGGATCCGACAGCCATTCCAGAACCTGCACCGCAAGCGTCGATGGCCGCGTCGGCCCCAGAATCAGCGCCACATCAATGACCGAGGATGAATAGGCCAGCACCGCGTAGACCGGCAGGCGGATCTGCGCATAAAGCCGGGGGAAGACCGTCAGCACCCAGCCCGCCATGCGCCCGTAACCCATCGTCTGCGCCAGCAGGACCGATCGCCGTGCCGGCACCTGTCCGAGTGCCGCCAATGTCATCAGCAGCAGGAACGGCACTTCCTTGACCACCAGCCCCGCCATCAGCGACAGGCCCCAGGGGTCTTGCGTGATCAGGATATCGGGGGGGTGATCCCACCCCGTCGCCCAAGGCGACAGCGCCCGCGCGATCCAGCCCGAGGGCGTGATCAGAAAGGCCAACCCGAAGGCGGCGGCCGCATGGGGCACGGACAGCAACGGCGACAAGGCCCGTTCGATCACGCCGAAGGCACGGCTACCCTGCCATGCGGCACAGATCATCACCGTGATCATCAGCGACAAGACCGTCGCCCCCAAACCGGTGAACAGGCTCAGCCAGATGGCACCCGGCAATCCGGGCCATGCCACCAAGGCGCGCCATGGCTCCACCGACAGGGACGTGCCGCCTAAGGCGGGAAACCAGCCGAAGGCGGGCGCCAGCACACCCGCCAGCCCCGCACCCACCGGCAACAGCAGAACCGCGATGGTCAGCGCGGGCGCCAGCGGCAGCAAGGCATTCCGGAACCGGGGCAAGCGACCTGCCAGCCCTTAGCGCGCGACGCCGAAGCGCGCCTCCCAATCCGCCGCGATGCGCTGCATCCAGCTGGGATGCGGCTCGGGCAGGGCGGGGCCCAGATCGGCGGGCGACAGGGTTGCGATCCCAAGCTCCAGTGCCGCAAATCGCGCGGCATCCTCGGGCGGCAGCTTGTCCATGGCCAGAACCGTGGGTGTGCCCATGACCGCCGCATCCTGCTTGTGCAACTGCGCCTCCACCGACATCAGATAGTTCGCGACGACCATCGCCCCGGCCTTTGCGTTGGCGTTGAACGGGATCGCCAGAAAGCTGGCATTGCCGATCGTGCCGCCGTCCAGCACCAGACTCCGCACCGTGTCGGGCAGTTCGAAATTGGCAATCGCCGCCGAAGCCTCGCCCGGGCTGAAGGAGATCGCGATGTCGATTTCATTGTCGGCCATCAGTTGCCGCTGGGCGGGACCATTCTGCGGATAGGCCTGCCCCTGACGCCACAGATGCGGTGTCAGCGCCTCGATATAGGCCCAGAGCGGGGCTGTCACGGCATCGTAGTCGGCCTGATCGACCGGCGCATATAGCGGTGCGGTATCGCTGACCAGGCTCAGCAATGCCTGTTTCAGAAAGGTCGTGCCAAGGAAATCGGGTGGCTGCGGATAGGTGAAGCGGCCCGGATTGGCGACTGCCCATTCCAGAAAGGCCGGCATCGTGCGCGGCGGCTCTGCAAGGCGCGCACTGTCGTAGTAAAAGACCACGCGCGCCATGCTCCAGGGCGCTTCCAACCCTTCGACCGGCACGGTGAAATCCGCGATCAGGGCAGGGTTCGCCTCTGGGTCGACCAGCGACCAGTTGGGAATATCCTCGACCCATGGGCCGAACAGCAGCCCGTTTTCCTTCATCGCGGCGAAATTGGCACCGTTGATCCAGATCATGTCGATCGATCCGCCCTCGATCTGGCCCGCCGCCTTCTCGTTCAGCACGGTTGAAACGGCTGTGGCCGTGTCGGACAGTTTCACATGCTCCAGCGTCACGCCGAACTGATCCTGCACCTGCTGGCCGGCCCATGCGATATAGTCATTGGTGCGCGGGTCACCGCCCCAGGCATTCCAGTAGACCGTCTGCCCGCGCGCCTCTTGCAGTACGCTGTCCCAGGCCTTGGGGTCGGGATCGGCAAAGGCCGGCAGGGAAAGGCACGCAACAAGCGCGGTGGTCTTTGTCAGTCTGGCAATCATTACAGCTCTCTTTATTCTGGGATGGCCTGTCTTGGCCCGTGTCCGTCGAGAAACACCGCACGGTGCCGTTTCGTCAACCGTTGGCGTTACACAATTTCGTAGAACGCCCACCCTCCGGAGGCCTTTACACCCGTCGCCCCTTGGACTTGACTGACCGCAGGACAGGTCCGGGGAGGGGCTGATGGGATTGCGCTTTTTCTCGGATCGCGACAGGCCGGTGCATCTTGGTCCCTATCCGCTGGAGCGGCTGACGCGGCAGGATGCCCGCCCCGATCATCCGGCTGTGCCCCCGATGCCCGCGCTGGATTTCCACAGGCCCGACACCCCCCGCAGCATCGTCAACGCGATGGGCGAATATCAGGCCATGCTGGATGCCATCCGCGACGGTATGGTCAATCGCGCGCGCGCGGTCAGTCCCGACGACCCGCAAGAGCGCGCCAACCATCTGAAGGCCTTCGGCTATTTTTCCGATGCCTCGATGGTGGGGATCGGCCCTGTGCCCGCCGGGGCGCTTCTGGATCTGCCCCGGCGCAACCCTGATATCGACCGTCTGGCCCATGATCTGAAAACGCGACAGACCAAGACGCTGGCCTCGGGCATCGACATGATCATGGCCGATCTGAAGGATTCGATGGAGGCCCCGCCGCGTGGTATCGCCGGGCATCACACGGCGCTGGTCTTTCTGTACGAACATCACCGTGACCCGGCTATGGACGAGGCGGGTGCGGCATGGATCATGGATGCGCAGGCGCATCGCGCCTGTCTGCGCGGGTCGGAAACCGCCGTGGTGCTGGCCAATTACATCCGGCTTCTAGGCTTCGACGCCTGCGCGCACAGTTACACGACATCCGATGTCGATCTGCACCCGCTTGCCGTGGCGGCGGGGCTGATCACCGTAGAAGATGCGGCATTGGTCGCGCCATGGTTGGGGACGCGCTTTGGCCTTGCCGCCGTGACAACGGATATGGAGCTTGCCCATGACCGCCCGCTTGCCCCCATGGCGCGGCAGCCCTGGTTTCGCACGCAGGGCCTCGCATGGTGGCTGGGCAAGGGCACGGCCAAGTCGGCGCTCAATCGCGATCCCTTCCGCCGTCGCGCCTATGCCATGGGCGCGCATCCGTTTGAAACGCTCAAGCGCGTGGACACGCCCACCACCTATATCGACGAGGCTCGCGTGGCCCGCGTGCCCAAGCGCGCCGATCTTTTTGCGCGCGCGCAGTTCGGCGACATGGGCAAGGTGGTGCAGAAAGGGGCGACCGGCGGGCATTACGTGCGCAAGTCCGCGCCCAGTTCGGCGCAGCGCCGGGTGCTGGGGGCTTTCGTGCTGTTGCAGGATGGCGATCCGGCGCCTGAAAAGACCCGCCTCGATCCGGCAGAGGCCGCCGATCTGGTCAAGGCTTCCGCCTATTTCCTTGGCGTCGATGCGGTGGGCATCTCGCGCTGCCCGGACTGGGCCTGGTATTCCCATGACGCCACAGGCGCGCCTATCGAACCGCCGCATGATCAGGCGATCAGCATGATCATCGATCAGGGCTACGAGACGATGGAGGGCGCCTCGGGCGATGACTGGATCAGCGTTGCGCAATCCATGCGCGCCTATCTGCGGTTCTCGCTGCTGGGTGGTGTCATCGCGCGGTAGATCCGTAACCTGGGCTACAAGGCCAAGGCCCATAGCGTCATGGACGGCGAGGTTCTGCAGCCGCCCCTGCTGCTGCTCTCGGGGCTGGGCGAGGTCAGCCGCATCGGCGAGGTGATCCTGAACCCGTTCCTTGGCCCGCGTCTGAAATCGGGCGTTGTGACGACCGATTTGCCGATGGCCCATGACCGCCCGATCGACTTCGGATTGCAGCGTTTTTGTGAATCCTGCAACAAATGTGCACGTGAATGCCCGTCAGGCGCAATCACCGCCGGTCCCAAGCTGATGTTCAACGGCTACGAGATCTGGAAATCCGACAGCCAGAAATGCGCGACCTACCGCATCACCACACCGGGTGGTGCGATGTGCGGGCGCTGCATGAAGACCTGTCCCTGGAACCTTGAGGGGCTTTTCGCTGAAAAACCCTTTCGCTGGGCCGCAATGAACATGCCGGGTGCCGCACCGGCGCTGGCGCGGCTGGATGATGCGCTGGGCCGTGGCGGGCTGAACCCGGTCAAGACATGGTGGTGGGATCTGGAGATCGAAGAGGACGGCGGCTATCGCCCCACCCGCTACCCGGTCAACCGGCGCGGCCTGCAAAAGGATCTGAAACTGCGCTACGCCGATCAGACCCTTGCCGTCTATCCCGCGCCGCTGGCCCCGCATCCCTGGCCCTATCCCGCCCCGATGGATCGCGAGGCAGGGATTGCCGCCTACCGCGCCATGATCCCGGCGGCCGAACATCGCGCCCGTCTGGCGCAGGGCGACGAGAGCCACGTCCACCGTTACACCGTGCCCTCGGACGCCCCTGTGATCGAACTGCGCGTGTCACGGATCGAACGCATGACCGCGGATGTGACGAAATTCGAATTCACGGCACCCGATGGTGGCGACCTGCCGGAATGGACTGCGGGCGCGCATCTGGATATCGTCGTCGCCCCCGAGTACCTGCGGCAATATTCGATGTCGGGCGATCCGGCGGACCGGTCGCGCTATCAGATCGGGGTGCTGCGCGAAGATGGCGGGCGTGGCGGTTCGAAACTGATGCACCGCATCTTCACACCGGGGCGGCGCGTCTTCATCTCGAAACCCGTCAACCATTTCGATCTGGTCCAGGATGCGGAAAGAACCCTGCTGATGGGCGGCGGCATCGGGATCACCCCGATGATCGCCTTCGCGCACCGCCTTCATGCGCTGGGGTGCGATTTCGCGCTGCATTACTCCTGTTCCAGCCGCATGGCGGCGGCCTACCTTGATGATCTGGCGGCTGCACCCTGGGCTGACAGGGTGCAGTTGCACATGTCCGATGAAGGCACCCGCGCCGATCTGGATGCGATCCTGTCAGGCTACCGCCCCGGCTGGCATGTCTATGCCTGCGGGCCGGTGCGCTACATGGATGCGGTGATCGATGCGGCCACGCGGCAGGGCTACCCGGATGCGGCGCGACATCTGGAATATTTCGCGGTGCCGGAACAGCCCGACTACGTGAACCACCCTTTCACCCTGCGGCTGGCGCGGTCGGGGCGGGATCTGCATGTCCCTGCCGATCGCAGCGCCACCGATGTGCTGGCCGATGCAGGTGTGCATGTGGATGTGAAATGCGCCGATGGCATCTGCGGCGTGTGCAAATGCACCCTGCTGTCGGGCAAGGTGGAGCACCGCGACTTCGTGTTGTCAAAGGCACAGCGCGCGGGCGCGATCATCCTGTGCCAAAGCCGTGCGGCAGAACCGGACGGGGTGATCGAGATCGACCTCTGACAGGGTCGATCAGACGACGACCTCCATCGCCTCCTGATCGCCCACGCCGAAGACGCGCTTGTAGCGGTCGATCTCGTCCGCCGGGCCCATCGCCTTGTTGGGATTGTCCGACAGCTTCACGGTGGGCCGGCCATTGGCCGACACGGCCTTGCAGACAAGGCTGAAGGGTGCCAGCGCATCGCCCTTGACCAGACCGCGGAAATCATTGGTCAGCAGCGTGCCCCAACCAACGGAGGGGCGCACGCGCCCGGCGAACTGCTTTTGCAGTTCCGCGATCTTCTGCACGTCCAGCCCGTCCGAGAAGATGACCAGTTTCTTGCGCGGATCCTCGCCCCGGCTTTTCCACCAGGCGATGGCGGTTTCCGCCCCGGTGGCGGGATCACCGCTGTCGATGCGGATGCCGGTCCAACCCGCAAGCCAGTCAGGCGCATTCTGCAGGAAACCCCGGCTGCCATAGGTGTCGGGCAGGATGATCCGCAGGTTGCCGTCATGCTCTTCATGCCAGTCGGCCAGAACCCGATAGGGCGCTTCGCGCAGCGCCGCGTCATCCTCGGCCAGGGCGGCATAGACCATCGGCAATTCATGGGCATTGGTGCCGATCGCCTCGATGTCGCGCTTCATCGCGATCAGACAGTTCGAGGTGCCGACGAACTTGTCGCCCAGACCCTCGATCAGGGCCTGCACGCAACGATCCTGCCAGAGATAGGAATGCCGGCGCCGCGTGCCGAAATCGGCCAGCCGCAGGCCGTCGACCTCGCGCAGCGCCTCGACCTTTTCCCACAGCTTCGTCATGGCGCGGGCGTAGAGCACCTGCAGTTCAAACCGCCCCATCGTGTTCAGCACCGCGCGCCCGCGCAATTCCATCAGTACGGCCAGTGCGGGGATTTCCCACATCATCACCTCGGGCCAGCTGCCTTCGAATGTCAGCTCGTACTGGTCGCCCTTGCGCTCAAGGTGATAGGGCGGCAGGCGCAGCGCCTCGAACCATTCCATGAAATCGGGGCGGAACATCTGGCGCTTGCCGTAGAAGGTGTTGCCCCGCAGCCATGTGCTTTCGCCGCGCGTCAGCGAGAGCGAGCGGATGTGATCCAGTTGCTCGCGCAGCTCGCCCTCGTCGATCAGCCTGGCCAGCGGCACATGGGTCGAGCGGTTGATCAGGCTGAAGGTCACCTGCGTGTCGGGCTTGTTGCGGAATACCGATTGGCACATCAGCAGTTTGTAGAAATCCGTGTCGATCAGCGACCGCACGATCGGGTCGATCTTCCAGCGGTGATTCCAGACGCGGGTGGCGATATCGACCATGGGATGGCTCCGTCAATGTGCGTGGCCGTTAAATCAAAGGCCGGTCCATGTGTCCAGCGGTCGGACCGGGGCGCTGCCCCGTAGGTCGAACTGCGTTCGACCATCCCCGGGATATTTGGTGCAAGAAGAAACGGGTCAGACCAGTCGGACACCCGCCGCGCGCATCGCATCCAGTGCCGCATCCAGCGATCCGTTCAGGTCGATGGCGCGGCACAGATCCAGACGCACGGTCACGCCAAAGCCAAGGCGTGCCGCATCCTGCGCGGAATAGGCGACGCAGAAATCGGTGGCCAGACCCACAAGGGTCAGGTGGGTGATCCCGCGCGTTTTCAGATATCCCTCAAGCCCCGTGGCGGTGGTGCGGTCATTCTCGAAGAAGGCGGAATAGCTGTCGATGGCGCGGCGGAACCCCTTGCGGATGATCAGATCTGCCGGATCGGTGTGCAGGGCGGGATGGAAGGCGGCGCCCCGGCTGCCCCAGACGCAGTGGTCGGGCCACAGAACCTGCGGGCCATATGGCATCTCGGTCATGTCATAGGCGGCGGCGCCGGGATGTTCCGATGCGAAGGAAGCATGATCGGCCGGGTGCCAGTCCTGCGTGAGGACAACGCAGGGGATCTGCTGCATCGCCGCGTTGATGCCGGGGATGATGGCATCCCCCTCGGGCACGGCCAGCGCGCCGCCGGGGCAGAAATCGTTCTGCACGTCGATGACGATCAGGGCTTGGGTCTCGGACATCGGGGGCCTCCTGTCTTTGTACCAAAGGGGTAGGGGCTTGGTGCGCGCGCGTCAATGTCACGCTGTGCCAAGGCTTGCGCCACAGCGCGCGCGGGCGTAAATCGCAGCCCATGCATATTGTCGCCGCTCTTTATCACTTCACCCGTTTCGACGATCCCTCCGCGATCAAGCCGGCGCTGGCGCGGCTGTGCTGCGGTCAGGGTGTGACCGGTACGCTGCTGCTGGCGCGCGAAGGCATCAACGGGACCATTGCGGGCAGCCGCGCGGGCATCGACGCGGTGCTGGCCCATATCCGCGCCTTGCCGGGCTGTGCCGATCTGGAGTGGAAGGAAAGCACCGCCAGCGCGCCGCCTTTCGCGCGCATGAAAGTACGCCTCAAGCGCGAGATCGTGACGATGGGCCAGCCCGATGTGGACCCCAAGGCGCGCGTCGGTCATTACGTTGATCCTGCCGACTGGAACGCGCTGATCACCGCGCCCGATGTGGCCGTGATAGACACCCGCAACGATTACGAGGTGGCGATCGGTACCTTCCAGGGCGCGGTCGATCCGCAAACCGCCAGCTTCCGCGACTTTCCTGCATGGTGGGAGGCGAACAAGCACCGCTTTCACAACAAGCGCATCGCCATGTTCTGCACCGGCGGCATCCGCTGCGAGAAAAGCACCAACTGGCTGCTGGGGCAGGGGGTGGAGGATGTCTATCACCTGAAAGGCGGCATCCTGAAATACCTTGAAGAGGTGCCGCAGGATCAAAGCACATGGCAGGGCGAATGCTTTGTCTTCGACCGCCGTGTGTCCGTGGGGCATGGGTTGGCGGAAGGGCCGCATCTGCTGTGCCACGCCTGCCGTCGACCGATCCTGCCCGAGGATCGCAACAGCCCCGCATATGAGGAAGGCGTCGCCTGCCATCATTGCGTCGATGAGACGACGGAAGAGGACAAGGCGCGATTCCGCGAGCGGCAGAAACAGATCGCACTGGCGCGGGCGCGGGGTGAGGCGCATCTGGGTGGTGTCACCGGCCTCTGACGTCGGAATGTCTTGCGTATCTGAGGAACGATGAACGCGCAGGCCGTCAGGCTGCTGCCAACCGCATCGCGCGGCGCGACCGTGTCAGGATCAGCAGCATGATCCCGATGTTCAGGATATTCCACGCGATCCCGTTGATGAAGGCCATCTGATAGCTGCCGCTCAGGTCATAGATCCAGCCCGACATCCAGCCGCCGATCGCCATGCCCAGAATCGTCGCCATGATCACGAAGCCCACGCGTGCGCCTGCCTCGCGGGCGGGCATGTATTCACGCACGATCACCGCATAGCTGGGCACGATTCCACCCTGGCTGAGGCCGAAGACAAGGCTGACCATGTAGAGCGAGACCAGCCCGCCCGCAGGCAGATAGAGAAACAGCGCCAGACATTGCAGGCCGGACCCGATCAGCAGGGTCATCACCCCGCCAAGCTTGTCGGCCAGCAGACCCGAGATCAGGCGCGACACCACGCCTCCCATCAGCATCAGCGACAGCATCTCGGCGCCTACGGCAGGGCCGTAACCCAGATCGACGCAATAGGCCACGATATGCACCTGCGGCATCGACATGGCGACACAGCAGCCGATCCCGGCCAGACCCAGCAGCCACATCAATGCGCGGGGCGAAAACCCCGCCGATTTCGCCCGTGCGGCGGTGATGCTGTCGGAATGCGCGCTTGCCTCAAGCGGCACACGCGCGCGCAGGAACAGCGACAGCGGGATCACACCCGCCACGGTGACAAGGGCCAGCACCATATAGACCGCGCGCCAGCCATGATCGGCCAGAACGCCCGACAGCAGAAGCGGCCAGATCGCGCCTGACAGGTAATTGCCGCTGGCCGCGATGGCTACGGCAATGCCGCGCCGCTTGAGGAACCACAGCGAGATATCGGCGATCAGCGGGCCAAAGCTTGCCGCCGTGCCGAACCCGATCACCAGTTGCAGGAAGGACAGCGTCCAGACCGACCCTGCGATCGAGGCCAGTGCGAACCCGCCCCCGATGGTCAGGGCCGATGCCGACAGCGCCACGGTGATTCCGAACCGGTCCACCGCGCGGCCGATTACCAGATTGCCAAGGGCAAAGCCGATCATCGTCAGCGTATAGGGCAGGGCGGCATCGGCGCGGGCTGTCTGGAACTCGGCCTGCATGGCGGGCATGATGACGATGATCGCCCACATGCCGACATTGCCGATCGTTGCGATCAGCAGCGACACGCCAAGGCGGATCCAGGAATAGCGGCTGTCCAGTGCGTCAATACCCATGGCGCGACGCTAGCCGCGGCTCTTGCGCTTGTATAGGGCGCCTGCGACCCGGGGGTGACGCAAATGTGTGCCAGTGTGCAAGACAGGCGACACTTGCGCGGTGTAGTCTGCCCCGAAACGATGAAGGACCCGCAAGAATGATCGATGCTCTGATCCTGCCCACGCAGCGCCGCGTCCTGCATCCGCTGGCGCAGGCGATTCACCGGCGCGGGGTGGCGGCTGACCGGATCACGCTGGCGGGCTTTGCCCTTGGGGTGTTGGCGGTGCCGGCCTTGGCCTTGGGCTGGTACGGGGTTGCGCTGGCGCTGATCCTGCTGAACCGGCTGGCGGATGGTCTGGACGGGGCGGTGGCGCGCATGGGCGCGCCCACGGATCGCGGAGCATTTCTGGATATCGCGCTGGATTTCGTCTTCTACGCCGTGGTGCCTCTGGGCTTTGCCATGGCCGATCCTGCCACCAATGCGCTGCCCGCCGCCGTGTTGATCGCGGCTTTCGTCGGCACGGGATCAAGCTTTCTGGCCTTTGCCGTGATCGCGGCCAAGCGCGGCATGCGCGCCGAGGATTATCCGAGCAAGGGCATCTTCTATCTGGGTGGCCTGACCGAAGGGTTCGAGACCATCGCGCTCTTCGTTGCCATGTGCCTGTTCCCGGTGCTGTTCCCGGTGCTGGCCTATGTCTTTGCCGCCGCTTGTGCGCTCACGACCCTGACACGCTGGTGGCAGGGCTGGCAGGCGTTCCGCTAGCGATCAGATCCGCTTGCCGTCGGCGCCGAAGACCATCATTGCGGCATCATCCCAACCCAGCCACAGGTCCGTGCCTTCCGAGGGCAGCGGCAGGTGGCCGCCTTGGCGCACGGTGATCAATTGCCCATGCGGCAGCCGCAGATGCACCAGCGTTTCCGCGCCAAGGGCCTCGCAATAGGCAACGCGCGCCTGCAACCGGGTGGGGCTGTCGGTCAGCTTGATATGTTCGGGGCGGATGCCCACGGTCTTGCCGACGGATACGCCGATGCTGCCCGCAGGCATGAAATTCGTGGCCGGTGAGCCGATGAAGCCTGCAACGAATTCGGTCTGCGGGTTCTCGTAGACCTCCAAAGGCTTGCCGATCTGGTCGGCCACGCCCGCGTTCATCACGATCATCCGGTCGGCCAGAGTCATCGCCTCGACCTGATCATGCGTCACATACAGGGACGTCACACCCAGTTCCCGCTGCAATTGCTTGATCTCCAGCCGCATCTGCACGCGCAGCTTGGCGTCAAGGTTGGACAGCGGCTCGTCGAACAGGAAGACGGCTGGCTTGCGCACGATGGCGCGGCCCATGGCGACGCGCTGGCGCTGCCCGCCCGACAATTCGCGCGGCTTGCGCTGCAGATAGGGCTCCAGTTGCAACAGCTTGGCGGCCGATGCCACGCGCGCCGCGATCTCGTCCTTGGGGGTCTTCGCGATCTTCAACCCGTAGGCCATGTTGTCGAAGACCGACATATGCGGGTAAAGCGCGTAGTTCTGGAACACCATGGCGATGTTGCGCTCCATCGGCTCGGCCTCGTTGACGCGCTTGTCGTCGATGCGGATCTCGCCGCTGGTGATGCCTTCCAGCCCGGCCACCATCCGCAGAAGCGTGGACTTGCCGCAGCCCGATGGCCCGACGATCACGATGAATTCGCCATCCTGCACGTCGATGTCGACGCCGTGGATCACATCGGTCGCGCCAAAGGATTTGCGCACGTTATCAAGGGTCAGGGTCGCCATTTATTTCTCGCTATCAACAAGGCCGCGGATGAAAAGCTTCTGCATCGAGATGACCACGATCACTGGCGGCACCATTGCCAGGATGGAGGTGGCCATGATCACCGGCCAGTCGGCCAGATCGTCGCCCGAGGGGAACATCTGCCGGATGCCCATGACGATGGTGTTCATCGACGGATCGGTGGTGATCAAGAGCGGCCAGAGGTACTGGTTCCAGCCGTAGATGAACAGGATCACGAACAGCGCCGCGATATTGGTGCGGCTCATGGGCAGTAGGATATGCCAGAAGAACTGCATAGGGCTTGCGCCATCGACGCGCGCGGCTTCCGTCAACTCGTCCGGCACGGTCAGAAAGAACTGCCGGAACAGGAAGGTCGCCGTGGCCGATGCGATCAGCGGAAAGATCAGGCCCGAATAGCTGTTCAGCATCCCGAAATTCGCGATCACCTCATAGGTGGGCACGATACGTACCTCGACCGGCAGCATCAGCGTCAGGAAGATCAGCCAGAAAAAGATCGTCCGCCCCGGAAAGCGGAAATAGACGATGGCAAAGGCCGATGTCAGCGAGATCACGATCTTCCCGATCGTGATGCCCAGCGCCATGATCAGCGAATTCAGCATCATCATCGCCACAGGCGCATTGACGCCCGACAGCAGCGCCTTGCTGTAATTCTCGAAGAACTGATCGCCCGGCAGCAGGGGCATGGGCGGGCGCACGATCTCGGGCTGCGTCACGGTCGAGGCCACGAAGGCCAGCCAGATCGGGAAGAAGATGAACAATACGCCGATGATCAGACCCAGATGGGTCAGCTTGTGGCCAAGGCCGCGTTTCTCCACCATGCCGCGTTGCTCAGACATCAGTAATGCACCCTGCGTTCGATGAATTTGAACTGGATCACGGTCAGCAGGCCCACCAGAACCAGCAGGATCACCGATTGTGCCGCGCTTGATCCCAGGTCCTGGCCCACGAAGCCGTCGGAATAGACCTTGTAGACGAGGATCGTTGTGGCCTGCTGCGGGCCGCCTGCCGTGATCGTGTGGATCACCCCGAAGGTCTCGAAGAAGGCATAGACCACATTGACGACCAGCAGGAAAAACGTGGTGGGCGACAGCAGCGGCCAGACGATGGTGCGGAACCGGGTCCAGAATTTGGCGCCATCAATGGCGGCGGCCTCGATCACCGACCGCGGGATCGCCTGCAACCCCGCCAGGAAAAACAGGAAGTTGTAGCTGATGCGCCCCCAGCTTGATGCGACGACGACAAGGCCCATCGCTTCGGCCTCGTTCAGAACGTGGTTCCAGTCATAGCCCAGCACGCCCAGATACCAGGCCACTACGCCCACGCGGGTGTTGAACATGAACATCCACAGCACACCCGCCACGGCCGGGGCCACGGCATAGGGCCAGATCAGCAGCGTCCGGTAGGTGCCCGAACCCTTGATCAGCCGGTCCGCAAGGATCGCCAGATACAGCGCCACGCCCATCGACACCACGGTCACGAGGCTGGAAAATATCGCGGTGGTGACAAAGGACGCCCGATAATAGGGATCGCCCAGCAGGTACTCGAAATTGCCCAGACCGACGAATTGCGTCTTGAGGCCGAAGGGATCGGGCACGAACATCGACTGCCAGATCGCCTGTCCCGCCGGATAGAAGAAGAAGATCGCGGTGATCACGATCTGCGGCAGAAGCAGCAGGGCGGGCAGCATCCAGCCCTTGAAGATGACGCGCTTTTCCATGCGGGGGTCCGGTCTTTGTCAGCGGTGGCGGAAGTATGGGGCAAGCCCGGCCGAAAGAAAACGGCCCCCGATCCTGCCGGGGGCCGTTCCCATGGCTCGCGCCTTAGCGGTTGGCCTGCTCGAAGCGGCGCAGCAGCTGGTTGCCACGCTCGACGGCGCTGTCCAGTGCGACCTGTGCGGTCTTCTGGCCCGACCAGACGCCTTCCAGCTCTTCGTCGATGATCGTGCGGACCTGATCGAAGCTGCCCAGACGCAGACCCTTGGAGTTCTCGGTCGGCGTGTTGCGGGTCATCTGAATGCCCGCGATTTCGGTGCCGGGATTCGCGTCATAGAAGCCCTGCGACTGCGTCAGCTCGCCCGCTGCCGTGGTGATCGGCAGATAGCCGGTATCCTGATGCCACTTGGCCTGCACCTCGGGCGAGGACAGGAAGTTCAGGAAGGCGGCAACACCATTGTATTCGGCTTCCGGCTTGCCTTCCATGATCCAGACGGATGCACCGCCGATGATCGTGTTCTGCGGCGCGGCCTCGACCGAATCCCAGTAGGGCAGGTGGCGGATATCGAAGGCGAACTGTGCTTCGGCCTTCACACCGGCATAGCCGGCCGAGCTTTCGGTGAACAGCGCGCATTCACCACCGCGGAAATTGGCGCCGGCTTCGTTGCGGCGACCGGCATAGATGAACTTGCCATCCTGTGCCCATTTGCCCAGCTGCTCGATATGCGCGACCTGCAGCGGTCCGTTGAACACCAGCTCGGTGTCAAATCCGCCAAAGCCGTTTTCCTTCGTGGCGAAGGGCACGTTGTGATAGGCCGAGAAGCTTTCCAGATGCACCCAGCTCTGCCATGAGGTGGTGTAGGGGCAGGTCACGCCCGCGTCCTTCAGCTGCGTCAGCACACCGTCCCAGGCTTCCCAGGTCGACAGGTCCACATCGGGGTCGATCCCGGCTTCGGCCAGCTTGTCGCGGTTCACATAGAGAACCTGCGTCGACGAGTTGTAGGGGAAGGACAGCATCTGACCGTCGGCATTGGTGTAGTAACCGGTCACGGCGGGGATATAGGCGTTCGGGTCAAAGGTCAGGCCCGAGGCCTCCATCACTTCGAAAACCGGTTTGATCGCGCCCGACGCGGCCATCATCGTCGCGGTGCCGACCTCAAACACCTGCAGCAGGTGGGGCTGTTCGCCCGCGCGGAAGGCCGCGATGCCGGCGTTCAGCGTCTCGGAATAGTTGCCCTTGTGGGTTGCCACGACCTTGTAGTCGGACTGGCTGGAATTGAACAACGCGACCTGCGCGTCCAGCAATTCACCCAGGCGGCCGGTGAAGGCATGCCACCACTGGATTTCGGTCTGCGCCGATGCGGCGGTTCCCCATGCCATGGACGCGACCAGGGCCAGGTTCAATGTCTTGATTTTCATGTCGTCCTCCCAGACGTTTCATGGTTCTGATTATGCAGCCTGCGGCTGGGACCAAAAAAACCCCGCGCCGAAGCGAACATTTCTGAAACGATACGAAAGGATTGGGCCGAAGCGCCTGCGCAAGTCAAGCGCTTTTGGCCCCTGTGATCTGCATCGCCGCGAGGGTTTGGCATCATCCCGTATCATGATGCGCTGGTTAGGGGCGCATTGTAACGGGCGGATGAAGCCCTCGCGGAAATGTTCGATAATTTTCGCTCAGGTGCGAGAGCGCAGGGCGATCAGCCCTCCAGACAGGTTGCGAAAGAGCCTGCCATGGCGCGCATCATCTGCGGATAAAGCCCGGCCCCCGGTGCAAGATCCTGGCCCAGCGGGTCCAGCAATCCGACCTTTGCACTGCCTTCAAAGACCGTGTCGATCAGGCGCTTGTCGAACTGCGGCTCGGCAAAGACGCAAGCAGCCCCCATGGTTGCGACGGCGTCGCGCAGCTCGGCGATTCGACCGGCGCTGGGCGCGCTGGCATCGCTCAAGGTGATGGAACCGGCGGCGACCAGATCGAAGCGGCGCTCGAAATACTGGTAGGCGTCGTGGAAGACGACGAAGCCCTTGTCCGATACCGGGGCCAGCATGGCTGCGATCTCGGCTTGCAGGGCGTCGATATCTGCCTGCCCGGCCGCTGCATTGGCGGCATATGTTGCCGCGTTGTCAGGGTCCAGCCGCGCTAGTTCAGCCGCAATGACCCCCAGCCAGAGGCGGGCATTCAATGGGTCCAGCCAGGTATGCGAATCATTGCCGGCATGATCATGCCCCGCGTGGTCATCCGCTTTTTCCGCATGGTCATGGTCATGATCGTGGGCCTCTGCCTTGTCGTGATCGTGATCGTGATCGTCATGCTTTGCGTGATCATCCTCGCCATGGGCGTGATCGTGATGTCCGAACGTCGCGCCTTCGCGATACTCATGGAGGATTGTTCCCTCGACCGACATCAGCTCAATCTTGCCAGCATCTTCGCCCAGCGTGGCGATCGGCCCTTCCAGCCATGGCGTCAGTGCCGCGCCGACCCAGATGACCAGATCGGCCTCGTCAAGGGCTCGCGCCTCGGAGGGGCGCATCGAATAGCCATGCGGCGAGGCGCCGGGCTGCACGATCAAGGACGGTTCGCCCACGCCCTGCATGACTTGCGCAACAAGGGAATGCACCGGTGCGATATCCGTGGCGACCCGCGGCACCTCGGCCAGAGCAGCAGTGGACAGCAACGTGGCCATCAGGCCGAACGACACGGGGGCAGGGCGTAGCATGGGGCGCATGGGCGATTCCTCGGTTGATGGCAAGACGCGGACTGCTCTATTCGATATGTTATAACATTGCAAACCGAATGTTATAACATTGCATTCGCAACAGGGATGACCTAGCAAGATGGCAAGATGACAGCCCATGGATTCGATCCGCACGACCACGATCACTGTATCGCTGACGCCCTGTCGGCGGCTGAAGAGTTGTGCGCGCAACGCAAACTCAATCTGACACCCGTGCGCCGACGCGTTCTCGAGATCCTTCTGCAGCAGCACAAGGCGATGGGAGCCTATGATATTCTCTCCCGACTCGAGGCCGAGGGGTTGGGCTCTCAACCTCCCGTGGCCTACCGCGCGCTGGACTTTCTGGTCAGCAACGGCTTTGCGCACAAGATCGAAGGGCTGAACGCCTATATCGCCTGTTCGCACCCCAACGCCACACATGCACCGGCCTTCCTGATCTGCCGCAAATGCGGCGTGGTGCAGGAAACGCAATCCGAGCCTGCCAAGGGTACATTGGGATCGGTGGCGCGGGCGGCCGGTTTCGTGATCGAAAGCACCGTGGTCGAGGCGCAGGGCCTTTGCCCGGCCTGTCAGGAAGGGGCGGCGGCATGAGCCTGATCGAGGTCCGCGACCTGAGCGTGCGCTACGGGGGACAGCGGGTTCTCAACCATGTGGACATGTCCATCGACCGGGGTGAGATCGTGACCATCGTCGGACCCAACGGATCGGGCAAGTCCACGCTCTTGCGCGCCCTGATCGGCGCGGTGCCCGTTGCGGGCGGTCGCGTGTCGCGCGCCACTGGCCTCAGGATCGGCTATGTGCCGCAGAAGCTGGCGATTGATCCGACCCTGCCGATGACGGTGGCCCGCTTCATGTCGCTGCCACGCCGGCAGCCTGCTGCCGATGTGGCCGCCGCACTGGAACAAGCGGGCGTGCCCGACCTGAGCAACCGGCAGATGACCGACCTGTCCGGCGGGCAGTTCCAGCGCGGATTGCTGGCCCGTGCGCTGCTGTCGAAACCCGATCTGTTGCTTCTGGACGAGGCGACCCAGGGTCTTGACCAGCCGGGATCGGCTGCATTCTACCGCCAGATCGAGGATGTGCGCGCCGGCTTGGGATGTGCGATCCTGATGGTCAGCCACGAGTTGCACGTGGTCATGAGCGCCTCTGACCGCGTCATCTGCCTGAACGGGCATGTCTGCTGCCAGGGTGCGCCGGAAATCGTGGCCTCGGCGCCCGAATATCGCGCCCTGTTCGGTTCGGGCACCCAGGGCGCATTGGCGCTGTACCGCCACGATCACAACCACAGCCACGATGACGGCTGCGATCATGACCACGCAGGTGATCATTCCGGTGGCGCTGCGGTCATGCCGGTGCATCAGGCCGCCCGCAACAAGGTGCATTGATGCTGGACGATTTCATGATCCGTGCCGCCCTGGCCGGTCTGGGCGTGGCGCTGGCAGCGGCACCCATGGGATGTTTCGTGGTCTGGCGGCGCATGGCCTATTTCGGCGATGCCACGGCCCATGCCTCGATCCTCGGCGTGGCGATCGCGCTGGCGCTTTCGGTCTCGGTGTTTCTTGGCGCGCTGGTGATGGCGTTGCTGATGGCGCTTGCGGTCACCGCACTGTCCGGGCGCGGCTATGCTGTCGATACGCTGCTGGGGGTGCTGGCGCATTCGGCGCTGGCCTTCGGCCTTGTTGCGGTATCCTTCCTGTCGGGCGTGCGGATCGACCTGATGGCCTATCTCTTCGGGGATATTCTGGCCGTCGGCACCACGGATCTGGCCGTGATCTGGGGCGGCGCCGCGCTGGTCCTTGTGTTGCTGACCTGGCGTTGGGCCGCGCTTCTGACCGCGACGCTCAATCCCGATCTGGCCCATGCCTCGGGGATCGATCCCCGGCGCGAGCAGCTTGTCCTGACCCTGGCCCTCGCCGTCGTGGTCGCGGTTGCGATCAAGGTCGTGGGCGTCCTTCTGATCGCGGCCCTGCTGATCATCCCCGCCGCCGCCGCGCGCCCCTTTGCCCGCACGCCCGAAGGCATGGCCGTGATTGCGGTCATCGTCGCGGCCCTCTCGGTGCTGGGGGGGCTGCAAGCCTCGCTGCTCTATGACACGCCCACCGGCCCCAGCATCGTCTGTGTCGCGGCCCTGATCTTCGCAGGCAGCGCCTTCGGATCCGCGCTGCGCCGCGCCTGACCGCTTCTTCTTGCTTCAAATATCCAATCCTGCCCGTCCCGCAGGCGATACACTCGCCCTTGGCGCGGGACTGTGGCAGTCTGCATCCTGACCATATCCGAAAGGATCGCCCATGACGCCGCTCTCGACCCTCATTGCCCAAGGCCGGGGTCAGACCCCCGCCGATCTGGTCCTGCGCGGGGGGCGCATCCTCGACCTGATCACGGGCGCGCTGCTGGAAGGCGATGTCGCCATTTGCGGCGATACCATCGTCGGCACCTGCGCCAGTTATGACGCGGTCCGGATCATCGACGTGACCGGCCTGATCCTCGTACCCGGCTTCATCGACACCCATCTGCATATCGAAAGCTCTCTTGTCACGCCCCACGAATTCGACCGCTGCGTCGCGCCGCGCGGGGTGACAACGGCCATCTGCGATCCGCATGAGATCGCCAATGTGATCGGCACCGATGGCATCCGCTATTTCCAGCGGGCCGCGGAATGCACGTTGATGGATATCAGGGTGCAGCTGTCCTCCTGTGTGCCCTCGACCGACATGGAAACCTCAGGCGCGCGGATCGAGGCTGCCGATCTGGCCGCGCTCATGGATCATCCGAAAGGCATCGGGCTGGCCGAGGTGATGAATTTCCCCGGCGTGCTTGCGGGCGATCCCGGCCTCATGGCCAAGCTCGACCTGTTCCGGGGCGGCCATGTCGATGGACACGCGCCGCAACTGACAGGCCGCGACCTGAATGGCTATATCGCCGCCGGCATAAGGACCGAGCATGAGGCGACGACCGCCGCCGAGGCCCGCGAGAAGCTGCAGAAGGGGATGCACGTGCTGATCCGCGAAGGTTCGGTCAGCAAGGACATGGCCGCGCTGGCCCCTCTCCTGACCGATCTGACGGCCCCCTACATGTGCCTGTGCACCGATGACCGCAATCCGCTGGATATCGCGGAACACGGCCACCTTGACTACATGATCCGCAGCCTGATCGCATCGGGCGTTCCCCCCTTGGCCGCCTATCGTGCGGCAAGCCTTTCTGCGGCCGAGGCCTTCGGTCTCAAGGATCGCGGCCTGATCGCGCCGGGCAAGCGCGCCGATATCGTGGTGCTGGACGCGCTTGAAACCTGCCACGCGCGGATGGTGTTCTGCGGCGGTGTCCAGGTGACCGATGCGGCCTTTGCCGCGCGCACGCCCGTGCCACCGGTCGGGCGCGCCTCGGTCAAGGCTCCCACGGTCACGCCGCAGGATTTCCGCACCACCGGCAACCGCGAGACGACGGATGTGATCGGCATCATCGAAGGCAAGATCATCACCGAGCATCTGCACGCGGTGATCCCCATCACCGATGGCGACAAGCGCCCCGATCCGGCACGCGACCTGATCAAGATCGCGGTGATCGAACGGCATGGCAAGAACGGCAATATCGCCACGGGTTTCGTGCGCGGTTTCGGCCTGCAGGCGGGGGCCATCGCCTCGACCGTGTGCCATGATCATCACAACATCGCCGTTGTGGGGGCCGATTACGCCGACATGGCACTTGCCGCAAACCGTCTGGGCCAGATCGAGGGCGGCTTTGTCGTGGTGCGGGACGGGCAGGTTCTGGCCGAACTGGCGCTGCCGGTCGCGGGCCTCATGAGCCTGGAGCCGTTTGAGGGCGTGCGCGCGCGCCTTGCCACCCTGCGCGCTGCGGCCCGCACAATTGGCGTGACGCTGGAGGAGCCTTTCCTGCAACTGGCCTTCCTTGCGCTGCCCGTGATCCCCGCGCTCAAGATCACCGACCGGGGGCTGGTCGATGTGAACCGGTTCGAGATCATCGGCTGAGGCTTTGCCCGATGACGGCGATCGCGGCATCCGCCATGTCCCGCTGGTCCCCTTCCATCAGGGTCGTCGGCCTGCTGGCGATGCTGGCGCTGATCCTTGACCTCAGGCACCGTAGGCGGGCCGCAGGCTGGGTTTGACCCTGCCGTGTCGGGATGCAATCGCGCAGGAATCCGTTGCGTCACATCGTTTATTCCGACAGGCAAAACAGTTTTCCACTGATTGACGGGTCTGGTCCAAGGCACTACCGTCCTGCCCAATTCGGGAGGATAGAATGTCTGATACCACCGCCATCAACGACAAGATCACCATCGAACGGGCGGGCGAAATCGCCCTGATCCGGATCGACAATCCGCCGGTCAATGCCACCGGACAGGCCGTGCGCCAAGGGTTGCAGGACGCTGTCGAGAAGATCAACGCCGAAGGTACGGCCAAGGTCATCGCGATCTATGCGGCTGGTCGCACCTTCGTGGCCGGGGCCGATATCCGCGAATTCGGCAAGCCCTTCGTGCCGCCCGCGCTCCCGGATGTGTTCAACATCATCGAAGCCTCGGCTATCCCGGTGATCAGCGTGCTGCATGGCACGGCACTGGGCGGCGGGCTGGAATTGGGCCTTGCCACCCATGCCCGTATCGGGATCGAAGGGTTGCGCGTCGGCCTGCCCGAGATTTTGCTGGGCCTGCTGCCCGGTGCCGGTGGCACACAGCGCATGCCGCGCCTGACAGGCGTGCCCTTCGCGCTGGACATGATCCTCTCGGGCCGTCAGGTCGCCGCGCCCGAGGCGCTTTCGGCTGGCATCATCGACCGGCTGGACGCTGGCGATCCGCGCGATGTGGCCTTGAAGGCCGCGCAGGATGTGATCAAGGGTACGCTGAAAACCCGCCGGACCGACCAGATCGCGGTGGTGCCGGATCAGGCGGCGCTGGATCAGACCGCCGCCCATCTGAAGAAGACGCAAAGCCATCTTTTCTCGCCCCATAAATGCGTCGAGGCGGTCGCCGCCGCGACCCTGCCCATGGCGGAAGGCCTCAAGATCGAGCGCGCAGCCTTCATGGATTGCATGAACACGCCGCAGCGCGCGGGCCTGATCCACGCCTTCTTTGGCGAGCGCGCCGTCAGCAATATCCCCGAGGCCAAGGGCCCCGCGCGCGACATCGCCCATGTCGGCGTGATCGGCGGCGGCACGATGGGATCGGGCATCGCCACCGCCTGTCTTCTGGCGGGCCTCAGGGTGACGCTGGTCGAGGTGGCGCAGGACGGTCTGGATCGTGGGATCGCCACGATCACCGGCAATCTTGACGGGGCTGTCAAACGCGGCAAGCTCAAGGCGGACAAGCGTGACGCCACCCTTGCGATGCTGACCCCCGCGCTCGAGATGGGCGCGCTGGCGGATGTCGATCTGGTGATCGAAGCCGTGTTCGAGGACATGGGCGTCAAGAAGGACATCTTCGGCAGGCTGGATGCGATCTGCAAACCCGGCGCGATTCTGGCCTCCAACACCTCCTACCTCGACGTGAACGAGATCGCCTCGGTGACTGCGCGACCGCAGGACGTGATCGGCCTGCATTTCTTCAGCCCCGCGCATGTGATGCGCCTGCTGGAAATCGTTGTGGCCGACAAGACCGCGCCTGATGTCGTGGCCAGCGGCTTTGCGCTGGCGAAAAAGCTGGGCAAGGTCGGCGTGCGCGCCGGTGTCTGCGACGGTTTCATCGGCAACCGGATCCTCGCGCACTACAGCAAGACCGCGTCCTACCTCGTTCTGGACGGCGCCACGCCGCAGCAGGTGGATGCCGCGCTGGAAGGGTTCGGCTTTGCAATGGGGCCGCACAAGGTGGGTGACCTTGCAGGTCTCGACATCGGCTGGATGACCCGCAAGCGCAAGGCCGCCACCCGCGACCCGAATGAACGCTACGCCGGCGCGGTTGCCGACCGCATCTGCGAGGAAGGCTGGTTCGGGCGCAAGACCGGCAAGGGCTATTACGTCTATGAGGGGAAAGACATCACCCCCAACCCCGCCGTTGCGACCTTCATCGACGAGGCACGCGCCGCGGCCCAGATCACCCCGCGCCAGTTCACCGATCAGGAGATCGTCGACCGCTACATGACCGCCATGATCGTTGAGGCCGCCCGCGTGGTCGAAGACGGTACCGCCCGCCGCCCGCTGGATGTGGATATGGTGTTCCTGTTCGGCTACGGTTTCCCGCGTCACCGGGGCGGCCCGCTGCACTATGCCGACACCATCGGTGCCGCCGCACTGGTCGATCGCATCAAGGCCTATGCCAAAGAGGATGCGACCTATTGGCAGGTGCCCGCACTGCTTGAAAAGATGGCCGCGAACGGCACATCCTTTGCTGACATGAACAAGGAGGCCTGAGACATGGACCTGAGTTTTTCCCCCGAGGAAATCGCCTTCCGCGACGAGGTGCGGGCCTATCTGGCCGAGAACCTGCCCAAGCGCATCTCGGACGCCGTGCGCAACGGCACCGAGCAGACCAAGGAAATGGCCGAGGAATGGCACGCCATCCTGAACGCGAAGGGCTGGCTTGCCACCACGTGGGGCGTGGAATTCGGCGGACCCGGCTGGACCCCCGTGCAAAAGCACATCTTCGAGGAGGAATGCTGCCGCGCCTATGCGCCGCGCATCGTGCCCTTCGGCCTCAACATGCTTGGGCCGGTGCTGCAAGCCTTCGGCACCAAGGAACAACAGGACACCATCCTGCCGCGCATTCTGGACGGCACCGACTGGTGGTGTCAGGGCTATTCCGAACCGGGCGCCGGATCGGACCTTGCCAGCCTCAAGACCCGCGCCGTGCGCGACGGGGATCATTATGTGATCAACGGCCAGAAAACCTGGACCACGCTGGGCCAGCACGCCAACAAGATCTTCTGCCTCTGCCGTACCGACCCCGAGGCCAAGCAGCAGGAAGGCATCAGCTTCATTCTGGTCGATCTGGATACGCCCGGCATCGAAATGCGCCCCATCCGCCTGATCGAAGGCGGGCATGAGGTCAACGAAGTGTTCTTCACCGATGTCCGCGTGCCCGTCTCGAACCTTGTGGGCGAGGAAAACAAGGGCTGGACCATCGCCAAGTTCCTGCTGACCCATGAACGCACCGGCATCGCGGGCGTGGGCTTTTCCATGCAGTCGCTGGAAGAGGTCAAGGCGCTGGCCCGCAAGATCCGCCGTGGTGGTCGCCCCCTGATCGAGGATCCGCTCTTCGCCGCGCGTATCGCGCAGGCCGAAATCGACCTTGAGGCCATGAAGATCACCAATTTGCGCATGCTCTTCAAGGCGCAGCAGCAGGGCGCACCGGGGCCGGAAACCTCGATCCTCAAGATCAAGGGCACGGTGATCCATCAGGAGCTCAAGGACCTTGCGCGCCGCGCGCTCGGTCCGGTGGCCGCACCCTTCCCCGGCTCGATGACGGACGGGAACATCATGTTCGGCCCCGAGGGCACGTCGAACAACGCCGCGCGCTATTTCAACAACCGCAAGACCTCGATCTTCGGTGGATCGAACGAGATCCAGCGCAACATCCTGACCAAGACCATGCTGGAGCTGTAACCGATGGATTTCAATCTGACCGAAGACCGCCGGATGCTGCAGGACAGCCTGACCCGCTATCTTGGCGACAAGTATCCCGTCGATCACCGCAACAAGGTGGCCTATGCGCTGCCCTGCCATGACCCCGCGAAATGGGATGAGCTGGCCGAGCTTGGCGCGCTGTTCGCGCTGGCACCGGAAGATGCGGGTGGCTTTGGCGGCACCGGCTTCGACATCATGGTGGTGTTCGAGGCGCTGGGCCGTGCCCTGAACCCCGAACCGATGCTGGGCGCCGCGATGGCTAGCCGCCTGATGACCAAGGTCGGCGCGGATCAGGAAGCGCTTTTGTCTGGCGCCACGAAATATGCCGTCGGCGTGGGCGAGGTCGAAGCCCCCTATGAGCTGGACCAGATCGCCTGCACCGCAACCGCCAAAGGCGCGGGCCATGTGCTGTCAGGGCGCAAGTCATCCGTCTATGGCGGGCAGGCGGCTGATGTGATCCTTGTCGCCGCCATGCTGGATGGAAAAACCGCCCTGTTTCAGGTGCAGGCATCCGACGCCCAGATCGCGGGCTATCCGATGATGGATGGCGGCGGTGCCGCCGAGATTCTGCTGGATGACACGCCCGCCACGCTGCTGCTGGCCGACGCGGCCGAGGCGCTGACCGATGCGCTGAACGCAGGCACCTTGGCGCTTTGCGCGGAAGCCGTGGGCGCGATGGAAGTGACCCACGCGACCACGCTTGATTACCTGCGTACCCGCAAGCAGTTCGGTGTGCCGATCGGCAAGTTTCAGGTGCTGCAACACCGCGCCGTCGACATGCTGACCGAGATCGAGCAGTCCCGTTCGATCACCATCAAGGCCGCCTCCGAACTGGATGGCCCCGATGCCTCGCGCTTCGTGTCGATGGCGAAAAACCTGATTGGCCGCGCCGCACGGCTTGTGGCGGAGGAATCGATCCAGATGCACGGCGGCATTGCGATGACATGGGAATACCCGATCTCGCATTACGCCAAGCGTCTGGTGATGCTGGATGCGCAGCTTGGCGATACCGACTACCACCTGTCACGGGTGATGGCGGGATTGCGGGCGGCGTAAATATTGTATGGCGAGGGTGGCGTACCACAAATGCGCCGCCCTCGCCTCGACACCATCGCCGCATCGCCACCCAGCGTGTCGGCGATCCAGGGTCTTGGCAATTAGGTCTGGTGCGAGCCAGCAACGGTTAAGAAGTCCCTAATGCGCCTCGGCAACCCATTGAAAGCAAAGGGTCTGGAAAATGCCCCATCATGGGACACTTTCTCAGAGCATTAGAATCAGGGCCGATTACCGCTTGCGGTCGCGGCGCGAGGACATGGGCTGGAACGCCACGCCGACATGCGCCTCGCAATAGGGTTTGCCGGGCTGAGTGGGCAGGCCGCAGAACCAGAAATTGTCGGTTGCGGGGTCACCCACGGGCCATTTGCAGGTCCGCTCGGTCAGTTCCATCAGGGTCAGGCGGCGGGCCTTCTTTTCGATCTCGCTGACCTTGGCCAAAGCCTCGGGGCTGATTTCGTTGGCCGAAGGCTGCGGGGGCAGGGGCTGACCCGCCGGGATGATCGCCTTGCGGGTATGGGGCACCGTTGCGGGCCGGGTATCGGTATCGCCGTCGTCCTCGGCCTCAACCACATCGTCTTCGACCGGGCGCGGTGCCGGCTTTGCGGCGGGCCTTGCCTTGGCTTCGGCCGGTTTCGGCGCGGGTTTCGGCTTGGCCTCGGGCTTGGCAGTGGTGCCTGCAGCGGCAGGCGCGGCCGGCGCCGGTGTCGGGCCGGCACGGTTGGACAGGCCAAGGCGGTGAACCTTGCCGATCACGGCATTGCGCGTCACGCCGCCAAGTTCCTTGGCGATCTGGCTGGCCGACTGGCCCTCGCCCCACATTTTCTTCAACAGTTCGACGCGCTCATCGGTCCAGGACATGGTCTTTCCTTACCCAAAAGGCGGCCCGCATTGTCCGGGGCCGCCCTGTCATCTCAGAGCGTCCTATTCTAAACAACCCTTGCCGAGTTACAAGGTGCCGAATCACGCCTGTCGTCCGGATAGGCACCTGCGGCGCCGCCAATGCTCTTTCATGGGCGCAACCAAGAGGGACCCCCCGATGCCGCAGACACTGGACATGGGAAACCGCCGCTTTGGCCGTGTGAACTGGCTTGGACTTTACACGCTCGCCCTGCGCGAGGTGATGCGCTTCGTCTCGGTCTGGACGCAGACACTGTTGGCGCCCCTCGTCACGGCCGCGCTATTCCTGCTGATCTTCTCGATTGCCATCGGTCCCAACCGGGGCGAGGTGCTGGGCGTGTCCTTCACCGCCTTCATCGCGCCGGGGATCCTGATGATGACAGTGATCCAGAACGCCTTTGCCAATACCTCGTCCTCGATCGTGATTTCGAAGGTACAGGGCAATATCGTGGACACGCTGATGCCCCCGCTCTCGGCGGGCGAACTGGTGATCGGTTACCTGGCGGGCGGGCTGGTGCGCGGTCTGGCCGTGGCGCTGGCGATCGGGCTTGGTATCCTCTTGGTGCTGGGCCTTCCGATCGTGCATCCGCTCTGGGCGCTTGTCTTCGTGATCCTCGGGTCCACCCTGATGGGGGCGGTCGGGCTGGTTGCGGGGATCTTCGCCAACAAGTTCGACCAGATGGCGGCGATCACCAACTTCATCGTCACACCGCTGGCTTTTCTGTCAGGCACCTTCTATTCCGTCGCCGCCTTGCCGCCGGTGATCTACGAGATCACCCATGTGAACCCGGTGTTCTACCTGATCGACGGGGTGCGTTTCGGGGTGCTGGGGGTGTCTGACAGCTCGCCCTGGCTGGGGCTGGCCGTGTGTTCCGTGACGACGCTTGCCGCAGCGCTTGTCGCCTGGGCGATGTTCCGCACCGGATATCGGCTGAAGGCCTGATCCCGTGCGGGTGGGCGGGCGCGATTTCATCTTGGCGCGACCGCAGATTGACGCTATGCAAAATCGCATGAGCACAAGCATCCGCCTCTCCGCGATCAGCCGACGTCGACGCATCCGCGCCTGACGGCACCGCCGCTGTGTTCACTGCGCCACTGCGCAACCCACCCCCGCCCATACCGATCGAAGGCAGTGCTTGCCATTTATTGCGTCACAAGGCGCATTTCCTTCGAGATTGTTGACTTGAGGTCCCTGCTGATGCACTCACAGGGCCTTGCCATGAAAGGAAGATCGCGATGATCCCGTCCATATTGCCAACTTACAACCGCGCTGCCCTGCAATTCGTCAAGGGCGAAGGTAGCTGGATGATCGAGGCTGACGGGCGACGCTTTCTGGACATGGGGGCAGGTATCGCCGTGAACGCGCTGGGACATGCGCATCCCGCGCTTGTCGCGGCGCTGACCGAACAGGCTGGCAAGCTGTGGCATGTGTCGAACCTCTACCAGATCCCGCAGCAGCAGGCGCTGGCCGACAAGCTGGTCGAGACGACCTTTGCCGATACGGTCTTTTTCACCAATTCGGGCACCGAAAGCTGCGAACTGGCCGTGAAGATGGCGCGCAAATACTGGTATGACAAAGGTCAGCCAGAGCGGACCGACATCATCACGTTCAACGGATCGTTCCATGGCCGATCCTCGGCGGGTATCGCCGCTGCCGGCTCGGAAAAGATGATCAAGGGCTTTGCACCGCTGCTGCCCGGTTTCGTGCATCTGGACTGGGGCGATCATGACGCCCTGCACGCGGCCATTAATGAGCGCACCGCAGCCATCCTGATCGAGCCGATCCAGGGTGAGGGCGGGATCCGCCCGCTGCCGGATCAGTGCCTCAAGGGGCTGCGCGCGCTGTGCGACCAGACCGGAACGCTTCTGATCCTGGACGAGGTGCAATGCGGCATGGGCCGGACGGGGCGTCTTTTCGCCCATGAATGGGCCGGTGTCAGCCCTGACATCATGATGGTCGCCAAGGGCATCGGCGGGGGTTTTCCGCTCGGTGCGGTTCTGGCCACCGAGGATGCGGCATCCGGCATGACCGCGGGCACCCATGGGTCGACCTATGGCGGCAACCCGCTGGCCTGTGCGGTGGGTCTGGCCGTGATGCAGATCCTGTCTGATCCCGCGTTTCTTGACGGGGTCCGCGCCCGCGCCGGTGCCTTGCGCCAGAAGCTTGAGGGGCTTGTCGCCGCGCATCCCGATGTCTTTGACTCCGTGCGTGGCACCGGCCTGATGCTGGGTCTGAAATGCAAGCCGTCGAACCTCGATGTGGTGGCGGCCGGCTATGCCGAGCAGCTGATCACCGTTCCTGCGGGCGACAATGTCATCCGGTTGCTGCCCCCGCTGAACCTGTCGGAAGAGGAGGTCGCCGAGGCGGTTGCACGCCTCGACCGCGCCGCCACCGCGCTCGAGGGCCAGTCCGCCTGAGCTTCTTCTTGCCACAAATATCCCGGGGGGATCGCTCAACGCAGTTGAGCGTGGGGGGCTGGCCCCCCTTTGGTCCTCCCTTTTCAGGAAAAGATCCACATGCCGCATTTTCTGGACATCAATAAAACCACGCCTGCCGATCTGCGGCGCATGATCGACAATGCTCGTGCGATCAAGGATGCGCGCGCTGGCCGGCCCAAGGGCATGCGCGATGACGATCAGCCACTGGCCGGTCAGATGGTCGCGCTGATCTTCGAGAAACCCTCGACCCGGACGCGCGTGTCATTCGATGTCGGGGTGCGCCAGATGGGCGGGCAGACCATGGTCCTGTCCGGGGCGGACATGCAGCTTGGCCATGGCGAGACCATTGCCGATACGGCCCGCGTGCTGTCGCGCTATGTGGACATGATCATGATCCGCACCTTCGAGGAGGCGACGCTTCTGGAGATGGCCGAACATGCGACGGTTCCGGTGATCAACGGGCTGACCAACCGCACCCATCCCTGCCAGATCATGGCCGATATCATGACCTTCGAAGAGCATCGCGGCCCGATCCGCGGGCGCAAGGTGGTCTGGTCCGGCGACGGCAACAATGTCTTTGCCAGCTTTGCCCATGCGGCCGGACAATTCGGGTTCGACCTGGTGTTCACCGGCCCGCCGCCGCTGGACCCCGAGCAGGTCTTCATCGACGAGGCCCGCGCCAAGGGCGTGAACGTCACCATCGAGCGCGATCCCTACAGGGCTGTCGAGGGGGCCGATCTTGTCGTGACCGATACATGGGTCAGCATGCATGATCCGCAATCGGCCCGCGAACGGCGGCACAACCAGCTGCGCGCCTATCAGGTGAACGAGGCGCTGATGGCGCGCGCCAAGCCTGACGCGCTGTTCATGCATTGCCTGCCTGCCCATCGCGATGACGAGGCGACAAGCGCGGTGATGGATGGCCCGCATTCGGTGATCTTCGACGAGGCCGAGAACCGCCTGCATGCGCAAAAGGCGATCATGCGCTGGTGTCTGGCCAAGTAGCGGTTGCCGATCGGGCGGGCAGGGGGGCTCTGCCCCCCGTCCTGCGGACTCCCCCCGGGATATTTCGGGCAAGAAGAAAACGCCGACCGCGTTAACCCGGCAGCCTCGAGAGGCCCAGGAAGATGACGCCGGACAACAGGGCGGCGGCGGGGACCGTGATCACCCAGGCTGCGATGATCGTCAGGAAATGCGAGCGGCGCACCAGTTTGCGACGGCGCCGTTCCTCGGGGGCGATGCGCTTGGCCGCGGCCGGGACATGGTTGCCGTTGCGCGCACGCCTGTCGTGATCCCATTCCCGGAAGAAGCCCACACCGAAGACCGCGCCCACGGCGATATGGGTGGAGCTGACCGGCAGGCCAAGCCAGCTTGCGACGATGACGGTGATGGCGGCGGAGAGTGACACGCAATAGGCGCGCATCGGGTTGAGCTTGGTGATCTGGCTGCCCACCATGCGGATCAGTTTGGGGCCGAACAGGAACAGCCCGAAGGAGATGCCGAAGGCGCCGATCACCATGACCCAGCTTGGGATCGAGACTTTCGCCGCGGTTCCGCCATCCTCGATCGCGTGAACAATGGCGGCCAGCGGACCGACCGCGTTGGCCACGTCATTCGCGCCATGGGCAAAGGACAGAAGTGCCGCCGAAAAGACAAGTGGCAGGCCGAACAACACCTTGAGCGACTTGTTGCGGTTCTCCATCCCTTCGGACTGGCGCCTGATCAGGGGCACGCAGACCGCGTAGCAGATGACCCCCGCGACGAGGCCGATCAGAAGCGCCGTTCCGATGTCGATCTTGATGACCTTGCTGAGGCCCTTGAGAGAGAGGTAGGTGCCGAAAGCGCCAGCCATGATGCCCAGCAGAACGGGCACCCAGACGCGGGCTGCGGCGATCTTGTCTTCACGGTAGATGATGCGGCTCTTGATCAGGGCCAGAAACGCTGCGGCGATCAGCCCGCCCAGAAGCGGCGAGATCACCCAGCTTGCGGCAATGGCGCCCATGCTGGGCCAGTTCACTGCACTCATCCCGGCCGCGACGATGCCGGCGCCCATCACGCCACCGACCACGGAATGCGTGGTCGAGACCGGTGCGCCGACCCATGTCGCGAGGTTGACCCAGAGCGCCGAGGAAATCAGCGCCGCCATCATCGCCCAGACAAAGATGCGCGGATCGGCGATGCCGGCGGGATCGATGATCCCGCGCGAGATCGTCGAGACCACGTCGCCACCCGCCAGCAGCGCACCCGCGCTTTCGAAGATGGCGGCGATCACGATCGCGCCGCCCATGGTCAGCGCATTGGCCCCGACCGCCGGGCCCATGTTGTTGGCTACATCATTCGCGCCGATATTCAGTGCCATGTAGGCCCCGAAGACGGCTGCTGCGACGACCACGATGTTCAGGTCCTCGGTGCCCATCAGGATGGCGGCCATCAGGCCCGCCAGCACGATGAACGCGAGGGCGATCCCCATGCCCACCAGCGGCCGCGAGACATAGGCCGTCGCGGATTCAACCCGTGAGATGCGATTGAGATCCCTGTCCAGCGTGGCCCAGCTGTTGCCATGCTCCGACATCGTGATGCGCCTTCTTTTCCGATGGCGCATCCGCAGGGACGAGCCGTTGACAATCAGCCACGGCCCTAGAGGGGTTTGCCCTTCAATTCAAGCAAGGTGTCATGAAATCGTAACAAAACCGTTACAATTCGATCAGGATATCCCGCAAGCCAGGTTCGTCCACAAGGGCGGCAGCCTTGCTTGGGGGAAACCAGCGGCGATTGCGCTCATCGGCTTCGGGATAGGCTTCGGCCATCTGCACATCGGTGACGGCAAAGACCTTCACTTCGACCGGGACGGGCACGCCGCCTTCCATGCGCTTGGCATAGTCATAGCTGCCGATCGGTTGTTCCGCGATATGGCCGGTTTTCACCCCGGCCTCTTCCCAGGCTTCCTGCAGGGCCGCGCCGGGTGCCGACAACCCGTCGATCGGCCAGCCCTTGGGCAGGATCCACCGACCGGTGTCGCGTGACGTGATCAGAAGGACTTCGCGGTCGGGGCCTTCGCCACGCAAGCAAAGTGCCGCGACTTGCAACCGCTTGGGCCGTGTCAGAAGGGGTTGGACCATATTGGTCCATGCTGCTTTCAATGGATTGAACATAGCTGTAAGTCCGCGCCTGCCTGGCAATATCTGCCTGTTTGTTTTTTTCGTTATCCTTCGATTATACGCTGTCTTGCGCAGAAACGCAAAGTGATGCGTGATTGTTGTGCAGTGATCGGCCATGTGCGGCGAAAAAAGTGGCAGGTGTCACGTGCCGCGCGGCTTGGCGCGCAGGGTCGGATCGGCCTCGCGCGGGTTGTCGGGCCAGGGATGGCGCGGGTAGCGCCCGCGCATGTCGCGGCGCACATCGGCGTAGGAGCTGTCCCAGAAGCCGGGAATGTCCATCGTGGTCTGCACCGGGCGGCCTGCGGGCGACAGAAGCGTCACGCGCAGTGGTTGGCCTGCGACCGTGGGATGGACGGTCTGACCGAACATTTCCTGCAGGCGCAGTTCGATGGCAGGGGCCGCGCCGTCATAATCGATGGGGATGTTGCGCCCCAGCGGCGTGGTGAAATGTGAGGGCACCGCGCGGTCCAGGGCTTGCTGGCTGTTCCAGTCCAGCATGGCGCGCAGGGCGGGCAGCAGGTCGAAGGCTTTCCACTCTGCGGCGCTGCGCACCCCGGCCAGATGGGGCAGCAGCCAGTCCGCGAGGCTGTCCAGCAAGGCTTCGTCGGCCATGTCGGGCAGGTCAAGCCCGCCCTTGCGCGCCAGCGCCACGCGGGCGCGAAAGCGTTGCGCGGCGGCTGAAGGGGCGAGGCCCAGATCGCACACACCGTCCAGCATGGCGCGCGCGACCATGTCGGCTGGCGCATCGGACCATCTGCGATCATCAAGGACCACCGCGCCGAACCGTTCCTGCCGTCGCGCGATCACGCGCCGGTCACGGCGGGACCATTCGCACATGTCGACCCAATGGATCTGATCGGCAAAAAGCCCGCGCAGCGCGCTTTCGGTGATCGCCACTGCCTGCCTGATCCGGGCCTCGCGCGGGTTGCCGTCCAGATCGGTCGCCACGATCAGGCGCACCGCGGCCAGCGGATCGTGATCGTCCAGAATCGCCCCCTTGCCACCCGAAAGGATGAAGCGCGCGGCATCGCCCTTGCGCCGCTGTCCGATCCTGTCGGGATAAGCCAGGGCGGCCATTTCGGCGGGGCCGATCTTGCCGGTTGTGCCCTCGCCCGTGCCTGCGGCAAGGCGCTTTGCCTCGGCCTTGATCCGTTCGATCGCGGCGCGATTGGCGGGATGGGGACGGGTATCATGGTAGCGCCGCAGGTCGTTGATCGCCTCGAGCCGCAGGGTCAGATCGACCGGGGCGGCGCGTGGCAGCGGGTCACGTTCGGCCAGAAGGGCGGCCAATGGCGCGGCCTGTCGCCCGGCCAGGGCCAGCATATGGGCCAGGCGCGGATGCAGGGGGAGGGCCGCCAGCTTGCGACCGTGATCCGTGATCCGGTTGGTATCGTCCAGTGCGCCCAGCATCTGCAGCAGGGCTTGGGCCTCGGCGTAGACGCCTGCGTTCGGCGGTGTCAGAAAGGCCAACTGGTCCGGCGTTGCCCCCCAGAGCGCCAGTTCCAGCGCAAGCGGGGACAGGTCAGCCGCCTCGATCTCGGCGGGGGGGTAGGCGGTCAGCGCGCCTTCCTCGCCCTTGGTCCAGAGGCGGTAACAGATGCCGGGAGCGACGCGGCCTGCACGACCCGCGCGTTGGGTGGCTTCGGCCCGGGTGACGCGCTCGGTCACCAGCCGGGACATCCCCGAGCCGGGATCGAAACGGGCGCGCCGCGCCCGTCCTGCATCGACGACGACGCGGATGTCTTCGATCGTCAGGGATGTTTCCGCGATCGATGTGGCCAGCACGATCTTGCGGGTGCCGGGTTGCGTGACAGGTGCGATGGCGGCGCGCTGTGCCGCGAAATCCATGGCGCCGAACAGGGGGCGGATTGCGCAGGATGCGGGCAGGCGTCTGGACAAGATCGCCTCGACCCGCCGGATCTCGCTCTCGCCGGGCAGGAAGACCAGAACGCCGCCTTCGGTTGCGGCAACCGCCCGGGTGATCAGATCGGCGCAGGCATCCTCGAGCCGGGTGGCCTTTGGCAGCGGCGCGTCCAGCCATTGCAGATCGACCGGATAGCTGCGCCCCGCTGAGGTGATGACCGGCGTGCCCGCGCCCATCAATGCGGCGACGGGTTCGGCGTCGAGCGTGGCGGACATGGCCAGCAGGATCAGATCCTCGCGCAAAGCGCCCGCGATTTCGAGGCAGAGCGCAAGGCCCAGATCGGCATTCAGGGATCGTTCGTGGAATTCGTCGAAGATCACCGCGCCTACGCCGGTCAGGCCGGGATCGGACTGGATCATGCGTGTCAGAATGCCTTCGGTCACGACCTCGATCCGCGTGGTCTTGCCGATCCTGCTATCGCCCCGGATGCGGTAGCCGACGGTCTGCCCAATGGCTTCGCCCAGCGTTTCCGCCATCCTTTCGGCTGCGGCCCGTGCTGCCAGACGGCGGGGTTCCAGCATCAGGATGCGGCCTTGGGTCAGCCCCGCCTCCAGCATGGCCAGGGGCACGACCGTGGTCTTGCCTGCGCCTGGCGGAGCTTGCAGCACGGCGCGGCCATGGGCGCGCAGCCCCGCAATCAGCGGGGGCAGCGCGTCATGGATGGGAAGGGTGGTCTGCATGACCGCCTTATCGGGGATTTCGCCCGCCCCGTCCATCGCCTGACTGGACAGGCCCGGCCCGCCAAGGCATGAAGTCCGGGCAGAGTGAAGGACCGACCCGATGGATATGACCGAGCTTGCCCGGCGCATCATGGCGCAGGACCGCCGCGCCCTGGCCCGTGCGATCACGCTGGTCGAAAGCAGCCGTGCCGACCACCGCGCCCAGACGACCGAGTTGATCGAGGTGCTGCGGGCGGCGTCGGACAAGCAGGCGTTGCGGGTCGGTCTGTCGGGCACACCGGGGGTGGGCAAATCGACCTTCATCGAAAGCTTTGGTCTGATGCTGTTGCGCGAAGGGCTGCGGGTGGCGGTTCTGGCGGTTGATCCAAGCTCGGCCCGGTCGGGCGGGTCGATCCTTGGCGACAAGACGCGGATGGAGCATCTGAGTCGCGAGCCGAATGCCTTCATCCGCCCCTCGCCTGCGCAATCGCATCTGGGCGGTGTGGCGCGGCGCACGCGCGAAGCGGTGGCACTGTGCGAAGCGGCGGGGTTCGACGTGGTGCTGATCGAGACTGTCGGCGTGGGGCAGTCCGAAACCGTCGTGGCCGAGATGTCGGACCTGTTCCTGCTGCTGCTGGCGCCTGCGGGGGGCGACGAGTTGCAAGGCGTCAAGCGCGGCATCATGGAGATGGCCGATCTGATCCTTGTGAACAAGGCCGATGGCGATCTGAAGGCAGCGGCGCAACGGACCTGTGCCGATTATGCCGGCGCGCTGCGCCTGTTGCGCAAACGACCGCAGGACCCCGAGGGATATCCTAAGGCGATGACCGTATCGGCGTTGCAGGTCGAAGGGCTGGAAACCGCCTGGTCCGAGATGCGGGCGTTGATCCAATGGCGGCGCGAGGCCGGGCATTTCGCCGCGCGCCGTGCAGCACAGGCGGAGTACTGGTTCGGACAGGAGGTGCGGCAAGGGCTGCTTGCCCGGCTGGAACAGCCGCAGGTGCGGTCAATGCTGCAGGCCGTGGGCCGCGATGTGGCGCAGGGGCGCGTCACTCCTACGGCGGCGGCGCAGGAAATGCTGGAAAAATTGCGCATATCCGGATGATGTGCGCAATCCTGTTGCGTCGATTGGTTCGGATCAGGCCGGGCGCAGGCCGAGCATCTCGCGCGCCTGTGCCGGTGTCGCCACGGGGCGTTCGTATTTGCCGCAGAGGTCGGTGACGCGTCTGACCAGCGCGGCGTTCGATGGGGCCAGCGTGTCGCGATCCAGACGGATGTTATCCTCGAGCCCGGCGCGGGTATGGCCACCGGCGGCAACGCACCATTCGTTCAGGATGATCTGACCCGGCCCGATCCCGGCCGCACACCATTCCGCATCGGGCATCAGGCGTTCGACCGTCTTGATGTAGAAATCAAAGGTCTCGCGGTCCACGGGCATGGCGTTCTTCACGCCCATCACGAACTGCACATAGAGCGATCCGGGAATGCGCCCGTCCCGGTTCATTTTCGCCGCCTGATGGATATGACTCAGATCGAAGCATTCGATCTCGGGTTTCACATCATATGTGACCATCTCGCCGGCCAGCCAATCCACCAGATCCGGCGGGTTTTCGTATACGCGCGAGGGGAAGTTGTTCGATCCCACCGAGAGCGAAGCCATGTCGGGCCGCAGCGGCAGCATACCGCCCCGTGTCTTGCCCGCGCCCGAACGACCGCCGGTCGAGAACTGGATGATCATGCCGGGGCAGTGTTTCTCGAGCCCTTCCTTGAGGCGTGCGAATTTCTCGGGGTCGGATGAGGGCGTGCCATCGTCGTTGCGCACATGGGCGTGCACGATGCTGGCGCCGGCCTCGAAGGCTTCATGCGTGCTTTCGACCTGTTCGGCGACGGTGATCGGCACGGCCGGGTTGTCGGCCTTGGTCGGAACCGATCCGGTGATGGCGACACAGATGATGCAGGGTTTTGTCATGAACAGGTCTTTCCGGTTGCGCAGGATTTGGTTGACACTGGCACATACAAGCAGCGCCCGGCAAGAGCGGGTGGCATTTGGGTATTTGAGGGGCGATGAAAGGGTCGGATCAGCCGCGCCGGCGGCGCAGCAGCACCCAGGCGCGCAGGTCGGTCAAGGCCTTGAGGGTCGCCGCCACCACAAGCACCGCGAGAATGATCTTTGACACCTGACCCATCGTGCCCTCGATCAGCAGGGCGTGCAGAACGGTGCCGGATGCAATGACGATGGCCAGTGCCGAATGGCCAAGCCGCCATGCGCGCGGGCCAAGGGCGCGGCGAGAGCGCAGCAGGGCCAGAAGGGCGGTGGCAAAGATCGCCCACATTGCGAGCACACCCCAGACCGAGAAAGCTGTGGGCGAGGCGAAGAGCAGCGCGTCGATCACGTCAGGCGGGCTGGTGATCCAGAGGCCCGCGACATGGACGATGACCGCAAGGACAAGCGCCGCACCGGTCCAGCGGTGAACGGCGCGGCCACGCCGCGCCGGGAGGCCGGGAAGGTAGCCCCCCGCCAGCAGGGGCTGCAGCAGGATCAGGGCCATACCCACCACGCCCGCGAAACCCGCGATGATATACACAGGCTGTCGCCAAGCCAGAAGCGGGCTGGTTGCGGCGATGGCAAGCGGCGCGGCGATGGTCAGGCTCAGTGCCGCCCAGATCAGGAGGGAACGCTTTGTGGGCACAGGGTCAGACAGGTTCCAGCACGAAATCGGCGTGCAATGTCGTGTCGTTCGGGCTGCGCATCACGGGGCGCAGGAAGACGGTCTTGAACGGGCTGTTGTCGATGTCGCGATCATAGGCCAGATGCCCGTGCGGTTGACCAAAGGCCGGCACGATCTGCGGCATCTCAAGGCGAAAGGTGCCGTCGGCGGCGGTCAGGGTGGCGCCATGGCTTTGCGGATCGCGTTCATGCCCCTCGGTCGTGTGGGCCCAGATCTGGATGCGGATGCCCGCCAGTGGCATGCCGTCACCCGCGCGGCGCGCGGTGCCGGTCATCCAGAACCCACCGCCACCGATACGTTCGACGATGGGGGCGCCGGGCCGGTAGTTGTTGGCACCGCCACGCATCGTGGGTGTCGGGGCAAGGGATTGTGCGCGGGCCGGGACCAGCAGGCCGGTGGTTCCGGTTGTCAGGATGGCGCCTGCGGTGGCGCTGCCGGCCAGAAGAAAGCGGCGGCGGGTTGGCGGTGTCTGGGTCATCGCGGTCTCTCTCCTGCTTTGGTCCGACAAGACTGATGCCACTGCGGATGCAGATGGTCCTCTTGTGATTATGGCGTGAAAGCGCGGTCTTTGAACCGGCCCTACGGATTTGTGATCGGGCCTGACATGGGCGCCACGAAAACATGGGGAAAACGAAAAAGCCCCGCAGTTTGATCCTGCGGGGCTTGGGACGTGGATGTGAAAGGCGATCAGTCCAGCAGGCGCCGAGCGATGACCTGCGCCTGAATTTCGGCCGCGCCTTCGAAGATGTTCAGGATGCGGGCATCGCAGAGGATGCGGCTGATCTTGTATTCCAGCGCGAAACCGTTGCCGCCATGGATCTGCAGACCGTTGTCGGCGGCGGCCCAAGCGACGCGCGCGCCGAGCAGCTTGGCCATCCCAGCCTCGAGGTCGCAGCGGCGATCGTTATCCTTCTCGAAGGCCGAGAAATAGGTCAGCTGGCGCGCAACCATGATTTCCACCGCCATCATCGCCAGCTTGCCAGAGACGCGGGGGAAGTTGATCAGCGACTTGCCGAACTGCTTGCGGTCGATCGCGTATTGCATCGACACGTCCAGAGCGGCCTGAGCGACGCCCACGGCGCGGGCCGCGGTCTGGATGCGGGCGGATTCGAAGGTCTGCATCAACTGCTTGAAGCCCTTGCCCTCTTCGCCACCCAGAAGGTTCTCGCCCTTCACATGGAAGTTGTCGAAGCCAAGCTCGTATTCCTTCATGCCGCGGTAGCCCAGAACCTCGATCTCGCCGCCGGTCATGCCGGGGGTGGGAAAGGGCGCCTCGTCCGTGCCGGGGGTCTTTTCGGCCAGGAACATCGACAGGCCGCGATGATCGGTGCTGGCGGGATCGGTCCGGGCCAGCAGGGTCATCACATGGGTGCGCGCGGCATGGGTGATCCAGGTCTTGTTGCCGGTGATGCGATAGTCATCGCCATCCTTGACCGCACGGGTGCGCAGGCTGCCCAGATCCGAGCCGGTGTTGGGTTCGGTGAAGACGGCCGTGGGCAGGATTTCGGCGCTGGCGAGGCCCGGAAGCCATTTCTGCTTCTGCTCTTCGGTGCCACCGCAGAGGATCAGCTCTGCCGCGATTTCAGAACGGGTAGCGAGACTGCCGACGCCGATATATCCGCGCGACAGTTCCTCGGACACGACAGCCATCGAGGCCTTGGACAGACCGAAGCCGCCGTATTCTTCCGGGATCGTCAAGCCGAACACGCCCATTTCGGCCAGTTCGGTGATGATCTCCATCGGGATCAGTTCGTCCTTGAGGTGCCAGTCATGGGCGAAGGGCTCGACCTTTTCGATGGCGAAGCGGCGGAACTGCTCGCGGATCATCTCAAGCTCGTCTTCAAGGCCTGATGTGCCCACGGTGATGTTGGCGGCATGTTCCTGCATCAACGCGACAAGGCGCGTGCGGGCCGTCTGGGTGTTGCCGCCCTGGATCAGGGCCATCACCGCCGGATCGGACAGGCCGCGCGCATCATCGGCAGACAGGCCCAGATCCTGCAGGCGCACCACTTCGCCCTGGTTCATCTGGATGCCGCCTGCGATCTGGGACAGATACTCGCCGAAAGCGATCTGCTGGATCAGTTGCTCGACCTCGCCGAACTTGCCCTCTGCGGTCAGGTGTTCGGCCCATTTCTGCATCTGGCGGAGGGATTCCACATATGTCGCCAGCCATGCCAGCCCATGGGCTGCTGTCTGCTCGGCTTCGATCAGCGCGCCAGAGACCTTGCCCGCTTCGCTGACGCGCGCGCGCACGCGATCCTTGGCCTTGTCGAACAGCTTTTCGACTGGGGCCAGCGCCGCACCGGTGCGCGACAGCAGGTCTGGCAGAATCACCACATGGGTCATTGCAATATCTTGTCCGTCATGGGCCATGAATCACATCCTTTTTTCGTTTGGACCCGTCCTATCCATTTCGCAGTTGCAGCGCAACAAAAATACCCAGAAAGCCCATTGGGATAACTGAAAGTTGCGCATTGAATTATTGCACTGCGGCACTAGCAGCCGTCGCTGCGCATGGTATGAGAAGCGGATGAGCAGCATCCTGTCTTTCATGACACCGGAAATACTGGGCTTTGCCCTGTTGGTCGCCCTTCTTGCGGGTATCGTCAAGGGGATGGTCGGCTTCGCCATGCCGATGATCATGATATCCTTGCTTGGCTCATTTGTCGCACCTGATGTGGCGCTGGCCGGGCTGATCCTTCCGACGCTGGTGACAAACGGGATGCAGGCCTTGCGGCAGGGCTGGGGACAGGCCTGGGCCTCGATCAAGAAGTTCCGTCTGTTCATGCTGATCGGGCTGGTGGCCATGCTGATCAGTGCGCAACTGGTGCGGATCCTGCCGCAAGAGACGCTTTTGCTGATGATCGGCCTGCCTGTGGTGCTGTTCTGCGCGGTTCAGCTTATGGGTGTAGAGCTGCGTTTGCCGGAACGTGGCCGCGCCTGGGCCGAAGGTGCGATTGGCGGCTTTGCCGGATTCATCGGCGGGTTCTCGGGGGTCTGGGGGCCGCCCACGGTCATGTATCTGACGGCGCTTGATACGCCCAAGGTGGAACAGATGCGTGTTCAGGGCGTAATCTATGGCCTTGGTGCCGTTGCGCTGTTCGGAGCGCATGTCGGCTCTGGCGTGATGCGGGCCGAAACCCTGCCGTTTTCGGCGGCCATGATTGTTCCGGCCGTGCTGGGCACATGGATCGGGTTCCAGATCCAGGACCGCATAGATCAGCGTGCCTTTCGCAAGGCAACGCTGGCCGTTCTCATGATTGCAGGCGTCAATCTGGTCAGGCGCAGTCTGATGGGGTGACCCACCCCAGCGCCGCGCCTGCAGGATTGTGAGGTTTCCGTGCTCAGCGCGCAGCGCTGCTGCGCGGCTCTGACGATTGGCTGTTGGCGATCTCGGTGATGAAGCTGCGGATCTGGCCCCGCAGTCGATCATCCTTGATGCGTGTCAGCATGGAGGCAATCTTGGTTGCTTCCTCATCCAGAACCTGCGGCGATGCCGCACCGCTTTCCAGCCCGTCGAAGAAATAAGAGGGGGCGACTTTCAGGATATGTGACAGTTCGAACAGTTTGCTTGCGGAGATACGGTTGCGGCCAAGTTCGTATTTCTGGACTTGCTGAAACGATATGTTCAAGCCATCGGCAACATCGGTCTGTGTCATCCCGCGCAGGATGCGCAGCTGTTTCAGCTTCTGACCAACGTGAACGTCTACCGGATGTGACATGGTGCACTCTCATATATTTCTACTATTGAGAGAATGGCGCAACCGTCGAATCAATCAACTTGTTAGTTTTTTACGCTTTATTGTGATCAATAATGAAGAAATTGACACAAATCATACTTGGATGTATGATCTATTCTACGTTAATGGGTTATAAATTTACAGTCATTCGTCTCTCTCCCAATCTGCCACCGGTTCCTTAGGCAATGTGTTGTGTGGTCAAGTGACGAGCCTGTGTAGGGGCAAGCAAGGTGAAACAGCAAAGTAATCAATCCCTTCTTTTCGAAATGCTGCGATCCTTCGTTACCCTCGCAGACACTTTGAATGTGTCGCGCGCCGTGAACGAACTGGGTGTCACGCGTCAGACATTGCGGCGCCATATCGAGCTGCTGGAGGAGGCGCGGGGCAAGTCCCTCTTCTACCTCGAGGACCGGCAATACCATCTGACCGAGGATGGGCAGGGCGCTGTCCATGAGGCGCGCAGCCTTCTGGCGCGCGGACGCGCGTGGCTTGACGGGCAGGCGCGGCATCGCGAGGGGCTGTTCAACTTCACGCTCACGCGCGAGAACGGGTATTACTATCATCTGCAGCAGCACCCCATCTCGCGGATCTGGACGCATGAGGGGCCGATCCTGCGGGAAACCATCAAGTCATGGGCACTGTCCGAAGGGCAGATCGAACATCCCGCTTTCCAGTCGGTGCGCCCGCATGCGCTTGTGTTCCGGTATATCGACAATTACTGGCTTTGCGCCGAAGTGGGTGAGCGTTCGGATTTCGCCCATTGGTACGGGTGGAGCTGGGCGCGCAGCAGCGTCGGCCTTAAGATTGATGGCCTGCCCGGCGCGGGTCGCTTCAACTTCTCTGCTGCGCAATCCTATGACGAATTGCGCGCGACCCAGGGGTTGCGTCTGGATCACGTGGCAACGCAGATGCCGCATGGCCCCGATGACGAGATGCGCCCGATCTGCTTTGCGCGTCTTCTGCTGGGCAGCCGGTTTCCCGATGGCAGCTTTGCCATGATCTCGATGGTGGATCGGTCCAGTCAGATCGACATTCCCGGACTGGATCCACAGCTCATCGAAGCCGCCAGCGGGATTGAGACAGTGGCGCATGAAATAGTGAGTCGCCGCGCATAACGTCTGCGTGAAAACTATCGGATAGTTTACAATCCTTGGTGGGCCTTTCACCACCAAGGAGATCCCTTGCATGTCGATACATGATGTTTTTTTGCGTTGGCCGTTGCTTTCTGAAGCGGCCGAAATCCTGCGTGAGCAGAAAATGATCGTGACAATAGGTCACGATTTTAACGAGTACCGGAAGATCGTCACTGCGGGTCGACCTCATCAGCCGGTCAGCCTCCCTTTCAATGCTGATTTGCATAACCTTTCAAAAACAAATGCGTTTTGGGTGTGTGGTCATACAGTGCAAGGTCAGTTGGCCCATACCCAGGCGGTGCGGTTGGTGGATGTGGGCGAACAGTCCCTTGGGGGATACCTCAGGCGGTCGTTCCGCGACTTCCCCCCTGCTGGCGTATCCCTGGACATGACGGCTTCGCGCTATCGCGCCGGACCCGGTGCGCGGCGAATCAAGGGGCGGCTCTGCTACCATGGCGAGATGTGGATTGATGAGAATGCGGGCAGTTATCGTGGCCGCGGGATGTCGTCCGTGTTGTCGCGACTTGGGTTTGCCATCGCGCTGCGCGATCTGAACCCCGACTTCATCTTTGCCTTCATGGTGCGGTCGGTTGCCTTCAAGGGTTTGGCGGAGCGGGCCGGTTTCATGCATACCGAGCCGGCGTCGCTGTCATGGAAGCTGCGCGACAAGGATCGCGCGATCGAAGCCTTCACGGCCTATCTGTCGCGCGAAGACCTGCGGTATCTGCTGCGGCTGCCGCTGGAAGAACTGGTGTCCTGAGAGCCTGAGCACGACAGGCTCAGAGATCGTTCCGGCATTGGTCGATCAGTTGAGTGACCCTTGCCGGATCGTTCAGGGCATGTGCCAGGGCAAGCACCAGCTTGGCCAGATAGACCGGGGTGGCGGATTGGCCCGCTGTCGCCTCGGTCGCGTCGATGGCCTTCGCCAGTGCTTCGTACACGGTTTCGATCCCGGAATGCGGTGTCATGTCCTGTCCTTCTGTCTTGCGGTCACGTGATCCATGGCGGCCTCTACCGCAGCTTCTGAGGGCATCTTGTGCCAGCGGGCTGCTATGTGCAGGTCGGGCCGGATCAACCAGGCGTTGCCCGCCCTCGCGCCCAGCACGGACGCGGCATGGTCTGTCGGATCAAGCGCCAGAACAGACAGGCCCGGGCAGGCGATCATTTCGGGGGCGTCGCCGAAGCATAGCAGCGTAAAGCCCCGTCCCAGCATGTCGGTCAGAAAACCGCCCCGCGCCATTGCGACCGAGGGTATGACCGCACCGGGCACCGGGCCGGTTTCCCCGGCTGCGTCATCCCACAGGGTCGCCGGGCTGTCTGCATAGGTATAGGGCTGCATCTGGCGCGGATTGGCCAGCTGGCCTGCCCATTCGTGCTGCAGCGCCAAAGACAGGGCCGCATCGCGCAGGATCTGCCATCCACGGGTGGGCGGCGTCATGAAGCGTGTGCTTTTGGTTGCATTGGCAAAGACATCCAGCGTCGCACCGCGCCGTTCGGGCGTATAGCTGTCCAGCAGGCCTTCGCCTGCGCGACCGGACAGTACCCAGCCCAGTTTCCAGCCGATGTTCTGTGCGTCTGCCAGACCGTTGTTCAGCCCGCGGACCCCGAAGATCGGCACGATATGGGCGCTGTCACCGACAAAGAAGATGCGCCCGTCGCGGTAGTCGTCCAGCGCAAGGGTATTGGCGGAATAGACGCTCCACCATTCAAGCTCCCAGGGGCCATGGTGCCCGATGTCCTTGAGAACGGCCGCGACACTGGCGCGCACGGTGTCCTCGCGTGTCGCCTCCTCGGCGGTTTCGCCCTCTTGCAGCTGGTAGTCGATGCGCCAGATGTTGTCGGGCTGGCGATGGATCAGAACGGTGCCACCGGGACGGCAGGCGGGATCGAAAAGTGCGCGGCGGATGGTGGGGTAGTCATGGTCCATCTGCACATCGGCGATGACATACCGGCCTTCGTAATTCTCGCCGCGCAGGCGCAGGCCGCGCATCGCGCGGATGGGTGAGCGGGCGCCGTCCGCCGCCAGAAGCCAGTCGGCGGTCAGGCTGTAGTCGCCCGCAGGATCGTCGAGCGTGACCGTCACGCCATCATCCAGATCGGATACAGCCGTCACCTCGGTCTGCCAGCGCGTTTCGATCAGGGGATGGGCGGCGACCGCCTGCCACAGATAGGCCTCGATATACTGCTGTTGCAGATTGTACATCGGCCGGAACTTTTCATCCGGGCTGTCGGCCATGTGGAATTCAAGGATCTGGCGGCCACGATAGAAGCTGCGCCCGGTGGTCCAGCCAAGCGCCTTGTCGAGGAACGGAGACAGCGCGCCGATCCGTTCGAGGATGTGAAAGCTGGACCGCGCGATGCAGATGGCGCGGCTGCCATCGTTGAACGTATCCTTGCGATCCACCAGCAGGACGGGCACGCCCTCTGCGGCAAGGCTCAGGGCGGCGGTCATGCCGATCGGGCCGGCACCGGCCACGATGACCCGGTGGCGCCCCTGCCGCGCCGCATCCGGACCCGGTGCGCCGAACCGCGGATAGGTGAAGTAAAGCGAGTCTGTCTCGTTGCGCCCTGCCGGTCTCATGCGGGAAATGATCCTTCTTTTGCCGTTGTTGCTTGTAGCAAGTCTTTGTGCCGCATTCTGTCCTTCTTTTGGTGGGACATGCCCGATGCGATCCTGCCGATCCTCGGGCACCTTGCGTTGCTGCATGTCGAACGGCGCAGTGCCGGTGGTGTGCCTGATGCCCTGATGGCGCTTTCGGCACGGGAGCGCGGTTTGCCTTGGCATGCTGGACGGCAAGAAGGCCGAGGCAATTGCGGATGATCTGGGTGTCGCCCCGACCAGCGTGGTGACCTATCGCAGGCGGGCCTATGACAAGCTTGGCATCTCATCACGCGGCGAGTTGTTTGCGATCTGCCGCGCATGAAAAGACCCCGGTCATCGCTGGCCGGGGTCCTTGATCATTTCCGGGCCGACCCTGCGGGCCAGTCCCTGTGCGGAAAGGTTCAGCCGATGGCTGCGGCCTTCACGTCCTCGTCGATATAGGGAACGTATTGGGCGAAGTTGTCGGCGAACATCTGCACCAGTTTCGCGGCCTGACGGTCATAGGCTTCGGCGTCATGCCAGGTGCGGCGCGGATCCAGCAGAACCTCCGCCACGCCTTCCACGGCAACAGGCACATCAAAGCCGAAGTTCTCGTCCTTGCGGAACTCGACGTCATTCAGGCTGCCGTCAAGTGCGGCCGTCAGAAGCGCGCGGGTCGCGCGGATCGGCATCCGGCTGCCGGTGCCATAGGCGCCGCCGGTCCAGCCGGTGTTCACCAGCCAGCAGGTCGCACCATGCTTGGCGATCTTGGCTTGCAGCAGCTTGCCATAGGCTTCGGGGCGGCGCGGCATGAAGGGGGCGCCAAAGCAGGTCGAGAAGGTGGGTTCGGGCTCGGTCACGCCACGCTCGGTCCCGGCGACCTTCGAGGTGAAGCCCGACAGGAAGTGATACATCGCCTGCGCCGGCGTCAGCCGCGCAATCGGAGGGAGGACGCCGAAGGCATCGCAGGTCAGCATGATGACATTCTTGGGATGCCCACCGAGTGCTGTTTCGGACGCGTTCGAGATATAGCCCAGCGGATAGGCGCAACGCATGTTCGCCGTCAGGCTGTCATCGTCGAAATCCAGCTCGAACGTCTCGGGATCGAAGATCATGTTCTCGATCACGGTGCCGAACTTGGTGGTGGTCGCGTAGATCTCGGGCTCGGCCTCGGCGCTAAGGTTGATGGTCTTGGCATAGCAGCCGCCTTCGAAGTTGAAGGTGCCGCGATCCGACCAGCCATGTTCATCGTCACCGATCAGCGTGCGCGCGGGATCAGCCGACAGCGTGGTCTTGCCGGTGCCCGACAGGCCAAAGAACACGGCGGTGTCGACCGGGTTGCCGGTGGCGTGGTTGGCCGAGCAATGCATCGGCATCACGCCTTTTTCCGGCAGCAGGTAGTTCAGAAGGGTGAAGACGGATTTCTTGTTTTCTCCCGCATATTCGGTGCCGCCGATCAGGATCATCTTGGCGTCGAAGTTCATCGCGATGACGGTTTCCGAGCGGCAGTTGTGACGCGCGGGGTCCGCCTTGAAGCTGGGGCAGTTGATCACGGTGAAATCGGCGGTGAACCGGTCCAGCGCCTCACGTTCGGGGCGGCGCAGCAGGTGGCGGATGAACAGGCCATGCCAGGCCAGTTCGGTCACCATGCGCACGTTGATCGCCAGTTCGGGATCGGCGCCAGCCACGAGGTCCTGCACGTAGTAGGTGCCACCCTTCATGTGTTCCAGCATGTCGGCATGCAGCGCATCGAACCCTTCGGGCGACATGGCGGCGTTGTTTTCCCACCAGATGCTGTCTTCGACGGATGCCGTGCGCACCACGTGCTTGTCCTTGGGCGAGCGTCCGGTGAACTTGCCGGTCGTCACGAGGAAGGCGCCGCCGTTGCCCAGCGTGCCCTCGCCGTTCTTGAGCGCCGATTCGATCAGCGCTGGCTCCATAAGATTGTAAAAGACATTGCCCAGCCCGTTGATCCCTTGATCTTCAAGCCGGAATTGCGGGTTTACCCGTCCAAATGCCATATTGCCAAACTCCTGTAGCCGCGCGTGGGGCGGCGGTCCCGTGTTCACGTGAAGCGGGCAAATTGCCCGACTGGGCGGCCTCTGTCCGGGCCGATGCGTCGCCTCTTAACATGATGGTTCGTTGAAGGAACAGAAGGGTTTTTCGCAGTTAGCGCAACCAGTCGCAGTTTAGCGCAACCATGGCGGAATTCCCCATTGGACTGTTCCTTCACCGGAAACTGTAACTGATGCAATTTAGCCATTGCTTAGGTTTTTTACGACTAAATACGACACAGGTTCGGCCTGATTCGTAGTTAGGGATTGATTGTAAAGACCAAAAAGACGATGAATTAAGGAAAAAATCAGGCGTAACGAGCAGTACAAGGAAATCCGCCATGTCAAAAATCGCCCTCGTGGACGATGACAGGAATATTCTGACATCGGTTGCCATGACCCTCGAAGCCGAGGGTTTTGAAGTAGAAACTTACAACGACGGGCAATCCGCCCTCGATGCATTCAACAAGAAATTGCCCGATATGGCTGTGCTGGACATCAAGATGCCGCGCATGGACGGGATGGATCTTCTGCAGCGCCTGCGTCAGAAGACCTCGATGCCGGTCATTTTCCTGACCTCCAAGGATGACGAGATCGACGAGGTGCTTGGTCTGCGGATGGGGGCCGACGACTACGTCAAGAAGCCCTTCTCGCAGCGCCTGCTGGTCGAGCGTATTCGCGCCCTCCTGCGCAGACAGGATGCGGTTGCCGGTGACATCGTCGGGGATACCGAAGAAACCAAGGTGATGGAGCGGGGCGAGCTGCGGATGGATCCGCTGCGCCATTCCGTGACATGGAAAGGCCGTGACGTGTCGCTGACCGTTACCGAATTCCTGCTGCTTCAGGCGCTGGCGCAGCGTCCGGGCTTCGTGAAAAGCCGTGACCAGTTGATGGACGTGGCTTATGATGATCAAGTGTATGTTGATGACCGCACGATCGACAGCCATATCAAGCGGCTGCGCAAGAAGATGCGGACGGCGGATCCTGAGTTTTCAGCGATCGAGACCCTGTATGGTATCGGCTACAGATATAACGAAGAGTGATGGCACTCGCGGAAAGGATCAGCTTGCGCGACGCGACGCCCCGGCGGGACGGTGATGTAATTCTGGGCGACGATTTCGTCGCCCCGGATGCCGTTGTCGAAGGGGAATTGCGTCACAAGCGCGAACGGCGCGGCTTGTTCTCACTCAAGGACTCGCCGCTCACCCGCAAGATCATCACCTTCAACCTGGTGGCCTTGAATATTCTGGTGGCGGGTATCCTGCTGATGAACTCCTCGCGGGAGCCATTGGCGGTGCAGCGTATCAACAGCCTTCTGGGTGAAGCCGAGCTGATTGCCAGTGTCTTCGAAGTTCAGGCGGCAACGGGTCTGTCCGTCGATACGGGCCCAAGCACACAGACCACGCTCGCCGCTCTTGACCTGCGCAGCGGGCTTGAAGTGTTCGTCTTCGATGCGAAAGGCGCCTTGCTGGGGCAAGGATCCGGCGCCGGTATCCTGCAATCCGGCGGCACGGTGCGCAATGAGCCCACTATCATCGTCGATTTCCTGTCCTGGCTCTGGTCCGGCGTGGCCGCTTTGACACCCTTCGGTGACGAACAGCCCGGTCTGACCCATGAACAGCTTGCGCGCGCGCAGGTCGAACAGGCGCTGGCCAGCGGCACCACCTACAGTACCGCGCATGATGTCAGCGGGACGACCACCTTCACGGTGGCAAGCCCGGTGATCAAGGACGGAAAGCTATTCGGCGCCGTTGCCCTTGTCAACGCGGGTGGCGAGATCGATACACTTGTCCGGATCGAGCGGGAACGCGTGTTGCAGATGTTCCTGATCGCCACGCTGGTCTCGATCGGGCTAAGCATCGTTCTGGCCTCGACCATTGCGAATCCCATTTCCGATCTGGCGGCCGCAGCCGAGATCGGGCGCGACCGCGACCGTCGCAAGGCGGCCAACGGGCGCATCCGCATCCCCGACATGACCGCGCGCCCCGACGAGATCGGCCGCCTGTCCGGTGCGCTGCGCGGCATGGTGTCCGCGCTTTACGACCGGATCGACGGGAACGAACAGTTTGCCGCAGATGTGGCGCATGAGATCAAGAACCCGCTGGCCTCGCTGCGCTCGGCTGTCGGCACGTTGCGCGTGGCCAAACGTGACGATCAGCGCGCCAAGTTGCTGGACGTGATCGAACATGATGTCCGCCGGCTGGATCGTCTTGTCTCGGACATCTCGAACGCCTCGCGTCTGGACAGTGAGCTGGTCAAGGAAGAGCAGGAGCCTTTCGATCTTCTCAGGATGCTGGGGAATCTTGGCGATTATCTGGGGCAGGAAGCCGGTGCGCAGGGGATCGACTTCATCACGGACCTTCCGGATGAGCCGATTGTCGTGCATGGCCTTGAGGCGCGGTTGGCACAGGTCTTTGTCAACCTGATCACCAATGCGATCAGTTTCTGCGAGGATGGTGATGCCATTCGCGTCTGGGCCCGTCAGCGCGAGAACCGCGTGCTTGTCGTGGTCGAGGATACAGGCCCCGGCATCCCCGAAGAGGCGCTGACCAAGGTCTTCAAGCGCTTCTATTCGGAACGCCCTGCAGGCCAGTTCGGCAACAATTCGGGCCTTGGGCTGGCGATCTCCAAGCAGATCGTCGAAGCGCATGATGGTGTGATCTGGGCCGAGAATATCCGCCCGACCGATGCGGATCCGACGTCAGAGCCGCTGGGCGCGCGTTTTGTCGTGGGCCTGCCGGTCTGAGATGAAAGAGAGCCAGCAGGGCGCGGGACGGTCTGACAACGAGACGCGTCTTGTCCTGCACTCCACGACCGTCGCCCTGCATGGTCACGCTGTCCTGATCCGGGGTGAATCCGGGCGCGGAAAGTCATCGCTGGCACTGCAACTCATGTCGCTGGGTGCAGGCTTGGTTGCCGATGATCGCACCATTATCTGGCGCGAAGATCGCGGTGCCGAGGATGATCGGATCATCGCGGACGCGCCGGACGCGTTGCGTGGCCAGATCGAGGCGCGTGGTGTCGGCATCCTCGGGGCGAAGGCTGTCGGCCCCTGCCGGATCGGCCTTGTCGTGGATCTGGACCGGCTGGAAGAGGCGCGCCTGCCGCCTTATCGAACGATAGATCTGCTGGGGCTTTGCCTTCCGTGCGTTCACAGAGTAGATAGCCCTGCTTTTCCTGCCGCAATTCTGCAATATCTTGCAGCAGGGCGGGTGGCGTAGGCGAAAGGCGAACCGACATGGCCGTCAAGACAGGACAGATTTCGGATGGCACGCCGCAAGCGGCCAATGCCGGAAAGCGCATCGTGCTGGTCACCGGCCCATCTGGCGCAGGACGATCCACCGCGATCAACGCGCTTGAGGACTCGGGCTTTGAGGCGATCGACAATCTTCCCATATCGATGCTGCCGCGCCTGCTGGACGGGCCGCCACTCAGCCGTCCGCTGGCGCTGGGTCTGGACGTGCGCAACCGTGACTTCTCGACCAATGCCTTGATCGAGACGATCGACCGGTTGGGCCTGACGCCGGGGCTTGAGCCTGCGCTGCTATATCTCGACAGCCGGACCGAGGTGCTGGAGCGGCGCTATTCGGAAACGCGACGGCGCCACCCGATGGCACCCGCCGAAAGCCCCGAAATCGGTATTGCGCGCGAACTGGACCTGCTGGGGCCGATCCGCGCGCGCGCCGATATCCTGATCGACACGTCTGACCTGACGCCGCATGAGCTGCGCGCCGAAATCGAGCGCATGTTCACCGGCGGTGGTGGACGGCATCTGGCGGTGACGATCAACTCTTTTTCCTACAAGCGCGGCATGCCGCGCGGGATGGACATGGTGTTCGATTGCCGGTTTCTGCGAAATCCCTATTGGGAAGAAAGCCTGCGCGCGCTGGATGGCCGCGATCCCAGGGTCGCGGCCCATATCGCTGGCGATCCGCGGGAAGATGCGTTCTATGCCAAGGTCCTGGACCTGATCCTGTTGTTGCTGCCGGCCTACAAGGAAGAGGGAAAGTCCCATTTTGCGATCGGATTCGGGTGTACCGGAGGGCAGCACAGGTCGGTTGCCATGACGGAAAAGCTGGCCTTGACCCTTGCTAAGGAGGGCTGGCAAGTGTCAATAAGGCATCGCGAACTGGAGCGACGCGATGCCTCTCTGCCAGCCAACCGGCCCGGAGCCGGCGCAACATTGATGTGAGGGAAAACATCCGTGATCGGTATCGTGATCGTCGCCCATGGTGGTCTGGCCAAGGAATATCTTGCCGCCGTCGAGCATGTCGTCGGCAAGCAGAAGGGCATTCGCGCCATCTCGATCGAGGCTGATCACGATCGCGCCCAGAAGCAGCAGGAGATCATGGAGGCGGCGGATGCGGTCGATACCGGCAGCGGCGTCGTGGTCGTGACGGACATGTTCGGCGGCTCACCCAGCAACCTGTCCCTGCGCGCCTGCGCGCCTGATGACCGACGTATCCTTTATGGCGCCAATCTTCCGATGCTGATCAAACTGGCGAAAAGCCGCCATCTGCCGATCGGCGATGCCGTGCGCCATGCGCTGGAAGCAGGCCGCAAGTACATTGACACACAGAACATAACTTCGGACCAAGATTAATCATGACGCAGACAGTGCACCGCAGCCTGAAGATCATCAATGAAAAGGGTCTTCATGCCCGCGCCTCGGCCAAGCTTGTGGAAGTGGTGGAAGGGTTCGACGCCACGGCGGAGGTCAGCCGCGAGGGGCTGAGCGCCTCGGGCGACAGTATCATGGGGCTTTTGATGTTGGCAGCATCGAAAGGAACCACTATTGAGGTTCAGACCAGCGGCCCGGATGCCGGGGCCCTTGCCGATGCCCTTGAGGCCCTTGTGGCCGACCGGTTCGGCGAAGGCATGTAAGCCGGCCCTGGGATACTGAGGACGGCACGACAGCGAGCTCGAGGTGGTCGATATTCAAGAACATAGCCCCGCAACGGACCACGACGGTCCCGCCGAGCCGCATCAGACGGTGTACGACCGAGGCAGCCTGACCTATTCGAACACGTTCGACAGCCCGTTGCGCGGGGCAATCATCCGCGTGATGGAGTGGATGACCGGAAAGATCAGCATCATCCGGCGCGTCAAGGAATTCGAACAGCGCGGCGCGCCGACCGGCCAGGCCTTCTGGCCGGCAACGATGGATGTGATGGGGATCGATCTGCTGACCCCTGCCGAACAGCTGGCGCGCATTCCGGCCAAGGGGCCTGTGGTATTCGTGGCAAACCACCCGCATGGTCTGGTGGACGGGATGATCCTTGCCGATCTGATCGGCAGGGTCCGCGATGACTATCGCATCCTGACGCGATCGCTGCTGACGGGCATCGACGAGAGCGCCGCCAGCTACATGATCCCCGTGCCTTTCCCGCATGAACCCGATGCGCAACGCAAGATGATCGAGATGCGCAACGCGGCGATGGATCACCTGGCACAGGGTGGATTGATCGCATTGTTCCCCTCGGGTGTGGTGGCGACATCGAAGACCATGTTCGGTCCTGCGATCGAAGCGGAGTGGAACGTCTTTACAGCAAAGATGATCCGCCGCTCGGGGGCGACGGTCGTGCCCTGCTATTTCCCGGGATCGAATTCGCGCTGGTATCAGATTGCCAACCGGATTTCGCCCGTGTTGCGGCAGGGGTTGTTGCTGCATGAGGTGGTGCATGCTTTCGACAAGCCGCAGGCGCCGGTGATCGGGCATCCCATCTCGCCTGAGGAGGCTGATCAGCGCGGTCGTGATCCGCGCGCCTTCATGGCCTGGCTGCGCGAGCACACCTTGGCCCTGCGGGACTGAAGGAACCTGCGCGGCAAAACGCGCAAGGGGGGCTGTCTGCCCCCCTGTCCCTGCGGGACTCCCCCCGAGGATATTTCAGGCAAGAAGATGCCTAGCGGGTGGGAACGGGAACCTCGCCGCGATAATCGTAGAAGCCGCGCTGCGTCTTGCGGCCAAGCCAGCCCGCTTCCACGTATTTTGTCAGCAGCGGGCAGGGGCGGTATTTTGTATCGGCCAGACCGTCATGCAGAACGTTCATGATGGCCAGACAGGTATCCAGCCCGATGAAATCCGCAAGTTCCAGCGGCCCCATGGGGTGATTGGCCCCGAGCTTCATGGATTCGTCGATGGATTTCACCGATCCGACGCCTTCATAGAGGGTATAGACCGCCTCGTTGATCATGGGCATCAGGATGCGGTTGACGATGAAGGCCGGGAAGTCTTCGGCGGAGGCTGCGGTCTTGCCCAGTTTTTCGACCACCTTGAGGCAGGCGGCATAGGTGGGTTCATCGGTCGCGATGCCGCGGATCAATTCGACGAGTTGCATGATCGGCACCGGGTTCATGAAGTGGAACCCCATGAACCTTTCGGGCCGATCGGTGCGGCTGGCCAGTCTGGTGATCGAGATCGACGAGGTGTTGGAGGTCAGGATCGTGTGCGGCGCGAGATGCGGCAGAAGCTCGTCAAAGATCTTCTGCTTGATCGTCTCGCGCTCTGTTGCCGCCTCGATGATCAGGTCGCAGGGGCCCAGATCCGTCAGCGTCAGTGTCGTTCCGATGCGCGCCATCGCGGCATCCTTGTCGACCTGGCTGACCTTGCCGCGGCTGACCTGACGGTCCAAGTTGCGCGAGATCAGCGCGACAGCCGCATCAAGCGCGTCCTGGCTGATATCGGTCATCAGCACGTCATACCCGGCCAAGGCCATGACATGCGCGATGCCATTGCCCATCTGGCCTGCGCCAACGATGCCGATGCTTTGAATATCCATGGGCGTCCTGCTTTCCCTATTGCCTGTCGCCGCCGACAATAGGCCGGGGCGGCGGGGCCGTGCAAGGCCACAGGCGCCGGGATGGTTCGTTAATAATTTCGCTGAATTGCGCGTTTAAGAGAATCGCAAGTTCTTTGCGTGATTCTGCCCGACGGGTGAGTTTCAACAATCGGGTGGGATAGATGAGCTATGACGCAATTGGCCAAGGTGGCCTGAACTATTATTCTTGCCGCTACGGACGATCGCGTTTGCTGTTTCGCGGTCCGAGGCGGCGACTTGACGGTGATTATGCCCTCTTTCTGGGGGGAACCGACACCTACGGGCGTTTCATTGCGAAACCCTTTCCTGCGTTGATCGAAGGCGCGACCGGCCTGAAATGCGTCAATTTCGGTTGGCAGAACGCAGGGGTGGACGCCTTTTTGAATGACGCCACGGTGATGGAGATTGCCAACCAGTCACGCGTGACGGTCGTGCAGGTCATGGGCGCGCAGAACATGTCGAACCGGTTCTACGCGGTGCATCCCCGGCGCAATGACCGGTTCCTGAACGCATCCGGCTTGATGAAGCAGATGTTCCGCGATGTCGATTTCACCGATTTTGCCTTCAACCGGCATATGCTGTCCTCGATCCGGCAGCTTTCACCGGATCGCTACCGCATGATCCGGGAGGAGTTGAAACAGGCCTGGCTGGCGCGCATGCGGCACCTGTTGCAGGGGATCGGCGGGCGGACGGTGCTGTTGTGGTTTGCGGATCATGAACCGCTCTGCGGCGATCCGCGGGCTGAAGGCCTTGAGGCTGAACCGGGGGATGATCTTGGGCGTGATCCGTTGTTTGTCGACAGGTCGATGATCGAGGATCTTCGCCCGCTTGTCACCGAGGTGGTCGAGGTTGCCGCCAGTCCGCAGGCGCTTGCCCGGGGAACCGAAGGCATGGTGTTTTCGCCATTGGAGGCTCCGGCCGCTGCCGGGCTGATGGGCCCTGTGGCGCATCAGGAGGTGGCAGAGGTGTTGGGCCCCGTTCTGCAAGCGATGATGGGAGGACGGGTCATGCCGTGACGGCCTTCGTGCCACAAAAAAGGCCCGCCTGAGAGGGCGGGCCTTCTGGTGATCCCTTGCGGGCGGCACCTTGTTCAGATCTTTTCGATCAGTTCCGGGACAGCAGTGAAGAGGTCGGCGACAAGGCCGTAATCGGCGACCTGGAAAATCGGCGCTTCTTCGTCCTTGTTGATCGCGACGATGATCTTGCTGTCCTTCATGCCCGCGAGGTGCTGGATCGCGCCCGAGATGCCGACGGCAACATAGAGATCCGGCGCCACGACCTTGCCGGTCTGGCCGACCTGCCAGTCGTTGGGTGCATAGCCCGAGTCGACGGCCGCGCGGGATGCGCCGACGGCGGCGCCCAGCTTGTCGGCCAGTTTCTCGATCAGGGCGAAGTCGGCTTCGGAGCCCACGCCGCGCCCGCCGGACACGACAACGCCCGCGCTGGTCAGTTCGGGACGGTCCGAGGCCGCGACCTTGTCTTCAACCCATTCGGACAGGCCGGGGTTGTCGCCGGTGGCGATTGCCTCGACCGCAGCGGAGCCGCCCATCGGTGCCAGATCGAAGGTCGAGGTGCGGATCGTCATCACCTTGACGCTGTCAGTGGATTTCACGGTCTGGATCGCGTTGCCGGCATAGATCGGACGCTCGAACGTATCCGCATCGACCACGCCGACCACGTCGGACAGGATCATCACGTCCAGCAGGGCCGCGACGCGCGGCATGATGTTCTTCGCATCCGTCGTCGAGGGGGCCACGATATGCGAATAATTGCCTGCAAGGCTGACGATCAGGGCGGCCACGGGTTCGGCCAGACGATGGCCATAAAGCGCATCCTCGGCGACCAGCACCTTGGATACGCCCGCGATCTTCGCAGCCTCATCGGCGGCGGCCTTGGCCGAGGCGCCAGTGCAAAGCACGGTCACATCGCCCAGTTTCCCGGCGGCGGTTACGGCCTTGGCGGTTGCGTCCACTGCCAGCGTGCCATCGGTCACTTCACCAATCAGAAGAACAGCCATCACACAGCCCCCGCTTCCTTGAGTTTCGCCACAAGCTCGTCGACCGAGCCCACCTTGATACCTGCCGCCCGCGCCGCCGGTTCCGAGGTCTTGACCACGGTCAGGCGCGGGGTGACATCGACGCCGTAATCGGCGGCGGTCTTTTCATCGAGCTGCTTCTTCTTGGCCTTCATGATGTTGGGAAGGCTGGCATAGCGCGGCTCGTTCAGGCGCAGGTCCGCGGTAACGATCGTCGGCAGCTTGACCTTGATCGTCTGCAGACCGCCGTCCACCTCGCGGGTGACCAGCGCGTGATCGCCGTCGAGGTCCAGATGCGAGGCGAAGGCCGCCTGCGACCAGCCCAGCAGGGCCGACAGCATTTGCCCGGTCGCGTTCATGTCGTTGTCGATCGCCTGCTTGCCCGCGATGACCAGACCTGGGGCTTCTTCGGCGATGACGGCCTTGAGGATCTTTGCGACGGCCAGCGGTTCGATGTCGTTGTGCACGTCATCCGAGGCCACGACCAGGATCGCGCGGTCCGCGCCCATCGCCAGCGCGGTCCGCAGGGTTTCCTGCGCCTGCTTGACACCGATCGAGACAACCACGACCTCTTCGGCCTTGCCCGCTTCCTTCAGGCGGATCGCCTCTTCCACCGCGATCTCGTCGAACGGGTTCATCGACATCTTCACATTGGCGAGATCGACACCGCTTCCGTCCGCCTTCACGCGAACCTTCACGTTATAGTCGATCACACGTTTGACAGGCACGAGTACCTTCATTGGCGTGGTCTCCCTCAGATTGCGGGAAGACGATTGACGACTCCCCAGATAACACTCTGCGCGTTGATATAATCTTGCGCGCCGGCGAAACAGGGCAAAATCGTCACGTCATGGTCATAAGACGCCGCGTTCTTCGGTTTGGATGTCCCATCGTGGGGCGTTAGCGCGATTTAACGGTTTGCCCCCGGCACCCACAGAACATCGGCGCGCCCGTCATCATTGGCGACACGCGCCGCCACGAAGAACCAGTCGGACAACCGGTTGAGATACTTGACGGCATCCGGGTTCACGGTTTCCATCGTCGCCAGTTCCACGGTTTCACGCTCCGCGCGGCGGCTGATGGTGCGGCACAGGTGCAGATAGGCGGCAAGCGCGGAACCGCCGGGCAGGATGAAGCTGCGCAGGGGTTCAAGGCGGCTGTTCATCGCATCGATTTCAGCCTCGAGGCGGTCCACCTGCGCCTTTACCATGCGCAGGGGCGGATATTCCGCATCCGCGTCACGCTCCATGTCGGGGCGGCACAGATCCGCGCCAAGATCGAACAGGTCGTTCTGGATCCGCGCAAGGGCTGCGTCGAGGTCCGTGTCGGCATGCAGCCGGGCCATCCCGACGGTGGCATTCGCCTCGTCCACGGTGCCATAGGCGGTCACGCGCATCGAATGCTTGGCGACGCGCGCGCCATTGCCCAGAGCGGTTTCACCGTCGTCGCCGGTCTTGGTGTAGATCTTGTTGAGAACAATCATGACTTATCCCTGTCTGCGGAGCCAAACGAACAGAAGTATGAGAATGACCGCGCCCAGTTGCGCCCCGATGCGCCAGCGCATGATCTTGTTGGCATATTTGCGATTGAACTCGCCGCCCTTGGCAAAGCCGCCGATACCCAGAAGCAGGATGCCCAGCACCGCAAGGCAAGCTGCGACCACAACGTAGAACAGGGGATCGTCCCTCATCACTTCAGTCCTTTTTTCCTTGTCTCGCCCCATGTAGAGGGCGCGCGGCAAAAAGCGAACCTGAATTTTGCCACAAGGGGGCTGCGTCAGCCTTTGGCCAGCACCCAGTCCAGCGCCCGCGTCGGCAGGATGCGGCGCAACAGGCCCATCGCATAAGTCGGGGTGGTCACGTAGTAGCGCGCTTTCGGCCGTGGTGCTTCAAGCGCATGGATCAATTTGGCGGTCACGGCAGAGGCCGGCAATTCGAACCTGTCCTTCTTGGTCTTCGGCTCATAAAGCCGCTTGAGCAGGGTGCTGCGGTATTGATTGGCGCGCGGGCTGTTCTGCCAGTCGATCCAGCGTTCGAAATGGGGGATCGAGTTGGCGCGGATACGGCTGGCGACCGGGCCCGGTTCGATCAGGATGACGTCTATGCCGGTGCCGCGCATCTCGATCCTGAGTGTGTCGCTCAGCGCTTCGATGGCATATTTGGTGGCGTTGTAGGCAGAGCGCCACGGCGCCACCACCAACCCCAGCACCGAGGAGCAGTTGATGATGCGGCCATGCCCCTGGGCACGCATCACCGGGAGGACCAGCCGTGTCAGATCGTGCCAGCCGAAGACATTGACCTCGAAAATCTCGGCCAGGGCTTCGCGCGGAAGGTCTTCGGCGGCGCCGGGGCAGGCATAGGCACCGTTGTTGAACAGCGCGTCCAGCGTGCCGCCGGTCTGGTTCAGCACATGTGTCAGGGCAGCGCGGATCGAGGCCGGATCGGCATAATCAAGTTGCACGGCCTCCAGACCTTCGCCGATCAGCCGGTCCACATCCGCCTGTTGGCGGCATGCCGCGAAGACGCGCCAGCCCCGCGCCTTGAGGCCATGCGCCGCATCGTAACCGATACCGGACGAACAGCCGGTGATGAGGATCGTTTTCGCGTTCATGCCGCCGTCATCGCAACTGGCGCATCATGTTGCAACACCTGATGGCGCGCGGATCAGCCGTTGATTTGCGAAACAAGCGAGCCAATGACCCAGCCGACCGTGTCGCTGTCGATGGCGCGCATCCTCAGCCAGCCGTTGTCGAAGGTTTCCAGAACCTCCACCTCCGTGCCCCGCGACAGTTTGCCGATAACGCCGTAGCGCGTACCGGGGCCGCTGCGGAAATTCACGACATCGCCGGTGATGCGGCGAATATCGCGCACCACGTCCTGTTGAGCGGGGGCGCTGGTGGCGATGATCTGGTCCAATGGCGCGGTTGCGGCAGGCTGGGCCAGATTCAATGTCGCTGTCCAGCGGATCACCTCGTCGGCCTGCCCATCCGCAGATGCCGCGATGGGGCGGGCGGTCATGTCTTCGGTCAAGCCCCCCAGTCCGCCGGGCGCGATGTCCGTGCGGTTCATGCTGACCGCGTCAAGGATGACCGTGTCGATCTTGTCTTGTGCCAAAGTGGCGGTGGCAGATGGCCCTGTCACGGTGTCGGCCTTCTGTCGCAGTGCTTCAGCCTGACGAGATCCTTCTCGGGGCTGATAATCGCCGCCGCCGCTCAGCGCATAGAAAGACCATCCAAGAAATGCAAAAGTTGCCGTCATCAGACGCCACATGCCCATACCCCCAAACACACAAAAACACATGAAAAACAGCCGAAAACCGACTGGGCAGGGTTTTTTCTATACATGATTCGACCTGATCGGCCTTATGTTTTTTCAGAATTCGCCGGGCTGCGGTGCGCTGGTTGCTTTACCAAGCCGCGGTGTGCGTCTATCACCTGACGCATGAGCGACCTGATCGACGATAATGTACCGAACCCTTCCGAGGTGTCCGAACCGCTGCGCCGCGCAATCGGCGAGCGCTACCTGACCTATGCCTTGTCGACGATCATGCATCGTGCGCTGCCGGATGCGCGCGACGGCCTGAAGCCCGTGCATCGCCGCATTCTCTATGCGATGCGCGAACTGAGGCTGAGCAGCAACGGGGGCTTCCGAAAGTCTGCCAAGATCTCGGGCGACGTGATGGGGAACTATCACCCGCATGGGGATGCCGCGATCTATGACGCGATGGCGCGTCTGGCGCAGGATTTCAACGTCCGCTATCCGCTGGTGGACGGGCAGGGCAACTTCGGCAATATCGACGGGGACAACCCCGCCGCTGCACGCTACACCGAAGCGCGCATGACCGCCGCCGCCGAGGCGCTGATGGAGGGGTTGGCGGAAAACGCTGTCGATTTCCGCCCCAACTATGACGGCACGCTGGAAGAACCCGTTGTGTTCCCGGCGGCGTTCCCGAACCTGCTGGCGAACGGGTCATCCGGGATCGCGGTCGGCATGGCCACGAACATCCCGCCGCATAACATCGACGAACTGGTCGGTGCCTGTCTGCATCTGATCAAGTCGCCCGATGCGCGCGACGAGACGCTGCTGCAATATGTGCCCGGCCCCGATTTCCCGACCGGCGGCGTGATCGTCGAGCCGCGCGAGAGCATTGCCGAGGCTTACCGGACCGGGCGCGGCGCCTTCCGTCTGCGCTGCAAATGGGAGATCGAGGATCTGGGGCGCGGTCAGTGGCAGATCGTGGTCACCGAGATCCCCTATCAGGTTCAGAAATCCAAGCTGATCGAAAAGATCGCGGAGCTTATCCAGACCAAGAAGATCCCGATCCTTGGCGATGTGCGTGACGAATCCGCCGATGACGTGCGCCTTGTGCTGGAGCCGCGCGCGCGCACGGTCGATGCGAATGTGCTGATGGGGATGATGTTCCGCAACTCGGACCTCGAGGTGCGGTTCAGCCTGAACATGAACGTGCTGATCGACGGGCTGACGCCCAAGGTCTGTTCCCTGAAAGAGGTGCTGCGCGCCTTTCTGGATCACCGGCGCGAGGTGTTGCAGCGCCGGTCCCGGCACAGGCTGGAAAAGATCGATCACCGGCTGGAAGTGCTGGAAGGCTTCATCATCGCCTTCCTGAACCTCGACCGTGTGATCGACATCATCCGCTATGATGACGATCCCAAGCGGGCGCTGATGTATGAGAACTGGGGCAACCCCCATGTGCGCGCCACGTCGGAAAAGGATTATGTCTCGCCCTTGACGGCGCGGAGTATTGGCGCGGATGAAGAGCCGTCGCTGTCCGAAGTGCAGGCCGAGGCGATCCTGAACATGCGCCTGCGGTCCTTGCGGCGGCTGGAAGAGATCGAGCTGATCCGCGAGCGTGATGCGCTGATGGAAGAGCGCGCCACGCTGGAGGATCTTCTGGACAGCGAAAAGCTGCAATGGGCGGCGATATCGGATCAGCTGCGCGAGGTGCGCAAGCAGTTTGGCGCTGCCAGCCCCGGCGGTGCGCGACGCACACAGTTCGCCGAGGCGGGCGAGGTCGAGGATGTGCCGCTGGAGGCGATGATCGAGCGCGAGCCGCTGACCGTAATCTGTTCGCAGATGGGTTGGATCCGGGCGATGTCGGGCCATATCGACCTGACCCGCGAGATCAAGTTCAAGGACGGCGACGGGCCGCGTTTCGCCTTCCACGCGGAAACGACCGACAAGCTGCTGGTCTTTGCCTCGAATGGGCGTTTCTACACTGTTGGCGCGATGAATCTGCCCGGCGGGCGCGGCATGGGCGAACCGCTGCGTCTGATGGTCGATCTGCCGAACGAGGCGCAGATCGTGGATATCCTGATCCACAAGCCGGGGCGCAAGCTGCTGGTTGCGTCGTCAGCGGGTGATGGTTTCGTCGTGTCCGAGGATGAGATCGTGGCCCAGACCCGCGCCGGCAAGCAGGTGCTGAACCTGTCGGGCGATGCGCGCGCGCTGGTTTGCCGCCCGGTGACGGGCGACCACGTGGCCTGCGTCGGCGAGAACCGCAAGGTACTTGTTTTCCCGCTGGACGAGTTGCCGGAAATGGCGCGCGGCAAGGGCGTGCGGCTGCAGAAGTTCAAGGACGGTGGTCTGTCGGATGCGATCACCTTTGCCCTGTCCGACGGGCTGATCTGGCATGATCCCGCAGGGCGCACCCGTACCGAAAGCGATCTGGCCGAATGGCTGGGCAAACGCGCAAGCGCCGGCCGGATGGCACCACGCGGCTTTCCGCGCGACAACAGGTTCACCTGACAGGGGCGCAGGGGGCGCGCCGGTCTAGGCCGGGTCCGCCTGCAGCCACACACCGCCCTCGGGGCGTAGGGTCAGGATCATCACGGGCTTCGGATCGCGGCCCGGCACCGGGCGGAAGCGGAACCTTGACAGCAGGGTGGCCAGAATGATCACCGCCTCCTGCAGGGCGAAACTGGCGCCGATGCAGATGCGCGGCCCGTCCCCGAACGGCAGATAGGCATAGCGCGGCACGGCCTTGCGGTCGGCGAAACGTTCCGGGCGGAAGGCATCCGGTTCCTCCCACAGCAGGTGATTGCGGTGTAGCGCATAGATCGGGATCATCACGGTATCGCCCGGTCTGATCTCGCGCCCGCTCAGGGTGTCGGCGGCCTGTGCGGTGCGCGACACCACGCCTGCGGGTGGGTAGAGGCGCAGTGCCTCATCCACGATCTGTCGGATGAAGGGCAGCGCCTCGACATCCGCGCCGGTCGCGGCACGGCCTTGCAGGACCGATTGCGCCTCGGTGCGCGCGCAGTCCTGCACCTGCTGATCGAAGGCACAAAGGTAGAGCGCCCAGCCAAGGGTCAGGGCGGTGGTTTCATGGCCTGCGACGATGAAGGTCAGCAGGTTGTCGCGCAACTCGCCTGTGTCCATCTGCCGCTTCGTTTCGGGGTCTTCCCCAGCCAGCAGCAGGTCCAGCAGATCGGGTACCGCCTTGCCATGCTCTGCGCGGCGGCGCTGGTCGATGGACTGGTCAGCCACAGCCTTCATCTGCTTGAGCGCGGCACCCGACATCGCCCGCCCGGGGCGCGGCACCCAGTCGGGAAAGCCGAGGATGTCGAACAGGCTGATCTTGCCGGCCTCGCTGACATAGGCGTCGATGGCCTTGTGCACCGCGTCGCGGTCAAAGCCGCCGCCGTCCGAAAAGGTGACGTCGCTGATCACGTCGAAAGTGGCGCGCACCATCTCGTCGAACATGTTCACCGCACGGGGCCCCGCGTTGGCCACGCGTTCGGCGGATCGTTCTGCCGCGGCCGTCATGATCGGGGCAAGGTTCATCACGTTGCGATGCGAAAACACCGGCGCGGCCGCGCGGCGCTGCCAGCGCCAATGCGCGCCTTCGGCCACGAACAGCGATTCGCCGATCGCGGGGCGCAGCAGGTTCTTGGTCACGTCCGACTTGGGATAATCGTCCAGCCGCTCCAGCAGCATCTGGCGGATCGCGTCCGGGTCCATGACCATGTGCCAGCGTTTGCCGGTCTTGCCACTGACCATGGGCTGGCGGGTTGCGATCTCGGGGATGATCGACAGCACGTTCTGGCGCGCGGCATTCAGGCTTTTCAGCAAACCCCACGGCTCCGTGACAAGGGGAACGCGCACGGGCAGGTGCGGCTGCCGGGGCGCTTTGGTGTCGCGTGTTTCGGCGTGGGACATGGGCGGATGCCTCCTTGTCGCACGATATAGGGCGTGAGGGCACTCGGCAAACGGGTCACGGCGCGCGCCAAGCTGCCGCAGGCGCGTTGCGCGCAAGGTTCTGCTGCGCTATGCCCGAGACATCGCCGCGAAGGACTATGCCATGCTCCGCCTGCTTGCCCTGCTTTCCTCGGTCCTTCTGATGGCCGCCTGCACCAATCCGAACGACCTGGACGAGGCGCCGGCCGATCTGGGCGATTTCCGTCTGGGTCATAACGTGGTCGTGGCCTCGAAGATGACGCGCGGGCCTGTCTCGCGCGAGGCGACGCCTGAGGAATGGCAGGAAGCGCTGAAAGGTGCGATCGACGAGCGTTTTGGGCGCTACGAGGGGGATCGCCTGTATCATCTGGGTGTCAGCGTCGAGGGTTACGTGCTGGCGCAGCCCGGCATTCCGATCGTGGCGTCGCCGAACTCTGTCCTGATCCTGCTGCTGACGGTCTGGGACGATGCGGCCAGCCAGAAGATGAACACGCCGCCCGAACAGATCACCGTGATCGAGACGATTTCAGGCAATACGATCCTTGGGTCCGGGCTGACCCAGTCCAAGGAAGTGCAGATGCGCAACCTCAGCCGGAATGCGTCCAAGCAGATCCAGAACTTTCTGGTGCGCCGGCGCGCGGCGGAAGGCTGGTTCGGCGCGGCAGACGCCGTGGCGGAAGACACTGTGGTGGAAGATGCGGATGCGCCGACGCCAGATGCCGCTGCGCCCGCCGTGGCGGTTGCGTCCACCGTCCCCGTGACCAACCCGCCGCTGCGCCCGGTGACGCCGCCTGCCCGGATCGCCCCGCCGCGCGGCGCGATCCTGCAAGAGCCCGAGGTTCTGGCGCCGCCATCCCAGTGACCCGTCCGCGCCAAGAGACACTTGATTTTCCCCGACCAAGTCAATAAACGGCGCGCGGAGACAGAAACGGGTTTGTCCGAAGAGCGGGCGGCCCCCGAACAGAAGGCGCTGCGCAGGATGGGCAAGGCAAAGTTTGAACGTAACAAACCGCACGTTAACATCGGCACGATTGGTCACGTTGACCACGGCAAGACGACGCTGACGGCTGCGATCACGAAGTATTTCGGCGAATTCCGCGCCTATGACCAGATCGACGGCGCGCCGGAAGAGAAGGCCCGCGGGATCACGATCTCGACCGCGCATGTGGAATACGAGACCGAGACGCGTCACTACGCACACGTCGACTGCCCCGGCCACGCTGACTATGTGAAGAACATGATCACCGGTGCGGCGCAGATGGACGGCGCGATCCTGGTTGTGAACGCCGCTGACGGCCCGATGCCGCAGACGCGCGAGCACATCCTGCTGGGCCGCCAGGTGGGCATCCCCTACATGGTCGTCTACATGAACAAGGTCGACCAGGTGGATGACGAGGAGCTGCTGGAGCTGGTGGAGATGGAGATCCGCGAGCTGCTGACCTCCTACGAATACCCCGGCGACGACATTCCGATCATCAAGGGTTCGGCCCTTGCTGCGATGGAAGGCCGTGATGCAGAGATCGGCGAGAACTCGATCCGCGCACTGATGGAAGCGGTTGACACCTATATCCCGACGCCCGAGCGCGCCGTGGACAAGCCGTTCCTGATGCCGATCGAAGACGTGTTCTCGATCTCGGGCCGTGGTACCGTTGTGACCGGCCGTATCGAGCGTGGCGTGATCAACGTGGGCGACAGCATCGAGATCGTGGGGATCAAGGACACCAAGACGACGACCTGCACGGGCGTGGAAATGTTCCGCAAGCTGCTGGATCGTGGTGAGGCCGGCGACAACGTGGGCGTTCTGCTGCGCGGTATCGACCGTGAAGGCGTTGAGCGTGGTCAGGTTCTTTGCAAGCCGAAGTCGGTGAACCCGCATACCCAGTTCGAAGCAGAAGCCTACATCCTGACGAAGGAAGAAGGCGGCCGTCACACGCCGTTCTTTGCGAACTACCGTCCGCAGTTCTACTTCCGCACGACCGACGTGACCGGGACCGTGACGCTGCCTGAGGGCACCGAGATGGTGATGCCGGGCGACAACCTGAAGTTCACCGTCGAACTGATCGCACCGATCGCGATGGAAGACGGCCTGCGCTTCGCCATCCGTGAAGGCGGCCGTACCGTCGGCGCGGGTGTCGTGTCCAAAATTCTGAAGTAAAAGACCACTTCGGATCAGACAAAGACGGAAAGGGCCCCTCATGCGGGGGCTCTTTTCATGTCGGGGGGTGTGTTGTGTGACAGCCCTTGCTCTGCTAGCGTTCGAGGTGCCGCGGGCGCTGTTTTCTTGGTCAAGAGTTGTCGGAATGTCGAACGAGTTCCAGAATCCCTATCAGGCCTTGGCGCCGCGGGCCTATTGGCGCCCTGCGGTTGCGGATGTCGGCGCCTTCGGGCTGACCGAACTGTGGACGCCGAAGTTTCGCATTCTTCCAAAGGATCGCATCGTCACGGCTGGCAGCTGTTTCGCGCAGCATATCGGGCGGGCGCTTGTGGCGCGCGGCTATGATTGGGTCAATGCCGAACCTGCGCCGCCTTTCCTGAGTGCCGAGGACGCGCGCCGCTTCAACTATGGCGTCTTCAGCTTCCGCACCGGCAACATCTACACGCCCCGCATGCTGCGGCAATGGCTGGAGCTGGCGTTCGATCTGCGCGACCTTCCGGACGAGATCTGGCAGCAGGACGGACGTTTCTTCGATCCGCTGCGCCCGGTGATCGAGCCCGACGGCTTTGCTTCCGAGGGCGAGTTGCGCGCGGCCCGTGCCACGACGCTGGCCGCCCTGCGCGCGGCCATCACCGGGGCGGATGTTTTCGTCTTTACGCTGGGGCTGACGGAGTCCTGGGCCAATGCCGAAACCGGGCTGGAATATGCGCTATGCCCCGGCACCGTGCCGGGCTGCGCCTTCGACCCGGAGCGGCATGTCTTCCGCAACAGTGGCTTTCGCCCCCTGCTGCGCGAGATGCAGGCGGCGATCAAGCTGATGCGGGCGAAGAACCCCGCGCTGAAGATCCTGCTGACGGTGTCTCCCGTTCCCCTGACGGCGACGGCCTCTGCGAAACATGTGCTGGTCGCGACCACCTATTCGAAATCCGTCCTGCGGGCGCTTGCAGGGCAGCTTGAAGCGGAGGTGAAGGGTGTCGACTATTTCCCGTCCTACGAGATCATCACGCACCCTGTCTTCCGGGGAATGTTCTATGCGCCCAACATGCGCAATGTCGCGCCGCAGGGTGTCGATTGCGTCATGCAGCATTTCTTTGCGGATCAGGCGCGCGTCTTTGGCCCCGTGAAGGCGCGGCACAGGCGCAAGGCGCAGGCGGCTGCCGCGGATCCCGATGACGTGGCCTGCGAAGAGGAATTGCTTGGTGCCTTCGCCACCTGAAACCCTGTGCATCTTCGGTGACAGCCATATCGGCAGCGTTCGGCGGGCGCTGGATGCGGGGCTGGTGCGGCTGGACGGTTTCGAGGTCGAGTTCTGGGGCGCGGCCGGGCCGCTGTTCCGACAGATCGACATCAAGCAGGGTGTCGTGCGACCCATCGGCAAAGAGGCCGAGGAGGTCGTCTTGCGGGTCAACGGCAAGGGGCGCGCAACCCTGTCGCCAGAGGATTTCGGCAGCTACCTTTTCTATGGCGCGCGTTTGCGGATCGCGGAATTCATGCTGCCCTATCTGCATTACCTGCGCGATCCGCAGCAGGCGGCCAGCAGCGCGGTGATGCAGGCCGCCGCGCGACAATTCCTGACCTCCTGCCGGGCGGTCAGGATCGCGCGCAGCTTTGCCGCCAGCGGCAGGACAAGGGTGTTCTTCGCGCCGGCCCCCCTGACGACGGATGGCATGTCGGGGCAGGGGGCGTTGAAGGATTACCCGCGCGCGGTCGAGGCCATGGCTGCGGATCGCGCCCGGATCTGGCATATGTTCGCGCAGATACTGGCGGATGATGGCATCACGCTGATTGCGCAACCGGATGAGACCGTGGTCAACGGAGTCTTCACGCATGCCGACTATGCGATCGAAGGGGCGCAGGCCAGCGGTGATGCAGGGCACAAATCGCCGGAGTTCGCGCGCCTGATGCTGCAGGCCTTCGTTGCGGCCGCCCGTGGTGACGGATGCAAGAAAACCCACGATTAGCCCTTGATATTGATGGCGGCGCGTCGTATCGGATGCTCCGGCCTTAGGGGTATAGCTCAGCTGGTAGAGCGACGGTCTCCAAAACCGTAGGTCGCGGGTTCGAGCCCTGCTGCCCCTGCCACTTTCACGTCAGTGCGACAAGACCAGTGGCCGCGCCGATGCAGCGGGCCTTGAAATCTGCATTCCACCCGCGTATGTGCAGCCCTGACCCAGATAGAAAAGACGTATCCATGGCACGTACCAACCCGATCCAGTATATCCAGCAGGTCCGCTCGGAAGTTTCCAAGGTGGTCTGGCCGACCCGTCGCGAAGTCCTGCTGACGACAGTGATGGTTTTCATCCTCGCGGCGCTGACGGCGCTGTTCTTTTCGCTGGTGGATCTGACGATCCAGTTCGGTCTGCGGACCGTTCTTGGCATGTTCGGCTAAGCCGCGTTCGGATCAAAAAGCACCGCTTGCCCTTGAAACCGGAACGTTTCCTTTGTAGGGGACACACCTGATCCGGAAATGGCGTGCGGCGATTCGTGTTGCACGCCGATTTTTGTTTTCGGAAGGGCCGTAGCAAGCTCTTGAAAGTTTAAGGAAATACCGACCGAGGTCGGAAGTTGAGGACTGGAACAGCGATGGCTAAGCGGTGGTATTCGGTGAGCGTTCTCTCGAACTTCGAGAAGAAGATCGCCGAACAGATCAGGCAAGCCGTCATCGAGAACGCTCTGGAAGACCAGATCGAAGAGGTTCTGGTGCCGACTGAGGAAGTGATCGAAGTGCGCCGCGGCAAGAAGGTGACGACCGAGCGTCGCTTCATGCCGGGCTATGTGCTGGTGCGGATGGAGATGTCCGACAAGGGCTATCACCTGATCAACTCGATCAACCGTGTCACCGGGTTCCTTGGTCCGCAGGGCCGCCCGATGCCGATGCGCGATGCCGAGGTGCAGGCGATCCTGGGTCGGGTGCAGGAGGGCGAGGAAAGCCCGCGTACCCTGATCCATTTCGAGATCGGCGAGAAGGTCAAGGTCAACGACGGTCCGTTCGAGGATTTCGATGGCATGATCGAGGAAATCGACGAGGCCAACCAGCGTCTGAAGGTTGCTGTCTCGATCTTTGGCCGGGAAACCCCGGTCGAACTGGAATTCACCCAGGTCTCCAAGCAGATCTGAGTGTGTAGATCGTGGGAGGCGAGGCGGTCGCGACCGCCGGACCGGACCACGCCACGGAGTGCCGGCTGACGCGTCAGTCCGGCGTTGGAAAAAAGGAGAGGCCATATGGCCAAGAAACTGATCGGCAAGCTCAAGCTTCAGGTGAAAGCCGGGCAAGCCAACCCCTCCCCGCCTGTCGGCCCGGCTCTGGGTCAGCGCGGTATCAACATCATGGAATTCTGCAAGGCGTTCAACGCCAAGACTGCGGATATGGATGCTGGCGCCCCGACCCCTGTCGTGATTTCCTATTATCAGGACAAGTCCTTCACGATGGACATCAAGACGCCGCCCGCGTCTTACTATCTGAAGAAGGCCGCCAAGGTGCAGTCCGGGTCCAAGACCCCTGGCCGCGCTACTGCAGGCACCGTGACCGTCGCTCAGGTGAAGGAAATCGCCGAAGCGAAGATGGTCGATCTGAACGCCACCGACGTCGAAGGCGCAATGCAGATCATCCTGGGCTCTGCCCGCTCCATGGGCATCGAGGTGAAGTAATGGCGAAGTTTGGAAAACGTACCCGCGCCGCTCGCGAAGCCGTTGCCGGCAAGGAAAACCTGAGCGTTGAAGACGCCGTCAAGCTGATCAAGGCGAATGCCTCGGCCAAGTTCGACGAAACCGTCGAAATCGCGATGAACCTCGGTGTTGATCCGCGTCACGCCGACCAGATGGTTCGTGGCGTTGTCGGTCTGCCGAACGGCACCGGCAAGGACGTGCGCGTTGCCGTGTTCGCCCGTGGCGCCAAGGCTGACGAAGCCACCGCCGCAGGTGCTGACATCGTTGGCGCAGAGGACCTGATGGAAACCATCCTGTCCGGCAAGATCGACTTTGATCGCTGCATCGCGACCCCTGACATGATGCCGGTTGTCGGCCGTCTGGGCAAGGTGCTGGGTCCGCGCAACCTGATGCCGAACCCCAAGGTCGGAACGGTGACGATGGATGTGGCCACGGCTGTGCAGGCTGCCAAGGGCGGTGAAGTGCAGTTCAAGGTCGAGAAGGCCGGTGTCGTGCACGCAGGTGTCGGCAAGGTGTCCTTCGACGAGGCGAAACTGGTCGAGAACATCCGCGCATTCGTGGGTGCAGTGTCGCGCGCCAAGCCGACAGGTGCCAAGGGCGCCTATCTGCGCAAGGTGTCGATCTCGTCGACGATGGGCCCCGGCGTGTCGCTGGATCTGGCCTCGGCCAACGCCGAATAAGAATTCCGCCCCGGGCCTGGCCCGGGGTCGAATGGCGGGGCCTTCATCGGCCCTGTCCTGTCCGAGACGGAGGGTTCAGGCGAACGCCTGAATAAATCCTTCCTGAGATGGGGAACGAGACAACCTGACCGTTGGGTGTGATCCCTCGGGTAGATCTGGCCTCGGGACCCTGAAATTGGACCCGAACGCCCCTTGTTCGCAGGGGGCTAAACTGAGCCGGGGGGAGACCCCCAAATTTGGAGTGAAACTGTGGATAGAGCACAAAAAGAGAAAGTGGTCGAGGAACTCGGCCAGATCTTTGAAAGCTCTGGCGTTGTGGTCGTAGCCCATTACGCAGGTCTCACGGTTGCCGAGATGCAGGACCTGCGCGCGCGTATGCGCAAAGAGGGTGGGTCCGTCCGCGTCGCCAAGAACAAGCTCGCCAAGATCGCCCTTGAAGGGAAGCCTTGCGAAAGCATTGCCGATCTTCTGACGGGCATGACCGTACTGACCTATTCCGAGGACCCCGTGGCAGCAGCCAAGGTGGCCGAGGACTTCGCCAAGGACAACAAGAAGTTTGAAATCCTTGGCGGGGCTATGGGCAGCACGGCTCTGGACCGGGCCGGTGTCGAAGCCGTGTCGAAAATGCCGTCGCGCGAGGAGCTTATCGCTTCGATCGTGGGCTGTATTGCGGCACCCGCTGCGAACATCGCCGGTGCGATTGGTGCGCCTGCTTCGAATATCGCGTCCATCCTGTCCACGATCGAGGACAAGGCGGCTGCGTGAGCAACCTTTGATCTGCGTGTGGAAAACCCCGCACGTTGGAACACATCTTAAACGAACGGAAACAGTAAAATGGCTGATCTGAAGAAACTGGCAGAAGAGATCGTTGGTCTGACGCTTCTCGAAGCACAAGAACTGAAAACCATCCTGAAGGATGAGTACGGCATCGAGCCCGCCGCCGGCGGCGCAGTGATGATGGCTGGCCCCGCCGCTGGTGGCGCTGCCGATGCTGCTGAAGAGCAGACCGAATTCGACGTCATCCTGAAGGATGCCGGCGCTTCCAAGATCAACGTGATCAAGGAAGTCCGCGCCATCACCGGTCTGGGCCTGAAAGAAGCCAAGGACCTGGTCGATGCAGGCGGCAAGGCTGTGAAAGAGCAAGTCTCGAAAGCCGAAGCTGACGACATCAAGGCAAAGCTGGAAGCAGCTGGCGCCACCGTCGAGCTGAAGTAATCGGTTCCGGGGAAACCCGGAGATCTGATTTGGCTGGGTCCGGTTTTTCCGGGCCCAGCCTAACCCGTCTCGGAAAGGACTTTCACGGAAGTCTTTTCCAAGGTGCGGTTCAAGGATCGGGAGGCCTCTGGTGGGACAGGGGCCGCGAATGGATCAGAACAGTCCTGTTTCAAAGAGGTGCGCTGTCGTGGCCCGACGACCAGCGTGACCGGAGAGAAACGAAAGGTGACATCGACCATGGCTCAGACCTTCCTCGGCCAGAAACGTTTGCGCAGATATTACGGCAAGATCCGCGAAGTGCTGGAAATGCCGAACCTGATCGAGGTGCAGAAATCCTCGTATGACCTGTTCCTGAACTCTGGCAGCGGCTTGCAGCCTGCTGACGGCGAAGGGATCATGGGCGTGTTCCAGTCCGTCTTCCCGATCAAGGATTTCAATGAATCCAGCGTGCTGGAATTCGTGAAATACGAGCTGGAAAAGCCGAAATACGACGTTGAGGAATGCCAGCAACGCGACATGACCTACAGCGCCCCGCTGAAAGTCACGCTGCGCCTGATCGTGTTCGATGTCGACGAAGAAACCGGCGCCCGCTCGGTCAAGGACATCAAGGAACAGGAAGTGTTCATGGGCGACATGCCGCTCATGACGCCGAACGGCACCTTTATCGTCAACGGCACCGAGCGCGTCGTGGTCAGCCAGATGCACCGCTCGCCGGGCGTGTTCTTCGACCATGACAAGGGCAAGACCCATTCCTCGGGCAAGCTGCTGTTCCAGTGCCGCATCATTCCCTATCGCGGCTCGTGGCTGGACTTCGAATTCGACCCCAAGGACCTCGTGTTCGCGCGCATCGACCGTCGCCGCAAGCTGCCGGTGACGACCCTGCTTTATGCCCTCGGCATGAACCAGGAATCGATCATGAATGCCTATTACGACACCGTGAATTACCGGCTGGAGAAGAACAAGGGTTGGGTCACCCGCTTCTTCCCCGAGCGTGTTCGCGGTACCCGTCCGACCATGGACCTGGTCGACGCCGCCACCGGCGAGGTGATCCTCAAGGCCGGCGACAAGGCGACGCCGCGCATGGTCAAGAAGTGGATCGACGAGGGCAAGGTTTCCGAACTGCTGGTCCCGTTCGACCACATCGTCGGCAAGTTTGTCGCGCGAGACATCATCAACGAAGAAACCGGCGAGATCTGGGTCGAGGCCGGTGACGAGCTGACCTGGGAACTGGACCGCGACGGCGAGGTCAAGGGCGGCTCGCTCAAGGAGCTGCTGGACCAGGGCATCACCGACATTCCGGTGCTCGACATCGACAACATCAACGTTGGCCCCTACATCCGCAACACCATGGCCGCCGACAAGGTCTGGAACCGCGAAGGCGCCCTGATGGAGATCTACCGGGTCATGCGCCCGGGCGAGCCCCCCACCTATGACGCCTCGGCGGCGCTGTTCGACACGCTGTTCTTCGACAAGGAACGCTATGACCTGTCGGCTGTTGGCCGGGTCAAGATGAACATGCGTCTGGATCTGCAAAAGCCAGACACCCAGCGCACCCTTGACCACGACGACATCATCGCCTGCATCAAGGCGCTGGTCGAGCTGCGCGACGGCAAGGGCGAGATCGACGACATCGACCACCTCGGCAACCGCCGCGTGCGCTCGGTCGGCGAGCTGATGGAAAACCAGTATCGCGTCGGCCTGTTGCGCATGGAGCGTGCCATCCGCGAGCGCATGTCGTCGGTCGAGATCGACACGGTGATGCCGCAGGACCTGATCAACGCCAAGCCGGCGGCGGCGGCGGTGCGTGAATTCTTCGGCTCGTCGCAGCTGTCGCAGTTCATGGACCAGACCAACCCGCTCTCCGAAGTCACACACAAGCGCCGCCTGTCGGCGCTCGGGCCGGGCGGCCTGACACGCGAGCGTGCCGGCTTCGAGGTGCGCGACGTGCACCCGACGCATTATGGCCGGATGTGCCCGATCGAAACGCCCGAAGGCCAGAACATCGGCCTGATCAACAGCCTCGCCACCTATGCGCGGGTCAACAAGTACGGCTTCATCGAGACCCCCTATCGCAAGGTGGTCGACGGCAAGGTGACCGACGAGGTGATCTATCTCTCGGCGACCGAGGAGCAGCGCCACGTCATCGCCCAGGCGAACGCGAACCTCGATGACGAGGGTCGTTTCGTCAACGACCTCGTCTCGACCCGCAAGAGCGGCGACTTCGTGCTCAGCCCGCGTGAGACGATCGACCTTATCGACGTCTCGCCCAAGCAGTTGGTGTCGGTCGCGGCCTCGCTGATTCCGTTCCTGGAAAACGACGACGCCAACCGCGCGCTGATGGGCTCGAACATGCAGCGCCAGGCAGTGCCGCTGCTGAAGGCCGACGCGCCCTATATCGGCACCGGCATGGAGGCCAAGGTCGCCCGCGACTCGGGCGCCGCTATCACCGCGCGCCGCGGCGGCGTGATCGACCAGGTCGACGCCATGCGTATCGTCATCCGGGTCACCGATGAGATGGAGATCGGCGACCCGGGCGTCGATATCTACCGGCTGCGCAAGTTCCAGCGCTCGAACCAGAACACCTGCATCAACCAGCGTC
>JBFHIW010000009.1:0-80641 GCA_041596235.1 Paracoccaceae bacterium
CAGGCGCGATCAGGCCGGCGCGCGCGCCGCCTTCGATGGCCATGTTGCAGACGGTCATCCGCCCTTCCATGGACAGGTCGCGGATCGCCTCGCCGCAATATTCGATCACGTAACCGGTGCCGCCGGCGGTGCCGGTGTGGCCGATCACCGACAGGGTGATGTCCTTGGCGGTCACACCGGGGCGCAGCTTGCCGGTGATCTCGACCTTCATGTTCTTGGATTTCTTCTGGATCAGCGTCTGGGTGGCCAGCACATGTTCCACCTCGGAGGTGCCGATGCCATGCGCCAGCGCGCCAAAGGCGCCGTGGGTCGCGGTGTGGCTGTCGCCACAAACCACGGTCATGCCGGGCAGGGTCCAGCCCTGTTCCGGGCCGACGATATGCACGATGCCCTGACGAATGTCGGACACTGGATAGTAGTGGATGCCGAAATCGGCCGCGTTCTTGTCCAGCGCCTCGACCTGAATACGGCTATCCTCGGTCATGGTGGCGGCATTGGCGCGGTCCAGCGTGGTAGGCACGTTGTGATCCGGCACGGCGATTGTCTTGTCCGGCGCGTGCACCTTGCGGCCTGCCATGCGCAGCCCTTCGAAGGCCTGCGGGCTGGTCACTTCGTGTACGAGGTGGCGGTCGATATAAAGAAGGCAGGTGCCGTCATCGGCTTCATGGGCGACATGGGCATCCCAGATCTTGTCATAGAGCGTTTTGGGGGACATTGGTCCTCTCCCTTTTGGCTGGTGTTCTGGCTGTGGACGTAAAAAGACGGGGCGCGGCCTTTATAGGCGGGCCAGCACCGTCAGGGATGCCCCGAAGAAGCGTTCACGCAGCCGCGCGCGGTCATCCATATCGAAAATACGTTTCATGGCCTGCGGGATACTATGGCTGACCGAGTCTCGCAAGGCCCGCGACAGTGGCGGTCGGCGTGGCACTTGCTGGAAACACCCTGTCATGCGAGGCTGACTGCATGAAGGATGCAAGATGAACTCCGTCGCTTCCGGCGATACCGCGCTCGACATCGTCCTGGGCCTGTTGGCCCGGATGGAACTGTTCGTGAACGGCCTGATGCGGCCGTGGAACGCCTACCAGATCGGGATCCTGCTGGGGCTTGTCGTGGTGGCGCATCTGGCGGCGCGCCTTCTGACGCCCCGCGTCAATGACTGGTTGCGCCAGCAGGAGGGCTGGCCGAAATGGCGCATGCGCCTGGCGGTGACGCTGCGCAATCGCCTGCGCCTGATCCTGTTCCTGCTGATGATCTGGCCCGTGGTCTGGATCATGCGCGAAATGACCTGGCCCAGCCGGTCCTACCTGCTGGTTGTCTTCGGCAAGCTGGCGCTGGCGTGGCTGGTTATCGCGGTGCTGACCCGGCTGATATCGAACGGTTTCCTGCGCGGGATGGTCCGTTACGCCGGGTGGGCCTGGGTCACGCTGTCGATCCTCGGGTTGACGGATGACGGCCGGAACCTGCTGGACAGCATCGCGATCGAGATCGGCGCGACACGGTTCTCGCTCTGGCTGATTCTGCAGGCTGTGGCCCTTCTGGCGCTGCTTTTTGCCCTGGCCCGGTTCATCACGGCCACGTCCACGGCGCGGATCAGGGCGAACACGGATATCAGCCCCTCGATGCAGGTGCTGGCCGTCAAGGTCTTGCAGATCGGACTTTATGGCGCTGCGTTCTTCATCGGGCTGAAAACCGTGGGGGTGGACCTGACCGGGCTTGCGGTCCTGTCGGGCGCCATCGGTGTCGGGCTTGGCTTTGGCCTGCAGAAAGTGGTGTCGAACCTTGTTTCGGGTGTCATCATCCTGCTGGATAAATCGATCAAGCCCGGCGACGTCATCAGCCTTGGCGATACCTTCGGCTGGATCAATGCGCTGGGCGCCCGCTATGTCTCGGTGGTGACGCGGGACGGGCGGGAATATCTGATCCCGAACGAGGATCTGATCACCGGTCAGGTGGTCAACTGGTCCCATTCCAACGAGTTCGTGCGCCTGGATATCCATTTCGGCACATCCTACAGCGACGATCCCCATCTGGTCAGGCGCGTCGCCATCGAGGCCGCACAAGGCGTGGAGCGTGTGCTGGATTTCAAGCCGGCTGTCTGCCACATCACCGGCTTTGGCGACAGTTCGGTCGATTACATCCTGCGCTTCTGGATCAAGGATCCGACACAGGGGCTGACGAATATCAGGGGCAATGTCTACCTTGCGCTTTGGGATGCCTTCCAGACGCATGGCATCTCGATTCCCTTTCCGCAACGCGAAGTGCGTGTGCTGGGAACGGCCGATGGGAAGGGCCTTGCGCCTGCTGGCGATTGACTCGGGGGGCGTCAGGGTGCACAGGGCGATGCGCCGCTCATTGAGATTTGTCCTCTGCGATGCTATCTTTGCGATGCGCCCAGCGCCGGGGCCCTGTCGGCGTGCCACAAGGAGGACAATGTCCTGTCACTCAACTTTGAAGCGGCTTCCGCCGTTCCCGCCGGTGCAGCAATGACTACGGCACCGGCACAAGTCACAAGCGAAGAGCTTCTGGCGCATATCCTCAACCAGCTTGAAGACGACAAGGCCGAAGACATCGTGCAGATCGACCTGCGCGGGAAGACGGCCATTGGCGACTACATGATCATCTGCTCGGGTCGTTCCTCGCGGCAGGTGTCCTCGATCGCGGAAAAGCTGGTTGATGACCTCAAGCAGACTTATGGCCGACTCAGCCGGATCGAAGGCAAGGAAACCGGCGATTGGGTGCTGATCGACACGGGCGACGTGATCGTTCATGTGTTCCGCCCCGAGGTGCGCGAGTTCTACCAGCTTGAGAAGATGTGGATGCCCGGCGGCGCCACGAAACCCGCGGCCTCCTCGACGGTCTGATGCGGGTACATGTCTGCGCGGTGGGCCGGTTGCGGACCGGCCCGGAGCGCGCATTGTTCGAGGATTACATGACGCGGTTCGATCGGACCGGGCGGGCGCTTGGCCTTGGCCCGGCCCAGCTGCATGAGGTCGAGGACAAGAAGGGTGGCGGCATGGCCGCCGAAGGGGCGCTGCTGGAGCGGGCGATTCCCAACGGTGCGCTGCTCTGCACGCTGGATGAGCGCGGGGCGCTGATGTCCTCGCCCGACTTCGCTGACAAGCTGGCGGGATGGCGCGATGCGGGGCGGGGCGATCTGGCGCTGATCGTCGGCGGTGCCGACGGGATCGCGCCCGAATTGCGCGCGCGCGCCGATGCAAGCCTGTCCTTCGGCAAGATGGTCTGGCCGCACATGCTGGTGCGGGTCATGCTGGCCGAACAGTTGTACCGCGCAGCCTCGATCCTTGCCGGATCACCCTATCACAGGGTCTGAGGTCACTCGCCGTAGGGGACCCAGATCGTCTTGATCTCGGTCGCCTGTTCCAGAAATTCCGTGCCTTCGCTTTTCGGGTCCATCCAGTCGCGGGCCTTGCCGTCATTCACCCATGTGCGTTTGAGGTTGCCTGCGCTTGCCGCCTCGGTCTGGCCTGACAGCGGGGTCGAGGAAAAGCACCAGACAGCGTCCACATCCATATGCGTGGCCAGCGTGGGCGCCAGATCGGCATGGCTGCCTGTCAGGATATTCACCACCCCGCCCGGCACGTCCGACGTATCGAGGATCTGGTAGAAATCTGTGGCCGCGAATGGAAAGGCCTCGGATGCCACAAGAACCGTCCGGTTACCCATCGCGATCGCCGGACCCATCAGGGACACAAGGCCCAGCAAGGGCGCCTCGTCTGGGCAGATCGCGCCGATCACACCCAGGGGCGCGGGCATGGCCATGGCGACGCCGCGCAGGGGCACGCCCTTTATGCGACCATCGTATTTGTCGGCCCATGCCGCGTAGGTGAACAGGCGACGGATGCTGGCCTCGACCTCGGCGCGGCCGGTCTTGCCGCCCTGCATCGCGTCCAGCGTGGCTGCGAATTCCGGCGCGCGGGCGGACAGGTTTTCCGCGATGTAATAGAGGATCTGTGCCCTCAGATGGCCGGTCGTGGCGGACCAGCCTGCCGCACCGCGCGCGGCTTCGACCGCGTTGCGGATATCCTTGCGGCCAGCGACAGGCACCTGCCCCAGAGCCCGGCCCGATCTGGCATGAATGGTGCGGGAATAGCCGCCATCCGGGCGCGCCTGTTTGCCGCCGATATAAAGCTTGGGCGTCCGGTCGATGCCTTCGGGCCCAGTGTCGCCCGCCTTGCCGTCAAAGGGCGTGATCCGCGCCAGTGCCTTGGGCTTGCCGCGCGCTTGGGTGTAGGCCGACAGCCCTTCCCATCCCCCCTCGCGTCCAAAGCCGCTTTCGCGCATGCCGCCGAAGGGGGCGGCGGCGTCGAACATGTTGGTGCCGTTGACCCAGATCACCCCGGCCGCCAGCTTTGGGGCTATATCCAGCGCAAGGTTCACATTCTCGGACCATACGCTTGCGGCCAGTCCGTACCGGGTGTTGTTGGCCAGATCCACCGCCTCTGCCGGAGTGCGGAAGGTGGTCGAGACAAGGACAGGGCCGAATATCTCTTCCTGCATCAGGGGCGATGCGGTCGACAGGCCCGTGATCAGTGTGGGCGGGTAGAAACTGCCGCTCTCGGGCAGGGTGGCGGCGCTGCGGTGCACCTGCCCGCCTTCGCAATCATCAACCATGCGGCGGACCCGGGCCAGTTGCTCGGGGCTGACCATCGCGCCGATGTCGATGCTCTTGTCCAGCGGGTTGCCGATGCGCAGCTTGTCCATGCGCGCGCGCAGCTTGGTGTGGAAACGGTCGGCCACGCCTTCCTGCACCAGCAGGCGCGAGCCCGCGCAACAGACCTGTCCCTGGTTGAACCAGATCGCATCGACCAGCCCTTCGACGGCGGAATCAAGATCGGCGTTGTCAAAGACGACATAGGGAGATTTCCCGCCCAGTTCGAGCGTCAGCGCCTTGCCGCTGCCCGCCGTTGCCAGCCGTATCCGGCGGCCCACATCGGTCGAGCCGGTAAAGGCGATCTTGTCGATGCCGGGGTGGGTCACGATCATCTCGCCCACGGCGCCATCGCCGGTCACGATGTTCACCACGCCCTTGGGCAGGCCCGCCTGACGACAGATATCGGCGAACAGCAGGGCTGTCAGCGATGTCTGTTCCGCAGGCTTCAGCACCACGGTATTGCCGGCGGCCAGCGCGGGGGCCACTTTCCACGCCAGCATCAGCAGCGGGAAATTCCACGGGATGATCTGCCCGCAGACACCCAGCGCCTGACGCTCGGGCATTTCGCTGTCCATCAGCTGTGCGAGGCCCGCGTGGAAATAGAAATGGCGGTGCACAAGGGGAATGTCGATATCCCGCGACTCGCGGATCGGCTTGCCGTTGTCGAGGGTTTCCAGAACCGCGAACAGACGCGCGTTCTTCTGCACCAAACGCGCCAGCGCATAAAGATGCCGGGCCCGGCCGTGACCGCCGAGTTTTTCCCAGCGCGGCTGCGCGCGGCGCGCGGCGGCAACGGCGTCATCCACATCGGCTTGTGTGGCTTGGGTCAAGGTGGCAAGCACCTCGCCCGTGGCGGGATTGCGGCTGTCGAAACCCTGGCCGGGGGCGGTGAAGGCGCCGCCGATGAAATGGCCGAAACGGTCGCTCTGATCGACCAGCCAGGCCAGCGCGTCGGCTGCGGCTTCGGGCGCTGTTCCATAATCCATCGTGTCGAAGATATCCTTGACGGTCATGCCTTCATCGTTCCCCAAATACTCTAATGACATCCCTGCCGGATCAGGCCAGCGGATGCCGCCATGCTGTCGAATAGGCGCCGGTGACATGATGTTCCAACTGGCGTTCGATATCGCCCAGAAGGCTGGATGCGCCAAAGCGGAACAGATCCGGTTGCATCCAGCGGGTGCCGAGTTCCTCTTTCATCAGGCTCAGGTAGACCAGCGCATCCTTGGCCTTGGAAATACCGCCTGCGGGTTTGTAGCCGATCCTGATCCCGGTGCGTTCATGGTATTCGCGAATGGCGCGGATCATCACCAGGCTGACGGGCAGGGTCGCGTTGATCGCTTCCTTGCCGGTGGATGTCTTGATGAAATCGGCGCCCGCCATCATGCAGACAAGGCTGGCGCGGGCCACGTTGCGCAGGCTGCCCAATTCGCCCGTAGCCAGGATCGCCTTGACATGCGCATCGCCGCAGGCCGCACGCATCTGGCGCATCTCGTCGTAAAGCGCCTGCCAGTTTCCGGTCAGGACATGACGCCGCGAAATGACGATGTCGATTTCCGCAGCGCCCGCTGTCACGCTTTCGCCGATTTCGGCCAGTCGCAGATGAAAGGGCGACAGTCCGGCCGGAAAGCCCGTGGACACGGCGGCCACGGGTATCCCGCTTCCGGCCAATGCACGGACGGCGGCGGGCACCATCTCGTGATAGACGCAGACGGCACCCACTGTGATGCCGGGCATGCCCAGTGCCGCCAGCAGATCGGGGCGGACAGGCTGGCGCGCCTTGGCGCAGAGCCGCGCGACCCGGCCTTCGGTATCGTCGCCCGCCAGCGTGGTCAGGTCGATGCAGGTGATCGCCTTGAGCAGCCAGGCGGCTTGATGATCCTTCTTGACCGACCGCCTTGTCCCCAGACTGGCGGCGCGGCGTTCGATGGCGGATCGGTTGGCCTGCACCGCGCGAACCCAGTCCATGTCCAGCTCCATGCCGGGATTGCGCGGCTCGGACGCGGGCAGCGTCTGCGGCAACTGTCTGTTCTGTGTCGGAGTGGAGGTGTGTTGCATCTTCGGCTCGTTTCATCGGTTGGCGCAGCCTTGCACGTGCCTCAATCCGAGGCAAGCGACTGCCTGATGCACGATCACAGGCATTTGTTTTGCGAATAATTCGCAATTTCATTGACAAAGTTGCGAACCGTTCTCAATATCACCTGAAAGATAGCGAAATCCATCCATCCATGTTGACAAGGCGCCCTGATGAACCTGAACCGACGCCACCTTCTGACTGTTCTTGCCGCCACCTTTGCCATTCCCGGCGCCGTCTTGGCGCAGGATGGGCCGCTGAATGTCGTTGCCACCACCGGCATGATTGCCGACGCTGCACGTCAGGTTGGCGGCGATCTGGTGGCGGTCAAGGCGCTGATGGGGCCGGGTGTGGACCCGCATTCCTATCGTCAGACCCGCAGCGACATCGTGGCCATGACGCGCGCCGATCTGGTGCTGTGGCATGGTCTCTATCTTGAAGCGCAGCTTGAGGGGGTTCTGCTGGATCTTGGCCGGACCCGCACCGTCGTGGCCGCAGGTGAAGCCGTGCCCGAAGCCGAGAGAATCGGACATCCCGACTATGAGGGTCGTTTTGATCCGCATGTCTGGATGGATCCCGACCTGTGGAAACACGTGGTCCTTGCTGTGCGCGATGCGCTGATCGCCATCCGCCCCGACGCCGAGGCGGCGTTTGCCGCGAATGCCGAGGTGCATCTGGCCGATCTGTCGCGCCTGTCGGACTATGCGGCGCGCAGCCTGTCCTCTGTCCCGTCCGAGGCGCGTATCCTGCTGACGGCGCATGACGCCTTTGGCTATTTCGGCCGCAAACATGGTTTTGAGGTTCTGGGTATTCAGGGAATCTCGACCGAGTCAGAGGCTGGCCTGAACCGGATCGGAGAGTTGGTGGATCTGCTGGTCGCGCGCAAGGTTGGTGCGGTTTTCGTCGAAACCTCGGTGTCTGACCGCAACATCCGGGCGCTGATCGAAGGCGCTGCCGCGCGCGGTCATGAGGTGCGCGTCGGCGGCGAGGTCTTTTCCGACGCCATGGGCCCTGATGGCACCTATGAAGGCACCTATCTTGGCATGATCGACCACAACATCACCACCATCGCCGGGGCGCTGGGCGGCGATGTGCCCGCACGCGGTATGGACGGCCGCCTGAGTGCGGGCTTGTGATGCAAAGGCGCCGGTCATGGTAGCGATCAAAGACACCAATGTGATGCAGTCGGCCCCTCGCAAGGGGGCTGCTCATGCCTTGCCGCCTGCGCTGTCGGTGGCGGGCCTGACCGTGGCCTATGGCGAAAAGCCGGCTGTCTTCTCGGTCGACATGACCGTGGCGCAGGGCACGATGACCGCGATCGTCGGGCCGAATGGCGCCGGAAAATCGACACTGCTCAAGGCGGTTCTGGGACTGGTCAAGCCGCTGTCCGGCGAGGTGCGGCTGTTCGGGCTTGCCCTGTCTCGGGCGCGGGACCGCATTGCCTATGTGCCGCAACGGGCCAGCGTGGACTGGGATTTCCCCGCTCGGGTGATCGATGTTGTCCTGATGGGGCTGCATCGTGAACTTGGCCTTCTGCGCCGGGTCCGCCCCGAGCATCTGGACCGCGCCCATTCTTGCCTTGCCCGTGTCGGGATGCAGGATTTCGCTACGCGCCAGATCGGACAGTTGTCCGGCGGGCAGCAGCAACGGGTCTTTCTGGCCCGCGCGCTTGTGCAACAGGCCGACCTCTATCTTCTGGATGAACCTTTTGCCGGTGTGGATGCGGCCACCGAAAAGGCGATCATCGCCGTCCTGAAAGAGCTTCAGGCCGAGGGTCGCACCATCGTCGCCGTGCATCACGACCTGTCCACGGTACGTGCCTATTTCGACCACCTGTTCCTGATCAACACCCGCGCCATTGCCGCCGGACCCGTCGCCGATGTCTTTACCAGCGAGAACCTGCAACGCGCCTATGGTGGGCGGCTGGGCGAGGCGCAGCTGGCAGGCGGGACAGTAACGGGATGAGCTTGTCGCGATGATCTGGCAGGCCCTCACGCTGCAACTGGGTTACAACGCAACCCTGGTGGCGCTGGGCGCGGCCCTGCTTGGCATCGCGGCTGGCGTGACAGGCAGCTTTCTGTTCCTGCGCAAACGCGCCCTTGTCTCGGATGCGGTGTCCCACGCCACCTTGCCCGGCATCGGGCTGGCCTTCATCGTGATGGTCGCCCTTGGTGGCGATGGCCGTTTTCTGCCCGGGCTTCTGTTTGGGGCGGCCTTGTCCTCGGGGCTTGGCCTTCTGCTGATCGCCTGGATGATGCGCCGCACCCGTCTGAGCGAGGATGCTGCCATCGGCGCGGTGCTGTCGGTGTTCTTCGGGGCCGGGATCGTTCTTCTGACAGTGATCCAGTCGATGAACGCGGGGCGTCAGGCCGGGCTTGATACCGTGCTGCTGGGATCGACCGCGGGCATGTTGCAATCCGATGCGCTGGTGATCGCGGCAGGGGGCGCGGTCGTGCTGCTGCTTGTCCTCCTGCTGCGTCGGCCCATGCTGGCCGTGGGATTCGATCCCGACTATGCGGCTGTCAGCGGCACCAATGTCGGTCGCATCGACCTTGCGATGATGGGCCTTGTCATGGCGGTCACGGTGCTCGGCATCACCACCGTCGGTCTGATCCTGATCGTGGCGCTGCTGATCATTCCGCCCGTGACGGCGCGGCTGTGGACCGACCATGCGCCGCGCATGATCGCCCTGGCCGGGGTGGTCGGTGGGTTGTCGGCCTATGTGGGCGCGGCGGTGTCGGCCACCGCTCCGGCGTTGCCGACAGGGCCCATCATCGTGCTGGCCAGTTTCGTGCTTTTCGCGCTGTCGATGATCCTTGCCCCGGCTCGTGGCGGGCTTGCGCTGATCCGGCGACAGATGCGGTTCCGCCGCCGCGTGCACCGCCGCCAGGGGTTGCTGGCGCTGGCCGTTGGCCAGACGATCCACGAACCCTTCACGCTGGCACTGCTGCGGCGCGAGGGATTGGCCCGCGCCGATGGTGTGCCGACCGATGCAGGTCGCGCCGCTGCTGCCAAGGCCCTGCTGGACGAGGCGCGCTGGGCGGCCCTGCGCGCGGATCCTGCTCATGGTCTCAGCGCCAGCCGCTATGATGCGCTGACCCGAATCGAAACGGTGCTGACCCCGGACCAGATCGCGGAACTTGACCGGCAGTTGCCGCGTCCGAAAGGTGTGTCCTGATGGGAGCCGAGTTCGTCGCCTTGTCGCTGCCGCCGCTGCTGATCGGTATTCTGGCTGCTGTCACCTGCGCGCTGCCGGGCAATTTCCTGCTGCTGCGCCGGCAGGCGCTGATCGGTGACGCCATCAGCCATGTCGTCTTGCCCGGAATTGTGGTGGCCTTCCTGCTGACCGGGACGATCGCCACGCTGCCGATGTTGCTGGGGGCTGCGGGGGCTGCCCTTCTGGCCGTCATCCTGATCGAGGCCGTGCGCCGCATGGCCCGGATCGAGGCGGGTGCGGCGATGGGCGTGGTCTTTACCAGTCTTTTCGCGGCCGGTGTGCTGCTGCTGGAACAATCGGATACCAGTGCCGTGCATCTTGATGTGGAACACGCGCTTTACGGCAATTTGGAAAGCCTGATCTGGCTGGACGCCACTGGCTGGGCCTCGCTGGTCGATCCCGTCGCCCTGTCGGGGCTGCCATCCGAGTTGTCGCGCATGGCCTTGGCGCTGCTGATCGTGAGCTTGGCGCTGCGGCTGATGTGGCGCCCCCTTGCGATGGCCACGTTCGACGAAGGGTTTGCCGCCACGCTTGGCCTGCCGGTCCGTGCCATTGGTCTGGGGCTTGTGATGCTGGCAGCACTTGCGGCCGTCGCGGCCTTCGATGCGGTGGGATCGATCATCGTGATCGCCATGTTCATCTGCCCGCCCGCCAGCGCGCGGATGATGACGGACAGGTTGGGCGCTCAGGTCGGCTGGAGCGTTGCTTTCGCCATCCTCTCGGCGGTGCTGGGCTATGTTGCGGCAGGGTACGGCCCGCTCTGGCTGGGGTTTGACAATTCGGTCAGCGCGGCAGGCATGATCGCCACGGTATCCGGGCTGATCCTGGGCATCACCATGCTGGCAGGGCCGCGCCGCCACCCCGCCGGGATTGCAAGGCAGGACTGAGCCTGGTTTCTTCTTGCCTCAAATATCCCCGCGCGGAGCGCATCCGCCCTCTCGGCATGCGCCATGATCAGCGGGATTGTCCCCGCAGCGCAATCAGGCCCGCGCAGGTCGCGTCCTCGGGCGTGACACGATCGACAGGCACGCCTTGCGCACGCAGGGCAGCGGGGTAGAGGTCGTTCGTTGCCACCACGATCACGCGCTGACCCAGCCAGAAGGCCCGCATGGCCGCCAGTTCGGCACCCAGTAGATGCCCGACCATCGCGCGCCGATCCTCCATCAGCGCGGCGCTGCGCAAATGCAGCGACAGGCGCTCTGGTCGTGACATCGTATCGGCCAGCGCCTCTGCATCCGCCTGATCCGCCGCCCCCATAGCCTGCGCCAGGCGCGGCGTCAGGGCGGATTGAAAGCTGACCACTTCGTTCGCGCTGATCAGGCACCAATGCGTGGCCTCCTGCCCCGGCAGGCAGATCACACCGTCCCAGTTTGGGCGCGTGGACAGCACCCCGGCGATCCGCAGACGGGCGGTGGCCGGCAACAGGCCGTGCGGCCTGTCCTGCGCCAGATCCGTCAGAGGCAAAGCCTCAGGCAGGGCCGGGGCGGGCACGGGATGCCGTCCCAGACCATCCTGCACGATCAGTGTTGTTGCGGTTTGTGCAAGCCCTGCCATCACGTCCTGCGCGGCTGGTCCGGCAGAGCGGTCAAGTGCCTGCGCCCCGTCAAAGCGCCAGCCTTCTGCGCCATGGTCGTCCTGCGCGATGCCGGTCCAGAAATCCTGTGTCATGCGCCCGAGATAGGCGTGTCGCGCCAAGGCGTCAATCCGCGCGCAAGCCGCCTCAAGCCTGCCCGCGCATGACTTTCGGTGTCAGGGCGACCATCGCATCGTATTGTGACAGAAAGACCTGCCCTGTCAGCTCATCCAGAAAATGGCTGCGTTTCAGCCGGTCCATCACCGGACCTTTCACCTCGGACAGATGCAGTTTGATCCCCATATCGCGCAGGCGGGCGTTGATCGCTTCCAGACTTTCCAGCGCCGACATGTCGATCTCGTTCACGGCCGAGCACATCAGGATCACATGGCGGATCGGCTGGTCGCAGCTGACCCTTGCGGTCACGTAATCCTCGAGGAAGCGGGCATTGGCGAAATAAAGGCTTTCGTCGATCCTGAGGGTCACCAGCGCGGGATGTGTTTCGACCGCGTGCCGCAGGATATTGCGGAAATGCTGGGTGCCGGGGACCAGACCCACTTCGGCCACATGGGGGCGTGATGTCCTGTAGAGAAACAGGGCCAGCGACAGGATCACCCCGGCGGATACACCCATTTCGACACCGGCGCCCAGTGTGATGGCGATGGTGGTCGCCACGGCGGCGAAATCGATGCGCGAATAGTCCCAGCTACGTTTCAGGATGCTGAGGTCCACAAGGCTGAGCACGGCCACGATGATCGTGGCCGCCAGTGTGGCCTTCGGCAGGAAATGCAGGAGCGGCGTCAGCATCAGCGCGGCCAGCATGATGCCGATGGCTGTAAAGGCGCCTGCAGCCGGGGTTTCGGCGCCCGCGTCGTAGTTCACGACTGACCGGGCGAAGCCGCCGGTCACCGGGTAACCGCCTGACAGGGCCGATGCGATATTGGCCGTGCCGAGGCCGACGAGTTCCTGATCCGGGTCAATGCGCTGGCGCTTGCGCGCGGCCAGTGTTTGCGCGACCGAGACGGATTCGACAAATCCGATGACCGATATCAACAGCGCCGAGACGAAAAGCTGCCCCCAGATATCCATGCCGAAACTGGGCAGGGTGAAGGGCGGAAGGCCGCTCGGGATCGTGCCGACGATGGCGACGCCCCTGTCAGCAAGACCCAGGGTCCAAGTGGCAAGGGTCGTCACCGCCACCGCGGCCACCGGGCCGGCCTTGGCCAGAAGATCGGCCAGTCGCGGGCGCAATCCCGTCCGCACCAGCAGGGGCTTCAACCCCTTGCGGACCCAGAACAGGAAAGCCGTGGTCGTGACGCCGATGACCAGTGTGATCGGGTTCATCTGGTCCAGCTTGCCGCCAAGGTTATGCAGCAATTCGACCAAGGAATGCCCGCCGCCGCCGATCCCCAGAATGGTGCCGATCTGGCTTGCCGCAATCAGAAGGCCCGAGGCGGTGATGAACCCCGCGATGACCGGGTGCGACAGGAAATTTGCCAGACAGCCCAGGCGGAACAAGCCCATCAGGGTCAGGATCAGGCCGGACATGAAGGCCAGCGTGATGGCTGCCATGGCATATTCGGCTGTCCCTTGCAGCGCCATGTTGCCAACGGTCGCCGCCGTCATCAGCGAGATCACGGCGACCGGGCCAACCGCGAGGGCGCGGCTGGTGCCGAAAATCGCATAGGCCACAAGCGGCAGGATCGAGGCATATAGCCCCATCTCGGGGGGCAGACCGGCCAGCAGCGCATAGGCGAGGGACTGCGGGATCAGCATGATCGTCACGATTACAGCCGCCACCGCATCCGATGTCAGGCTGGTCCGGTCATAGCTGCCGGCCCATTGGAGGATGGGAAAGTATCGCGCGACAGGATGGTGGGCCCAGCGTGATTGCGGGCGATGCCGGGTCGGAAATCTTGACATGACAGCGCCATCCCTGCGTTTGAAGTGCCCGGATCCCGGACCATGTGATCATATATTATGTTCTGAATGTGAATTTCAACCGTCGACATGAATGTCTTGGAAATCATCAGGCTGACAGCCCGAAACCTGTACGGGCGCAAGGGAAAACCTTTCGTTTGCCTTTGGCGCGAAGGTCGAACGGGCTGCGATTTGGCGCATTTGCAGGCGAATAGGCTGGCATTTCGGGGATTACAGGAACTCGACTTATAGGTTGCAAGGGTGCACTGCGCTAAACTGTCGCGGTATCGTTCGATACAGCCAACCCGCTGAACCACCATGCAGGAGGGACAGATGTCTGCAAAATTCATCGTCGGCTATGACGGTAGTGCCGCGTCCGAGAGGGCGCTCGACTTTGCCATCGGCCGGGTCAAGCTTCAGGGCGGCGCTGTCGTTCTGGTTCATGTGCTGGAATGGTCGCCCTATTCGTTCCTGACCCCCAGTGAACTGGAGGAGCGGCACAAGCGCCGCACCGAAGAGCTGGAGCGCGCCGAGAAGGCGCTTATTGCGCCAGTGCTTGCGAAGGTCCGCGCGCTGGGCGTCGAGGCCGAAAGCAAGATCCGCTACGGGCATATCGCCGAGACGATCTGCAACATCGCCGCGGAACTGGGGGCGGTGCAGATCGTGATCGGGCGCAATGGTCACACGACCTTGGGCAGCCGGATCTTCGGGTCGGTCGCGGGGCACCTTGCCCAAGCCGCGCCGGTGCCCTGCACCATCGTGCCATGAGCAGCGACAGGAGAAACAGATGACACGGATTTCCCTTTCAGCGGCGCAGGCCGTTCTTGCTGCCATGGCAGCCATGTTCCTTTCGTCGATACCCGCGCATGCGCAATCCATCGACGACACTGTCAATCAGGTCTTCGCCGATTCGACGGGCTGGTTTGTCAGTTTCATCTTCGCCTCGATCCCCGGCACATCGATCTCGTGGATCGTGGTCTGGCTGGTGGTGGCGGCCTCGGTTTTCACGGTCTATTTCGGCTTCATCCAGTTTCGCGTGATCGGTCATTCGCTGGCATTGGTCAGCGGCAAGTATTCCGATCCTGACGATGCGGGTGAGGTCAGCCATTTCCAGGCACTTGCCACGGCGCTTTCCGGCACGGTCGGTCTGGGTAATATCGCGGGTGTCGCGGTGGCGGTCAGCATCGGCGGCGCGGGTGCGACCTTCTGGATGATCCTTGCGGGGCTTCTGGGGATGGCATCCAAGTTCACCGAATGCACCCTGGGTGTGAAATATCGCAACGAATACCCGGACGGGCGCGTATCCGGCGGGCCGATGTATTATCTGACCAAGGGCTTTGCGGAACGCGGCCTGCCGGGTGGCCGTTTCCTTGCCGTGCTATTCTCGATCTTCTGTGTGCTGGGTGCACTTGGTGGCGGCAACATGTTCCAGGCGAACCAGGCGCATCAGCAGCTGTCCGGCGTGTTCGGCGAATACCCCGGCTGGATCACGGGGGTTGTCTTTGCGGCGATTGTCTTTGCGGTGATCGTGGGCGGGATCAAGTCCATCGCGCGTGTGACCGAAAAGGTTGTGCCGTTCATGGGTGTTCTTTATGTCGGCACCGCATTGGTCATCATCCTGATGAATGCCGATATGGTCGGCGCCGCATTCGGCCAGATCTTCAACGGCGCCTTTACCGGCAACGGGATCGTTGGCGGTGTCATCGGCGCATTGATCCAGGGCTTCCGGCGCGCGGCCTTTTCAAACGAGGCAGGCGTCGGGTCTGCAGCCATCGCCCATTCGGCGGTCCGTACCAAGGAGCCGATCACCGAAGGGTTCGTGTCGCTGCTGGAACCCTTCATCGATACGGTGGTGATCTGCACCATGACGGCGCTGGTGATCATCATCACGGGCCAGTTGATGACGGACCCCGAAACCGGGCTTTACGTGATCAACGAGGCCGGACAGGTGACGACGGCAACGGGTGCCACGGGTGTCGGGCTGACCTCGGCGGCGTTCGAATCCGCCTTTTCGTGGTTCCCCTATATTCTGGTGATCGCCGTGGTGCTGTTTGCCTTCTCGACCATGCTCAGCTGGTCCTACTACGGGTTGAAGGCATGGACCTTCATGTTCGGAGAGGGGCAGGTTCAGGAACTGACTTTCAAGGTCATCTTCTGCGTTTTCATCGTGATCGGCGCAGCGGCCAGCCTTGGGCCTGTGATCGACTTTTCGGACGCGGCGATCTTTGCCATGGCCGTGGTCAACATCGCAGGTCTCTACTTCCTGATGCCGATTGTGAAGCGGGAGCTTGACAGCTACCTGCGACGACTTAAGTCAGGAGAGATAAGAAGGTTCAAGTGACTGTTCTTTATCAGTTTTTGGTAACGAGTGCAAAAGGCCAGGGTATGACCCTGGCCTTGTTCGTATGTTGGGGGGGCAGCCTCAGGCCGCTGCGAAACCTGCATCCAACGCGGACAGGATCGTGTTCACCTCGGCCTCGGTGATGGTCAGGGGGGGTGACATCAGGATGTTGTGCATCCCCAATCGCACCATCGCGCCCGCCTGATAGGCCGTCTTGTGAATGCGCTTCATCGTGGGCGTGTCCATCGGCGTCTTCGCCGCCTTGTCGCTGACCAGTTCGATCCCGGTCATCAATCCGTGGCCACCGCGTATATCGCCAATGATGTCATACTTCTCGGCCAGCTTCAGTACGCCTTCGTACAGTTGGGTGCCGCGCGGGCCTGCATTGGCGGCGGTGTTCAGGCGCTGTGTCTCGGACAGGCAGGCAATGACGGCGGCGGCGCCCACGGGATGGGCCGAATAGGTATAGCCGTGGAAGATCGCGCCCTCGCCGGTCGTGTCCTTTTCAAAGACATCCGCGACCTTCTGGTTCACCAGTGTGGCACCGACCGGGAAATAACCCGAGGTGATGCCCTTGGCGGTGCTCATCATGTCGGGTTGCACGCCCCAATGGCGCGCGCCCGATGCGTCGCCGGTGCGCCCGAAACCTGTGATCACCTCGTCCGAGATCATCAGAATGCCGTGGCGGTCACAGATGTCGCGCATCAGCTTCATGAAGCTTTCATGCGGCACGATCACGCCGCCTGCACCCTGGATCGGCTCCATGATGAAGGCTGCGATGGTGTTGGCCCCCTGGAATGCGATCTCGTCCTCCATCGCGGCGGCGATGTTCTGGGCCAGTTTCGCGCCATCGGTCTCGTTGAACGGGTTGCGATAGGTATAGGGGCTGGGCAGGTGGAAACAGCCCGGCAGCATCGGTTCGTAATTCAGACGGAAGCGGTTGTTGCCGTTCACGCTGGCCCCGCCGAAATGGGTGCCGTGATAGCCTTTCTTGAGGCTGAGGAACTTGGTCCGTGTCGCCTGCCCCCGCAGGCGGTGATACTGGCGCGCAAGGCGCAGGCAGGTTTCCACCGAATCCGATCCGCCCGAGGTGAAGAAGGCGCGCACCATGCCATCGGGCTCGAAGAATTCGCGCACCATGTAGGAGGCCTCGATCGCGGTCGGATTGGTCGTGCCGCCAAAGGCCGAGTAATAGGGCAGGTCGTAAAGCTGCTTGGCGATGGCATCCTTGACCGCGTCGTTGGAGTAGCCAAGGTTCACGCACCACAGCCCGCCCACGGCATCCACGACCTTGTGGCCGTCGATGTCGACGATATGCACGCCCTCGGCCCCCTTGATGATCGTGGGGGTGTTGTTTTGCAGGTCGCCGGGGTGGCCCATCGGATGCCACAGGTGGCGGGCATTGTTCTCTTTCAGAAAATTGTCGTCTTTCATGGTGGTGCCTCCGAGTCGCGGGTGTGCCGAATTTGATCAAATCGTGTCACTGTGCGGGCACGCTGTCCAGTGGCGCTTGTGTTCAGGATTTGCGCTGAAAGGCGATCATCACTAGCGCCAGCAGGCTGGACCCCAGCATTAGCAGCAAGGACACCGCGTTCAGCAGCGGAGTCGATCCCAGTTTCAGCCGGTCGAACATGGCGATGGTCAGGGGGGAATCCGATCCGACGAGCATCAGGGTCGTGTTGAAATTCTCGAAACTCATCAGGAAAGACACGACGAACGCGCCGATCATGGCCGGGGCTAGGTAGGGCAGGGTGATCGTACGCACAGCGGTCAGGTGGCTGGCACCAAGGTTCAGCGCGGCCTCTTCCAGCGTGCGGTCGAACTTTTGCAACCGGGCGGCGATGACCAGCGTGGCGATGGTGGTGACAAAGGAAAACTGGCCGAGGATCACCAGAAGCAGACCGGGGCGCAGTGCCTGAATGTCGATTTCCGCAGCGTCCCATGCGGCATTGGCCAGCGAGCTTGAGAAGACAAGGATCGAGATGCCCAGCACGATACCGGGGATCACGAGCGGCAGAAGCATCAGAACATAAAGCAACCCGCGCCCGCGGAATTGGTAGCGGTTGAACAGAAAGGCGTTGGTCGTGCCTACCGCGACAGACAGGGCGGAAACGGCCAGCCCGATGATGACCGATGTGCCGATGGCGCGCAGGATCGGGGTTTCGTGAAAGACACCGATCATTGGCCGCTCGGACCCAAGGAACCAGCCCAGCGTGAAGCCTTCCCATGGCAGCGAGGGGAACTGGCTGTCGTTGAAGGCAAAGACCGCCACCACCGTCAGGGGCAGCGCCAGGTAGACGAAGAACAGTGCGACATAGGCGCCATAGACAAGGCGGATCAGCGGGTTCTGCGGGATGGTCGGGATCATGCCGTCACCTTACCCCAATGTCTTTTCAAGCGTTTGCCCCGTCAGGCGCAGCACGGCCCAGACGATCAGCGATGACAGGATCAGCAACATGAAACCGAAGGCCGCGCCCAGCTCCCAGTTGAAGCGGACGATGAACTGCGAATAGATCATCTGCGTGAACCACAAGCTGTCCTTGCCGCCCAGCATGGTGGGGGTCAGGTAATTGCCAAGGCTCAGCATGAAGACAACGATACTGCCAGAAACGATCCCCGGCATGGCATGGGGAATCACGATCTCGCGCAGGATGCTCGGGCCGGAGCCGCCAAGATCATAACCCGCCTCGATCACCGCATCGTCCAGACTGTCCAGCGTGGTCACCAGTGGCACGACCATGAATAGCATCGACGTATAGACCAGCCCTACCATGATCGCAGCGTCGTTATAGAGCATCTCCACCGGTCCCGCCGCTAGTCCCGCCCATTGCAGCAGGCCCGAGATGACGCCGCTTTCTCGCAGCAGGATCATCCAGCCGAAAGTGCGCACAAGCTCGGACACCCAGAAAGGCACAAGGCACATCAGGAACAGCACCGACCGCGCCCGACCCCGCGCCATCTTGGCGATGTAGTAAGAGACGGGAAAGGCGATCAGCAGGGTCAGAACCGTCGCAAGGATCGACATCATCGCGGTGCGCGCAAAGGTGACCATATACAGCGGCTCGGTCAGAATGGTCGTGTAATTGGCCAGCCCGGTTTCATACTGGCGCACGCCCACGCGTTCGCGCAGCGACAGCAGGAACAGGTCGATATGCGGGATGATGATCAGCAGCGACAGCCACAGCAGGAGCGGTGTCAGCAGCAGGATAAGCCCCAGTTTCTGCCCTGCGCGCATCGCCTATCGCCCCGTCGCGGCAAAGGCGTTGCCCTGATCGCCGGACCAACCGACATGAACGGGTGCGCCGCGAGTCAGATGGGCGAATTCGCCGGATTGCGGCAGGGTCACTTCGATCTCGGCCCCGCTGGCATCCGTCACGATCACGCGGCTGGCCGCCCCGTTGAACAGGATTGCCGCGACATGGCCGCTGATCTGCGTGTCGAACTGGGCGACATGCGCGGCGTTCTCGGCCAGCCGGATCGCCTCGGGTCGCACGAAGACTTCGACCCTGTCTCCAAGCGCGAGAGTGCGACCGGGGCTGACCGCACGCAGGATCAGCCCGCCGTCAGTCTTGACCTCCAGCGCCTCGCCCTCGGCCCGGATCACGCGGCCCTGCCAGCGGTTCGCGTCTCCGACAAAGCCTGCAACAAAGGCGGTCTGCGGCCGATAGTAGAGATCACGTGCCGTGCCCATCTGCTCGAACCGGCCTGCGTTCATCACGGCGATGCTGTCGGACATCACCAAGGCCTCGGATTGATCATGCGTGATGTAGACGAAAGTGGTGTCAAAGGCTGCCTGAAGCGCCTTCAACTCGACCTTCATATGTTCGCGCAGCTTCAGGTCCAGCGCGCCCAGCGGCTCGTCCAGCAGCAGAACATCGGGTTCCAGAACCATGCAGCGGGCGATGGCGACGCGCTGTTTCTGCCCGCCGGACAACTCGTCCACGCGGCGCGCGCCGATACCGGGCAGGCCGATCCGGTCCAACGCCTCATCGACCTTGCGGGCGATCTCGGGCTTGGCCATCCCCTTGCGGCGCAGGCCATAGCCGATGTTGTCGGCGATGTTCATCATCGGGAACAGGGCCAGATGCTGGAACACCATGTTCACCGGGCGCTTGTTGGGCGGCACGTCCAGCACCGACCGGCCCTTGATCCGGATGTCGCCGCTGGTGGGTTCCAGAAACCCTGCGATCATCCGCATGATCGTGGTCTTGCCGCAGCCCGAAGGCCCGAGGATGGAAAAGAACGACCCGGCCGGCACCGTGAAGGACACATTGTCCACGGCTGTTGATGCGCCAAAACGTTTGGTCAGCGCGTCACATTCCAGATCGGGGAGGGGCGTGGTCATGCGGAGGTATCCGGGTCTTTTCGCGTCAAAAGGAAAGGCGGCACCCGCAATCTGCAGGTGCCGCCCGTCATGTCAGAGGATCAGCGCGCGGCCTGGACGCGGTCCAGCACGGCACCTTCCAGCGCCTCGAGGCCAGCGGGAACCGGCGGATACCATTTGATGTTGTCGATGGCTTCCTGCGGGAAGCTGGCCTGATACCTGGCTTTCAGCGCCTCCGAGACGAATTCATCCGCGCCTTGCGAGGCGGTGAAGTTGCCTGCGGCTTCGGTGATCATCGCCGCGACTTCCGGCTTCATCACGAAGTTGATCCATGCATAGGCGGCGTCATCGGCCTGACCCTTGGCGGGGATCACGAAGGTGTCGATCCAGCCCAATGCGCCGGATGCGGGGGCCACGAAGGTCACGTCGGCGTTGTCCTCGTTCAGCTTCCAGCCGCCGGTATCCCAAGCCATCGCCGCCACGACCTCGCCCGAGCGGACCAGACCCATCAGCTCATCGCCGCCCGACCAGTAGGTCTTGACGTTGGGCTTGCACTCGATCAGCGCGGCTTCGACCTTGGACAGGATCTCGGTATAGGCGGCCTCGTCGGCATAGGCGGCGAAGGGGTCCATCCCCATCGAGAAGGCGAACCCGATCAGCGTGGGGCGGCGCATCCGGTAAGAGACCTTGCCTGCCACGTCGTCGCTGCACAGATCGGTGTAATCCGTCACACCGGCTGCCTGCGCGGTGTTGAGCACCAGACCATCGGTGCCCCAGACATGCGGCACGCCATAAACTTCACCGCCAACGGTGGTGTTGGCCTTGGTCGCAGCCAGCATCGAGGGGATGAACAGGGCTGCGTCGATCTTGGACAGGTCCATCGGCTTGTAGATGCCGAACTCTTCCTGCGGACCGGCGATGCGGTCCTGGCTGGGTTGGGCCAGATCGAAGCCGCCGCCGCCGGTGGCGCGCAGCTTGGCGATCATTTCCTCATTGTTCGAGGTGGTCACTTCAACGGTGTGGCCGGTTTCGGCCTCGAACATCTCGATGACGTTTTCGGGGGCATAGCCACCCCATGTCAAAAGGCGCAGCGTATCGGCGCTGGCCGGAGCGGCCAGGCCAATGGCGAGGGCCGAGACGGTGAGTTTCAATGTGAAGCTGGAGGTTTTCATGACATATCCCTGTGTCTGGAGAGTGCATTTACAAAAGGCGAACAATCACATCAGTGAAACAGTTTTGCGAAATGCGGCCCGCGTCCTGTTCCTTTTTGATCAATTGATAAAATCAAGACCTTCGCTTTGGGACAAAGTCAACATTTTCGCGCATCCTTCTTCAAGTGAACTTGCGAAACAGGCGGGTGCGGTCGAACATGTCCTCAAGGTTCTGCATTCTTGCACGGGTGCTGTCCCATGTGCGCTCCTGTACCTCGGCGATCAATGCTTCCGCCATCAGCATCGGGGTGACCAGACTGTCCCACGCGCTGGGCACAACGATCCGCCCGCAGAAGGTGCAATCGGCGAATTCGTGCACCGGGGATCGCCACTGGTCCGTGAACAGAATGATCCGCGCCCCCCTGTCGCGCGCCAGTTCAGCCAGTTTCAGGGTGCTGTTTTCATAGCGGCGCACGTCGAAGATCACCACGACATCGCCTGACTGCAGGTCCAGCAGGTCATGCGCCCATGTGCTCGACATTGCGTGGACATGTGTCACGCCCGCGCGCAGGACCTGCATATGCAGGAAAAGGTATTCGGCCAGCGCATGGGTGATGCGCCCGCCCGCCACCCAGATGCGACGGTCCGGGTCGGCCAGCATGGCGCAGGCCTTGTCGAACGTGTCCACGTCGATCTGGGTCAGGCTCTGGCGGATGTTGCCGATGACGGCATCGGTGAACCGGTTGAGGATATGTCCCTCGGGGGCTGCGTGAACCCAGATGTCGCGCTTGGTGATCGGGTCGGAAATCCGCGCCTCCAGTTCGCCCCGCAAGGCGGACTGGAAGTCCGGAAAGCCGGAAAACCCCAGTTTCTGCACCATCCGCACGACCGTCGGTGTGGACACATCCGCCGCCTTTGCAAGGTGGGTGATCGAAGCGAGGCCGGTGACGGGATAGTTTTGCAGCAATGTGTCCGCCAGTTGCCGCTCGGCGCGTGTCAGCGTGTCGAAGGCGGCTTGCAGCCGCTCGGCGATGGTCTGGCTCTCATCGGTCACGTCCGGCGATCCTTTTTGTTCAATATATGCACAGATCGATTCGGGGTGAAGAAAATCTTTCAGAAACATCGTTGACAGGTCGGGGGGGCTTGGATCACGCTTGAACGACAGGGGGCTGCAATGCTGTTTTCGCCGGATCATTCAGTCGTCACGAACCGCCTCGTCAGGCAGGCGCCATGCACCCTTTGATGCGCGGCTATATCCGGGTTGTGGATGCGATCAACCTCCGGCTTGGGCGGTTGGTGATGTATGGCATCTTCGTGATGGTGGCGATCCTGCTGTGGTCCTCGATTTCGAAGACCTTCTTCACGCCGTCTCTGATGACGCTGGAAATGGCGCAGTTCGCCATGGTTGCCTATTACATGCTGGGCGGGCCCTATGCGTTGCAGATGGGTGCGAATGTGCGGATGGACCTTTTCTATCACACGTGGGACGACCGTCGCAAAGCGTGGTTCGATGCCTTCACTGTGCTGTTTCTGCTGTTTTTCTTGGGTGTGCTTCTCTGGGGTGCGCTCAGTTCCACGGCCTATTCGCTGGGCTATTTCGGTCGAGAGCCGCTCACGTTTTATGGTGATCTGATCTGGGCCTTCCTGACGGGCGGACCGGGCGGAGCATCCGAGGTGCTGGGCCGGTTCGAGCGCAGCCCCACCGCGTGGCGTCCCTATATGTGGCCGATCAAGGTGCTGATGACGCTGGGCATCTTCCTGATGCTGCTGCAGGCGATTTCCGAGTTTTTCAAGGATGTGCTGCGTCTGCGCGGCGAGGTGCTGTGATGTCCTATGAAATGATCGCCATCTTCATGTTCTCGCTGATGATGCTGATGCTGTTCACCGGCCAGCGCGTCTTTGCGGCCATCGGCGGTGTCGCGGCGGTGTCTGCGATGATGCTTTGGGGCACGGGTGGTGCGGAAATTCCATTCTCGGCGGCGATGAAGCTGATGAAATGGTATCCGCTGCTGACGCTGCCGATGTTCATTTTCATGGGATACATCCTGTCGGAAAGCAAACTGGCTGATGATCTCTACAAGATGTTCCACGTCTGGATGGGGCCGGTGTCGGGCGGGCTGGCCATCGGCACGATCGGGCTGATGGTGCTGGTCTCGGCGATGAACGGCCTCAGCGTGGCGGGCATGGCCATCGGGGCCACCATCGCTCTGCCGGAATTGCTGCGGCGCGGTTATGACAAGCGGATGGTGACAGGCGTCATTCAGGCCGGGTCGAGCCTTGGCATTCTTGTCCCGCCTTCTGTCGTGCTGGTGCTTTACGCGATGATCGCGCGGCAACCCGTGGGACAGCTCTGGCTGGCAGGCGTGGTGCCGGGTTTGATGATGGCCGCGATGTTCGTGGCCTATATCTACATCCGCTGCCGTCTGAACCCGTCGCTGGGTCCTGTCCTTCCGGCCGAGGAGCGTGATGTGCCGCGCGCCGAAAAGCTGCGCCTGCTGACCGCTGGCCTTCTGCCGCTGGTGATCTTTGCTGCGATGATGGTGCCTTTCGTCAATGGCTGGACCAGTCTTGTGGAAAGCTCGGCCATCGGTGCGATGACCGCGTTTTTCGCAGCTGTCCTCAAAGGGCGTATGACGCGTGAGGTGTTCGAGACATCGGTGCGCCAGACCCTGATGATTTCCTGCATGTTCATGTGGATCATCCTTGCAGCACTGGGGTTCGGCGCGATTTTCGACGGTCTTGGCGCGGTGCGGGCAATCGACACGTTGTTCACCGATCAGCTGGGTCTGAACCCTTGGGTGATCCTGATCCTGATGCAGCTGTCGTTCCTGCTGATGGGGACCTTTCTGGACGATACCGCGATGCTGGTGATCGTGGCCCCACTTTATGTGCCGCTGGTGGGAGCGCTGGGGTTCGATCTGATCTGGTATGGCATCCTCTACACGATCACCACGCAGATCGCGTATATGACTCCGCCTTTCGGGTACAATCTGTTCCTGATGCGCGCGATGGCCCCGCCCGAGATCACGCTGCGCGACATCTATGCGTCGATCGTGCCTTTCGTGCTGGTGATGCTGGCGGCGCTGGCGCTGATCATGATCTTCCCGCAGATCGCACTCTGGCTGCCGGAACTGGTCTACGGAAAATAGAACTCCGCGAGGAGCAAGACGAAGAGGAATGGCAAGAAGCACCCTTTTGAAACAAGACAACAGGAGATGATGACGATGACCACAAGACGCAAATTCCTGACCACCGCCGCAATGGCCGGGCCTGCTGCCCTGGCGACACCGGCCATTGCGCAAAGCACCATCCGCTGGCGGATGCAGACCTATGCCGGTCCCGCGCTGGGCGAACATGTGATCAAGCCCGCCATCGACATGTTCAACAAGATCGCAGGCGACAAGATGCAGATCGAGCTGTTCTATGCCGATCAGATCGTCCCCACCGGAGAGCTGTTTCAGGCGCTTCAGCGCGGGACAATCGACGCTGTGCAGTCGGACGACGACTCGATGGCCTCGCCCACCGAAGTGACCGTGTTCGGGGGCTATTTCCCCTTTGCCTCGCGTTACTCTCTCGATGTGCCGGTGCTGTTCAACCAGTACGGCCTGAACGAGATCTGGGACGCGGAATATTCAGCCGTAGGCGTCAAGCATATCAGTGCTGGTGCGTGGGATCCCTGCCACTTCGCCACCAAGGACCCGATCAACAGTCTTGCGGATCTCAGGGGCAAGCGTGTCTTCACCTTCCCGACCGCTGGCCGGTTCCTTACCCAGTTCGGCGTGGTGCCCGTAACCTTGCCGTGGGAGGATATCGAGGTGGCCGTGCAGACTGGCGAGCTGGACGGGATCGCATGGTCCGGCATCACCGAGGATTACACGGTGGGTTGGGCGGATGTGACGAATTACTTCCTGACCAACAACATCTCGGGTGCCTGGGCGGGGTCTTTCTTTGCCAACATGGACCGCTGGAATGAACTGCCCGAGGACATGCAGACCCTGTTCCGCGTCTGCTGTGACCAGTCGCATTACTATCGTCAGTGGTGGTATTGGGGCGGCGAGGCGAACCTGCGCGTCAACGGCACCAAGCTGCAACTGACCACGATTCCCGATGAGGAATGGAAAACGGTTGAGGATGCGGCTCTGGTGTTCTGGGACGAGATCGCGTCGGAATCCGAGGTCAAGGCCAAGGTCGTGGACATCTTCAAGAAATACAACGCCGACATGCAGAAGGCAGGGCGTCCCTACCGTTACACCTGACGCCTCTTGCGGGCGGCGTCGCTCTGCTCAAGGATGAAAGGCGGCCCCGGCATCTGCGCGGGGCCGCCCGCAGGAAAGACAAAAGCATAAAGACACAAGGGAGGCCGCAAGATGGCCGGATTGATGACGTTCGAGGCCCTGAAATCCGCCGTTGCGGCGGGGACGGTGGATACGGTGCTGGCCTGTATCGTGGACATGCAGGGCCGGTTGCAGGGCAAGCGGTTCGTGGCGCAGCATTTCGTGGACAGCGCATGGGAAGAAACCCATTGCTGCAACTATCTGCTGGCGACTGATATCGCTATGGCAACCCCCGATGGCTACGCCTCGACCAGCTGGCAGGCGGGCTATGGCGATTACATGATGAAGCCGGACCTTGGCACGATCCGCCCGATGCCATGGCTGGAGGGGACGGTCATGGTCATGTGCGATGTGATGGATCATCACGGTCACCACGAGATCGCCCATTCGCCGCGCGCGATGCTGAAGCGGCAGATCCGGCGTGTCGAGGCATTGGGCCTGACGCCGATCATGGCGACCGAACTGGAGTTCTTCCTGTTCGCGCGGTCTTTCAAGCAGATCGCCGCCTCGGGGTTCCGCGACCTCGAGCCGATCAGCGACTACAACGAGGATTACAACATCCTGCAGACCAGCCGCGAAGAGCATGTGATGCGCCCCTTGCGCAACCATCTGTACGCCGCAGGCATTCCTGTCGAGAATTCCAAGGGCGAGGCCGAGGCGGGTCAGGAAGAGTTGAACATCCGCTATGCGCCCGCCATGGACACAGCCGATCATCACACCATCGCCAAGCATGCCGCCAAGGAAATTGCCGACCAGCAGGGCCATGCCGCCAGTTTTCTGCCAAAATGGCATCAGGACCGGGTCGGCAGTTCATCGCATGTGCATCAGTCGCTATGGAAGGACGGGAAGAACGCGTTCTTCGATCCTGATGCCGAATTCGGCATGTCCGATCTGATGCGCAAATACACGGCCGGTCTGATCCGCTATGCCCCCGACATGACCGTGTTCATGGCCCCCTATATCAACAGCTACAAACGCTTCTCCAAGGCGACATTCGCGCCGACCAAGACGGTCTGGTCGGTCGACAACCGCACCGCCGGGTTCCGCCTGTGTGGCGAGGGCAGCAAGGCAATCCGCGTGGAATGCCGGATTCCGGGTTCCGACATGAACCCCTATGTGGCAATGGCCGCGATGCTGGCCGCAGGTCTGGCCGGGATCGAGGAAGGGCTGGAATTGCAGCGACCCACCACCGGCGATATCTACCAGGCGGCACAGGGCGGCGAGATTCCCAAGACCCTGCGCGATGCCGTGGACACGCTGCGTCATTCCAGAATACTGCGGGCCGCGATGGGCGATGATGTGATCGACCATTACACCCGCGCCGCCCTGTGGGAGATCGAGGAGTTCGACCGCGTGGTGACTGACTATGAAATCGCCCGTGGATTCGAACGGGCCTGAGGGACATGACCAAGATGATCAGATGTATCTCGCCGATTGACGGATCGGTCTATGTGGAACGGCCTGCGTTGACATTGGACGCAGCACAGGCCGCTGCCGCGCGCGCCCGCGCCGCGCAAAAGGGATGGGCGGCGCGCCCCATCGACGAGCGTATCGCGCTGGTGCTGAAGGCCGTTGAACACGTGGGCGCGATGAATGACGTGATTGTGCCCGAACTGGCGCATCAGATGGGTCGGCCTGTGCGCTATGGCGGTGAATTCCGCGGCTTCAACGAGCGTGCGCAATACATGGCCGAGATTGCGCAGACCGCCCTTGCCCCGATCGTTCTGGAAGACAGCGCCGCCTTCCGCCGCCATATCGCGCGCGAGGCCCATGGCGTGGTTCTGGTGATCGCGCCATGGAACTACCCCTATATGACAGCGATCAACACCGTCGCCCCGGCGCTGATCGCGGGCAATACGGTGGTTCTGAAACACGCAAGCCAGACCCTGCTGGTTGGCGAGCGCATGGCCGAGGCGTTCCACGCCGCAGGCATCCCTGCGGATGTGTTCCAGAACATCGTGCTGGATCACGACACCACATCGGCCCTGATTGCCGCGCGCGCCTTTGATTTCGTGAACTTTACCGGATCGGTCGAAGGCGGACGCGCCATTGAACGCGCGGCGGCTGGCACCTTCACGGGGCTGGGTCTGGAACTGGGCGGCAAGGATCCCGGCTATGTCATGGAGGATGCCGATCTGGATGCGGCTGTCGATACGCTGATGGATGCGGCGATGTTCAACTCGGGCCAGTGCTGCTGCGGGATCGAACGGATCTATGTGCACGAAAGCCTGTTCGACGCTTTCGTGGAAAAATCCGTGGCGCTGGTGTCCGGCTACAGGCTGGGCAATCCGCTGGAGGCCGAGACCACGCTTGGCCCGATGGCGCAGGTGCGCTTTGCCGATCTGGTGCGCGCCCAGACCGCCGAGGCTGTGGCGGCCGGCGCCAAGGCTTTGATCGATCCCGCGCTTTTTCCGCAGGACGGTGGCGCCTATCTGATGCCGCAGATCCTTGTGAACGTGGATCATTCCATGCGCGTGATGCGCGAGGAAAGCTTTGGCCCCGTTGTCGGGATCATGTCCGTCAAGGATGATGCCGAGGCGCTGCGCCTGATGAATGACAGCGACTATGGCCTGACCGCATCCCTCTGGACGGCTGATGTGGACCGCGCCGAAAGGCTGGGTGCACAGATCGAAACCGGCACGGTGTTCCTGAACCGCGCCGATTATCTGGATCCCGGCCTGTGCTGGACCGGCTGCAAGAATACCGGGCGCGGTGGCGGGCTGTCGGTAATCGGCTATCACAACCTGACCCGCCCGAAATCCTATCACCTGAGGAAACAGCAATGACCCTGCGCGCCAACTGGTCCTATCCTACTGCCATCCGCTTTGGTGCGGGCCGTATCGCCGAACTGCCCGAAGCCTGCGCTGCGGCAGGCATCAAGAAACCCCTGCTGGTCACCGACAAGGGGCTGGCCAGCCTGCCCATTACCGCCGCTGCGCTGGATCTGATGGATGCCGCCGGTCTGGGCCGGGCGATGTTTGCCGATGTCGACCCGAACCCGACCGAGATCAATCTGGCCGCAGGTGTGGCCGCCTACAAGGCGGGCGGGCACGACGGGGTCATCGCCTTTGGCGGTGGATCGGGGCTTGATCTGGGCAAGGCGGTGGCCTTCATGGCGGGGCAGACACGGCCCGTCTGGGATTACGAGGATATCGGCGATTGGTGGACCCGCGCCGATCCCGCCGGGATCGCGCCCATCGTGGCGGTGCCCACCACGGCTGGTACCGGGTCAGAGGTGGGACGCGCCTCGGTTCTGACCAATTCGCTGACGCATGAGAAGAAGATCATCTTTCATCCCAAAATCCTGCCAACGGTCGTGATCTGCGATCCCGAACTGACCGTGGGCATGCCGAAAGCGATCACGGCGGGTACCGGCATGGATGCTTTCGCCCATTGCCTTGAGGCTTACTGCTCGCCGCATTTCCATCCGATGAGCGCAGGTATCGCGCTAGAAGGGATGCGTCTGGTCAAGGACTACCTGCCGCGGGCCTATGCCGACGGCACCGATATCGAGGCGCGGGGCCAGATGATGGCGGCGGCGGCGATGGGGGCGGTGGCCTTTCAGAAGGGTCTTGGTGCGATCCACGCGCTCAGCCATCCGATTGGCGCGGTGCACAACACGCATCATGGCACGACGAACGCGGTGGTGATGCAGCCGGTCCTGCGTTTCAACCGCGCGGCCATCGAGGCACGGATCGAACAGGCTGCAGCCTATCTTGGGATCGCGGGCGGGTTCGACGGGTTCTATGCCTTTGTCGGGCAGCTGAATGCCGAACTTGGTATTCCCGCCAACCTGACGGCGCTGGGCGTGGTGAACCCCGATCTTGACGCGCTGACGGCATCGGCCTTGCAAGACCCCAGCACCGGGGGCAATCCGGTCGAGATGACCGCCAAGAATACCCGCAAGCTGCTTGAGGATTGCCTCTGACCCTTTGCAGGTGTCGGCATTCAAAGCTCCGGGGGCGCCCGTTCTGCGCCCCCGGGCATGTCGCTTCAGTCGACGTCTTCCGGCAACACGAGGTTGAGGATGATCGACAGGCCAGCGGCTGGCAGAAGGCCCGATGTCAGAAGGATCTGAAGGGTCTTCGGCAGATGTTGCAGCGCGGTCGGTTCCAGTTGCAGGCCTAGGCCCACCGACAGCGATACGGCGAAGATCACCATGTTGCGGCGGTTCCACGCGACATCGGACAGCATGTTGACGCCCGCCGCGCAGACCATGCCGAACATCACGATCACACCGCCGCCCAGCACGTTGATCGGCACGGTCGAGATGATGGCCCCGAACTTAGGCACAAGGCCGCAAAGGATCAGGAAGAATGCGCCGATGGTCACGACATGGCGGCTCATGACGCCGGTCATGCTGATCAGGCCCACGTTCTGGCTGAAGGATGTATTCGGCAATCCGCCGAAGATGCCCGCCACGGTCGTGCCGATCCCGTCGGCATAGGTCGCGCCCTGGATTTCGGTGTCGGTCGCTTCGCGGCCCGCGCCGCCCTTGCAGATCCCCGACACGTCGCCCACCGTTTCGATGGCCGAGATCACGGCCATGAAGCACATGCCGATGATGATGGCGGTGTTGAACTCGATCCCCCATTTGAAGGGTGTCGGGAATTCGAACATCGATGCCCGCGCAACGTTGCCAAAGTTGACCTGCCCCATCATGTAGGCCACGGCATAGCCCGCAATCAGGCCGATCAGCACGGCGGCGACAGACATCATCCCGCGCGTAAAGAACTTCAGCGCGAGGGTGACGAGGATCACCACAAGTGCGGGTGTCCACATGGCCAGCGATCCGAATTCGGGCTTGCCCATCAACGGCACGCCACCGGCAGCATACTGGATGCCGACCTTGACCAGCGCCAACCCGATCATCAGCACGATCAGACCAGTCACCAGCGGCGGCAAGGCAAAGCGCAGCCGCCCGATGAAGGTACCCAAGAAGGTGTGGAACAGCCCGCCGATGACGATGCCGGTCATCAGCCCCGCCAGCCCGGCGGTGCCCTGACCTGCCACGGCCGGGATCATCACCGGCAGAAAGGCGAAGGATGTCCCCTGCACGATGGGCAGCCGTGCACCCACGGGTCCAAAGCCAATGGTCTGGAACAGCGTGGCGATGCCCGCAAACAGCATCGACATCTGGATCATGTAGATCATGTTCGGGAAGTCGGGCGAGTTCGAGCCAAAGCCGAAGCCTGCCGCGCCCGCGACGATGATCGCCGGCGTGACGTTCGAGACGAACATCGCCAGCACATGCTGGATTCCCAGCGGCACGGCCTTGGCCAGTGCGGGTGTATAGTTGGGGTCGCGCAATTGATCGGGCGTACCCAGTGAGGTGTCAGCCATCCCTGAAGTCTCCTTGTTCGGTTGTGTGTGAAACGGCCCTCTTTGCGGGGCCTTGGCGTCAACGCGTGATGGTGCGAGGCACCTCAAGCGCGAATTCCTGTAGGTTCGGCGTGGCGCCGATCCGGTCGATGACGGCGAAAAGGCCGGGGTCATGCAGCGGGGTCAGCACACCGTGCCATGTGCCGCGATGCAGGTTGATGCCTTGGCCGGGGGCCGCAATGAAGGCGGCGATCCGGCCGGGTGTGCCGTTTGCGTCCTCGGCCACGATCACCAGCCATTCGGTCATGCTCATCGGGATGAAGGCTTGCGATCCCTCTGGGTGTCGCTCCAGCAGGTCGAGCGTATAGGGCAGGCTGCGGGGTTCGGCCTTGAAGACGCTGATTCCCGCGCGCCCCTCGGGCCCGAAATCCAGCTGTGCGCGGTCATGCCAGCGGCCGCAGAAGCCTTGGTTGATGATCCTGTCCGGCTGACCCTCTGTCTGCAATACGTCACCGTATGTCGCAAAGTCCTGCGCGGTCAGGGGGCGGGCCGTGATCGTGGTCTGCATATGGGCCTCCTGCAAGGTGACGTTTGGATTCGCGTATCTTGGCAACGATGAAGTGGTGGTCAGAGCGTCAATGAGACGTGGCGGTTCACATCCTTGTAGAGCAGGTAGCGGAAGTCCTCGGTCCCGGTGGCGACGCAGGCCTGCGGGCAGAAGGCGCGCAGCCACATGAAATCGCCGGGGCCGACCTCGACCCAGTCGGTGTTCAGCAGGTAGCGGGCGGTGCCTTGCAGGACATAAAGCCCGTGTTCCATCACATGGGTTTCGGCAAAGGGGATCAGGCCACCGGGTTTGAAGGTCACGATGTTCATATGCATGTCGTGACGCAGGTCGCTGGGTTCGACGAAACGGGTAGTGCCCCATTTATCGGTCCCCGGCATCCAGTTGACGGGCGTTTCCTGATCCGAAGTCACGAAGGCCGTGGGATGGTCGACCCCTGCCACGGATTCGTACCGTTTGCGGATCCAGTGGAATTGCAGCGGCGCATCACCGGGATTGGTCAGCGCCCATGTGCTGCCGGCCGGGATATAGGCATAGCCGCCCGCTGTCAGATCATGCGCCGAGCCGTCGATGGTCAGGTGCATCCGGCCGCTTGCGACAAGGATGGTGCCTTGTGCGGTCCGATCCGGTTCCGGCGCATCGCTGCCACCGCCCGGCGCTACTTCGACCGCGTATTGGGCGAAGGTTTCGGCAAAGCCTGACAGGGGCCGCGCGATGATCCAGACGCGGGTGTCGGTCCAGCCGGGCAGAAAACTGGTGACGATGTCGCGCATCGTATTGGCCGGGATGAAGGCATAGGCCGTGGTGAAGACGGCCTTGCCGTCGGGCATCACGTCCTGTCCGGGCAGGCCGCCGGGGGGAAAGGCATAGGTCACAGCATATCCTCAAGTCTGATGCGGGCGATCCGTTCAACCTGTGCGCAGGCAGTGGCGAATTCGGTGGTGCGGTCGTTGTTCAGGCGTGTCTCGAACGCGGCCAGGATGCTGGCCTTGGTGTTGTCGCGCACCGCGATGATGAAGGGAAAGCCGTGCCGCGCCACATAGGCGGTGTTCAATTCGGTGAACCGCGCGCGTTCTGCATCGGTCAGGGCATCAAGGCCCGCGCTGGCCTGTTCGGCCGTCGATTCCGCCGTCAGCCGCTTTGCGGCGGCCAGCTTGCCCGCCAGATCCGGGTGTGCGGTCAGCACGCCAAGGCGCTCGGCCTCAGAGGCAGAGCGGAACATCCGGGCCAGCGCGTTGTGCAGACCGGCGGGCGTGTCATGGGCGGGGCCAAGTTCCAGCTCCCAGGCGCGTTCCGCGATCCAGGGGGAATGCTCGAAGACGCCGCCGAAGCGGGTCACGAAATCGGCGCTATCCATCTGGCTGGGGCGGATACGGCGCTGGTGCGGATGGGTTGCGGCCCAATGTCTTGCGATGTCGATGCGGCGCGGGCACCAGACCCCGTCGAAGCCAGCGATATAATCGATGAACCGCTTGAGCCCGGCGATCTTGCCCGGCCGTCCGATCAGGCGGCAATGCAGGCCCACGGACATCATCGCGGGGCGACCATCGGTGCCTTCGGCGTAGAGGGTATCAAAGGCATCCTTGAGGTAGTCAAAAAACTGCCCGCCCGTGATATACCCAGGGGCCGTTGCAAAGCGCATGTCATTGGCTTCCAGCGTGTAGGGGATGATCAACTGGTCGCGGTCCCCGACCTCAAGCCAATAGGGCAGGTCGTCGTCGTAGGTATCGCTGATCCAGTCGAACCCACCTTCCTCGGCGGCAAGGCGCACGGTATTGACCGAACAGCGCCCGGTGTACCAACCGCGCGGCCGCTCACCCACGACTTCGGTATGCAGGCGGATCGCTTCGGCGATGGCGGCGCGCTCCTCGTCCTCGGGCATGTCGCGGTGATCGATCCATTTCAAACCGTGGCTGGCAATCTCCCAGCCGGCGGTTTTCATTGCCTCGACCTGATCGGGGTTGCGCGCCAGCGCAGTGGCCACGCCATAGATGGTCAGCGGAATTTCCGCGCTCGTGAACAACCTGTGCAGCCGCCAGAAGCCTGCCCGCGCGCCATATTCATAGATGGATTCCATGTTCCAGTGGCGCATGCCCTGCCAGGGTGCGGCGCCGGCGATGTCGGACAGGAATGCCTCGGATGCCGCATCGCCATGCAGGATGCAGTTTTCGCCGCCTTCTTCGTAGTTCAGCACGAACTGTACCGCGACCTTGGCGTTATCGGGCCATTGGGCCTGCGGCGGGTTCGCGCCATAACCGATCATGTTGCGTGGGTAACGGTTCATAAAGGTCCTCGCATGTGCTGGCAAAACTCTATGACAGTCTTGCGCCGATGATTTTCAAGAAATCCGATAAAGAGTTTCCTGACAATCACTGCGCAGCATTTGCCCCTGTCCTGCGCTATGGCTTGGGCTAGACTGCCCGTGGATGCCGCAGAAATAGGAGCTTTTCATGTCCCAGGGATACCTGACGACCCATGTTCTGGATACCGCAAGCGGTCGTCCGGCTGCGGGGCTGGCCATCGACCTCTACCGGATCGAGGGCGATGCAAGGGTGCATCTGGCCCGCAAGGTCACGAATGACGACGGGCGCACGGATGGGCCGATCCTGCCGCAGGGGCAGTTCAGCACAGGTGTCTATGAGCTGGAGTTCCATGCGGGTGCCTACCTTGATCGCACCGGCACCCCGCCCGAGGACCCGCGTTTCCTTGACATCGTGCCGATCCGGTTCGGCATCTCGGATGCTGGCGCGCATTACCATGTGCCGCTGCTGCTGTCGCCCTTCGGCTATTCGACCTACCGCGGAAGCTGAGGGCGCGCGCGCCCGGATGGACAGTTGCGCGCCTGCGGGATATTCAGCGCGCATGGCCCAGAAGAAAGCAGACCCGAATTACAAGGTGATTGCCGAGAATCGCCGCGCGCGCTTCGATTACGCGATCGAGGAGGATATCGAATGCGGTATCATCCTCGTGGGGTCCGAGGTCAAATCGCTGCGCGAAAACGGGGCGAATATCGCGGAAAGCTATGCCTCGGTCGAGGATGGCGAACTGTACCTGATCAACAGCTACATCGCGCCGTTCCAGCAGGCCCGCGTCTGGAAGCATGAAGAACGCCGCCGCCGCAAGCTGCTGGTGTCGCGCAAGGAACTGGCGCGCCTGTGGAACGCTACGCAGCGCAAGGGCATGACGCTGGTGCCGATCGTGATGTATTTCAATGATCGTGGACTGGTGAAGCTGAAGATCGGCATCGCCAAGGGCAAGAAGAACCATGACAAGCGCGAGACCGAGGCCAAGCGCGATTGGAACCGTCAGAAACAGCGGCTGCTGAAAGAGGGCTGATTACCCCTGAAAACAGGGCGTTTCCGTCCAAAACGGAGGCCCTTTGACTTGCCAGTCACCACCCCCCGATGTAGGCAGGGCAGGACGCATCGACAGGGGGTTTCCCATGGCACTTGATGATCCCAGATTGCTGGTCTCGACCGACTGGCTGGCTGCCCACATGAAAGATCCGGATCTGCGGATTCTGGATGCGACCTATTTCATGCCGGGCGATCCGCGTGATGCCAAGGCGGCCTATGCCGCTGCTCATATTCCCGGCGCGCGCTTCTTCGACATCGACGATATCAGCGACCACCGGTCCGATCTTCCCCATATGGCGCCGCCGGTCGAGAAGTTCATGTCGCGCATGCGCGCCATGGGGGTCGGTGACGGGCATCAGGTGGTGGTCTACGATGCCGAGGGGCTGTTTTCGGCGGCCCGCGTCTGGTGGTTGTTCCGCCTGATGGGCCAGATGGACATTGCCGTGCTGGATGGCGGTTTCCCCAAATGGCTGGCCGAGGGGCGCGAGGTCGAGGATATGGCCCCGATGGTGCGTGACCGGCACATGACGGTGCGCCGCCAGAACCATATGATCAAGGATGTGACCCAGGTTTCGGCCGCATCCAAGCTGGGCGATTACGAGATCGTGGATGCCCGCGCCGCAGAACGTTTCGCCGGAGAGGTGGATGAACCCCGCCCCGGTCTGCGCAAGGGGCACATTCCCGGATCGAAAAGCCTGCCGTTCAAGACCCTGCTGAACCCGGATGGCACATTGCTTGATGTGGATGGTTTGCGTGCTGCCTTTGCGGCGGCGCAGGTCGACCTGTCCAAGCCGGTGATCACCACCTGTGGGTCGGGCGTGACGGCGGCCATCATCAGTCTGGCGCTGGAACGGATCGGCAAGACCGATCACTCGCTTTATGACGGGTCATGGTGTGAATGGGGCGCGTTCCCCACCCTGCCCGTCGCAACCGGAAAGGCCTGAATTTCAAATGTTTTCGACTCTCAAAGAACATCCCGCCGACAAGATCCTTGCGCTGATGCAGCTTTACAAGGATGACCCGCGTCCGACCAAGATCGATCTGGGCGTCGGTGTCTACAAGAACGCAGAGGGCGTGACCCCGGTGATGCGCGCGGTCAAGGCGGCCGAGCGCAAGCTGGTCGAGGAACAGACCACCAAATCCTATGTCGGGTTGGCGGGCGATCCGGTTTTTTCGGATGTGATGATCGATCTGGTGCTGGGCGGTGAAGTGCCGCGCGACAGCATCGCGGCGGCGGCGACGCCCGGTGGCACCGGTGCGGTGCGGCAGGCCTTTGAACTGATCCGCATGGCGAACCCTTCCGCGCGTGTATTTGTGTCCAACCCGACGTGGCCGAACCATGTGACCATCCTCAACTACCTGGGGATGGAGGTGGTGGAATACCGCTATTTCGATGCCGAGACGCGCGGCGTGGATTTTGACGGCATGATGGCCGATCTGGCAGATGTGCGCGCGGGTGACGTGGTTCTGCTGCATGGCTGCTGCCACAACCCGACTGGCGCGAACCTGAACCTGACCGAATGGAAGGCCGTTGTCGATCTGCTGCTGAAAACCGGTGGCGTGCCGATGATCGACATCGCCTATCAGGGTTTTGGCGACGGGCTGCAGCAAGATGCGCAGGGTGTGCGGCTGGTTGCCTCTTCGGTGCCGGAATGCCTGATCGCGGCAAGCTGTTCCAAGAACTTCGGTATCTACCGGGAACGCACAGGTCTGCTGATGGCCGTGGCGCAGGACAAGGGCCTGCGCGGGCTGACGCAAGGCTCGCTCAATTTCCTGAACCGGCAGAATTTCTCGTTCCCGCCGGATCACGGGGCCCGCGTCGTGTCCGAGATCCTGACCAATGCAACCTTGCGCGCCGATTGGACTGCCGAGCTGGAAGAGGTGCGCCTGTCCATGCTGGACCTGCGCAAGCAGCTGGCAGCGGAGTTGCAGCGCCTGTCAGGGTCGGACCGTTTCGGGTTCATTGCGCAGCACCGTGGCATGTTCTCGCGCCTTGGCACCTCGCCCGAGATGGTGGCCCGCATGCGTGAAGAGCACGCGATCTACATGGTGGGCGACAGCCGTCTGAACATCGCCGGTCTGAACAAGACGACCGTGCCGATTCTGGCCAAGGCCATCGTGGACTGCGGTATCTGACAGGCAACTTGAGGCAGGGCGGGAGATGATCCCGCCCGTTTCATGTCTGGTGCCTATTCGGCCTCAAGCGCGCGGGAACACCAGTAGGATATCAACGCGTTGCGCGACATGCCCCGGCGCTGCGCCACCTTGTCGATCTTGGCTAGCAAATCCGCGTTGAAACGCAGGGCGACTGGTATCTTGACCGCGCGCGGCGGCATGTCATCCGGCTTCAGCGACTTGCCGGCAGATTTCTTCGATTTCTTTGCCATATTGAAATCCCATCGAAGCGATGGTGTTTGTATATCATTATGATTTCAATTTGACATGAAAAAACCCCGGCCTTGCGACCGGGGTTTCATTTGCGATCACATGAATTCAGTTGATCAGGCCCGCGTAACGCATCGCGTCATCCATGCGGGCCTTGACCGCATCGGTCAGCCCGACCAGCGGCAAGCGTACTTCGTCGCTGCACAGGCCAAGGCGTGACATACCGTATTTCGCGCCCGCAACACCCGGTTCGGCAAAGATCGCCTCGTGCAGGGGCATCAGCCGGTCCAGAAGGGTCAGCGCGGTGGCGTAATCCCCCTTGAGGGTGGCTGTCTGGAATTCGGCGCAAAGTTTGGGTGCGACATTCGCGGTGACCGAGATGCAGCCGACGCCGCCATGTGCGTTAAACCCGAGTGCCGTCGCGTCTTCACCCGAAAGCTGAATGAAATCGGCGCCACAGGTCATGCGCTGCTTGGGCACACGACTCAGGTCGCCGGTTGCGTCCTTGACGCCGACGATGCGCGGCAGTTTCGCCAGCTCGCCCATGGTGGCGGGGGACATGTCGACGACCGAACGGCCGGGGATGTTGTAGATGATGATGGGCAGGTTGCAGCAGTCGTGCACCGCCTTGAAATGCGCGATCAGGCCAGCTTGGGTCGGTTTGTTGTAATAGGGGGTCACCACCAGCGCCGCATCGGCGCCCACCGCCTCGGCGTGCTGGATCAGGCGAATGCCCTCGGCCGTGTTGTTCGAACCGGCGCCCGCGATCACGGGGATGCGCCCGGCTGCGGCCTTGACCACTTCCTCGATCACGATTTCATGCTCGCGATGGGTCAGCGTGGGGCTTTCACCGGTGGTGCCGACGGGGACCAGACCGTGCGAACCTTCGTTCACATGCCAGTCGACAAGTTTCTTGAGCGTCTCGATATCCAGCGCGCCGTTCTTGAACGGCGTGATGAGGGCGGGAATGGACCCTTTGAACATGACACGCTCCTTTCTATTGCGTGGCGGCCGCATGCCGCCTGTGGATGGCCCGCGGGATCGGTCTTGTCACCAACGTGAATTGAAGCCCGGGACTCGAGGGGATAGTCTGGCGCTGTCTATCCTTTGTCCCTCTGGAAAAAGCAAGAGATGTTGCGAAAAGCGATCCTGACGGCCGCGCTTGCGGGCCTTGTAATGACCTCGGATGCGATGGCGCAACAGACCGGGCCGCAACCGCTTGCCTCGGCACTGGCGGCGGTGCGGTCGGGCAATTGGGACAATGCGGCCGCCCTTGCCGAAAGGGCTGGCCCCGAGGCGCTGACGCTGGTCGAATGGCACCGGCTGCGCGCCGGGCGCGGCACGCCTGATCAGGTGCTGGCCTTCCTGGAACGCAACCCCGACTGGCCGGGCCTTGCACTGCTGCGCCGCCGGTCGGAACAGGCTTTCGTGACAGCGACCGATGCGCAGGTCCTGCAGTTTTTCCGCGATGTGCCACCCCAGACCGGCACCGGCGTTCTGCGCCACGCCGCAGCCCTGAAAGAGGCGGGCCGCGCGGGCGATGCCGAGGCTGGGCTTGTCCTTGCATGGCGGACGCTGGCCATGGACCGGCTGGAGCATGAGATTTTCATCGAGATGCATGGGGCGCTTCTGGCCCCGCACCATGCTGCCCGGCTTGACATGACCCTCTGGCGCGGGCTGGCCGAGGATGCGGAACGCATGTTGCCACGTGTCGCCGCGGACCGTCAGGCGCTGGCAAGGGCGCGCCTTGCGCTGAAGGCGCAGGCGGATGGTGTGAATGCCTTGATCGATGCGGTGCCCGCGGCGTTGCAGGGTGATCCCGGTCTTGCCCATGACAGGTTCAACTGGCGGATCCAGAAAGAGCTGACCGATAGCGCGATCACCTTGCTTCTTGAACGGTCGGCCAGTGCCGCGACCCTTGGCGAGCCGCAGCGCTGGGCCGGATGGCGCAGCTACCTTGCCCGCGCCCAGATGCGCGAGGGCAAGACCGATCTGGCGTATCGGTTGGCGGCATCGCATCAATTGACCGATGGGTCGGATTACGCGGATCTGGAATGGCTGGCGGGCTATATCGCCCTGACCTACATGAAAGAGACCGATCTGGCGCTGGATCACTTCCAACGATTCCGGTCGGCGGTGTCGACCCCCATTTCGCTGGGCCGCGCCGGATACTGGATCGGGCGCGCGCAAGAGGCGGCGGGCGATCCCGATGCCGCCGCGCTGGCCTATGCCGATGGCGCGCAGCATCAGACCAGTTTCTACGGCTTGCTGGCCGCCGAAAAGGCGGGTGCTGCGTCGGATCCATCCCTGAAGGGTGCTGATGCCCCATCAGACTGGCGCGCTGCCGCCTTCACCGGATCTTCGGTGTACCGGGCTGGTCTGCTGTTGCTGCGCGCCGGTGAAACCGGTCTGGCCGAGCAGTTCTTTACCCACCTTGCCGAAGGGCAGGACGCGACCGGGCTTGCCCAACTGGGCGAGATGGCGATCGATCTGGGAGAGCCGCATCTGGCCGTGATGATCGGCAAGGAAGCGGCGAACCAGGGCGTGACCCTGCCGCGCCCCTATTATGCGCTGCATCCGATGCGCGACATGCGCCTGCCTGTGCCGATGGAGCTGGCGAAATCCATCGCGCGCCGCGAAAGCGAATTCGATCCCGCCGTGGTCAGCGGTGCCGGCGCGCAGGGGCTGATGCAACTGATGCCCGGCACGGCGGCCGAGGTGGCGCGCGATCTGGGGCTGGATCACGATGCCGGGCGCGTCTTGTCGGACTGGTCCTACAATGCCCGTCTGGGCAGCGGTTATCTGGCAAGGCTGGGGGCGGATTTCGGGGGCAATGTGGTTCTGGTTGCTGCGGCCTACAATGCTGGGCCCAGCCGTCCGATCCGCTGGATGCAGGAACAGGGCGACCCGCGCGGCATGAGTGCCGATCAGGTCGTGGACTGGATCGAGCATATCCCGTTCCGCGAAACCCGGAACTACGTGATGCGGGTGGCGGAATCGCTGCCGATCTACCGCGCCCGTCTGGGGCGCGATCCGCATCCTGTGCCGTTCAGCCGCGAGTTGTCAGGCGCTACGGTTCTGCCGCTCGCGCCATAGGGTGAACAGCCCCGCCGCCACGATCATTGCAGCACCGATGGCCACGTTGGTGCGGATGGTTTCGGAAAAGACCACGATTCCCAGCACCGATACGAACACCAATTGCAGATAGGCAAAGGGCTGCACGGCGCTGGCCTCGGCCACCTCGTAGCATCTGATCAGCAGCCAGTGACCCAGTGCGCCGGTGATGCACAAAAGGCCCATCCAGCCCCAATCGGGGCCGGTCATCGGCTCCCAGAACCAGATGCCGATACTGGTCATGGCAATCGACCCCACGGTGCCTGTCCAGAAAAAGCTGGTGGCCGTGCTGTCCTTGCGGGCGGCGTAGCGGGTCAGAAGGCCATAGAGGGCGAACAGCAATGCCGCGATCAGCGGTACGATCGCTTCGATCCGGAAGACGCCGAACCCCGGTTGCAGGATGATCAGCACCCCGACGAACCCTACGCCGATCGCCGTCCAGCGCCGCCAGCCGACCTTCTCGCCCAGAACCGGGCCGGACAGGGCCGCAACAAGCAGCGGATAGCAGGTAAAAACCGCATGGCTTTCGATCAGGCCAAGGATCGTGAAGGCCAGAACCATCACGCAGATCTCGGTCACCAGAAGAACGGCGCGAAACGCCTGCAGTACCGGTTGCGAGGTCTTTGCCGCAGCCCGCAGCCCGCCTGCCTTGCGCGCGGCCACCGACATGACGAACGCCGCGAAGAACCAGTAGCGGATCATGATGACCATGAAGACGTTGTATTCGCCCGCCAGATGCCGCGAGATTCCGTCCTGCATGGCAAAGACAAAGGTCGTCGCGATCATCAGCATGATCCCGAGGCGGGTGTTCTGTTCGGTCATGCTTTGGCCTTCCGCGCCACGGTCATATGCCTTTTGCTGCCGTATCCCTGACAGCGTTCAACGTCAAATCCCGCCGCTGCAAGGCCGCGCCGGACGAACCCGGCGGCCGTATAGGTGGCAGCCGTGCCGGTCGGTGCGGTGTGGCGGCCAACCTCGGCCAGAAGCGCGTCCTCCCACATCTCGGGGTTCTTGGCGGGCGAGAAGCCATCGAGAAACCACGCATCCGCCTGACCCTCCCATAGTGGAAGGGTGTCGCGCGCATCGCCCTGCACCATCTTGAAATCAATCTCCGGCAGGGTGAATCCCCTTGGGCTGTCCTGCCAGAACGGGGCCAGTTCGGCGGCAATCCCGGCCAGTGCGGGAAAGGCCGATTGCGCCCTGCGCATTTCGGGGGCCGTCATCGGAAAGGCTTCGAATGTGGTGAAGCGTAACTGTCCGCCTTGCCCTGTCTCGCGCCACAGATGAAGCGTGGCCAGCAGGTTCAGACCCGTGCCGAACCCAAGTTCGGCGACGTGAAACCCATCACGGAACCGCGCAGGCAGATCGTTGCCTTGCAGGAACACATGCGCCGTTTCCGCCAGACCACCCTGAAGCGAGAAATAGGGATCATCGAACCGGGTTGAGACAGGCAGGTCGCCGTCGCGCCAGGCGATGTGTGCGGACTGGTCTTGCAAGGGGGCATCCCTTAGGAAGGGCGTTGAAAACAGCGCGACAATGCAAAGGATGTGCGGGAATGGCAATGGCTGATGTGACCGTTCTGGGGGCCGGGATTTTCGGCCTTTCGGTGGCATGGGCCTGCGTTCAGCGCGGCGCGCGGGTGCGGGTGATCGACCCGCATGGACCGGGCGCAGGCAGCAGCGGCGGCATTGTCGGCGCGCTGGCCCCGCATGTGCCGGAACAGTGGAACGACAAGAAGGCGTTTCAATTCGACAGCCTGATGATGGCCAGTGATTTCTGGCAAGAGGTCGAGGCCGCATCGGGTCTGTCCACGGGATATGCCCGGCTGGGGCGGCTGCAACCTGTGGCGGACGAGGCGGCGCTTGATCTGGCCCGCACCCGTGCCCTGTCGGCCACCGAACTGTGGCAAGGCCACGCGGTCTGGGAGGTTCTGCGCGCTGATGAAGGCGGTGACTGGATGCCCGCCAGCCCCAGCGGCTGGGTGATCCGTGACACGCTGACCGCGCGGCTGCATCCGCGCATGGCCTGTGCGGCACTTGTGGACGCCTTGCGCGCGCGCGGGGCCGAGGTGGTTGCCGATCACGCGCGTCAGGGTGCCGTGGTTCACGCCACGGGTGCGGCGGGGCTTGCCGAGATCGGCACCACGCTTGGTCGCAGTTTTGGCAACGGGGTCAAGGGGCAGGCTGCCCTTCTGGCGCTGGACATGCGCGAGGCGGCGCAGCTTTTCGTCGATACGGTGCATGTGGTGCCGCATGCAGATGGGACGGTCGCCATCGGATCGACCAGCGAACGCGATTACGACGATCCCGGCAGCACGGATCAGCAACTGGATCAGGTGATTGCCCGCGCCCGTGCAGCCGTGCCTGCGCTGCGCGATGCCGCTATCCTCGAGCGCTGGGCCGGTGTGCGCCCAAGGTCGCGCAGTCGCGCCCCTGTTCTGGGCGCGCACCCTGTCTTCAAGGATCAGTTCATCGTCAATGGTGGCTTCAAGATCGGTTTCGGCATGGCGCCCAAGGTGGCGCAGGTCATGGCCGATCTTGTGCTGGACGGGGTTGACCGGATTCCGCCGGACTTCCGGCCCGAGGCCAGCCTGTAACCGTCAGGATGCCTGCGCCTGCATGCATTGCCGCCCGTCAGGGCCGCGCACCCACATGCTACCGTCGTCGCGCCAGCACAGGTCGGCGGCTTCCACATGCATCAGCGGGGCCGTCGCGCGAAAGCTGAACTGGCGCAGGGTGCCCAGCCTTTCCTTGGCCAGCAGCATCAGGTGCTGCGCCAGAAGCGGGCCGTGGGTCACAAGGCCCGCGTAACCCTCGACATCGCGGGCGTAGTCCAGATCGTAATGGATGCGGTGCCCGTTGAAGGTCAGCGCGGAATAGCGGAACAGAAGCGTGCTGTCGAAATGCACGGTGCGGCACAGATCCTCATCCTGCCGCGCTTGCGGCGGCATCGGTGCGGGCGTGCCGGGTGCGGGATCCTCGCGATAGACAAGATCCTGCCATTCCGTGACACATCCCTTGCCGTCCTGTGCGATCTCATGGCGCAGGGTCACGAAACCCAATGGTCCGGTGCGGCCATCCTGGCGCGTGATACTGTCGATCACCGTGGTCTTTTCGGCGGGTGTCCCTGCCACCAGAGGCGCGTGGAACGCCAGCCGCCCGCCCGCCCACATGCGGCGCGGCAGACCAAGGTCGGGGATCAGGCCAAGGCCGGTTGCGGGATGCCCGTCGCGCCCCAGCCGTGCGGGGGGCTGCGGATCCCAGAAATGCAGCTGATGGAAGAAAGGCGGCAGGGCGCTGCCGCCCCTGATCGTGGGTTCAAGCCCCAGCGCCACCTGCAGGGCAAACCCGCGCGCGGGGTCCATCATGTCGGTGACGGTTTGACTGTCGGATCGGCTGGCATCATGTTGCATGCGCGCAGATTAGGCGCGGGCCGGGCAAGGAACAATCGCGAAATGACACCTCAGATCAAGGCGCTGGACCATCTTGTCCTGACCGTGGGCGACATGGATGCCACGGTCGCTTTCTATACCCGCGCACTGGGGATGCGGGTCGAAAGCTTTACCCCGGCCGATGGCACGCGCCGGCTTGCGCTGCGCTTTGGCAGGCAGAAGATCAACCTGCATCAGGCGGGGGCTTCGTTTCGTCCGCATGCGCACCGGGTGCAGCCGGGATCGGCCGATTTGTGCTTTCTCAGCGAAACGCCGCTGGATGACTGGCAAGCCCATCTGTCGGGGCTTGGCATCCCGGTCGAGGAGGGTCCTGTGCGCCGTACCGGCGCGGAAGGACCGATCCTGTCGATCTACATGCGCGATCCCGACGGGAACCTGATCGAGGTGTCGAACCGGCTTGCCGGTTAGGGCTTTGGGGATCAGCCGCGCGGCGTGATCCGCCGGACCAGCCCTTCCTGTGCGACATTGGCGACAAGCCGCCCGACGCGGGTAAAGATCCGCCCCCGGTTGAAGCCCCGCGCGCCGCCAGCCCAGGGGCTGTCCATCGTGTAAAGCAGCCAGTCGTCCATGCGGAAATCATCATGGATCCACAGGGCGTGATCAAGGCTGGCGAATTGCATGTCGGGGTCGGTAAAGGCCTTGCCATGCGGCATCATCGAGGTGCCAAGCAGCCCCATGTCCGATGCGAATGCCAGCGCCGCGCGATGGATGGCGGGATCGTCCGAAAGCCTGCCGCGCGCGCGGATCCACATCGTCTGAGCCGGGTCCCGCGGGCTTCGGTCAAAAGGCGGCCTCAGGGTCGTGGCGCGCAATTCGACCGGGCGGGGTGTCTTCAGCCAGTTGCGAAAGGCCTCGGGCAGCGCGTCACCCATGCGCGCCGCTGTCACGTCTTCGGGTTCAAGGTCTTCGGGGGGCGGAACATCCGGCATCACATCCTGATGGGCCAGACCGGGCTCCGGCACGTGGAACGAGGCGGCAAGGTTCAGGATGGGTTTGCCATGCTGGATCGCCACGACACGCCGGGTGGCGAAGCTGCCGCCATCCCGATCCCGTTCGACCTGATAAAGCACGGGTTGGGTCGCATCGCCCGGCCGCATGAAATAGCCATGCAGCGAATGGTTGGGGCGCGAAGGGTCCACCGTCATCGTGGCCGCCATCAAGGCCTGTCCGATGACCTGCCCTCCGAAACTGCGGCCGCGCCCCTGCGGGGTGGCGATACCGCGATAGAAATCCTCCTCTATCCGTTCCACGGTCAGAACGCTGGCAAGGCTATCGGCCAGTTGCTGATCGGTCGGGCGGGGGGGCGTGTCGGTCATGGGATCGTGTCCTTCGGGCATGTTCGGCCCAAGGGGAGGGGAAAACGCAGCCAAGTGCAAGACCCGCCGCGCGCGCGGCTGTGGCCCTAATGGCCGATCACGGGCGCATTCCTACAGGCTTCGGCCGGACTTTCCAGTTCGATCGTGCAGTGGGTGATTCCGAAGCGATCATGCAGCAGCGCCTTCACCTGGGCCCGCACCTCATGGGCCGGGCGGGAATTGTCGAGGACCACATGCGCCTCAAGCGAGCTGGCATGTTCCTGCATCCGCCACAGGTGCAAATGATGCAGATCCGCGATCCCCGGAATGGCGCGCAATGCGTCGATGACCTCTGGCAGCCGGGGGCTGTCGGGGCTGCCGAGCATCAGAAGGCGCACCGCAGGCACCAGGCCATGATAGGCATGCCATAGGATATAGCCCGCGATCACAAGGGTCAGGATCGGGTCGATCAGACGCCAGTCATACAGCAGGATCAGCGTGCCGCCCAGGATCACCGCCACCGATCCCATCGCATCGGCAAGGTTGTGCAGGAAAGCCGCGCGCATGTTCATGCTGTCGTGGCTCAGGCGGAAGATCAGCAGCGCGGTCACAAGGTCGATTACCAGCGCGACGCTGGCCACGATCACCACGATCCAGCCCTGCACGGCGACCGGATCGAACAGCCTGTGCAGACCTTCGGCCAGCAGCCACAGCGCGATCACGATCAGCGTGGTGTAATTGACCAGCGCCGCCACCACCTCGATCCGGCCATAGCCGAAGGTCATCGCCTCATCCGCAGGGCGGCGCGCCAGTTTGCGCGCAACCAGCGCGATCATCAGCGAGAGGGCATCCGACAGGTTGTGGATGGCATCCGCGATCATGGCGAGACTGCCCGAGATGACACCCGCCACGATCTGCACCAGCGTCAGGCCAAGGTTGACCGATACCGCCGCCACCACGCGGCGGTCGCCATGAGGCAAACGCGCGTGATGATGGTCGTGATCATGCGGCATGGCGATGGGTCTTTCCTGCGGCTTTCGCCAATGGGATCAATGTGCCTCGGCCCAGTTGGCGCCGCGCCCCGCATCCACGATCAGCGGCACATCCAGTTTCACCACGGGCTCGCAGGCGCCCTGCATGATGTCGCGGGCGGTGTCGATCAGGCGGTCCGCCGCGTTTTCATCCACCTCGAAGATCAGTTCGTCATGCACCTGCAGCAGCATTGTCGCCGGCTGACCCTTGATTGCGGCAGGCATGCGGATCATCGCGCGCCTGATGATATCGGCTGCGGTGCCCTGAATGGGCGCGTTGATCGCGGCGCGCTGGGCAAAGCCGGCGGTCGGCCCCTTGGCGTTGATGTCGGGGGTGTGGATCTTGCGCCCGAACAGGGTCTGCACATAGCCATGGTCGCGGGCGAAAGCCTTGGTGGCGTCCATGTAATCGCGAATACCGGGGAAGCGTTCGAAATAACGGTCGATGAACCCTTGTGCCTCGGCGCGCGGAATGCGCAGGTTGCGGGCAAGGCCGAAGCCGGAAATGCCGTAGATCACGCCGAAGTTGATCGCCTTGGCGCGGCGGCGGATGTCCGGGGTCATCTGGTCCATCGGCACGTCGAACATTTCCGATGCGGTCATCGCGTGAATGTCCTGCCCTTCGCGGAAGGCCTGCTTCAGCGCGTCGATCCCGGCGATATGGGCCAGAATGCGCAATTCGATCTGGCTGTAGTCCAGGCTGACCAGCACGCGGCCCTGAGGGGCCACGAAAGCCTCGCGGATGCGCCGGCCTTCTTCGCTGCGCACGGGGATGTTCTGCAGGTTCGGATCGGTCGAGGACAGACGACCGGTGTTCGCGCCCGTCTGCATGTAGGAGGTGTGTACGCGGCCGGTTTCGGGGTTGATATGGTCCTGCAACGCATCCGTATAGGTCGATTTCAACTTGGACAGCTGCCGCCAGTCCAGAACGCGGGCGGGCAGATCATGCATCGTCGCAAGGTCTTCCAGCACATCTGCGCCGGTGGCATAGGCGCCGGTCTTGCCCTTCTTGCCGCCCTCCAGACCCATCTTGTCGAACAGGATCTCGCCCAGCTGTTTGGGAGAACCGACGTTGAACGTTTCACCCGCCAGTTCGTGGATCTCGGCCTCCAGCCCCGCCATCTTCTGCGCAAAGGCATTCGACATGCGGCTCAGGGTGTCACGGTCGACCTTGACGCCTGCCATCTCCATACGCGCCAGCACCGGGACCAGAGGCCGCTCGAGTGTCTCGTAGACCGTGGTGACGCGGGCGGTGGACAGTTGCGGGCGGAACAGTTGCCACAGGCGCAGGGTGATATCGGCATCCTCGGCCGCATAGGTCACGGCCTCGTCGATCGGCACGCGGTCAAAGGTGATCGCTGCCTTGCCGCCGCCCAGAAGCGACTTGATCGGGATGGGCGCATGCCCCAGATAGCGTTCCGACAGCGTGTCCATGCCATGCCCGTGCAGGCCTGCATTCAGCGCATAGGACATCAGCATCGTGTCATCGATCGGTGCCACGGCGATCCCGTTGCGGGACAGGATCTTGGCGTCGTATTTCATGTTCTGCCCGATCTTGAGGATGCTGTCGTCCTCCAGCACGGGTTTCAGCGCGGCCAGAACATCGGCCATGGGCAACTGCCCTTCGGCCAGCGCGTCCGATCCGAACAGGTCATCCGCCGCGCCCGCCTTGTGGCCCAGCGGGATATAGCAGGCGCTGCCTGCCTCGACGCAGAGCGAGATACCCACCAGATCGGCACGCATTTCGTCGAGACTGGTGGTTTCGGTGTCCACGGCCACATATCCGCGGTCGCGGATCAGCGCGATCCAGCGGTCCAGCGCCGCCATGTCGGAGACACGTTCATAGCTCTTGGGAAAGGGGATATCGGCCGGCGTCGGCGCGCCCTGTTCGCTGCCCTCGCCCGCGGGGGCGGCGCCTGCGGGATCGGTGTCGCGGATCACCGGTGCCGCGACGCCCAAGGTGGCCGAAATGCGCTTGGTCAGCGTGCGGAATTCCATCTCGGTCAGGAAAGTCATCAGCTTTTCGGGATCGGGGTCGCGGATTTCCAGATCGTCGATCGTGAAATCCAGCGTCATTTCGCAATCCAGTTGCACCAGCCGCTTGGACAGTTCGATCTGTGCGCGATGCTGCTGCAGGACCTCGCGCCGCTTGGGTTGCTTGATCTCGTCCGCCCGGTCCAGCAAGGCCTCGAGCGATCCGAACTCGTTGATCAGCAACGCGGCCGTCTTGATCCCGATACCGGGTGCGCCCGGCACGTTATCGACCGAATCTCCGGCCAGCGCCTGCACATCGACCACATGTTCGGGGCCGACGCCGAATTTCTCGATCACGCCGTCGCGGTCGATGCGGCGGTTCTTCATCGGGTCCAGCATCTCGACCCCGTCGCCGACCAGCTGCATCAGGTCCTTGTCCGAACTGACGATGGTCACGCGCCCGCCGGCATCGCGGGCCTGGTGCGCCAGGGTGGCGATGATGTCATCGGCCTCGAAGCCCTCAAGCTCCTTGCAGGCGATGTTGAAGGCTTCGGTCGCGGTCCGTGTCAGCGGAATCTGCGGGCGCAGGTCCTCGGGCATCGCCTCGCGATTGGCCTTGTAGAGGTCATACATGTCATTGCGGAACGTGTGGCTGCCCTTGTCGAAGATCACCGCCACATGGGTGGCGGCATCGGGGCCGCTGTTGTTCTCGACATAGCGTTGCAGCATGTTGCAAAAGCCGGACACCGCCCCGATGGGCAGGCCGTCGGACTTGCGGGTCAGCGGTGGCAGCGCGTGATAGGCGCGGAAGATGAAGGCCGAGCCATCGATCAGATGCAGGTGGCAACCCTTGCCGAAAGTCATGCGTGCCCCTTTCGCAGGCCTCAGGCCCGCTGCTTCTTCTTGCTCAAAATATCCCCGCCGGAGGCATCCGCCGGATCAGCGGGCGCCAACGTCCTGCGATCAGACCTTGCCTTCGAAATCGCGATGCACGAACTTGCAATCGCAATAGGGGCACTCCACCCAGCCGTGTTCATGCGGGATCTGCAGCCAGACGCGGGGATGGCCAAGAGCCCCCTCGCCCCCGTCACAGGCCACGCGGTAGCTGTCGACAAGCTTTGTCTCTGGTGCCTCGATCGTCATCTCGGGACATTCCCTTTTGCGGTCAACTGGATTAGGTCCGTTATGAGCGATGAGACGGGCAGGGGCAAGTAGGGGCAGATTGACCATGAGCGGCAATGCGATCGAAATCAGGGGCCTGGTGAAGACATACGGCGGATCCAAAGGCCAGCCCGAGAAGCAGGCGCTGCGCGGGATCGACCTGGATGTGCCTGCGGGGTCCGTGTTTGGCCTGCTGGGGCCGAATGGTGCGGGCAAGTCCACGCTGATCAACATTCTGGCGGGGCTTGTCGTCAAGACCGCCGGGCAGGTGCGTATCTGGGGCTTCGATCAGGATATCAATCCGCGCCAATCGCGCGCGGCGATCGGCGTGATGCCGCAGGAGTTGAACCTCGATCCCTTTTTCACGCCGCGCGCCGCACTTGAAATGCAGGCGGGGCTTTATGGTGTTCCCAAGTCGCAACGGCGCAGCGACGAGATCCTGGCACTTGTCGGCCTGTCCGACAAGGCCGAGTCCTATGCGCGCACTCTGTCGGGCGGGATGCGGCGCAGGCTTCTGCTGGGCAAGGCGCTGGTGCATCATCCGCGGATTCTGGTCCTTGATGAACCGACGGCGGGGGTGGATATCGAATTGCGCCAGATGTTGTGGGAAAATGTGCGCCAGCTGAACAGGCAGGGCATGACCATCATCCTGACCACCCATTACCTCGAAGAAGCCGAAGAGATGTGCGACCAGATCGCGATCATCAACCAGGGGCAGGTCGTGGCGCGCGACAGCACGGCAAACCTGCTGGGGCGGATGGACCGCAAGACGATGGTGATCCATACGGCCAGCCCGGCCGAGCGGTTGCCCGAGGGGCCGGGGCTGGATGTGTCGCGCCGCGAGGACGGATCGCTGGCGATCAGCTACCAGACGGGACAGACCACCGCCGAACAGGTGCTGGAAGCAGTGCGTGCCGCCGGCCTGTCGATCCGTGACGTGAAGACCGAACAGGCCGACCTGCAGGATGTCTTTCTGAATCTGACCCGGTCTGCCTGACCCCTGACCGCGCGCCTTGCGGCGGCGTCGCGATGCGCTCCGCGCGGGGATATTTCAGGCAAGAAGAAACCGAACGGGCGCACTTAATCGGCGCGCGGCAGCATCCGGCCCAGAACCCGGCCACCCAGGATGTGTACATGCAGATGCGGCACTTCCTGCACGCCGGCGGCGCCTGCATTGGAAATCGCGCGGAACCCGCCGCCGCCCATCCCCGGCTGGACGCCCATGATCCGGCACACCTCGCCGATGGCGCGGGTGAAATCCACGATTTCTGCATCCGATGCGGCCTGCGCGAAATGGTCATAGGTGACATAGGGCCCCTTGGGGATCACCAGCACATGCACGGGCGCCTGTTCGGAAATGTCATGGAAGGCCAGGCTGTGTTCGGTTTCCAGCACCTTGCGGCTGGGAATCTCTCCGCGCAGGATCTTCGCGAACACGTTCTGATCGTCATAGCCATAGGACATGGGGCACCTCAGTCTGCAAAAAGGTATTCAGTTGCGGCGATTTCATGCGCCTTGTCAGGGGAAATGGCAAGGAACTGCGAGAGTTTCGCCGCATTCTCATCGACCGGGTCCATTTCGCGGATGCGGTGATGATGTTCGAAATCCTGATCGCGGATACGGTCGCTTTCGAAGGTCATGTCGTTGCGGATCGTGGGCAACAGGCGCGCAAGTGTTTCGGGCGCTGTCCGGTCGCCGGCAAGACCCACCCGCTTGGCATGTCCGATCAGGTATTCATCCGAGAACTGGCACTCGATCTCGAGCAATCTGGTGGTGGACCGGTCGCCGCAGAAATCCTGGATCAGGTCGAGGTTGCCGGGGTCCATGCACACGATCAGCCGGTCGGTTTCGTAATAATCAAAGAGCATCCGCATCAGGGCGCGGCGGTGCCTTGTGCGTTTGCCAAGGCTGGACTGAATGCCGCCGAGATCCGGCAGGTATGTGCTTTCCTCGTTGAAGAGGTATTCGATGACCGGAACGTTGGTCACCTGCCTGATCCTGTGAAGCAGACGCTTGGCCACGTGCCATTTCTTGCAGATCAGGATCAGCAGTTCGCGTTCGCGGCCAAGGGTGCTTTCGGTTTCCCAGAACCGCGAGGCGAAGCGCCGCCCGATCCGGCCACGGCCTGACAGGAACTGAAAAAGGCTGCGCCCTTCGTTCGAGATGGGAAAGCGCACACCTTCTGCCGCATAAAGATCGCCCAGCCGCTCCTTCAGCTGGGTGGCTCCCGGGCTGATCTTGCGGGCGAACAGGAAATCCTGACTGAGCAGCAGATCGTAGTGATCGTTGTAGAAGGTGACCGGCATCCCGTAATCCGAGAACATCAGGAAGGTCAGTGTCCTGCATCGAATCTCCGCTTCCGGGATAAGATGGCGCACGAGGGTCTGGAAAAAGGTCTCGTCCGGGATCCAGGTCGTGCTGAAAAAGCGCATCACATCGCGCCGTTTGCGCGCGAAATCGAGGATTTTTTCGATCGTGCGGCGCCGCAGGCACCACCACTGGCTGCCGATCTGGACCTGCAGATCATGGGGGATCGCGCGTTTCAGGCCCAGCCGCCGCTGGATGTCCAGCGATAGGTAGAACAGCCGCTTGTGGGTGCGCTCATTGAAAAAGTGCCGATAGATCAGACGTTCTTCCTTGATCCCCGTCTTGATCCAGTCGCTTTCAAGGAAATCGAAGCTTTCGATATAGTCGACATCGTCGGCATCCAGGAAATCATGCGCGTATTCGGCCGACTTGATCGCCATGCAATCGCCGGACAGCATGTAGAAATGGGTGGCGCGCGGAAAGGCCTGAACCGCAGCCTGCACGGCGTTCAGCGTGGCCTGTACCAGCGACCATGCACCCCAGCCGCATTTGATGCGCCGCTTCGCGAAGGTCACATTGGGATTGTCGCGCAGCGCATCGCGGATCATGCGGTACTGGTTTTCGCTGGCGCGCGCGTCGAAATGGATGGCCATGTAATCGCCGACCGCCGTCAGGCGCTGCGCCTGAGCGATGATCGCTTCCGGGTCCTTGTGGCACAGAAGAATGAATGCAATTCTTGCCATTCAGGGAACCGAACGCCTCTGGTTACAGGTATGGGTTAAAGTGTTAGCGACCCATGGGAGATGAATAAACAGGGTTTCTTTCGATTTTGCAAAGTTGGTATATGACGTCTCATAAAAAAGACGCAGATATTGGAGGCAGTTCAGATGGGGTTTCCGGGCACCTGGATGACGGAAAGCGAAAGCGTGGTCTACCGCGTGGTGCCGAAATGCGCCTGCTCGACGATCGGACAGGTCCTGTTCTATTCCGATCACGGCGAATTCTTTGACGGGGATATCCACGATGCAACAGCCGGTCTGCACAAGTGGTCTCAGGCCGATAGCCAGCCGCTGATCGAAAGGAACGTGAAGGAGCACGGCTCCTACGCCTTTACCTGTGTGCGCAATCCCTACACCCGGATCCTGTCGTCGTTCTTCGACAAGATCTGCGGGATCCAGCGGAACGGGCGGCGCTATCGTGGCAATCTGGTGCCGATGCTGACCCAGAAATACGGGATCGAGGTCGGCGGAGAAGATGGCAAGCAGGACTTCGACCAGATTGCCAGCTTCCGCCGTTTCCTGCTGTTCGCGCGCGATACCATCCGCTGGCGGCGCCCGATGGAACCCGATATCCACTGGTCGGCCATGGCGGGGCATGTGTCCACCTTCATCGTGAACGGTGGCCGCTATGACAGCATCTTCTGGACCGAGTCGTTCAACGCCGGGATGCAGCAGGTGCTGGAGGCGATCGAAACACCCCACAAGGTCGATCTTGCGACGATCCCGCGCTTCAACGAATCCGAAGGGCACGGGCCCAAGCGTCTTCACCCGGTCGAGGATTATTTCGACGATCTGTCGATGCACCTTGTCTATGAAATCTACAAACGCGATTTCGAGCTGTTCAAATACGATTTCGAAAACCCGGCCAACAAGATGCCGGTGGGCGAAATTGATCTGGACGAGGTGCACGCCAAGCTGGGCGACTGATGGCGCGGCTATGCGCGCATCAGGTCGGGCAGGTCGCCGGTCAGGCCCGCCGCCTCGCGGATGAAACCGCGGCGCAGTCCGGGCAGCGCGTTGACCACGCCCATGCCGATGTCCCGGCCCAGCCGCAACAGGGGGTTGTCGCTGGCAAACAGGCGGTTCGTCAGGTCCGTCGCCAGCGCCAGTGTCGCCGTATCGAAGCGGCGCCATTGCTGATAGCGCGCCAGCACCAGGTCCGAAGCGATATCCTCGCCGCGCTGGCGGGCTTCTGACATGACTTGCGCCAGTGCCGCGATGTCGCGCAACCCGGCGTTCAACCCCTGTCCTGCGATGGGATGCACGCCATGGGCGGCATCGCCCACCAGTGCCAGGCGCTGCGCGACAAAGCTGTTGGCCAGAGTCAGGTTCAGCGGATAGGTGTAGCGCGCCCCGGCCAGCCTGATCTCGCCCAGGAAATCGCCAAATCGCGGGCGCAGCATGGCCAGATACTCCGCGTCCGGCAAGGCATTGAAGGCGGCCGCATTTTCATGGGTTTCCGACCAGACGATGGAGCTGCGGTTGCCCATGAGCGGCAGGATCGCCAGCGGTCCGGGAGGCATGAAGAACTGATGCGCGATCCCGCGATGGGGCAGATCGTGTTCGATCGCACAGACCATGGCCGTCTGCCCATAATCCCATCCGGTCCGAGTGATCCCCGCCCGTTCCGCCGTGCCCGAGCGGCGCCCGTCCGCACCGACAAGCACGCGGCCTGTCAGGGTCTTGCCAGAGGCAAGGGTCAGGGTCACGCCCTGCGCGTCAATGTCTTGCGCCACAACGGTTTCTTCGTTGCACCGCGTGATCAGCGCATGTTTCGTGATCGCCGCAAGCACGGTCTGGCGCAGGTGGCGGTCTTCGACCATATGGCCCATCGGGCCTTCTTCGATCTCGGCATGGTCGAAATGCAGATGGAAAGGCGACAGAGGCCCTTCGCCGGCGCGTCCGTCGCTGACCTTGATTTCAAGCATCGGCTGGGCCTGATCTTCCAGCTTGTCCCAGAGGCCAAGACGGCGCAGCAGCCGCACCGAAGCGAGCGCCAGCGCGTAGGAGCGTCCGTCAAACCCGGTGGCGGCCAACCGTTCCGCCGGCTGTGCGTCGATCACGGTGGAGGTCAGGCCGGATCGGGCCAGGGCAAGCGCCAGCAGCGGGCCATTCAACCCGCCCCCGACGATCAGGATATCGCTGTCATATGTCATGCGGCAAATATGGGTGTATGGCCGGGATTGTCCATGCGCCTGTCTGCCGCTACCGTCCGTTTCATCATCACACGAGAGGGCATGACATGCAGGATTGGCTGGGCCGCACGGCGGCGGATCAGGGGCGGGCCATCGGCGCGGGCGATCTTGACCCTATCGATCTGACGCAAGCCTATCTCGAGGCCATCGCCGCGCATCCGATGACCGCCCGGATTTATGCGCGCACCACACCCGACCGGGCGCTGGCCGAGGCCGGTGCGGCGCGGCTGCGCGCCAAGGCCGGCATGCGCCTGTCGCTGCTGGACGGTGTGCCGATCAGCTGGAAGGATCTGTTCGACACCGCAGGTGTCGCGACCGAGGCGGGGACTGCGCTTCTGAAGGGGCGCGTGCCTGCGCGCGATGCAGAGGTGCTGCGCAACGCCACCTCTGCGGGGCTGGTCTGTCTGGGCAAGACCCACACGAGCGAGCTGGCCTTCAGCGGGCTTGGCCTGAACCCGATCACCGCCACACCGCCCAATGTGAACGATCATGCGGCTGTGCCGGGGGGATCAAGCTCGGGTGCGGCCACATCAGTGGCGTTCGGGTTGGCGGCTTGCGGGATCGGCACGGATACGGGCGGCTCTGTCCGCATTCCTGCGGCATGGAACGATCTTGTCGGGCTCAAGACCACGGCGGGGCGGGTCCCCGGCACGGGTGTGGTTCCGTTGTGCGAAAAGTTCGACACGGTTGGCCCGCTGTGCCGGTCGGTCGAGGATGCGGCGCTGATGCTGGCGGCGCTGGAGGGGGGAAAGCCCGCCGATCTGCGCGGTGCCAGCCTTGCTGGACGCCGGTTGGCGATCCTGAAAACAGTCGTGATGGACGACCTGCGCGATGGTCCGGCCAATGCCTTCGCGTCGGCGGTCACCCGGCTTGAAGCCGCCGGCGCCATCATCACCGAGGTCGAGGCGCCGGAACTAGCAGAGGCGCTGAAAGCGGCGCCGATCCTCTTCACCGCCGAGGCCTATGGCATCTGGCGCGATGCGATCGAGGCCGCGCCACATTTGATGTTCGACCAGATCCTCGAGCGTTTCCGCAGTGGCGCTGTCTTCTCGGGCGCTGATTACGTCGCAGCCTGGCGCATGCTGGAAGAGGGGCGCCGGACATGGCACGCGCGGATGGCGGGCTATGATGCCGTGATCTGTCCCACGGCCCCGAATCTGCCGCCCGATCTGGAACGTCTGATGTCCGATCACGACTATTACGTGACGGAAAACCTGCTGACGCTGCGCAATACCCGCGCGGGCAATCTGATGGGGCTGTGCGCCACGACCCTGCCCACGGGCACGCCTTCATGCGGCCTCATGTTGCTGGGCGCGCCCATGGCCGAAGAGAGGCTTTTGCGCCTGTCCGCAGCAGCAGAGGCGGCGCTTGGCTGAACCGCGTCACTTGCAGGGCGTGCAGGGCCGGGCATTATTGCCGCATGGCTTTTGCGGAAATGCCACAAGAGGCCGGAATGCCGCTGCTTTTTCTGGACGCAAGCCCTGCAGTTGGATAGTTTGACGTCAAACGGGACGCTACGATCCCGAAGATTGAGGCAGTTTAAGCATGTTCCCCGAGCGGTTCTCGAACCTACCGGCCTATGCGTTCCCGCGTCTGCGGGAGCTTCTGGACGCGCATGCGCCCGGTGGCCCGGTCGTGCATATGACCATCGGCGAGCCGAAACATGCCATTCCGGACTGGGTCGGGCGCGTCATTGCCGAGAATGTCGCGGATTTCGGGCGTTACCCGCCCAATGATGGTCTGCCCGCACTGCTGGACACGATCGGTGCATGGATCGGTCGACGCTATGGTGTGAAGATCGATGCGCAACGTCAGGTCATGACCCTGAACGGCAGCCGCGAAGGGCTTTACAACGCCTGCATGGCGCTGGTGCCAGAACGCAAGGGCGGGGCAAGGCCGGTGGTGCTGATGCCGAACCCGTTCTATCAGGTCTACATGATCGGTGCGATATCGGTCGGGGCCGAACCCGTGTTCGTCCCTGCCACACGCGACGGCGGTTATCTGCCGGACTACACCAGCCTTCCCCCCGAGGTGCTGAACCGGACCGCTGCCGCCTATATCTGCTCGCCCGCAAACCCGCAGGGTGCCGTGGCCAGCCGCGATTACTGGCGTGCGCTGATCGGTCTGGCAGAGCAGTATGATTTCCAGATCTTCGCCGATGAATGCTATTCCGAGATCTATCGCGGCACCGCGCCTGTCGGAGCGATGGAAGTTGCGGCCGAGATGGGTGCCGATCCCGAACGGGTCGTGATCTTTCATTCGCTGTCCAAACGGTCGAACCTGCCGGGGCTGCGGTCGGGTTTCATGGCGGGTGGGCCGCAAAGCATCGCCCGCGCCCGTCAGTTGCGCGCCTATTCCGGCACGCCGATCCCCTTGCCGTTGCAGCATGCCTCGCAGACGGTTTGGGCCGACGAGGCCCATGTGATCGAGAACCGCAGGCTTTACGGCGAAAAGTATCTTGCAGCCGATGCTATTTTCGCTGGCGTGAACAGCTACGCCGGCCCCGAGGCAGGTTTCTTCCTGTGGTTGCCGGTCGAGGATGGCGAGGCCGCGGCCTTGAAGCTGTGGCAGCGGACTGGCGTCAGGGTTCTGCCCGGCGCCTATCTGAGCCGCGATGTGCGCGGGGACAACCCCGGCAAAGGATATATCAGGGTCGCCATGGTGGCCCCGATCAATGAAATGCAGGCGGGGCTGACGGCCCTGCGCGACTGCATCTATGGTTAAGAGGACGAGGGCAGGCATGGCATATCAGACCCGAGGGCGCGATCCGCTGTTCGACAGTGACGTTCAGGCGGCAATCGAAAAGCGCGGCAAGGAATTGCTGGGGCTGGTCCTTATCGTTCTGGGGTGTGCGGCGGCCGCGATGGTCATGTCCTACAATCCTGCCGATCCGTCTTTCCTGTCGGCCACCGATGCGCCCGTGCAGAACTGGATGGGCCGGATGGGTGCCACCATCGCCGCGCCGCTTTTCATGATCGCGGGCTGGGGTAGCTGGGCCATTGCACTGGTGCCGATCGCCTGGGGCATCCGCTTTGCGCTGCATGTCGGTGAAGACCGCGCCATGGGCCGTCTGATCTTTGCGCCGATCGCCGTGGCGCTGTGCTCGGTCTATGCGGCATCGCTGGTGCCCGGGGCCGTCTGGAAGGATACGCATCATTTCGGTCTGGGCGGTGTCTTTGGCGACATGATCATGGGGATGTTGCTGACGGCTGTCCCGCTTGGTTCGGCAGTCGGGATCAAGCTGGCTTCGCTGGTTCTGGCGGTTGGCATGTTGGCCCTGGGCGCTTTCGTGCTGGGCTTCACCCGGATCGAGCTGAAGCGGATCGGGCGATTCCTTCTGGTGGGCATGATCCTGTCCTATGCGCGGCTGATGCAGATCATGGGGCGCGGTGCCTCTGGCACGGTACAGATGGCGCAATCCGTGCAGGCGCGCGCCGCCGAACGCCGCCTGATCCGCGCGCGCGAGGCCGAGGACGCCGCAGCATGGGCCGAAACGCAGGCCGCCTATGCCGCGCCGCAAGCCCCGACGCAGCAAGCGGCCATGCCGCAAACTGGCCGCGCGCCTCTGGTGGCGCGCCGCAATGATCTGCCTCCGGCCCCTGCCGCCCCTGCACATTGGAACGAGCAGGACACTTGGCAGGACGAGGGTGACACCCACGACCACCCGCCTGCGCGTCCGATCGGCAAGATCAAGACGGGTCTGCTGTCGCGCGTGCCCGGCTTTGGCCGCCGTGCCGAGGCGATGCCCGAACCCGAACTGGTGGAAACCTACCCCAGCGCCTATGACGAGGCGCATGACATGATGCCGGGCGATGACCGTATCCGCGCCAAGATCGCCGATGTGATCAAATCGCGCGTGCGCCCCGTGGCGCCCTTGGCCCCTGCGCAACACGCGCCCCTGACGCGTGGCCGTGGCCGCGGCCCCGATCCGCTTGTGTTCAACCCTGCGCGGCCTGTGGGCCTGAAGGCCGAGCCACCCCTGACGGCGGCACACAAGGGGGCGGTTGCCGCCTCATCCGCCGTGGCGGCGGGGGCCGCTGCGACGATGCAGGCACCGGCCGCCTGGTCGCATGACAGCGACGACCTTGAGCAGAATATCTTCAACGATGCCTATGATCCGAACATGGATGCGGGTTTCGATGCCATGGACGACGCTGATGATGACAGCTGGCAGGTCCAGACCTATCAGGCTGAACCGATGCCTGCGCCGCAACCGATGCCGATCCCCGTGGCCCAGCCCCGCAGCGTGGTGCAGCACCCGCCGCGCAAACCCGTGCAGCCGTCTACCCGCGCCCGTGCCGAGGCGCAGCCCGCGCTGAAATTCGACGAAGATGATACGGCCTACGAGTTGCCGCCGCTGTCGCTGCTGTCCAACCCTGCGCTGATCCAGCGCCACCACCTGAGCGACGAGGCACTGGAACAGAATGCCCGGATGCTGGAATCCGTGCTGGATGACTACGGCGTGAAGGGCGACATCGTCTCGGTCCGTCCCGGACCCGTTGTCACGATGTATGAACTGGAGCCCGCCCCCGGCCTCAAGGCCAGCCGCGTGATCGGCCTTGCCGATGACATCGCGCGCTCCATGTCGGCTTTGTCGGCGCGTGTTTCGACCGTGCCCGGTCGCACCGTGATCGGGATCGAACTGCCCAACGAGAACCGCGAAAAGGTTGTCCTGCGCGAAATCCTGTCGGCCCGTGATTACGGCGACAGCAACATGAAGCTGCCGCTGGCGCTGGGCAAGGATATCGGTGGCGATCCGATCGTGGCGAATCTGGCCAAGATGCCTCACCTGTTGATCGCGGGGACGACCGGGTCGGGTAAATCGGTGGCGATCAACACGATGATCCTGTCGCTGCTCTATCGCCTGACGCCCGAGGAATGCCGCCTGATCATGATCGATCCCAAGATGCTGGAACTCAGCGTCTATGACGGGATTCCGCACCTGCTGTCCCCCGTCGTGACCGACCCGAAGAAGGCGGTCGTCGCCCTGAAATGGGTCGTGGGCGAGATGGAAGAACGCTATCGCAAGATGTCCAAGATGGGCGTGCGCAATATCGACGGCTACAACAGCCGCGTGGCCGATGCCCTTGCCAAGGGCGAGATGTTCAGCCGCACGGTCCAGACCGGATTTGACGATGAAACCGGCGAGCCGGTGTTCGAAACCGAAGAGCTGATGCCCGAAAAGATGCCCTATATCGTCGTCATCGTCGACGAGATGGCCGACCTGATGATGGTCGCCGGCAAAGAGATCGAAGCCTGCATCCAGCGTCTGGCGCAGATGGCGCGGGCCAGCGGCATTCACCTGATCATGGCAACGCAGCGGCCTTCGGTCGATGTGATCACCGGCACGATCAAGGCGAACTTCCCGACCCGGATTTCGTTCCAGGTCACCTCGAAGATCGATAGCCGCACCATTCTGGGCGAGATGGGCGCAGAGCAGCTTCTGGGGATGGGCGACATGCTTTACATGGCGGGCGGTGCCAAGATCATTCGCTGCCACGGTCCCTTTGTCAGCGACGAAGAGGTCGAGGAAGTGGTGAACCACCTCAAGGCTTTCGGCCCGCCGGAATACATGAATTCCGTTCTGGACGGCCCGGACGAGGATCGTGAAGCCGATATCGACGCGGTGCTTGGTCTGGCCAGCGGCGGCAATACCGATCTGGAAGATGCGCTTTACGATACGGCGGTGGCGATCGTGGTGAAGGATCGCAAATGTTCGACCTCCTACATCCAGCGCAAGCTGGCCATCGGCTACAACAAGGCGGCGCGTCTGGTCGAGCAGATGGAGGAAGAGGGTGTCGTGAGCCCCGCCAACCATGTGGGCAAGCGTGAAGTCCTTGTGCCCGAGCGCTGAGCGACCGGGCGACACGGGGTCATCACGCTGACCTCTCGGCGGTGTCTCGCTTTTGTGACGCGCAGGACGGTGCAGAGCGCGGCGATCGGGATTATACTGGTACCATGAATATGATGCGATTTCTGGTGGCCCCAGTCCTTGTGATGGCGATGGCCCTTCCGGCGGCGGCAGAGAAACTTCCGCTGTCGGCTTTGTCCCAATATCTTAACGGCATGCGCACCGCGACAGGGGCCTTCACCCAGATCAACGGGGATGGCAGCATATCGACCGGGACGATCTATATCAGCCGGCCGGGCAACATCCGCTTCGAATATGCGCCGCCTGACAGCACGCTGGTCATGGCGGGGGCTGGCAGTGTGGCGATTTTCGACGCCAAGTCGAACACCGGGCCCGAGACCTATCCGCTGTCGCGCACACCCTTGTCGATCATTCTGGCTGAACGGGTGAACCTCGAACAGGCGCGCATGGTGCGCGGCCACAGCTACGACGGCACCGCGACCACGGTCACGGCGCAGGATCCCCAGAACCCTGAGCTGGGCAATATCCAACTGGTTTTCACGGATAATCCTATCCAGCTGCGCCAATGGATAATCAACGATGATGCCGGTAACAGCACAACGGTTGTCCTGGGCGAATTGCGGACAGGAACCTCTCTTGCGGCGCGTCTTTTCGATATCCGGCGCGAGGCCGAACGCCGCGCAGGGGGCCGCTGACCCCAAAGCGCGGCACAGGATCTCAGCCGCGCGCGATTTCGGCGCGCAGCGCCTCCATCAGATCGGTGAGGGTCTTGATGTAGATCTCTCCGGTCAGGTGGCCGTTTCCGTCGAACTGGTCGGCTGTCTGCGCCAGCAGCATCTCGGGGCCCTGCAGGATGCGGGGGCGAAACGCCACCATGCAATTGCGCAGCATCACCTGCGCGCGCTCCCCTCCGGCACGGCCTGCGGTGGCTGACAGGATCGCCACCGGTTTGCCCTGCCAGGGCGACGGTTTGGTCCGGCTGACCCAATCCAGCGCGTTCTTCAGAACGCCCGAAATGCCCTTGTTGTATTCCGGGGTCGAAATCAGAACGGCATCCGCGGCGGCGATCTGGTCGGCAAGCCGTTGCACGGCGGCCGGGATACCTTCGGCCTCTTCAAGGTCGCCATCATAGAGCGGCAGCTTCAGATCCGCCTCGATATAGGTGGCATCCCCGTAAATCCGCGCGGCTTCGGCCAGCAGCTTGCGATTGAAGGATCCTGCCCGCAGGGAGCCTGAGATACCCAGAAGGGTCGTATGGGACATAAAATTCACTCTTGTTCAGTTTTTGATGGTGCCTTTCGACCTAAGCCTTTCGGGCAAAGGGACAAGGTGCAGATGCGCACATCGCTTGTGATCGCGCACAAGGCACCACAACGCAAAACGCCCCGCCTGTATGGCGGGGCGTTTCGTTGCCGGGCAACAGATGCCCGTTAGGCTTACTGGTTCGGAACGATCACGATTTCCACGCGACGGTTCTGCGCGCGACCTTCGGGCGTCAGGTTCGACGCGATCGGCTGATCCTCACCCGCACCGAAGGTGCGAATACGGCCGCCCGAAACGCCTGAACTGATCAGAACCCCGGCGACCGCGCCAGCGCGACGCTCGGACAGGGACTGGTTATAGGCGGCGGCGCCAGTGTTGTCGGTGTGGCCGACCACCTGGATCGTGGTGTCGGGATAGCTGTTCAGGCTGCTGGCGATGGTCCGCAGATCACCTTGCAGGTCCGGGCGCAGCGTGGCGCTGTCGGTGGCGAACAGAATATCCTGGGGCATGGACACGATCAGCCGGTCACCGGTGTTCGTGATGCGCGCCTGATTCCCCAGATCGCGCCGCAGTTCGGCTTCCTGCTTGTCGAGGTTGTTGCCCACGATGGCACCCGTACCGGCCCCGAGGATGCCGCCGATGACAGCGCCACGAGCGCGGTTGTCGCTGACGATCGCACCGGTGGCTGCGCCAAGCACGCCGCCGATGACAGCACCCTGACGGGTGTTGCGGTTGGGATCGTTCGGATCGCCCATGCCTGTCGGTTCCGTACAGGCCGTCACGGCCACCAGCGAAAGTCCTGCCAGCAGCAGAAGGGGTTTTTGAGCTCGGATCATTCTATGCCTCTCAATGTCATGCAGCATTCCTGCCTGACGACGGTTATAGCCGAAGCTTTCTTCCCACCCAAGCGGCGCAGGGTCGGGATTGGGCGGGAATTCGCCCATGATCAGGCAGAAGTGATCGTGAAAGACCCCGTTGCGGCGGCGATCAGGCGTCTGCGCGCGCGGCCTCATAGGCCAACATCGAGCGTTTGACGGGAAGACCCCAGTGATAGCCGCCAAGCCCACCGGATTTCCGCAGGGCGCGGTGGCAAGGTATCAGCCAGCTTACCGGGTTACGCCCGACCGCCGTGCCGACGGCGCGGACTGCGCGGGGATGCCCCACCGCGCTGGCCAGTTCGGAATAGGTCGTGACATGACCCGAGGGTATGGCCAGAAGCGCCTCCCAGACCTTGATCTGGAAGGGGGCGCCGATCAGGTGCAACGCCGCCTCGCCTTGACCGCCGAAGGCGGCGGTGACCCAGGGGCGCAGCGCGTCGGGATCCGGCACAAAGGTCGCCGCAGGCCAGCGCGCGGTCATGTCGGCCATGGCCGCGTCCCGTCCGGTTTCCGCGCTGAAGGCCAGTCCGCACAGGCCGCGCGTGGTGCCCATGGCCAGCACCTCACCAAAGGGGCTGTCGAACCAGCCTTGCCGGATCGTCAGGCCCGCGCCGCCCTTGGCGAATTCGCCGGGGCTCATCGCTTCCCAGCGCAGGAACAGATCATGCAGGCGGCTTGAGCCTGACAGCCCGGCGCCGAGTGCTGCCTCAAGCGTGGTCATCCGTTGCGACAGAAGGAACCGCGCATGATCCAGCGCCAGATATTGCTGATAGCGCTTGGGCGAGACGCCGACCCACGCGGAAAAAACCCGTTGGAAATGCGGCGCGCTCATGCCCAGTCTGGCCGCCAGCTCATCCAGTGGCAGGGGTGTGTCGGCGCTGTCGATGATGTCGATGGCCCGCCGCATCACGTTGTAATGGTAGCTGCCGCTGTCTGCTGGCGCAGGGGCCGTATCGGGAACTGCTTGTGCTGTCATTGGGCCTGACTTTCCTGTTCTTCGTCCGTGATCCTAGCCCAAGGCCGCATTCTGCCGCGACCCGAATGTTGCGGTTTCTGCGGAACGGGCGCAATGGCGCAGGGGTCAGGCGGCGAACAGGTCTGTCAGGGAAAGGTCGCGTGGCATGCTTTGCCGCAGCAGGTTGGCCTGATGTGTCGACAGACTTGGACGTACTGCCTGTAGCGGTCTGGCCAGAAGGCCTTGCGCCGCCGCCGGGGGCACGTCTTTGCCCAGCCGCCTGACCATGTCCGGACAGGTGCTTTCCAGCCAGAGACCGCCGGCCATGATCAATTCATGCCGCGCCATGATCAGGTGAAAATAGGTCAACGGTCCCATGGTGGGATCAGGCCGCGGCGTGCGCCGTCGTGTCAGATCGCCAGGTCGCGCCAACGCTTCGTCAAACCCGAAGGTCAGTTGCACCAGTGCCGTCCGCAAGAGCACGCGATGACCGGGGGCAAGGCGCAGCTTTTCCCAGGGTTTGATGGTCGTGATGCAATCGCCGGGAAAAAGCACCACGGGATCAGGAAGAATCGTGCCGCATGTCGTCAGGCCGCGCTGGCGCACGATGGCCAGAACTGGCTGCACGCCGTTGTCGCAGGTCACCAGCATGTCGCCGACCGACAGCCATTCGACCGGTAGTTCGCCATCGGCTGTCAGAACGTTGGCCCCCGGTCCGATCCCGGATTGCCTGCCGTTGTCCAGCGCACCCGTCACGCTGATGGTTGTATCCGCGCGCATCGCGTCCTCGCATCCTGTTGATTCCCCGCTATGGACTTTGCCGCAGTCACATTAATTGACCGTGAAGCCCGCAAGAAAACCCGCATCGCGCTGCCATGGGCGGTCAAAGCGCAAGCGGCTCTTGTCGGGCAAAGTCAGTCAGGGCATAGACCGGTCATGGTGCAGCAACTTGGTTATCACGCGCTTCGCGACATCTTCACCCGCTTTCAGGCGGCCGATCCCGAACCGAAGGGAGAGCTGGAGCATGTCAACGCCTATACGCTAGTGGTCGCTGTCGCGCTGAGCGCGCAGGCGACCGATGTCGGCGTCAACCGCGCCACGCGTGCCCTGTTCCAGATCGCCGATACGCCGCAGAAGATGCTCGACCTCGGCGAAGAAGGGCTGATCGAACATATCAAGACCATCGGGCTTTATCGCAACAAGGCCAAGAACGTCATCAAGCTCAGCCGGATCCTTGTGGATGACTATGGCGGAGAGGTTCCGAATTCGCGGGCCGCGCTGCAATCGCTTCCCGGTGTGGGCCGCAAGACGGCCAATGTCGTGCTGAACATGTGGTGGGGCATGCCCACGCAGGCGGTGGATACGCATATCTTCCGTGTCGGCAACCGCACCGGCATCTGTCCGGGCAAGGATGTGAACGCGGTCGAGCGCGCGATCGAAGACAGCATCCCTGCCGATTTTCAGCACCATGCCCATCACTGGTTGATCCTGCATGGCCGCTATACCTGTGTCGCGCGCAAACCCAAATGTAACGCTTGCCTGATCCGCGATCTGTGCCAGTACGAGGAGAAGACCCCATGAAGACCTATCAGGTTGTCGGTATCGGCAACGCCATCGTCGATGTCATCAGCCAGTCAGATGACGCCTTTCTTGACCGGATGGGTATCCAGAAAGGGATCATGCAACTGGTCGAGCAGGAGCGCGGAGAGCTGCTTTACGATGCGATGCAGAACCGGCGCCAGGCGCCCGGCGGGTCGGTCGCCAATACGCTGGCGGGCTTGGGCAGCCTGGGGCTGCAGACTGCTTTCATCGGGCGCGTGCATGATGATGCGCTGGGCCGGTTCTATGCCGATGAGATGGCGAAGGGCGGCACGGATTTCGTGAATGACCCGGTGGCGGGGGGCGAACTGCCGACCTCGCGCAGCATGATCTTCGTCTCGCCCGATGGCGAGCGGTCGATGAACACCTACCTTGGCATCTCGGCCGAGCTGGGCCCCGATGACGTGCCCGCCGACGTGGCCGGGCAGGCCGCGATCCTGTTCCTTGAGGGCTATCTCTATGACAAGCCCAAGGGCAAGGAGGCGTTCGAGGCTGCCGCCGCCGCCTGCCGGAAGGGTGGCGGAAAGGCCGGCATCGCCTTGTCCGATCCTTTCTGCGTCGACCGGCACCGGGCCGATTTCAGGCGTCTGGTCACATCCCTCGACTATGTGATCGGCAATGAGCATGAGTGGAAATCGCTCTATGAGACCGATGACCTTGGAGCGGCGCTGGAACAGGCGGCCGCGGAATCCGGTCTGATCGTCTGCACCCGGTCCGGTCATGATGTCGTGCTGGTCGAGGGCGATCAGATGGTCAGCGTGCCCGTGACCGAGATAGTGCCCGTCGATGCCACCGGGGCAGGCGATCAGTTCGCGGCCGGTTTCCTCTATGGTCTGGCTACAGGCCAAGGCCTTGAGGTGTCTGGCCGGATGGGCTGCGTGGCCGCAGCCGAGGTGATCGGTCACTTCGGTGCGCGGCCCGAGGCGGACATGCAGGCGCTGTTCAAGCAGGCAGGGCTTATCTGATCCGTCAGAACGGAATCGGCGCGCGGAATGTCATGCCGCGCCCGGTTTCGGGGTGATTGAGGCGCAATTCCTCTGCGTGGAGCATCAGGCGGGCATGATCCCGTGCCGGTCCGGTTGCATAGATCGTATCACCGAGAATCACATGTCCCAGCGCCAGCATATGGACGCGCAGCTGATGGGTGCGCCCGGTGCGCGGCATCAGGCGCACACGTGTCGTGCCGTCTTCATGCCGCAAGACGCGCCAATCGGTCATGGCCGGGCGGCCCGTGTCATGGCAGACCTTCTGGCGGGGGCGGTTCTCCCAATCGACGATCAGCGGCAGGTCCACAGTGCCCTCGCGCGGTTCCAGCAGGCCATCAAGGCGGGCCTGATATGTCTTCTTGGTGCGCTTTTCCTCGAATTGCATCGACAGGTTGCGCTGGGCATGCGGCGTCAGGGCAAACACGATCACGCCTGATGTGTCCCGGTCCAGCCGGTGCACCAGCAAGGCCTGAGGGAAGATGCCCTGAAGCCGGGTGATCAGGCAATCGGCCAGATCCGGCCCGCGCCCGGGCACGGACAGAAGCCCCGCAGGCTTGTCCAGAACGATGATCTCGTGATCCTCATGCAGGATGTGCAGGGGGTCAGTCGGGGGGGAATATGCGCTGTCCATGCGCCCTCAAGTGGCGTATCCGCCCTGCGGGTTCAACCCCCGGCGGGCAGTGACGGCGGTGAGGACAGTCCCAGCAGGATGCCGTAGACGACAAAGCACAACGCCATCCCGCGCCTGAGCCAGATGTTGAACACCGCCCCCAAGGCTGCGCGACCCAGCAGCGCGCCAAGCGCGGTATAGGTGCAATAGCTGGCTGCGGTGATCGTCAGGGCGGTGGGAAAGATCGCCCACATCTGGCTGCTGATCGGTACGTCGGGTTGCACGAACTGGCTGAAGGCCGCCAGATAGCCCGCCACGCTTTTTGGGTTGATCGTCGCGATCATGAAGGCACGGGAATAGATCGATCCCGGATGTGGAGTGATCGCCGGTGCCGGCTTGCCCGCATTCATCCAGCCGCGCAGGCCCAGCCAGATCAGGACGCCAGCCCCTGCAAGTTTGGCGATGTCAAAAGCCTGCGGCGATGCCGCGATCAGGGCCGTCACGCCCAGGGCCGACAGGCAGAGGAACAGCGTGGCCTGTGTCAGGATGCCCAGCACACCCCAGAGGCTGCGGGCGAAACCATGCGTCATGCCGTTTGTGATGCAGTTCACGGCATTTGGCCCTGGTGTGGTGACGAAGACCACCCAGAAGAGGGCGAAGACGGTCCAGCCCTCAAAGCTCATGCGTCACCGGGGCACGTGCCGTCATTCCGCATCGCTGAAGACATCGGCCAGAATGGATTGCAGCGCGCTTGCGTCTTCTGCCGTGAAGGCGTCGGGCAGGTCGCTGTCGATGTCGAACACGCCCAGCAACTTGCCCGCCGCATTGAACACGGGCAGCACGATTTCCGACCGGGTCGAGGAAGAACAGGCGATATGACCCGGAAAAGCCTCGACATCGGCGACAAGCTGAACCTGTCCCGTACGCGCCGCAGCGCCGCACACACCGCGCGAAAACGGGATGACCAGACAGCCATGGCCGCCCTGATAGGGGCCGATCTTCAGCAGTTCGGGGGCCGTGACGCGGTAGAACCCGGTCCAGTCGAAACGGTCGTCGCTGTGATGCACCTCGCAGGTGACGGTGGCCATGAGGGAAACCGTGTCGGTTTCGCCCTCGGTCAGGGATTTGATGGTGGCGGCAAGGTCTGTGTAGTCGACAGGCATGGTGTGGCTTTCATGGACAGGGGGCATGGGGGCTTCCGCCCCCGCCGTTCAACTGCGTTGAACGTCTCCCCCGAGGATATTTCGGGCAAGAAGAAACCGGGGTCAGACCCGCTCGATCGCGATGGCCGTGCCTTCCCCGCCGCCGATGCAGATGGCGGCGATACCGCGCTTGAGGCCGCGCGTTTCCAGTGCGTTCAGCAGCGTGACCATGATGCGTGCGCCGGAGGCTCCGATCGGATGACCCAAGGCGCAGGCGCCGCCGTTCACGTTCAGCTTGTCGCGGGGGATGCCCATTTCCTGCATGAAGGCCATCGGGACGACGGCAAAAGCCTCGTTCACCTCCCACAGATCCACATCATCCACGCTCCAGCCGATGCGCTCGAGCAGCTTCTGGGCCGCGGGCACGGGGGCGGTGGTGAAGAGCCCCGGCGCCTGCGCATGGCTGGCATGGCCAAGGATGCGCGCGCGGATGTTCATCCCTTGCGCCTTGGCCGCGTCTTCCGAGGCCAGAACAAGGGCTGCGGCCCCATCGGAGATCGACGAGGAATTCGCCGCCGTGACCGTGCCATCCTTGCGGAATGCAGGCTTGAGCTGCGGGATCTTCTCGGGTTTCGCCTTGGCAGGCTGTTCATCGGCCTCGACCATGATCTGGCCGGTGCGTGTAGCCAGAGCCACGGGGGCGATTTCGCGTGTGAAGGCGCCGGAGGCCTGCGCGGAAAGGGCGTTCGACAGGGAGGCCAGCGCATAGGCGTCCTGCGCCTCGCGGGTGAACTGGAAGGTTTCGGCGCAATCCTCGGCGAAGGTGCCCATCAGGCGCCCCTTGTCATAGGCGTCCTCCAGCCCGTCGAGGAACATGTGGTCGATCACCTGACCATGGCCGATCCTGGCCCCGCCGCGCATCTGGGGCAGCAGGTAGGGTGCGTTCGACATGCTTTCCATGCCGCCCGCGATCATCGTGTCCGTCTGCCCCAGCGCGATCTGATCGAAGGCGATCATCGCGGCTTTCATGCCCGAGCCGCACATCTTGTTGAGTGTGGTTGCGGGCACCTCTTCGCCAAGGCCGCCGGCGAATCCGGCCTGACGTGCGGGTGCCTGGCCCTGACCTGCTGGCAGGACGCAGCCCATCAACACCTCGTCCACGGTGCCGGTTCCCGCATCGGACAGGGCTGCCTTGATCGCGGCGCCACCCAGAACGGAGGCTTCGATTCCGTTGAACACGCCCTGAAAGCCGCCCATCGGGGTGCGTGCGGCCCCTGCGATCACTACGGTTTTCATGGTGGATCTCCCTTTTGTCGTTCCTGCGGTCTGGCCGGCGCTGCGGCTGCCCCTTGCATACCGGATGGTAAGGAATCCCGTCTAGCCTTGCGAGGTCGAAATTGCAGCGGGGCAAACAGGAATGCAGCTGACTTTGCAGGAACAGGGGACTTGGTGCGTTGTCACGGTCGAGGAGCGTCGAATCGATGCGGCGGGGGCAATCGCCTTCAAGGAAGCCATGCGAAACCTGACGGAGGGCCTGAGTGGCCCGGTGATTCTGGATCTCGGGCAGGTGGATTTTGTCGATTCCAGCGGGCTGGGCGCGATCGTCGCGGCCATGAAGACCCTTGGCGGAAAGCGGCGGCTGCATCTTGCGGCCCTCACACCCAATGTCGAAAGGGTGTTCAGCCTGACACGGATGGATCTGGTCTTTCCGATCCATCCCAGTGTCGCGGCTGCTCTGTCGTCCGATGATAGCTGAGCACGTGCAGGGGGCTGCCATATCCGGCGCGGGCGCCCCTGATGTCCTGACGTTGGATGTGCCTGTCGGATATGATGCGGTCAGGGTGGCCTTGTTGGACTGGCGCCGCTGGATCGAAGGGGTCAATGCCTGTTCCGATCTTGTGAGCCGGGCAGAAATCGTTCTGGCCGAGGTTCTGAACAACATTACGGAACATGGCTATGTCGGGCAGGATGGTGTTCCAGCGCCGATCCTCTTGCGCTGCCGGATGTCGCCAAGGGGTTTGCATGTGATCGTTGTCGACCGGGGACGGCCTGTGCCGGCCGACAAGTGTCTTGCGGGGGCGCTGCCGCCCGTATCGCTTGCGGTGCACGACATGGACAACCTGCCCGAAGGCGGGTTCGGCTGGTGCCTGATCCGGGAACTGACCTGCGATTTGACCCTCGTCTCGGATGAGGCGGGCAACAGGCTATGCTTTGTGGTGCCCCTTCGTGAACCGCATGATGTGACGGATCCTGCAATGCCCGCCAATCCGGCAAGGCCGGTCTGATTTCGCAGAAATGCCGCAATCCCACCCGAATGGTGCCGGAATCACCTTGGATAAGGAAGTCTGTAGCTGCATGGCTTCTCCCGGCGCCGCGTGAAAATAGCCCCCACCCAGTCGCGGCGTCGGGAACTTAATTCTCCTCTTTCAGGTAGTTGGCAAGCGCACAGGACCCTCCTACTGTGCGGGGCGAACAAATGGAGGGTTCCCGAATGCGAGATTTCCAGATGCCAGGCCGATCGACGGTCATGGCCACGAACGGTATGTGCGCCACATCGCACCCGCTGGCTGCCAAGGTTGCTGTCGAAACACTGGAGCGTGGCGGCTCTGCCATGGATGCAGCGATTGCGGGCGCGGTTCTGCTGGGGATGTGCGAGCCGCATATGTGCGGCATCGGGGGTGATTGCTTTGTCCTGATCTCGAAGCCGGGACAGCCGGATATCGTTGCTCTGAACGGTTCAGGCCGTGCGCCCGCGGCGGCCAGCGCCGCCGCCCTGCGTGCGCGCGGTCTGGACACCGTCCCCTTGCGCGGGCCCGAAGCCGTGACGATCCCTGGCGCCGTCGATGCGTTCTGCACCCTGGCGGAAGATCACGGACGGCTGGGGATTGATGCCTTGCTGGCCCCTGCGATCCGCTACGCCGAGGAAGGCGTGCCCGTTGCACCCCGCGTCGCGCTGGATTGGCCCGGTGCTGCCATGGCCTTGCAGGGGCATGCGACCAAGCATTATCCGATGACACCCGGTCCGATCATCAGTGCACCGGCTCAGGCCAAGGCCCTGAAGCTGATCGCGCAGAAAGGCCGCGCCGGTTTTTATGAGGGTGAAGTGGCGGAGGATCTGGTCGCTGCCCTGCGCGAGGCTGGCGGCGTTCACGATCTGGCGGATTTCGCGGCGCAACGCTGCAATTACAACGATCCGGTCAGCGGCCGTTACAAGGGGACGGAACTGGTGGAGCATGCGCCCAATGGGCAGGGCGCGACCGCCATCCTGTTGCTGAACATCCTGTCGCATTTCGACATTGCAGGCATGGATCCGCTGAGCGCCACCCGCATTCACATCGAGGCCGAAGCGACCAGGCTGGCCTATGATGCGCGCAACCGGTTCATCGCGGATCCCGATCACACCACGCGGCTGGGGCATATGCTGGCGCCTGAAACCGCAGCGCGGCTGGCGGCGCTGATTGATCCCAAGAAAGCCATGGCCTCGGCGCATGAGGCCAGCGAAGCCATTCACAAGGACACGGTCTATATCACCGTGGTCGACCGTGACCGGATGGCGGTATCGCTGATCTATTCGCTGTTTCATGGCTTTGGTTCGGGGATCGGGTCCGAGAAGTTCGGGATCCTGTTGCAGAACCGTGGTGCGGGCTTCACGCTTGCGGAAGGGCATCCCAACGAAATGGCGCCGGGCAAGCGGCCGATGCATACGATCATTCCGGGCATGCTGCGGGTGGACGGGCGCGTGACCATGCCTTTCGGCGTGATGGGCGGTGCATATCAGTCGACGGGTCATGCCCGGTTCGTGTCGAACATGCTTGATTTCGGCATGGATGCCCAAACCGCGATAGATACACCGCGCGCCTTTGCCGAAGGGTCAATCCTCAAGGTGGAAAGCGGGTATTCGGATGCCGTGCGCGCGGAACTGGTCGAGATGGGCCATGATGTGATGCTGGCCGACAGCCCCATTGGCGGGGCGCAATCGATCCTGATCCGCGAGGATGGTGTTCTTGAGGGCGCATCCGATCCGCGCAAGGACGGCTGCGCGCTCGGTTACTGAAGACGGCAGGGGCGGGCCATGGTCCGCCCCGTTCGGCGCCCGGTCAGTTCAGCTGAAAATGCAGCGGGTAGTGACCGTCCTGAAACGGACCGAAGAGGTCCGGGATGTCAGGATGGTCCACGGGTTCGCCGGAATAGTCGGCGATCAGGTTCTGTTCCGAGACATAGGCCACGTAGTAGCTCTGATCGTTTTCGGCCAGAAGATGGTAGAACGGCTGTTCTTTTACAGGGCGGCTGTCTTCGGGAATGGAGGCATACCATTCCTCTGTGTTGTTGAATTGCGGGTCAACATCGAACACGACACCACGAAACGGATGCTTCTTGTGGCGTACGACCTGTCCGAGGTGATATTTTGCGCGAGTCTTCAACATGACAATTCGGCCCCTATGCCCCTTGATTAGACCTTTCAAGGGGTATTTGTCCAACGTTTGGGCGCGAAAGCAGGGAAACAGTGTGTGGTGCTTGCCATAACAGTGCCACAAATTCCGGCAGTTCCTGGAGAACTTTGCGACAATCCCAAGGCAAGGCGGGGGGCGGCGGCAAAAAGCCCCGTGCGGGCAACATCTACGGAATTGTCATTTCTTCTTTCGCGTCTTTCCGTTAGAATTCCGGAAAAATATAAAAAGATCAGTGAAACGAGAGGCAGATGAGCAGAATTCTTCGCGCCTTCATCCTGTTGATGGTTCTTGCGTCCTGTGGAAGCCGTGAATTTTCGGCGCCACGCAATCTGGATAACGCCTGCGCCATCCTCAGCGAGCGCCCGACTTACGCCCGCGCCTTGCGCGCCACAGAACGCCGCTGGGGCGTGCCCGTGGCTGTGCAGATGGCGACGATCTATCAGGAAAGCAAGTTCATCGGGAATGCGCGTACACCGTTTCAGTATACGCTGGGCGTGATCCCGATGGGGCGGCAAAGCTCGGCCTATGGCTATAGTCAGGCGCTGGACGCCACGTGGCGCGAATATCAGGTGGATCAGCGCCGGATGAGCGCGCGACGCGACCGCATCGACGATGCGACCGATTTCATGGGCTGGTACATGAACCGGTCACGAGAGCGCAACGGCATCCCGCTCAGCGATGCGCGCAACCAGTACCTTGCCTATCACGAAGGGCACACCGGGTTCTCGCGCGGGTCCTTCAATCAGAAAAGCTGGCTTATGCGGATTGCAGGCACGGTGCAGGATCGTGCCGTGATGTACGATGCGCAGCTTCTGTCCTGTCCGAACCGGCTGCGCTAGGTGGTTCATGATCGCAGATGTCGTTGGGCCGTCTGCGATCATCAGAACTGATCGCGCCGGATAAATTTATAAAATTCGACATCTCCGCCCTCTCCGGGGTAGCCAGTGCCATGTCTTTGGCGCGCCGTGATGCGCCGCGCGTCATATGCCGACCGCTTGTCGCGGTCTGTCCCCCGAAGGAGAGATGATGACCGACACCGCCGCTTCTGCTGATTCCCGTGTGACGGGAGAAAACGCCCGGCGCATCCTGCGCCGCGATCCTCATCCGCATCTGTTCCGTCCGATCAGCTTCAGATCGGTCACGGTACGCAACCGGATCATGCTGTCGCCCATGTGCCAGTATTCCGCACAGGAGGGGATGCCGAATGACTGGCATTTCATGCATCTGGGCGCACGCGCGGCGGGCGGTGCCGGCATCGTCTGTACCGAGGCCGTGCATGTGGCGCCGCGTGGCCGGATCACGCAGCATGATCTTGGGCTGTGGAATAACGCGCAGCGCGACAGCCTTGCCCGCATCGCGGGCTTTGTCGCGTCGCAAGGGGCGGTGCCGGCGATCCAGTTGGGCCATGCGGGGCGCAAGGCGTCGGTCGGGCGCCCCTGGGAAGGAACGCGTCCCGTGTCGCCGTCAGAGGGCGGGTGGAGCACCGTTGCCCCTTCGGCCCAGTCCTATGCCGATGGCTGGCCGATCCCCGAGGCGCTGGACCAGAACGGTATTCAGGGCGAACTGGATGCGCTGGCGCAGGCGACCCGCCGTGCGCGCGAGGCGGGTTTCCGAATCATCGAACTGCACGCCGCGCATGGGTACCTGATCCATCAGTTCTACTCTCCACTCAGCAACAGGCGCAGCGATGCCTATGGCGGCAGCTTCGACAATCGCATCCGCTTTCTGATCGAGTCGCTCGAGGCCATGCGCAGCGAATGGCCGGATGATCTGCCGCTGTTCGTGCGCCTCAGTGTGACCGACTGGGTCGATAGTGGCTGGACGATGGAGGACAGTGTCCGCCTGTGCCAGATCCTGAAGGCGCGCGGTGACGTGGATCTGATCGACTGCACATCCGGCGGGAATGACCCGCGTCAGCAAATCCCGATCCACCCCGGCTATCAGGTGCCTTTTGCCCGCCGGATCAAGGCCGAGACGGGCCTTGCCACGGGTGCTGTCGGGCTGATCAACGCGCCTGATCTGGCTGAATCCATCATCGCCAACGGCGATGCCGATCTGGTGCTTCTGGGGCGAGGCCTGCTTGCGGATCCGCACTGGCCCTTGAAGGCAGCGGCCGCCCTCAAGGCGCAGAATGTCATCTGGCCGGTGCAATACGAGCGGTCAAACATCTTCTGATGCTCCGCAAGGGCGATAAATTAAATTGATCGAAAGCGATGAAAAACTAAAATTCGACTAATTTTCATCTGTCGGGCTTACTGGTGCAGCAGGCTGTCAGCCAGACGGCCTGTTGTGACTGACAAGGACAGATTGATCATGCTGGATACGCCTGCGTCCTCTTCATCCCCGTTCCAGACGGCTGCCGCGCTGCGTCAGGCCTGCCGTGAAGGCCGGTTCGCCGCGCCGACCAGCGGGCACGCCAAGGGCTATCAGCAGGGGAATGTGGTGATCCTGCCGCGCGATCTGGCCGGTGACTTTCTGCGCTTCTGTGTGGTCAATCCCAAGCCCGCACCGATCCTTGGCGTGTCAGAGCCGGGCGATCCTGCCTTGGCGATGCTGGGCGAGGGGATCGATATCCGTACCGACGTGCCGCGCTACCGGGTATTTCGCAATGGCGATCCCGCCGAATGCCTGACCGACATCGGCGATCTGTGGCGCGATAATTTCGTGACCTTCGTGATCGGCTGTTCCTTTTCCTTTGAAACTGCGCTGCTTCAGGCGCGCATCCCTGTCCGGCATATCGAAGCGGGGCGCAACGTGCCGATGTATGTGACCAACCTGCAGACCCATGCCGCCGGGCCTTTCGGCGGGCCGATGGTTGTGTCGATGCGCGGGTTTTCGACACCGGATGCGATCCGTGCCATGGTGTTGTCGGCGCAGATGCCGCAGGCCCATGGGGCGCCGGTGCATTTCGGCGATCCCGCGGCGATCGGGATCAGGGATATCGACGCGCCGGAATTCGGCGATGCGCCCATTCTCGAAGATGGCGACGTGCCGGTCTTCTGGGCCTGCGGCGTGACCCCGCAATCGGCCATTCGCAAGGCGAAGCCCGAGATCGCCATCATGCATGAACCCGGCCACATGCTTGTGACCGACCTTCCGACCGATGCGTGATCCCTTTCGGGGGTAAGCTTGCATCCAATCATAAAGACAAGACTTCAATCACAACAAGGAGATCACTGATGAGACCCGTATTCCGTACCCTTCTGGCCTCGGCCGCAATGCTGCCGATGGCGATGGCCGCCTCGGCGCAGGACCTGCCCGAAACCACCCTGTCGGTGGTGGGCAGCTGGAGCAGCCTGCCGCTCTATCAGAAATTCGAGCGCGTCTTCTGGGAAGAAACCGTGCCCGCCGCCTCGGGCGGCAAGATCACGGTCAACATGACCACCTTCAACCAGATGGGCGTGTCCGGCGGTGACGTGTTCCGCATGCTGGGCGATGGCGTGTTCGAAGTGGGCATGACCGTGGGCGACTATACCGTGGCCGACGCCCCCGAACTGGAAGGGCTGGATGTGCCGCTGCTGGCGACCGACGCCGAGAGCGCGCGCAAGATGGTGGCCGCGGCCAAGCCGCTGGTCGCCGATATCATGCGCGACCGTTTCAATGCGCATATGCTGGCCATCGCGCCCTATCCGCCGCAGGTCGTGTTCTGCAACGCCGAGATCGCCAGCCTGGATGACCTGGGTGGCAAGAAGATCCGTGGTTCCGGCCGCATGACCACCCTGTTTCTCGAGGCGCTGGGCGCCGAGGGCATCACCATGGCCTTCTCGGAAGTGCCGGGCGCGCTTGAGCGGGGCGTGATCGATTGCGCCGTCACCGGTGCAGGCTCGGGCTATTCCTCGGGCTGGTTCGAATCCTCGACCCATCTGGTCAACCTGCCGCTGGGCGGCTGGGACCCGGTCATCACCGCCGTGAACCTGGATGCGTGGAACGCGATGGATCCCGCCGTGCAGACCTTCCTGACCGAACAGGTCAAGACCGGGTTCGAGGATCCGGCATGGGATGATGCCGCCGGTGCCTTGGCGCGCGACATCGCCTGCCTGACCGGATCGGGTGAATGCGCCGCAGGCGCTGCCGCCTCCATGACGCTGGTGGAATTGAGCGATGCCGACAAGGCCCGCGCGGTCGAGGTGCTGGAGCAGAAGATCCTGCCGGATTGGGCCGAGCGTGCCGGTGGCGATTGGGCCGAACGCTGGAATGCCAGTGTCGGTGCCGCGCTTGGCGTCAGCATCGCGAACTGAGATCGATCATGAAAAGGAGCAGGGCAATATGACAGGTTCGGACAGGCTGGCCACGCGGGTGATGACGCTCGTCAATGGTCTGAGAACTGCCAACAGGTGGATTGCCCTGCTCTGTGGCATGGTGCTGGTGGGGGCTGTGGTCCTCATCATCATCGAGGTGCTGGGCCGGCAGTTTCCCGCGCTGCATCTGGGCGGCGCGGACGAGCTTTCGGGCTATATCATGGCTGCGATTGCCACATGGGGCTTTTCCTATGCGCTGGTCGAACGCGCGCATGTGCGCATCGACCTTGTCCACGCGCGGCTTCCGGTCGGGGGGCGGGCAGTAATGGATGTGATCGCCATGGCCTCGGTGCTGCTGGTGGCCGTTCTGGTCGCCTCTTATGCCTATGACGTGCTGGCCAAGTCGCTGGCGCGCGGATCCCGGTCGAACACGCCGCTGGGCGTGCCGCTGTGGATGCCGCAGATCATCTGGTTCGGCGGATGGGTCTGGCTGACGCTGACTTCGGCCCTGCTTCTGGCTGCGACGGTGATCCTGTCGCTGCTGCGGCGCTGGGACATGGTGGAACAGATCGCCTCGATCCCGGTCGAGACTGGAGAAGTGCAATGATCTGGTATGTCTCGATCGGCCTTGCCGTTCTGCTGGCGCTGTCGGTGCCGGTGGGTGCGGCCTTGTTCATCCTTGGCTTCGGCCTTGATGCGTTCTTCTCGCCCATGCCGCTGATGCGCGGGCTGGGGCAGATGGTCTATTCATCATCCGACAGTTTCCTGCTGATCGCGATACCGCTGTTCGTGCTGCTGGGCGAAATCCTCGTCCGCGCAGGTATTGCGGAGCGTACCTATGCCACGCTGGATACCTGGTTTTCCTGGCTGCCGGGCGGGCTTGTCCATGCCAATATCGGTACGGCCACGATGTTTTCGGCCACGTCGGGATCGTCGGTCGCCACGGCCGCGACTGTCGCCACGGTCGCGATGCCGCAAGCGCGCAAGCAAGGCTATGATCAGCGCCTCTTTGCCGGGGCAATTGCCGCCGGTGGCGCGCTGGGCATCCTGCTGCCGCCTTCGATCAACCTGATCGTCTACGGGTTCCTGACGCAGACATCGGTGCCGCAACTCTTCATGGCCGGGATCGTGCCCGGCCTGCTGATGGCGCTGGGATTCATGATCATCACGGCAATCCTGTGCTCCATCAAGCCCGAATGGGGCGGGCCAAGTCGCAGTTTCACATGGGCAGAGCGCATGGCGGGTCTGCCGCATCTGATCCCCGTGCTGCTGGTTTTCGCGATCATCATCGGGTCGATCTATACCGGCTGGGCCACTCCGACCGAGGCCGCCGCCATCGGCGTTGTCATGGCGCTGGGAATCGCGGCCTTCTACGGCGCGGTCACCTGGACCAACATGCGCGCGGCCTTGCTGGGGACGATCCGCACCACATCCATGGTGATGTTCGTGATCGTGGGTGCCTATTTCCTGAACTTCGCGCTGGGGGCTACCGGCCTGAACCGCGCGCTGTCGGGCTTTCTGGAGGGGCTGGGCCTTGGCCCTTACGGCATGCTTCTGATGATCGTGCTGATGTATATCCTGCTGGGCTTTTTCATCGAGACGCTGGCCCTGATGATCGCGACCATTCCGATCGTGGTGCCGATCGTCATCGGCCTTGGCTTTGACAAGGTGTGGTTCGGCATCCTGTTGATCGTGCTGATCGAAATGGCGCTGATCACCCCGCCCGTGGGCCTGAACCTCTATGTTGTGCAGGGCGCGCGCAAGGAGGGCCGGCTGAGCGATGTGATGCTGGGGGCCATTCCCTTCGTCTTCGTGATGCTGGTGATGGTGGGCCTGCTGATCGCCTTTCCTTCCATCGCGCTTCTTTTCGCGCCTTCCTGAGGCGCCGCACACTATCCCCAAGAACGGAGAAGACCAAGACCATGGGCAACCGCGTAACCTTTGAACGGGCCGGGCACGGGCCAGTGCAGATCGAGATCACACAGGGTGTGATCGCAGGCTGGACCGGGCGCAACGCCGATGCGGTCAACCATCACATCGCCGAACTGGCCGAGATCGGCGTCCCTGCGCCGTCGACCGTGCCGCTCTACTACCGGGCGTCTGACCTGATGTTCACGACCGCGCCGGTGATCCAGTGCCTTGATGACACCTCCTCGGGTGAGGCCGAGCCGATGCTGATCGACGACGGCACGCGGCTTTACCTCGGGCTGGGGTCGGATCATACCGACCGCAAGCTGGAAGCCTATTCCGTGGCCCATTCCAAGCAGATCTGCCCCAAACCGATGGCGCCCGTCCTGTGGGATTTCGATGAGGTTGCGGGCCATCTGGACGACATTCGCATCCGGTCCTTCATCAAGGAAGGGGATGAATGGGTGGCCTATCAGGAGGGGACGCTGGCCTCGATCCGGCCGTTGACCGAACTGCTGGCCGGATCGCCCGCAACGCAGGGGGGCACCCGTCTGCAACCGGGGACCGCGATGATGTGCGGCACCTTTGCGGTGTTGTCGGGCGGTGTGCGCCCCGCAGAGGCCTTTCGCATGGAAATGATTGATGACAAGCTGGGCCGGCGTATCGAACACGGCTACCGTATGGTCAGCCTTCCCGTCATCGCTTGACCATCAGGAGTCCCATGACCAATTCCCCGCTGACGTCCCCTTGTGGGCGGATCACCTACCGCGCCGAAGATCACGCGCGGCACGCCATCGACCGGGCCATGGACATGCCCATGTCGGTCATGTCCCGGATCTACACGCAATATGATGCGGCCCGGATCATGCAGGCCGCGCAGGCGCTGGATGCGGATGCCACACGCAAGGCGGGACCGCTGGCGGGCATGCTGATCTCGATCAAGGACCTGTTCGATGAGGCCGGTCAGGTCACAACGGCCGGATCGACCATCCTGCGCGTTGCGGCCCCGGCCAAGGCCGATGCGCCGGTGGTGGCGCGGCTCAAGGCTGCGGGGGCAGTGCCCTGCGGGCGCACCGCGATGTCGGAATTCGCCTATTCGGGCGTGGGCCTGAACCCGCATACCGGCAATCCGGGCAATGCGCGCGACCCCTCGCGGATCTCGGGCGGGTCCAGTTCGGGGGCTGCGGTCTCCGTTGCGCTCGGTCTGGCGGATGTGGCCCTTGGCACCGATACGGGCGGGTCCGTGCGCATCCCTGCCGCGCTCAATGGCTTGGCGGGGTTCAAGCCGACGCAGGCCACCGTGCCGCTGGAAGGGGCCTTTCCGCTGGCCCAGGCATTCGACAGCATCGGCCCGCTGGCCCCGCGGATCGCGACATGCGCCGCCGTGCATGCCGTGTTGTCCGGGACCGCTGCGCCGCAGACGCCGGAACACCGGCCTTTGCGTCTTGCGGTGCTGCAAGGTCCGTTGATGGCGGGGCTGGATGCGCAGGTGACCGCCGATTTCGCGGCGGCGCTGACTGTCCTGCGCGCCGCCGGGCATGAGGTGATCGAGGTCGCGCTGCCGGAAATTGAGGGTTACGGCGACGTCAATCGCATCGTTGTCGCCACCGAGGCCCATGCCATCCATGCCCATCACCTTGATGGTCTGAAAACCCAAGGCGATCCGCGCGTCCTGCAACGCATCATGTCCGCGACAGGCTTTGCCGCGTCCGACTACGCGGACAAGCTGGCGCATCGTGCGCGCGCCATGGAGGCGTTCCATACGCTTGCGGATGGTATTGATGCCTTCCTGCTGCCGACCGTCCCGACCGTCGCGCCCGCGATTGCCGAAGTCGAGGCCGATTTCGACCGTCTGAACGCGTTGATGCTGCGGAACCCGTCGCTGGTCAATTTCCTTGACGGTTGCGCCGCAACGGTTCCGATGCAACGCGCGCAACGTCTTGCGACCGGGTTGATGGTCTTTGCACCGGGTGGGCGTGACTGGCATGTTCTGGATATCGCCGCGCGCTGCGAGGCGCTGCTGCACTAATGACGGATCCGTGGATCTGGGGCGCATTCACGGCCCGGATGCTGGGAACGGCCTTTGTCGTGATCGCGATTTCCTGGATCTCGGTCCGGGCAGGGCCGCGCATCGGTGGCGTGATCGTGGGATTGCCGATCGTGCTGGCGCCGGGTCTGGGCTTCATGTTGCTGGATCA
>JBFHIW010000010.1:0-74899 GCA_041596235.1 Paracoccaceae bacterium
AGCATCGCCGCCATCTTGCGGGTCGCCCGGATCAGCGAGGCGCGCGCCTCGTGATAGTCGTCGGGCGCAAAGCGGCTTTCGTCGAACAGGCAGATCAGGTCGATATCCGAGGAATAGTTGAGCTCATGTGCGCCCATCTTGCCCATCGCCAGCGCCACCATGCCACCGCCCGTCTCGGCATCCTCCTCGGTGGCACCGGGCAACTTGCCGCGCCGGATCTCTGCGCCGATGGCGGCACGTAGCGCCAGTTGGCAGGCCAGATCGGCAAACCTCGTCAGCGCGCCGGTCACCTCCTCCAGCGGCCAGGCGCCGGACAGATCGGCCAGCGCCGTCAGAAGCGCCACGCGGCGTTTGCCCTGCCGCAGCGCATCGGCCAGCGCATCAGGCGCGACCTGCGACAAATCATGATGCAGCGCGGCCAGCGCCCCTTCCGGGTCGTCAAGCGCGGGCAGGATCCACTCTGCCTCTTTCTCGATCAGCGATTTCAGATAGGGGCTGCAGCCCCCGGTCCCTTCGATCAACAGGGCGATATCGCCCTCGGCTGCGGGGATGGCGGCGCGCGCCTCTGCCCCCCGTTCCGGGTCAAAGGGCTGTGGCAGGCGGGTCAGGCGGGATGCAATCGACATGCCTGCACCTTGATCGCAAGCCTCGGGGCTGGTCAATGGCGCTTGGCGGCCGGATAGTGGCGCAAAGGACAGATCCCACAGGAAGGCACCGCATGAGCAAGAGCATGGCCCGCGTGCGCCGCGCGCTGGAAGACGCGGGGTTGCGCGCCGACATCCACGCATTGGGCGAGGCGCGCACCGCCGCACAGGCCGCCGCCGTGGCGGGCTGCGCGCTGGACCAGATCGCCAAGTCGATCATCTTTGCCGGACAGCAGAGCGGCCGCGCCCTGCTGTTTCTGACCGCCGGGGGCAATCAGGTGGATGCCGCGCGCGCCAGCACCCTCGCGGGCGAGCCCCTCGGCAAGGCCGATGCCGCGCTGATCCGGGCGCAGACGGGCTTTGCCATCGGCGGCGTCGCCCCGGTGGGCCACCTGACCCCGATCCGCGCCTTTCTGGACCCACGGCTGATGGAATTCGGCCTTGTCTGGGCCGCCGCCGGCACGCCACATCACATTTTTCCCATCGCACCCGCCACGCTGCACCGGCTGACCGGCGCGCAACTGGCTGATTTCACGTCCTGATTCAGATAATGTAAATTTCTTTCACATTACCCCTTGCAACAAGACGGCACACTTCCGATCTTGGGTATGTGAAAGGAATTTACATCAACCCGAAAACGGAGAGCCTCATGAATACCGCACTGCATTATTCCGCCCCTCACACCCAGCCGATGGGCTGGCTGTCCCGCGCCGAAGCCTGGCTTGACGCCAAGGGCAAAGGCGCATGGATCGCAGCCATGGTGCTGGGGTTCATCTTTGTCTGGCCGGTTGGCCTGGCCCTTCTGGCCTATATGATCTGGAGCAAGCGCATGTTTGGAAAATCCTGCCGTACCCGTTCGATGACCCGTCATGGCATTTCGGCCATGTCCTCGTCCGGCAATACCGCCTTTGACAACTACAAGGCCGACACTCTGCGTCGTCTGGAGGAAGAGCAGCACAACTTCGAAAGCTTCCTGCAGCGCCTGCGCGAAGCCCGCGACAAGGCCGAGTTCGACGAGTTCATGGCCGACCGCGCCCGCGCCGCCGCCACCCCGCGCAACGCGGACAATGACGCAGCCTAGGACGGCGACAAGGCCTGAGCCTGACTGATGCACCAAACGCCGCAGGCCCCGCGCCTGCGGCCTTCACCTGATCCCTGCCCTTGCGAGACATCCATGTCCTACCAGCCCCTGCATCTGCCCGATCCCGTGACACAGCCCGAATTCTATGCCGATGTGCCGATGAAACGGCTGCTGGCATGGCTGGTCGATACCGTGCTGATCGCCCTGATCTGCCTGCTGATCCTGCCCTTCACGGCCTTCACGGGGCTGTTCTTCTTTCCGCTGCTGATGCTGATGGTCGGCTTTGCCTACAGGGTCATCAGCATCACCAACCGCTCGGCCACATGGGGCATGCGCCTGATGGCGATCGAATTCCGCACCGCGCAGGGCGAAAGGTTCGGTCTTGGTCTGGCCACGGCGCATACGCTGGGCACCTCGTTTTCCTTCGCGCTGCCGGTGCTGCAGGTGATTTCCGTCGTGCTGATGATGACCACGGCCCGTGGTCAGGGCCTCACCGATCACCTTCTGGGCAGCGTCGCCCTGAACCGCGCGGCGGCCGCCTGATCGGTCATATGCAGTCCCGGTACGTCGCGCGCGGCGAGGCAACGCGCGCGATGTTAACGCGGTCTTTATTCAACTCTTGGCGGATGGAGACTTCGTTGCTATCGTCCCGTCAAAGCCGGACCAAGGGATATCATGCGTCACACCCTGCCAATAGCGCCACAGTTCTATGTGACGGCACCCCAGCCTTGTCCTTATCTGGACGGGCGGATGGAGCGCAAGCTGTTCACGGCACTTCAGGGAGAAGGCGCCGAACGGCTGAACGACAGCCTGTCAAAGCAGGGTTTCCGCCGCTCACAGAACGTCCTTTACCGCCCCTCCTGCTCGGATTGCGCGGCCTGCCTGTCCGCCCGGATCCGGGTGGCCGATTTCCTGCCCTCGCGCAGCCAGAAGCGCACGATCAAGCGCAACGCCATGCTGGAACGCCGCGCCACCAGCCCCTGGGCGACCGAAGACCAATATGACCTCTTCCGCCGCTATCTGGACAGCCGGCATGCCGATGGCGGCATGGCCGACATGGATGTGTTCGAATTCGCCGCCATGATCGAGGAAACGCCGATCCGCACCCGCGTGATCGAATACCATGACACGCGCTCGCGCGATCTTGCGGCGGTCTGCCTGACCGACGTTCTGGATGACGGGGTCAGCATGGTCTATTCCTTCTACCAGCCCGACCGGCCCGGCGACAGCCTTGGCACCTATATCATCCTCGACCATATCCGCATCGCGCGCGAGGCGGGCCTGCCTTACGTCTACCTTGGCTACTGGGTCCCCGGCAGTCCCAAGATGGGTTACAAGGCCAAGTTCTCGGGCCTCGAACTCTATGTCGGCGGCAGTTGGCAGAAGATGCGGGATCCGGACGATTATTCGGCCCAGATGCACCCGCTCTCGACCGATCCGATCGCCGAACAGGTCGCCAATATCTCGCTGCCCGGCTCTGTGCCCGCGCGTTCCTGATCCTGCACTCTCACCATCGTCCGGCGGATGTCCCGGCCCCTGTGGGCCGCGACACCGGTCATTTTGGCCTCTTGAGGGGCCTCATAATTGCTTTCCTGACGTTTCAAGGCCGCCAAACGAAATAAAGATACAAAATAATTCACCCCCGCGACATTAAATTCATCCGATTGGCGGTTGACGCTGCCCTGCAGCACTCATAATGTCCCGCCACGCACGAAGGAGCCGATGGCAATGACACAGCTAGTGATCATCGTAAGGAAATGGCGCATGGGCCGGTAACGGACACCCTCAAGGTACCCCATGCGCCCCCGACAAAATCGGGGGCTTTTTTATGCGGATGGATGACGTCGACAACGGAGCAAAGCACATGACACGTCAGATGACCGGAGCGAGAATGGTGGTTCAGGCCCTCAAGGATCAGGGTGTGGACGTCGTATTCGGGTACCCCGGCGGCGCCGTGCTACCGATTTACGACGAAATCTTCCAGCAGAACGAGATTCAGCACATTCTGGTGCGCCACGAACAGGGTGCGGTGCATGCCGCCGAAGGCTATGCCCGCGCGACCGGCAAGCCCGGCGTGGTCCTTGTCACCTCGGGCCCCGGTGCCACCAACGCGGTGACCGGCCTGACCGACGCGCTGATGGACAGCATTCCGATCGTCGTGCTGACCGGCCAGGTGCCGACCTTCATGATCGGCAATGACGCCTTTCAGGAAGCCGATACCGTGGGCATCACGCGCCCCTGCACCAAGCACAACTGGCTGGTCAAGGATACCGAGAAGCTGTCCGCGACCCTGCACGAGGCGTTCCACGTGGCCACCGCCGGTCGTCCCGGCCCGGTTCTGGTCGATATTCCCAAGGACGTGCAATTCGCATCCGGCACCTATCAGGCGCCGCAGAAAGGCGGCAGCCGCCGCTATCAGCCGCAGGTCAAGGGCGATCTCGAGGCGATCACCGAACTGGTGGCCGCACTTGAAACCGCAAAGCGCCCGATCTTCTACACCGGCGGCGGCGTGATCAACTCGGGCCCCGGCGCCAGCCAGCTGCTGCGCGAACTGGTCGAGGCCACAGGCTTTCCCATCACCTCGACCCTGATGGGTCTGGGCGCCTATCCTGCATCGGGCACGCATTGGCTGGGCATGCTGGGCATGCACGGTCTCTACGAGGCGAACATGGCCATGCATGGCTGCGATCTGATGATCAACATCGGCGCGCGCTTTGACGACCGCATCACCGGCCGCGTTGATGCCTTCAGCCCCAACTCCAAGAAGGTGCATATCGACATCGACCCCTCGTCGATCAACAAGGTGATCCGTGTCGATATCCCGATCGTGGGCGATGTGGCCCATGTGCTGGAAGACATGCTGAAGATCTGGAAGGCGCGCGGCCGCAAGACCAACAAGGAAGGTCTGGCCAAATGGTGGACCCAGATCAACGAATGGCGCAAGGTGGACTGCCTGAAGTTCGAACAGAAGGGCAAGGTCATCAAGCCGCAATACGCCCTCAAGCGTCTGGAAGAACTGACCAAGGGGCATGATCGCTATATCTGCACCGAAGTCGGCCAGCACCAGATGTGGGCCGCGCAATACCTGAACTTCGAGGATCCGAACCGCTGGATGACATCCGGGGGTCTGGGCACGATGGGCTATGGTTTCCCCGCCTCGATCGGCGTGCAGATGGCACACCCCGATGCGCTGGTGATCAACGTGGCCGGAGAGGCGTCATGGCTGATGAACATGCAGGAGATGGGCACGGCGATGCAGTTCAACCTGCCCGTCAAGCAGTTCATCCTGAACAACGAACGCCTTGGCATGGTGCGCCAGTGGCAGGAACTGCTGCATGGCGAGCGGTATTCGCACAGCTGGTCGGAATCCCTGCCCGATTTCGTCAAGCTGGCCGAGGCCTTCGGCTGCAAGGGGATCCTGTGCAAGGATGCCGACGATCTGGATGATGCGATCATGGAGATGATCAATTACGACGGGCCGGTGATCTTTGACTGCCTTGTGGAAAAGCACGAGAACTGCTTCCCCATGATCCCGTCGGGCGAGCCGCATAACAAGATGCTGCTGGGCGAGGCCAGCACAAAGGATGCCATCGGATCGAAAGGCGCCGTGATGGTCTGACCGTTCCCCGGAACATCAGACCCCTGCCCCTGACGCCATCAAAGGACCAAGACCATGTCTGCACTACAGATCAAGAAGGGCTCGACCAAGCATTCGGCCTATAACCTGCGGCCCAATTTCTCGGATGTCGAGGAACGCCACACGCTGGCGGTGATCGTCGATAACGAAGCCGGCGTTCTGGCCCGCGTGATCGGCCTGTTTTCCGGGCGCGGCTACAACATCGAAAGCCTGACCGTGGCCGAGATCGACCATACCGGTCACCTCAGCCGCATCACCATCGTCACCACCGGCACGCCGCAGGTGATCGAACAGATCAAGGCGCAGCTGGGCCGGATCGTACCCGTCCACGAGGTGCATGACCTGACGGTCGAAGGCGCCGCGGTCGAGCGTGAACTGGCGCTGTTCAAGGTCGAAGGCACCGGCGACAAGCGGGTCGAGGCGCTGCGCCTTGCCGATATCTTCCGGGCCAATGTCGTGGACAGCACCCTGTCGAGCTTTGTATTCGAGATCACCGGCGCGCCCGAAAAGATCGACGCCTTTGCCGAACTGATGCGGCCCCTGGGCCTGCTGGAAGTGGCGCGCACCGGCGTGGCCGCCCTGTCGCGCGGCGGCGCGGTCTGACAGCATCCGCCATGAACCGAAAAGGCGCGCAGGCTGATGGCCTTGCGCGCCTTTTTCATGCCGGCTGCGTCACCAGACGGTAAAGATGCCATGTCGCATGCCCCAGAAGCGGCAGCACCAGAAACAGCCCCAGAAAGGCCGGCAGCATCGCCGCAAAGGTCAGCCCCGCGATCAGCGCGGCCCAGGCCAGCATCGGCACGGGGTTGGCCAGCACGAACTGGAAACTGGTGATCATGGCGGTCACGAAATCGACCTCACGCTCCAGCAGAAGCGGCAGGGCAATCACCGTGATCATGAACAGAAGCGCCGCGAAGATGCCGCCCACCACCGTGCCGACCGCCAGCATGGCTAGGCCATTCGGCGTCAGGAACACCCCGTAAGAGCTTGATATATTGGTCATCGTCGACAGGCCCATGAAAAGGGCAAATATCATGTGCGCCAGAAAGAACCAGAACAGGAAGACCATGATGATGATCACGCAGATCGAGGGCAATTGCCGCCCTGACTGGCGGGCGACCACGCTCAGGATCTCGGACATGACCAGCGGACGGCCCTGTTCGATCCGGCGGCTGACATCGTAAAGCCCGACAGCGGCGAAAGGGCCGACCAGCGGAAAGCCCACGGCGGCGAAGACCAGCCAATAGGTCTTGCCCGTGGCCAGGGTGATCGCCGCCAGCACCAGTCCCAGCGCCACATAGACCGAGGCGAAGAACGCACCGAACAGCGGTGCGCGGCGCATGTCCGACCAGCCGCGCCTGAGCGCCTCGGTCAGCGTTGCAAAGCTGACCGCCCCGATATCGGGCAGTCCTTCCTTGGGTGTATCCGGCATGGTCCCTCCCCGTCACATTCCGGTTGTCGCGGATGAGACCCCCAAACGCGCCGAAAAGCAAGCCTCAGGACAGGTTGGGCGGTTTGCGGTTGGGCCAGTCCGTGGCGCGGTGCCAGGCCTGCGCCAGTTGCAAAAGCCCCGCATCGTCGCCGTGGCGGCCAAAAACCTGCATCCCCATCGGCAACCCGGCCCCGGCCGTACCGGCGGCACCAAAGCCTGCGGGCAGGCAGACCGCAGGCAGCCCGATCAGGCTGACGGGGATCACCACCTCCATCCAGCGGTGATAGGTGTCCATCGCCTGCCCCGCGATCTCCTTGGGCCAGTCCCATTCCACCGGGAAGGGCCAGAGCTGCGCCGAGGGCAACACCAGCGCGTCATAGGTCTCGAACAACTCGGCCGCGCGTGCATACCAGCGCGACCGGATCACGCTGGCGCGCTGGATCTGCATCGGCGTCAGGGCAAGGCCCATCTCGATCTCCCAGATCGCCTCGGGCTTCAGAAGTTTGCGCTTGGCGGGATCGGAATAGAGCGGGTCAAGCCGCCCCGCATTGGCAAAGGCGCGCAGGGTGACCCAGCTGTCCCAGATCTCGGCGGCGCTGAAAGGGGGATCGACCGCCTCGACCGTGCAGCCAAGGTCGGCAAAGCCCGACAGCGCCCCCTCAATCAGCGGCAGGATGCCCGGTTCCATCGGATAGGCCCCGCCCCAACTGCCCAGCCAGCCGATGCGGCGGCCTTTCACATCGGCGTCGATACCGTCAAGATAGCCCTGTTTCGGCAGGCCAAAGGGTACGCGGGCGTCAGGACCGGCCTGCACCTCAAGCAGGGCCGCCATGTCGCGCGGGCTGCGCCCCATCGGGCCCAGCGTGGCCAGCGGATGCAGGAAGGTATCGCCCACAGGATCGGCGGGAATGCGGCCCCAACTGGGCCGCATGCCGTAGACGTTGCACCATCCTGCCGGGTTGCGCAGCGATCCCATCATGTCGGACCCATCAGTGACCGACAGCATCCGCGCCGCCAGCGCCGCCGCCGCCCCGCCGGACGAGCCGCCCACGGTGCGCCCGCTGTCATAGGGGTTGCAGGTTGCGCCATGCACCGGGTTGAAGGTGTGGCTGCCCAGCCCGAATTCGGGTGTGTTGGTCTTGCCGATGAACAGCCCGCCCGCCGCGCGCATCCGCGCGACCATCCCGCAATCGGCGACGGGGACATTCCCGGCAAAGGCCGGCGATCCCATAGAAGTCGGCAGCCCCGCCACATCGGCCAGATCCTTGACCGCCAGCGGGATGCCATGCAGCCAGCCCTTGCGCGGGACATCATCGGCCGCGCGCGCCTCGGCCAGAAGGGTATCGGCATCGCGCAGGCTGACCACGGCGTTGACGCCCGGATTGACCTGTCCGATCCGGTCCAGCGTCGCCTGCATCAGCTCGACCGCACTGATCTGGCGTGCCTCCAGCATCGACGACAGCTCCAGCGCGTCGCGGTTCATCAGATCGTCCATCGGAAACCCTCCCTGCCCCTGTTGCAGGTCAGTTTCGACAGATAACTTGTGAAGGATCAAGCGGAATTCAGCCCTCGGCCTGCGCCTCGGCACGGCTCTTGCCCGAGACATCCATGGCCAGCGTCGCAGCCATCAGCCCGTCAAGATCGCCGTCCAGCACGCCCGCTGTATCCGAGGTCTCGAAGCCGGTGCGCAGATCCTTGACCATCTGGTAGGGCTGCAACACGTAGGACCGGATCTGGTTGCCCCATCCGGCCTCGCCCTTGGCGGCATGTGCCTCGTTGATGGCGGCGTTGCGCTTGTCCAGTTCCAGCTGATAGAGGCGCGATTTCAGCGCCTTCATGGCGATGTCGCGGTTCTGGTGCTGCGACTTTTCCGAACTGGTCACGACGATGCCGGTGGGAATGTGGGTGATCCGTACAGCCGAATCGGTGGTGTTGACGTGCTGCCCGCCCGCACCCGAGGACCGATAGGTATCGATGCGGATGTCGTTGGTGGCGACTTCGATCTCGATATTGTCGTCGACGACCGGATAGACCCAGACCGACGAGAACGAGGTGTGCCGCCGCGCCGCGCTGTCATAGGGGCTGATGCGGACAAGCCGGTGCACACCCGATTCCGATTTCATCCAGCCATAGGCATTATGCCCCGAAACCTTGTAGGTGACCGATTTGATCCCCGCCTCTTCGCCGGCACTCTGGGCCTGCATCTCGACCTTGTAGCCCTTGCTTTCGGCCCAGCGGACATACATCCGCGCCAGAATGCTGGCCCAGTCGCAGCTTTCGGTGCCGCCTGCCCCTGCGTTGATTTCCAGAAAGGCGTCATTGCCATCGGCCTCGCCATCCAGCAGCGCCTCAAGCTCCTTCTCGGCGGCCTTGGCCCTGAGGGCCTTCAGCGCAGCCTCGGCATCGCGGACGACCTCGGCATCGTCTTCCATCTCGCCCAGTTCGATCAGGTCGATATTGTCCTGCAACTCCTGCGCGATCCCTTTGACCGTGTCGATCGCATCGACAAGGTTCTGCCGGTCCCGCATCAGCGCCTGCGCCTTTTCGGGATCGTCCCAGAGGGTCGGATCCTCGACGCGCGCGTTGAATTCCTCAAGCCGATGGGGGGCCATTTCCCAATCCATGCGCTGGCGCAGCAGCTCCAGCGATTTCTGGATCTCGGCAATCGTGTTCTGAACCTCGGCGCGCATGGGTCTTCCTGCTGGATGGATCACGTGGACAAGCGGATCGGATGATCACCCCGCCTGATAGACCAGCCATCGCGCCGGGGCAAGCGTGCGGCCCGGATCGGGCCACCACGACCGCTAGTAAAGGCCGCCCGACGACACGGTGCCGAAATCGGCCTTGGGCCCGACGGTTGCGGTCTCTCCGGTCGATGTGGTGACCTGACGCCCGGCGCGGGCCTGCGCTTCCTGCACCAGCGGCAGGTTCGACCCCATGGCGAAACCACCGTCATACAACACGCCAAAGACGGGCTCTTCGCCATCGCGGAAATATTCCGCCACGACATAATCCCCGGTGGCATCTTCCGGCAGAGGCGCGCCGGTGAACCGGTCGATCTTGATGAAACGCCCGCCCGGCGGCACGGTGAAGGGGCCACCGCCATATTTCGCGGTCGCCTCCTGCATGAATTCCTGGAACACGGGGCCGCACATCCCCCCGCCCGAGGCGCCACGGCCCAAGGGGCGCGGCTGATCGTAGCCGATGTAGCAGCCTGCCACGATATTGCTGGTAAAGCCCACGAACCAGACGTCCTTGGAATCGTTGGTCGTGCCGGTCTTGCCCGCGACAGGCACGCTGAGACCCACGGTGCGCGCGGCGGTGCCGCGCTCGACGACACCCGTCATCATCGAGGTCAGCTGATAGGCGGTGATCGCATTCATCACCCGCTCGCGGTTGCTGTCGATCCGGGGGGCCTGCCCTTGCGGGATACCGGGCACCAGACAATCGACGCAGTTGCGCTGATCATGGCGATAGATCGTGCGCCCGAAACGGTCCTGCACCCGGTCCACAAGGGTCGGCTGCACCCGTTCGCCGCCATTGGCGAACATCGCATAGGCCGCGACCATCTGGAACAGGGTGGTTTCCTCGGACCCCAGCGAGTTCGCGAGGAACCGGCCCATGTTGTCATAGACGCCGAACTTTTCGGCATACTCGGCGACGATGTCCATGCCCACTTCCTGCGCCAGACGGATGGTCATCAGGTTACGCGACTGTTCGATGCCGGTCCGGAGCGGCGTGGGGCCGTAATACTGGTTCGAGGAGTTGCGCGGACGCCAGAGGCCCTGCGGCGTGTTGATCTCGATCGGTGCGTCGACCACGATCGTTGCCGGGCTGTAGCCGCTGTCCAGCGCCGCGGCATAGACGAAGGGCTTGAAACTCGAGCCGGGCTGACGCCGCGCCTGCGTGGCGCGGTTGAACACCGAATCCTGATAGCTGAAGCCGCCCTGCATGGCGATCACGCGGCCGGTGTTGACGTCCATCGCCATGAAACCGCCCTGCACCTCGGGCACCTGCCGCAGGCTCCAGCGGACAAAACTGCCGTCGCTTTCGGATGTGATGGCGCGCACCAGCACGATATCGCCCACCTCCAGCAGGTCCGAGGGAGCCTGCGCGCGGCGGGCCAGCTTGCCATCCGGCAGACGCTTGCGCGCCCATGTCACGTCATTCGCGCTGATCACGTGGTTGTCGCCCGGCTGATCCTCGATCCCCAGACGGGCCTCGTCGCCCGACAGTTCCAGCACCACGGCGGGATACCATTGCCCGTTCAGGTCGATGTCGCGCGGCACCTCGACCTTTTCCAGTGCGGTCCACCATTCGGCCATGTCCTCGGGCGGCAGCTTGCGCCCGGTGCCACGCCAGACCCCGCCTTCGCGGTCATAGTTTTCGAGCGCCCGGCGCAGCGCGCGGGCGGCGTCGACCTGCATGTCGGGGTCGATCGTGGCGCGCACGGTCATGCCGCCGGAAAAGAATTCATCCTCGCCGAAATCGACCGACAGCTGGCGTCGGATCTCGTCGGTGAAATAGTCCCGTGGCGGCAGGGCGGCGCGGAATGTCTCGAAGTCGCCCGCCTGCACCGAACGCAGCTGCATCGCCGCCTCGGCCTGATAGACGGCCTCGGTCAGGTATCCGTTCTCGAACATCTCGCGCAGCACGAAATTGCGCCGCGCAAGCAGGCGGTCGGCGCGGCGGACCGGGTGATAATCCGACGGGGCCTTGGGCAATGAGGCAAGGAATGCCGCCTCATGCGGGGCCAGATCACGCAGAGGCTTGTTGAAATAGGTCAGCGCCGCCGCCGTCACGCCATAGGAGTTCTGACCAAGGAAAATCTCGTTGAGATAAAGCTCAAGGATGCGTTCCTTGCTCAGCGTCTCTTCAAGGCGGGTGGCCAGAATGATTTCCTTGATCTTGCGCTCGGCAGCGCGTTCGCCCCCCAGAAGGAAGTTCTTCATCACCTGCTGCGTGATGGTGGACGCGCCGCGCACATCCTGCCCGCGCGAGGCGACAGCGTCATAGGCCGCCGCCGCGATGCCGCGCGCGTCATAGCCCTTGTGAACGTAGAAATTCTTGTCCTCCGCCGAGATGAACGCCTGTTTCACAAGGTCGGGAATCTCGGCGGCCGGGGTGAACAGGCGGCGTTCCTTGGCGAATTCGTCGATGATCCGCCCCTCGGCCGAATAGATGCGGCTGATGGTGGGGGGCGTGTACTGCGCCAGGCTTTCATGGCTGGGCAGGTCGCGGCCATAGATATAGAAAACCGCACCAATGCTGATCGCCATGGCAAAGACGCCAAGCGTTATGAAAGTAAATACCCCGCCAAGGGTGGAAAGGATGAATCTGATCACGCGGCGCCTCTGAACATGTCGCCCCACTCTATACCTCTCGACCGCGACAGGGTCAAAACAAGAACCCGCGACGACTGGCGGTGATCCGCCCGCCGTCCCAAGGCCTATTGCCGCACCAGATCCGACAGGATCGCATCCTCGGCCACCCAGAGGGCCAGCCCCTCGCGGATCGCCTCGGCCATCTGCAGCCGCCATGCCGGATCGCGCAGGTTCTTCAGGTCGCGCGGACTGGACAGGAACCCCACCTCAAGCAGGATCGACGGGATATCGGCGGCCTTGAGCACCGAAAAGGCCGCGCGCCGCACCGGGCGGCTGTTGAGCGGCAGTTCGGCCTCGCTGATCCCCGCCACAAGGGCCTGCGCCAGCCGTTCGGCGCGCGGCTGCGTTTCCTGCCGGGCAAGATCCATCAGGATGCCCGCCACCTGATCGTCCTGCCCCGTGAGGTCGATCCCAGACAGCAGATCATCGCGGTCATGGCGCTCGGCCAGCGTGGCCGATGCCGCATCCGAGGCGCTGTCGGACAACAGATGCACCGTGGCGCCATGGGCCTGCCCCTCGGACAGCGCATCGGCATGCAGCGAGATGAAGACCTGCCCGCCCATCGCATGGGCCAAGGCTACCCGCCGGTCCAGCGAGACGAAACTGTCATCCGTGCGCGTCAGCACCACCTCGAAATTGCCGTCGCGCAGCAGCACCTCCTGCAATTCGCGGGCGAAGGTCAGCATCAGCGCCTTCTCGGTCAGCCCGTCGCGCTCCGCGCCGGGATCGATGCCGCCATGGCCGGGGTCCAGCACCACGACCAGCGGCCCCTCGCCCACGCGCGGCCGCGTGGTCCGGTCGACCGGCGCAGGTGCGGGCAGATCGAAGGCCGGATCATGCGGCGCGCCCGACAGGGCCGTAAAATCGGCCGCGCTGGCCGCGCGCAGCACGATGCGCAACTGCGCGGCCCCGGTATCGGGCAGGATCCGCAATCCCGCCTGATCCAGCACAAGGGGTCGTGCAAGGTCCAGCACCATCCGCGACCAGCCGGGCCGCACCGCGCCGAACCGCAGGCCGCTGATCGCCGGAGCCTGCCCCAGCGCATCAGGCGTGATCCCCTGCCAGTCCACTTCGCGGAAATCCAGCACAAGACGGCGCGGCACATCGCCCACCGCCTCCAGCGTATAGGCGCGATAGGGCACGCCCTGCGACAGCGCCAGATCCAGCGTCACGCGGTCCTCGACCTGCGTCAGCCGGCTTTGGGCCGGATCGACACGCGCCAGCGCGCTGAAATTCTGTGCCTGTGCAGGGACGGTGACCAGCACCGACCCCAACAGCAGCAAAACCGCTGCAAGCGCACTCAACAATCTGCTCATCTGCCTCATTCCGGCTGCTTTGCGTCAGGATATACCACGGGCGCGCGCCATGCACCTGACGATTTGTCCAGCCCCCCCCGCATCACCCGCGCGCGGCCATGAACCGTTCCAGCCGCGCCAGCCCTTCGACGATATCCGCCGTGGCGCGCGCATAGGAAAACCGCAGCGTCCCGCCGCCGCGCACAGGGTCGAAATCCAGACCCGGCGTCACGGCGACACCGGCCGTCTCGAGGATTTCTGCCGCAAACGCGCGGCTGTCTTCGGTCAGGTGACCGACATCAGCATAGACATAGAAGGCCCCGTCCGGCGGCGCGATGCGGTCGAACCCCGCCTTGGGCAGCCCCTCCAGCATCAGGCGGCGGTTTTCGCGATAGACAGCCATGTTGCCCTGCAACTCGTCATCGCAATCCATCGCGGCCAGTGCGGCGATCTGGCTGGCATGGGGCGGGCAGATGAACATGTTCTGCGCGATCCGTTCGATGATGCGCACATGATCGGGCGGCACCACCATCCAGCCCACGCGCCAGCCGGTCATGCTGAAATACTTGGAGAACGAGTTGATCACATAGACATCGTCGCTGATCTCAAGCGCCGTGACGGCTTTCGCCTCGTATTCGATGCCGTGATAGATCTCGTCGCTGATGAAGGCCGCCCCTGCCCCCTGTGCGGCATGGATCAGCGCCGACAGCGCGGGCTTGTCCAGCATCGTGCCGGTAGGATTGGCGGGCGAGGCCACCATCAGCCCGGCAAGATCCATCCCGGCGAAATCGGCGGCAACCGGCTGGAACCGGTTTTCGGCCGACGTGGGCAGATCGACTGGCTGCAGCCCCAGTGCGCGCAGGATCTGGCGGTAACTGGGATAGCCCGGCGCGCCGATGCCGACCTTGTCGCCACTGTCGAACAGGGCCGTGAAGGCCAGAGTGAAGGCGCCCGACGACCCCGAGGTGACCACCACCCGCGCGGGATCCAGATCGACGCCGTACCATTCCCCGTAAAGCTGCGCGATGCGCGCCCGCAAGGCGGGCAGCCCCAGCGCCACCGTATAGCCCAGGGCATCGGTCTGCATGGCCCGCGCCAAAGCATCCCTTGCGCCCTGCGGCGCGGGCGTGCCGGGCTGGCCGACTTCCATGTGGATGATGTGGCGGCCTGCGGCCTCGGCGGCGCGCGCCGCCTCCATCACATCCATCACAATGAAGGGATCAACCGCCCCGCGCCTTGAGTTTCGCATCGCTTCTTTCCTATGCTGCCCGTTGAGGCGGCAATTCACAGGGAAATGGCGGGCAGGTCAATGCAGAGGCGCAAGCGGCAGCTTGGACATCTCATCGCGGTGGCGATGTTCTGGCTGGCGATGACCCTTCAGGCGGGGGCCGCGACGCTGATCCGCGATGCCGATCTGGAACAAGCGCTGAGCGAACTGGCGCGCCCCGTGTTGCAGGCGGCAGGGCTGTCGCCCAATTCCGTGCGGGTGCTGATCATTCAGGACGATACGCTGAACGCCTTCATCGTCGACAACAATCACATCTTCATCCATTCGGGCCTTCTGTTGCGGATGAAGACCGCCGCCATGCTGCAATCCGTCATCGCCCATGAGGCCGCCCATATCGCCAACGGGCATATGGCGCGCCGGGCGCAGAACCTGCAGCGGGCCAATACGATCTCGGGGCTGGGTGTGGCCCTTGCCGCCGCTGCGGCCGCCGCCTCGGGCCGGGGCGATGCCGCCGCGGGTCTGGGGCTGGGCGTCAGCGGGTCGGCGCAGCGCGTCTTCATGTCCCACACCCGGGCCGAGGAAAGCGCCGCCGACAGCGATGGCCTGCGCTACATGGAGCGGGCAGGCCTTGATACGCAGGGCTTTTCCGACGTGCTGAGCATTTTTCGCGGGCAGGAGGTGCTGTCGCAGGGCCGACAGGATCCCTACGCCCGCACACATCCGCTGTCGCGCGACCGTCTGCGCGCGGTCGAGGCCTATATTCAGGCGCGGCGCGGCGAGGTGCGCACCGATCCCGATGCCGCCTACTGGTTCGCCCGCATCAACGGCAAGCTGTCGGCCTTCCTGCGCGCGCCGCGCTGGACGCTGGACCGTCTGGATCAAAGCGGCACCGCCGATATCGCCCTGATGCGCGAGGCCGTCGCATGGCATCGCACGCCCGATCCGGCCCGCGCCATTGCCGCCGTCGACCGTCTGGTGGCGATGCGGCCCAAGGATCCTTTCGTGCATGACCTGCGCGGTCAGATCCTGCTGGAAAGCCGACAGTTCCAGGCCGCCGTTGACGCCTATCGGCAGGCTGCAGCCCTTGCCCCGCGCAACGCGCTGATACAGGCGGGCTATGGCCGCGCGCTGCTGGCCGCAGGGCAGCCCAAGGCCGCGCTGGATCCGCTGAGCGCATCACGCGACCGGGATTTCCGCAATGCCGCGATGCTGCGTGACCTTGCCGTGGCCTATGCCAAGACCGGGCAGGAAGGCATGGCCGCACTGGTGACGGCGGAACGCTTTGCCCTGCAAGGCCGGCTGTCCGATGCGCTGATCCATGCCAACCGGGCCACGGGCCTTTTGCCGCGGGGATCGGCCCCTTTCAATCGTGCGCAGGATGTGGTCTTTGCCGCCGAAGCCGCCGCCAAACAACGGAGATGATTTTCATGACGCACCCTTTTCGCGCTGCAACCTTCGGGGCGGCCTTCTCTTTTCTGGCCCTGACCGCCCCGGCGCAGGCCTTCGACATCACCAACATGTCCGAGCCCGAGCGCAGCGCCCTGCGTGACGAGATCCGCGCCTATCTGCTGGACAACCCCGAAGTCATCATGGAGGCCGTCGCCATACTGGAGCAGCGCCAGGCCGAGGCTCAGGCCATGGGCGACGTGGAAATCGTCCGCGCCAACAGCGATGCACTGCTGAATGACGGGCATTCCTGGGTGGGTGGCAACCCCGATGGCGACGTCACCCTGATCGAATTCACCGACTATCGCTGCAGTTTTTGCCGCCGCGCCCATCCCGAAGTGGAGCAACTGCTGGAAGCAGACGGCAATATCCGCTTCATCATCAAGGAATTCCCGATCCTTGGCGAGGAATCGGTGCTGTCCTCGCGCTTTGCCATCGCGGTCAAGCAAATCGCGGGCGACGACGCCTACAAGGCGGCGCATGACATGCTGATCAGCTACAGGGGCAAAATCACCCCCGAGGCGCTGGAGCGGATGGCCGGCGAGCTGGATGTGGACGCGGGTGCCATCATGGCGCGCATGACCAGCGATGAGGTCACGCAGGTGATCGCGGCCAATCACGCACTGGCAGGCCGCCTGCAGATCAGCGGCACCCCGACCTTCGTGCTGGAGGATCAGCTGCTGCGCGGCTACATGCCGCTGGCCGACATGCAGCGGCTTGTGGCTGACGCCCGCGAGGATTGAGGCGGGACAGACCGACATGACCAGACATGCCTTCTGGGCGCGCGCGGCGTTAGGCGCCGCGTGCCTTTCGGTCGGCCTGCAAGCCCGCGCCGATACCCCGGCGTTCACCCCGCAGGACCGTGCCGCCCTCGGGGCGGAGATCCGCAACCTTCTGCTGGACGAACCGGGCCTCGTGGCGCGCGCCCTCACACCGCCCTCGGCCTATCAGGCGGCTGTTTCGGACGACATCGCGCGGCTGGAACGGCTGGCCCCGCGTCTATTCGATCCCGGACATGAAGGGTTCGGCCCGGCCACGGCCAAGTGGCGCATCGCGCTGTTCATCGCCGAGGATTGCGCCGATTGCGACCGCGCGGCGGATGACCTGCGCGCCCTGGCGGTCAGCCATGACCTGCGCGTGACCCTGTTCCGGCTGTCGGACCCGGCTGCGGCGGACCTTGCGGCCACGCTGGACCTTGCGGACATGCCCGCCTATGTCCTGCCGCAGATGATGCTGCAGGGCCATATCCCGCCTGTTGTGCTTGAACGCTACCTGACCCGTTGAACGGGCCTATTCGGCGGCTTCGGACGCGGCCTCGGCCTTTTTCTCGGCCTCGATCGCCTCGGCGCGCTTTTCGACCTGTTCGACGATATGTTCGATCATGCCGTCATTGCCCAGCTTGTGGCTTTGCTTGCCCGCCAGATAGACCATGCCAGACCCTGCCCCGCCGCCGGTGAAACCGACATCGGTCATCAGCGCCTCGCCCGGCCCGTTCACCACGCAACCGATGATCGACAGGCTCATGGGCGTCTTGATATGCTCCAGCCGCTTTTCCAGAATTTCGACGGTTTTGATCACGTCAAACCCCTGCCGCGCACAGGACGGGCAAGAGATGATGTTGACCCCGCGATGGCGCAGCCCCAGCGCCTTTAGGATCTCGAACCCGACCTTGACCTCCTGCACCGGATCGGCGGACAGGGACACGCGGATCGTGTCGCCGATACCCATCCACAGCAGGTTGCCAAGACCGATGGCCGATTTGATCGTACCCGAGACGAATCCCCCCGCCTCGGTGATGCCCAGATGGATCGGGGCATCCGTCGCCTCGGCCAGTTGCTGATAGGCAGCGGCGGCCATGAACACGTCTGACGCCTTCACACTGATCTTGAAGTCGTGGAAATCGTTGTCCTGCAGGATCTTGATGTGATCCATGCCGGATTCCACCATCGCATCGGGGCAAGGCTCGCCGTATTTGTCCAGCAGGTGCTTTTCCAGCGACCCCGCGTTGACGCCGATCCTGATCGAACAGTTGTTGTCCCGCGCGGCCTTGATCACCTCTCGCACACGCGCGGCATCGCCGATATTGCCGGGGTTGATGCGCAGGCAGGCGGCCCCCGCCTCGGCGGCCTCGATCCCGCGCTTGTAGTGGAAATGGATATCCGCGACGATCGGCACATCTACCTCGCGCACGATCTGGCGCAGCGCGCGGGAACTTTCCTGATCCGGGACCGAGACACGCACGATATCGGCCCCCGCTTCGGCCGCCGCATTGATCTGCGCCACGGTTGCCGCCACATCGGTGGTCAGCGTGTTGGTCATCGTCTGCACCGAGATCGGCGCATCGCCCCCTACGGCCACGCGCCCCACATGGATCTGGCGGCTCTTGCGGCGATAGATATTGCGCCAGGGACGGATGTGATTGAGGGACATGGGGATTTCCTGTTCACGCGCGGCGCATCATCGCCTGTTGGCGTGATCATATCGCGCGACAGGCTGGGCCGCAATCGTCCCACCGCGCCAATCGACGCGGATCAGTCTGCGACGGTCACGGCCTGCTGGGCCTCGGCCACGGTGCGGGCCAGATCCACATCGGTCTGCAGATCGGCAAGGGTGTAGGTCGCGGTCACATGATCTACCGACAACTCGACATTCGACGTGACCGTGCCGCGCGGGCCGACAGGGCCATAATGCTGGCCGTTGACCGCGAAATAGACCGACCCGGATTCGCCCACGCGCAGCCGTGCAGGATCTTCGGTCGGAGGCACGGCATAGCGGTCGCCCGCCTCCATGATCCCTTCGAAGATCACCGTGCCATCAGAGGAATTCACCCGGACCCATGCAGAGCGCACGGCGACCATCTCGACCCCGGGGCTGGGTTCGGCAACGACCTGCGGCATCTGCGGGCCAAACGGCAGGGGCGCGCCGGCATCGGGTTCGATCGCAGCCAGAGTACGCTCCCCCGGGGCGCGATCAGCAAAGGCGCCTACGGTTGACGGATCGATCGTGGCGATCGGCGCATCGCGGGCCACCAGCACCGGCACATCAAGCGCCTGCGGGCGATACATCCGCGACAACGCGTCATTGCGCGCGGCCATGCTCTCAGCGGCGGCGAAAGTCTCGCCCTCGCTTCCGACGCGGGGCGCAACGGGAGCCGCCTGAAGCGGGTCAAGATCGCTCAGCACATCGGGGGTATTCTCGACCGGGGCGAAGGTGACGCGCTGCACCTCGTTCAGGACGGACCAGCCGCCATAGCCGATTGTGCCGATCAGCATCAGCAGCACCAGCGTCGATCCCACGGCGCGCGGTTCGATCTGGCTGAAAAACGCATCCTTTGCAGGGGCGAAAGGTGTTGTCGGCGCCGCGAACGGATCGCGCGCACTGGGCACCTGCCGGGCGACAGGCGCCTTGCGCGCCGAGGACGCAGCCGCGGACATGCCATGCGCCGTGGAAAAACCGCTTTCAGCGCAGAAGGCCGCGAAAGCCTGATCGGGATCCATGTTCAGGTAGCGCGCGTAGGAGCGCACGTAGCCCGCGATGAAACCGGGCGTGTCAAAGGCAGAGGGGTCGCAATTTTCGATGGCCGCGATATAGGCGGCACGGATCCGCAATTCGCGCTGCACATCCAGCAGGGACTTGCCCATGGTGGCGCGCTCGCCGCGCATCAGGTCACCCAAACGCAGGTCGTAATCGTCGAAGCCTTTCGGCTCGACAACCTTCTCCTCGACCTTTCGGGTGAATCTGCGCCCGATCATGTCCGCTGCCCCGTTGCTTGAGGTTTCAGACTCGCACCATCCCCGATTCGAGTCTCACTCTTTCTTGAATCAACGGTAACACAGCACAAGTACATTTACACTCTGTCGATAGTCAGGCGCTCATTTCGGCACGATTTAGCGCACAATGCGACCACAGCTCGTCCATAGCGTGTACGAGGCGGTCCATCTCCTTCGGGCCATGCACCGGCGACGGCGTGAAACGCAGCCTTTCGGTGCCACGCGGCACGGTCGGGAAGTTGATCGGCTGGACATAGATCCCATAGCGGTCCAGCAGCATGTCCGACAGCTTCTTGGTATGCACCGGATCGCCCACGATCACCGGCACGATATGGCTGCCATGATCGATGATCGGCAGACCCAGCCCCTTGAGCCGGGTCTTGAGGATCTTCGCCTGTGTCTGGTGCTGCTCGCGCAGGCGATTGTCGCGCTTGAGATGCGCGACCGAGGCCGCAGCCCCCGCCGCGATCGCCGGCGGCAGCGATGTGGTGAAGATGAACCCCGGCGCATAGGAGCGGATCGCGTCGCACATCTTGGCCGAAGCCGCGATATAGCCACCCATCACGCCGTAGGCCTTGGCCAGCGTCCCGTTGATGATGTCCAGCCGGTGCATCAGACGGTCGCGTTCCGCCACCCCTGCCCCGCGCGGGCCATACATGCCCACGGCATGGACCTCGTCGATATAGGTCAGCGCGCCGAATTCGTCGGCCAGATCGCAGATCGCCTCGATCGGGCCGAAATCGCCATCCATCGAATAGACCGATTCGAAGGCGATCAGCTTGGGCGCCTTCGGGTCATCCGCCGCCAGAAGCTCGCGCAGATGGGCCACGTCATTATGACGGAAGATACGCTTGGCGCCGCCGTTGCGGCGCACCCCCTCGATCATCGAGGCATGGTTCAGCGCATCGGAATAGATGATCAGGCCGGGGAACAGCTTGGGCAGCGTGCTCAGCGTCGCATCATTGGCGATATAGGCAGAGGTGAACAGCAGCGAAGCTTCCTTGCCATGCAGGTCGGCCAGTTCCTTTTCCAGCCGCTTGTGCCAGACGGTCGTGCCCGAGATGTTGCGCGTGCCGCCCGACCCCGCACCGGTGGCGTCCAGCGCCTCGTGCATCGCGGCCAGAACCGCCGGGTGCTGCCCCATGCCCAGATAATCATTGCCGCACCAGACGGTGATTGGCGTCTCGGTCCCATCGGGCTTGCGCCAAACGGCATGCGGAAAATGCCCGCGCTGACGCTCGATGTCGATGAAGGTGCGATAGCGGCCTTCCTTGTGCAGGTTGTTGATCGCCTGATCCAGCTGGGCCGAATAGTCCACCGGCATCCCCCTTCTTTCGTCTTGCCCCGCCACCGCAGGACGGCCCCGAGGGCCATATAGCCAATTTGGAATGGATATAGTTTACGACCCATCCATGCAACAGGTTACAAATTGCCGCTGCCTCTGCGCTTTGATCTGCATCAAGGGGATAGCGCCCGCAAGGCAGCTTTCCAGCACAGGCGGCGCCCCGCGCGCAGAGGTCGCACCTGCTCTCTGGACAGCGGGATCAGGCCTGATACGGTCTGCGCCAAATGCCCGCGACAGGGCGCAAGACTGCACCGAAAGGAAGCCAATGCCCCTCAATGACGTTCTTGCCCGTATCGACGCCGACCTGCCCGCCGCGACCGCGCGGCTGCTTGATCTGCTGCGCATCCCCTCGATCTCGACCGATCCGGCCTACAAGGCCGATTGCCAGACCGCAGCCGAATGGCTGGTGGCCGATCTGGAAAGCCTCGGCATCGCGGCCAGCGTGCGCCCCACGCCGGGCCATCCGATGGTAGTGGGCCATGTCGACGGCCCCGCGGGCAGCCCGCATGTGCTTTTCTATGGCCACTATGACGTGCAGCCGGTCGATCCCCTGTCGCTGTGGCATTCGGACCCCTTCGATCCCAAGGTTGAAGACACCCCCAAGGGTCAGGTGATCCGGGGCCGGGGTGCGGCCGATGACAAGGGCCAGTTGATGACCTTTCTGGAAGCCTGCCGCGCCTGGAAGGCCGTCAACGGCAGCCTGCCCTGCCGCATCACCTTTCTCTTCGAGGGGGAAGAGGAATCGGGCTCGCCCTCTCTCATTCCGTTCCTGAAGGACAATGCCGACGAGTTGCGCGCCGATGTGGCGCTGATCTGCGACACCGGCATGTTCCAGGACACCTCGCCCGCGATCATCACCATGCTGCGCGGCATGGCGCGTGAGGAATTCACCATCCACGCGGCCACGCGCGATCTGCATTCGGGCATGTATGGCGGCCCGGCGGTCAACCCGATCCGGGTGCTGACCCGCATCCTGGGTGGCCTGCACGACAATCGCGGCCATGTCACGGTGCCGGGTTTCTACGACGGTGTGCCCGAACTGCCCGAGGAGATTCGCGCCCAGTGGCAGAATCTGGCCTTTGATCACGCGACCTTCCTCGGCGATGTCGGCCTGTCCCACCCGGCGGGCGAGGATGACCGCACCCCGCTCGAGATGATCTGGTCGCGCCCCACGGCGGAAATCAACGGCATCTGGGGCGGCTATACCGGCGAGGGCTTCAAGACCGTCCTGCCCGCCGAGGCCCATGCCAAGATCAGCTTCCGCCTTGTGGGCCAGCAGGATCCGGACGTCATCAGCCGCAATTTCCGCGACTGGCTGACCGCACAGCTGCCGCCCGATTGCACCGTGGAATGGAAGGAACTGGGCGGTGCCGCCGCCAGCCAGATGCAGATCGACCATCCGCTGTTCGAGAAAACCCGCCACGCCCTGACCGAGGAATGGGACACACCCGCCTCTTACGTCGGCTGCGGCGGCTCGATCCCGATCGCGGGCTATTTCCAGTCGATCCTCGGGATGGAATCGATCCTTGCGGGCTTTGGCCGCGACGATGACCAGATCCATTCCCCGAACGAGAAATACGACATGGAATGTTTCCACAAGGGCATCCGCAGCTGGGCGCGCGTTCTGGAAAAGCTGTCATGATTTCAGGATTTTCCGAGGCGATCTTCAACCACGGCGGCATTGATGTGGCCTATAGTGCGGGGGGCGACGGCGCGCCGCTTGTGCTGCTGCATGGCTTTCCGCAGACACGGGCGATGTGGGCGCATGTCGCGCCCGCTCTGGCCCAAGGTCGCCGGGTGATCTGCCCTGACCTGCGCGGCTATGGTGCATCCGGCAAACCTGCCGACGTGGCCGATTACAGCTTTCGCGCGATGGGCAGCGATATCCTCGCGCTGATGGAGCATCTGGGCCATGACCAGTTCGATCTTGTCGGCCACGACCGGGGCGCGCGCACTGCGCACCGGATCGCGCTGGATGCGCCCGAGCGGGTGAAAAGCCTGACGATGATGGATATCATCCCCACGCACCTGCTGCTGAGCGAACTTTCACATCAGGTGGCAAAAGCCTATTATCACTGGTTTTTTCTGGCGCAGCCCGAACCCTTCCCGGAAACCCTGATCGGGGCCGACCCGGATTTCTACTATCACTCCTGCCTGCTGGGCTGGGGCGGCGCCACGCTGGACGATTTCGATCCCGCGCAACTGGCCGCCTACCGCGCGTCCTGGCGCAATCCCGATACGATCCGGGGCATGTGCAACGACTACCGCGCGGCCATCCAGCACGATCTGGCGCTGGATGCAGCCGATCTGCACCGCCGCGTGACCTGCCCGACCCTGGTGCTTTACGGGGCGGACGGGGCCATGGCGCGGGCCTATGACGTGCCGGGGACATGGGCAGACCGCTGTACCGACCTTCGCGCTGGCACCGTGCCGGGCGGGCATTTCTTTCCCGATACCGCGCCCGAACAGACGCTGGTGGCGCTGAAAGCGTTTCTGGACCGGGACTGACCCGGTTCAGACCACGCCGTTGAACCGCTCGGGCAGAATGAACTGCTGCTTGTAATCGGGCCTGTCGAAACAATAAAATCCGGTATCGCCACGCGGTCGGAAGCTGCGGCGCATCTTGCGGCGAAAGGCGGACATGTCGAAGCCCTCGACCATGTCGAGATCGGCAAAAGCCGCAAAGACCGCGCGGTCCTCGCCGCGCGCCTCGGCGAACCAATGCCGCCCGATCGACGTGTCCTTCACATCGCCGCCAACCTCGGCGGTGGTGGCGTTGCGGCGGTCCATCACCTCGGCATAGGCGGGAAAATCGCAGAATTTCAGGTGCAGCAGATACAGTTCATCGGGGGCATGCAGCTTGGGATACTGGGTGAAATGCCCGCCCCGCGCGATCTTGGTCCCGGTCGAGACGATGCAGGGCTTGGAATAATGCGGGGCCACGCGCACATGGCGGCGCGGGCCGATGATCCGGTCGGTGATCGTCTCGGGCTCGAGGTCGATGCGGTGGATCACCTCAAGGCCCAGCGGCGTGATCACCTGCTTGTCGGGGGTGGCGGCCAGATAGTCCAGCAGGCTCTGGCCCTTGGCGGGGTCGATCACCACCAGCTCGTCAACATCGCCCACGATCACATGCCGGTAATAGGACTTCAGCCCCGCCACCAGATTGTTCAGCAACCGCCAGCGCTTCATGTCGAAATTCTTATGAGGATCACCGGGTATCCCGATGATATTGCAGCCTTTCGCAAGATCACTGACGATCTCGCCGCGGCCGTGGTTGACCACATAGCAATTCTCGCGCCCGAAGAGGTCGCCATAGTGGCGCAACCAGGCGTTCAAAAAGAACGCATCGTCCCGCACCATGGTCACGGCTGCCGCCACAGTCTGCATCACTGAACCTCACCTGCACTTGCCCATGCCCTGTTTAGCCTGTTTGCTACGCCGTGAGAATCGCTAAAAGGCAAGTGGACCGTAACCCGTGGCTGGAAAGACCGACATGATCCCGGCCGACTTCGCCACCACCGGCCTGCATGTCCGCGGGAATGGAACGCGCCCCACCCGCTTTCAGGTGCTGGGTGAACGCAGTTCGGGCACGAATTACGTCAAGCGCCTGCTGGGCAAGAATACCGGGCTGAAACCGACCGAGGCACTGGGATGGAAACACGCCCATAGCCACGCAAGGCCGGTGCCCGAGGATCTGGCCCTGATCTGCGTGGTGCGCCATGCCGTGCCATGGATGCTGTCGATGCATGCCAAGCCATGGCATTGCACGCCCGCCATGCAGGCGCTGGACTTTCCCGCCTTCATCCGCGCGCCATGGGACACGATCTTTGACCGCTCGCGCTATTTCAACGTGCCGACCCGCGTGATCGGCCGCCCGCTCAAGCCGGATCTGGATCCCGCCACCGGCGCTCCCTATCCCGACCTGATCGCGCTGCGTCAGGGCAAGCTGCGCAGCCTGCTGGCCCGTGGCGAGACCGGGTGCACCTTCGTCCTGCTGCGCATGGAAGAGGCCGTGGCCCGCCCCGCAGACGTCCTGCAGGCGATCTGCGCAGGGCTGGCGCTGCCGCCACCCCGCTCCCCGCTGCGCCGGGTGGTCAACCGGCTGGGCGCGAAATTTCTGCCCGCCATCCCGGACCGGCCCGCCACGCCAAAGACCCTGCCCCCCGAGGATCTGGAATGGCTGCGCAGCCGTCTGGATTTGCAGCAGGAAGCAGCCCTTGGATACAGCTACGACTGACGCCAGTCGCGCCAGCCCTTCAGAAGCGCCAGCAGCCACGGCAGCCCGTGCCAGAGCATGTCGAAGATGTCGATGGGGCGGTGCAGGTCGCCCACGGCCAGCATCCTGAGCTTTTGCCACAGATGCGGTTCGGGCGGGAAGGGTGCCAGACCCAGCGTCAGGCACAGCACGGCCACGATCGGCCAGCCGACCCTGTCAAGAATTGCCATGACGCATCCTGTGAAGGGCAAGAAAGTGGCGCGGTTGACGGGGCTCGAACCCGCGACCCCCGGCGTGACAGGCCGGTACTCTAACCAACTGAGCTACAACCGCTCGCTATCCGCATGGTCTCCCAAGCGTGAGAGGCTACTTATGCGGTCCATCCCGCCCCGTCAACAACGATTTACCCAAAAAGCGACAGCCCGGGGAACGGCACGGATCACCGCTCCGGAAGGGGGATATGTTCGGCATCGTCGCCCGGCGGCAGACGAAAGCGGCCATGCGCCCAATCGCCTTCGCGCCAGGCTTCCTTGGCGGCCTCGATCCGTTCCTTCGATGAGGCCACGAAATTCCACCAGATATAACGCGGCCCTTCCAGCGTCTCGCCCCCCAGAAGAAGCAGGCGCGCCCCCAGCGGCCCGGCCTTGAGGCTGATCCTGTCACCGGGGCGGAACACCATCATCCGACCCGCGTCAAAGCTTTGGCCCGCCACCTCGACCTGACCCTCCAGCACATAGACACCCCGATCCTCGTGATTGTCGGGCAGCGGAATCGCGGCCCCCGGCTGCAGCACCGCATCGGCATAGAACATCTCGGACGGGGTCTTGATCGGCGCCTGCGCGCCCCATGCGTCACCAAGGATCAGACGCAGGCTTTTGCCCTCGCCTTCCAGTAGCGGCAGCGCCGACTGCGGCGCATGCGCAAAGCCTGCCGCGCCATCTTCGGCACCCTTGGGCAGGGCCACCCAGGTCTGGATCCCGAACAGGCTGTGCGGCGCGCTGCGGATCGCGCCATCGGTGCGCTCGGAATGGGTGATGCCATCGCCCGCCACCATCCAGTTGACAGCCCCCGGCGTGATCCATTGATCGGTGCCAAGACTGTCGCGGTGATGGATCTGGCCTTGCATCAGGTAGGTGACGGTCGCCAGCCCGATATGGGGGTGCGGGCGCACGTCGATCCCCTGCCCGGTCACGAATTCTGCAGGCCCCATCTGATCGAAAAAGATGAACGGCCCCACCATCTGCCGGCGCGGGGCGGGCAAGGCGCGGCGCACCTCGAACCCGCCAAGGTCGCGGGCGCGCGGCACGATCACGGTCTGGATGGCGTCAACGTCATCACCGGTCGGGCAATGGGGATAAAGGGCGGGGTTCCAGCTCATCTTCGGCCTCCTTCGGAAGGGATCAACGATGCGCCAAGACTACCCCAAAGCAAAAAAGCACGATACACCCAGAAACGGGCACATGATGTGCGCCCTCTCACATATTTGCAGCGCGCGCCTCATCGGCCTGAGGCAAGGCTTCGGCGGTTTCGGCATTCATCAGACTGGCCACCCGCTCCAGCGCGGCCATGAGCATCAGCTGCTCCCATTCCGGCAGGCGCTCGAACCGGTCACTGAAAGCGGCATAAAGCGGGTTGGGCGCGTTCGCCAGCAACCTGCGCCCCTCGTCGGTGGCGGCGACACGGATCAGCCGACGGTCCTGCACGCTGCGGCGGCGGGTAACAAGCCCACGCGCCTCAAGCTTGTCGATCAGGGATGTGATCGTCGCCTGACTTACGCCGGAACGGCGGGCGATTTCCTTGGGCGTGGTGCGGTCGTCTTCGGCGACGATTTCAAGAACGATCATCTGCGCCAGCGTCAGGCCCGTCCGCCGCGCCAGCGCGCGCGCATTAGTATCGGTGACATGCATGATGCGGCGCAAGGTGATGAGGGCAGATTCGGATCGGCTGGTCATGTCGATACCCCATGTGGACGGCGCGCCATTCTGGACGGAACCCGCTGCACTTTCAAGAATATCGTTAGACTGACGAAGCATAATGCTTCCTCCTTTATATTCGATTATCGAAGTATTTTTTAACCCGACCTCCGGATCAACTTCGAACAGAAGCGCTATATATAGGCAAATAAGCCAAAAAAGGCAAATCAGGCACCTTTCAGCCTAAGGGGTTGCATTTTGATCATCAAAGTTTATGTTTCGGTTATCGAATGAAATAGCGACATGAGGGACCGATGTCTGACACTGCAAATCCGCTCAAGGCCCGAAGGCCGAACGTCCGACTGCGTAAACCGACCGTCGAGGACGGATCGGACGTCTGGGCGCTGATCAGCGCCTGCAAGCCGCTTGATGAAAATTCGATGTACTTCAATCTGATCCAGTGCGACCACTTCGCCGACACCTGCATCCTTGCAGAACGCGACGGTCAGATCGTCGGCTGGATCTCGGGTCATATCCCGCCCGAAAAGCCCGAGACGCTGTTTGTCTGGCAGGTCGCCGTCAGCGCCGAGGCGCGTGGGCTGGGCCTTGCCGGGCGCATGTTGCGTGCCCTGTTCGATCGTCCCGAACTGGGCGAGGTGACGCGGATCGAAACGACGATCACCCGCGACAACAAGCCCTCCTGGGGTCTGTTCCGCGCCTTTGCGCGCAAGCGCGGCGGCACGTTGACCCATGCCCCCCATTTCGAACGCGGCGCGCATTTCGATGGCGCGCATGCAACCGAATACCTTGTCGAAATCGACTTCTCCGAGGCCACACGCGCCGCGGTCGAGGACGCCGCACGCGCGGCATCCGACGCGGCACAAGGCCGGGACAGCGCGCGCCAGCAAGCCGCCTGATCCACCCACCTTCCCAATCCGAAAGGTTCACACCATGACACGCACCGACAACGCCGGTGTCTCCGGCATCTATTCCCGTCGCGAATCCGAAGCCCGCAGCTATTGCCGCAGCTTCCCCACGGAATTCGTCAAATCCAGCAACGCCACGATGACCGACGCATCGGGCCGCGACTATATCGACTTTCTGGCGGGCTGTTCCTCGCTGAACTACGGGCATAACGACCCGGACATGAAGGATGCGCTGATCGCCCATATCGCGGCAGATGGCGTGACCCATGGTCTCGACATGCACACGCAGGCCAAGACTGCCTTTCTGGAAACCTTCGAGGAGCTGATCCTCAAGCCGCGCGGCATGGATCACAAGATCATGCTGACCGGTCCCACCGGCACCAACGCGGTCGAGGCCGCGATGAAGCTGGCGCGCAAGGTCACGGGGCGGCACAATATCGTAGCTTTCACCAACGGCTTTCACGGCATGACCCTTGGTGCGCTGGGGGCGACCGGCAATGCCGGCAAGCGCGGCGGCGCAGGCATGCCGATCCCCGGCGTGACCCACCTGCCCTATGAAGGTGCCTTCGGCCCCGATGTCGACACGCTGGCGCAGATCGAGATGATGCTGGACAACCCCTCGTCCGGGATGGATGCACCCGCAGCCTTCCTGCTGGAGCCGGTGCAGGGCGAAGGCGGTCTGAACGCCGCCTCGGCCGAATGGATCAAGGGCATTGCCGCGCTGGCCAAGCGCCATGGCGCGCTGCTGATCCTTGACGATATCCAGGCAGGCATCGGCCGGACCGGCACGTTCTTTTCCTTCGAGGAAATGGGCGTTGTCCCCGACATGATCCCGTTGGCGAAATCCCTGTCGGGTATGGGCCTGCCCTTCGCAGCCCTGCTGATCCGGCCCGAGTTCGACATCTGGAAACCGGCCGAACACAACGGCACCTTCCGGGGCAACAACCACGCCTTCATCACGGCACGTGTCGCGCTCAGCAAATTCTGGTCCGATGATCGTTTCCAGACCGAAATCGCCGAAAAGGCCAAGGTGCTGAACCAGCGTCTTGTCGAGATCGCGGGTCTGGTGCCGGGCGCAACCCTCAAGGGACGCGGCATGATGCAGGGCATCGACGTCGCCTCGGGCGCGCTGGCCGGTGCCATCTGCGCCGACTGCTTCACGCGCGGCCTGATCATCGAAACATCGGGCGCACATGACGAGGTGGTCAAGGTGCTGGCACCGCTGACCATCCCGATGGCGCAGCTGAAAGCCGGTCTCGACATCCTCGAGGATGCGACCCGCGCCCAGACAGCGACCCACAGCCACAGCCACAAGATTGCAGCGGAGTAAGCAGACATGATCGTTCGTGATTTCAATATCGAAAAGAAGACCGACCGCCGGGTTGCGGACCAGAAATGGGAATCCGTGCGCCTGCTGCTGGCCGATGACGGGATGGGCTTTTCCTTCCACATCACCACCATTCAGGGCGGAAGCGAGCACACGTTCCACTACAAGAACCACTTCGAGAGCGTCTATTGCATCTCGGGCGAGGGCGAGATCGAGGATCTGGCCACCGGCAAGGTGCACCAGATCACGCCCGGCGTGATGTATGCGCTGAACCTGCATGACAAGCATACGCTGCGCGCACGCAAGGAACTGGTTCTGGCCTGCTGCTTCAACCCGCCGGTGACCGGCCACGAGGTGCACCGCGCCGATGGGTCCTACGCGCTGGCCGACTGATCCGGCCCGCCGCGGCAAACATCACATTTCCTTGCACGAAAGGGCGACCGGCTGTCACAGGCCGGCGCAATCCCGACATGACTCATACCGTTGAAAAGATCGGCGGCACCTGCATGAGCCGCGCCCCCGAACTGCTGGACAGCCTTTACCTGCGCGATGATCCCTATGGGCGCATCTTCGTGGTCTCGGCCTTCGGCGGGATCACCAATGCGCTGCTCGAGCACAAGAAATCCGGCCAGTCCGGTGTCTATGCCCTGTTTGCCGATGCCGACAATGACGAAGGCTGGTCCGAGGCGCTGACCGCAACCGGGGCCGAAATGATGCGCGTGCATGGCGACATCCTCGACGACATCGGCGACCGCAACAGCGCTGACGCCTTTGTGCGTGACCGGATCGAAGGCGCGCGCGCCTGCATGATCGACCTGCAGCGCCTGTGCTCTTACGGGCATTTCCGGATCGAGGCACATCTGCTGACCCTGCGCGAACTGCTGTCCGGGCTGGGCGAGGCGCATTCGGCCTTTGTCACCACGCTGCTCTTGAACCGCCACGGCGTGAACGCCCGCTTCGTCGACCTGACCGGCTGGCGCGACGATAGCCAGCCCAGCCTCGCCCAGCGCCTGGAACAGGGGCTGGAAGGGCTGGACCTGGCGTCGGATCTGCCCATCGTGACCGGCTATGCCCAATGTTCCGAAGGCTTGATGCGCGAATATGACCGTGGCTACACCGAGGTGGTCTTTGCCCATCTCGCCGCGCGGACCGGTGCCGCCGAGGCGATCATCCACAAGGAATTTCACCTCTCCAGCGCCGATCCCAAGCTGGTGGGGCTGGATGCCGTGCGCAAGATCGGGCGCACCTCCTATGATGTGGCCGATCAGCTGTCGAATCTGGGGATGGAGGCGATCCACCCCAACGCCGCAAAGATCCTGCGACAGGCCGACGTGCCGCTGCGCGTCAAGCACGCGTTCGAGCCCGAGGACCCCGGCACGTTCATCGGTCCCGAAGGCGGTGCGGCGGGCCGTGTCGAGATGGTCACAGGTCTGGGGGTCTATGCGTTCGAGCTGTTCGAACCCGACATGGTGGGCGCGAAGGGCTATGATGCGGCGATCCTTGATGTGCTGACGCGGCACAACATCTGGATCGTGTCCAAGACCTCGAACGCCAATTGCATCACCCATTGGCTGGACGGCTCGCTCAAGTCCATCCGCCGGGCGGAACGCGATCTGGCCAAACGCTTCCCCACCGCCGAGATCACCACCCGCAATCTTGCGCTGGTGTCGGTGATCGGCAGCGATCTGTCGAGCCTGGGCGTGATGCGCCGCGCCCTGAATGCGCTGGATGCGGCCGATATCCACCCCATCGCGATGCAGCAGGGCACCCGACGGGTCGAGATGCAGGTGATGGTCGACAAGTCCCAGATGGCCAGTACGATCAAGGTGCTGCACAAGGCCCTGATCGAGGACGCGCAGGACGACGCGGCCGCACCGGTCCAGTCCGCGATGGCGGCTGGCTGAGACGCATCAAGAATGATGAGCCAAGGGGCGCTCCACGCCGGTGCGCCCCTTAGCCATTTGAAAACACGGCCATCTGGCTGGCGCCGCCCAGATCGGGATGCGCGCCCGCGATATCGCTGACCCGCAGGCCATAACCGCTGCGCGCGGCGACGCCCCCGGCCCAGGCGCGAAACTGTGCCCTTGTCCATTCGAACCGGTGATCCGGGCGGCGGAACCTTGTGCGGGGCACCCCCAGCAGATCGTTGAATTCGGCATTGGGCGTGGTCACGATCACCCCGGTCGGGCGCATCACGCCAAAGACCGCATGTTCCAGTGCCGGCAATTGCGCGGGCGGCAGATGCTCGATCGTTTCCACAAGACAGGCGCAATCGAACCCGACAAGGTCCGGATGCGGCGCGGTCATCGACCCCTCGCGTGCCTCGGCCAGCGCCGCGCGCGGATGGCGCGCCAGCCTGTCGCGGCAGCGCGCCAACGCGGTCCTGTCCAGATCAAGCCCCACGATGCGCGCCAGTCCCGGCTGATCCAGCAGTGGCACCATCAGATCGCCCGACCCGCAGCCCAGATCCAGCACCCGCGCGGCCCCCATGGCCTGCAGCGCGCCCAGCACCGCCTCCAGCCGTGCCTGATGCCACCAGTTGCTCATGCGCCTTGCCGGATCGTCATCCGATATCCCCTGCCCGGATCCCTGCCCTTTCCTTAGCAGAGAGTTTGGCACTGGACAGCCCCCGGCCCTTCACCGATCATATTCAAAATCCAGAGGATATCACATGACAGCTGACCGCCTGACCCGATGCCTTGCCCCGGCCGTGGCGCTGCTTGCCGCACTGGCCCCGACCCTGACCCAGGCCGACGTGCTGACGGTGCAGCCTGTCACGCAAGGCATCTGGGCGCTGGTAGGCCCCAAGGAACAGCGCGACGCGGAAAATCTGGCCAATAACGCCACCTTCGGGCTGATCGTGACCCCGCAAGGGGCCGTGCTGGTCGATCCGGGCGGATCATGGAAAGGCGCCGCGATGATCCATGACACCATCCGCACAATCACCGATCAGCCGGTGACGCATGTGATCAATACCGGCGGGCAGGATCACCGCTGGCTGGGCAATGGCTATTGGCAGGCGCAGGGCGCGCAGGTGATCGCCTCGGATGACGCCGTGGCCGACCAGACCGCGCGCGCCTCGATGCAGATGAGCGCGCTGGCGCAACTTCTGGGCGATGGTCTGGCTGGCACGGAACCGGCCTTTGCCGACATCACCTTCGCGACCGATCACAGCCTCGCCTTGGGTGGCCTGCAGATCGAGATCATGCACCGAGGTCAGGCCCATACACCCGGCGACAGCTTTGTCTGGCTGCCCGCGCGCCAGACGGTCTTTGCCGGCGACATCGTCTATACCGAACGGCTGCTGGGCAATGGGCCACAATCCGATGTCAAAAGCTGGATCGCCGCGTTCGAGGAGTTGGCAAGCCTTGAACCGCTGCATCTGGTGCCCGGTCACGGGGCCGCGACAACGCTGGAACAGGCCCGGCGCGACACCTATGACTACCTGATCAACCTGCGCCAGCAGATCGGCGCCTTGATCGAGGCCGGCGGCAGCATCATCGAGGCCCCCGCCATCGACCAATCCGCCTTTCGCCATCTGGAGCAGTTCGACGCCCTCGCCGGGCGCAATGCGCAGGCAGCCTATGAGCAGATGGAATGGGAATGACCGCCTCTGCGACGTTCACGCGGCGCTGATCCCTGCCCTGTGACAGGTCCGACGCCCGACTGTGCAATCGCTCTTGAAGCGATGCCGAATCTCACCTAGCTTTCATGTGCAAACCGTTGGGGTGCCCCGCAGGGGCTGAGAGGCGCAAAGCCAACCCATCGAACCTGATCCGGGTCATACCGGCGGAGGGAACGGTGCTATCCATGGGCCATTCGCGCCCCTGATCCGTCTCCTTGCAGCCGCTGATCCCCCAGACGCAAGGAAGACAGGGCATGGCCCCGATCGCATTGACCATTGCAGGCTCCGACAGCGGGGGCGGCGCAGGCATACAGGCCGATATCAAGGCATTCTCGGCGCTTGGCGTCTATGGCGCCAGTGTCATCACCGCGCTGACCGCCCAGAATACCCGCGCCGTCACGCATGTCGAACCTGCAAGCCCCGCGATGATCGCCGCGCAGATCGCGGCGGTCTTTGACGATCTGGATATTCGCGCGGTCAAGCTGGGCATGCTGGGCGCAGGCGATGCGATCCGCACCGTTGCGGCAGGCCTGCGGGGCCGCGACATTCCCATCGTGCTCGACCCGGTGATGATCGCGAAATCCGGCGATGCGCTGCTGCCGGATGAGGCGGTAGGCACCCTGCGCGCCGATCTGCTGCCCCTGTCCACCCTGCTGACCCCCAACCTGCCCGAGGCCGCCCGCCTGCTGGACACCATCCCCGCCACGGACGCCGCCGCGATGCAGGATCAGGGCCGCGCCCTGCTGGCGCTTGGTGCGAAGGCCGTACTGATGAAGGGCGGCCACGGCACGGGCGACATCTGCACCGATCTGCTGATCACCACGGACAGCACCCTGCGCCTGACCGCCCCGCGCCTTGCCACGCGCAACACCCATGGCACCGGCTGCACCCTGTCGGCAGCCATCGCCGCCGGGCTGGCGCAGGGCATGGATCTGGCCGGGGCCGTCACCCGCGCCCATGCCTATCTGCAAGGCGCGATTGCTGCCGCCGACAGGTTGCATGTCGGTCAGGGCCACGGCCCGGTGCATCATTTCCACGCGGTCTGGTCGCATGGCTGATGTGACCGTCATCGGCGCGGGTGTCGCGGGCCTCTGGGCGGCCTACGCGCTGTCGCAACGCGGGATCACCCCGCGTCTGATCGACCGCAATGGCACGCCCGGCGCGCATGGCTGTTCATGGTGGGCGGGCGGCATGCTGGCGCCTTTCTGCGAAGGGGCCACTTCGGAACCTGCCGTGATCACCCATGGCCAGCGCGCCGCCGCAGACTGGGCCGGGGTGACGCAGGTCACGCAGAACGGGTCGCTTGTCGTGACCCTTGCCCGCGACCGGGCCGAACTGGATCGCTTTGCCCGCCGCACGCAAGCGCACAGCCGCATCAGCGGCGATGCATTGGCCGCCCTGGACCCCGATCTTGCGACCGCGGGGCGCGAGGCGCTGTTCTTTGCAACCGAATCTCACCTGTCCCCCCGCCGTGCGCTGGCCGATCTTGTCGCCGCTCTGGGCGCGCGCGGAATCACCATCGAACGATCCGAGGCGAGACCCGATGACATCCCCGGCACCGTCATCGATTGTCGTGGACTTGCCGCCAACTTGCCCGGCTTGCGCGGCGTACGCGGCGAGATGGTGATGCTGCGCACGCGAGAGGTGACGCTGTCGCGCCCGGTGCGCCTGCTGCACCCGCGCCACCCGCTTTATATCGTGCCGCGCGGCGATGGTGTCTTCATGCTGGGCGCGACCCAGATTGAAAGCGCCGCCCCCGGCCCCGTGACAGCCCGCGCGCTGCTGGAACTGCTGTCGGCCGCCTATGCGCTGCATCCCGCCTTCGCCGAAGCGCAGGTGATCGAGACCGGGGCCGATCTGCGCCCCGCCTTCGCCGATCACGTGCCCCGCGTGATCCGGCAAGGCCGCGTGCTGCATCTGAATGGTCTGTTCCGCCACGGCTATCTGATGGCCCCGGCGCTGGCGCATCAGGCGGCGGATTTTCTGGAAACCGGCACGAAAGGAGACCTGTTTCATGAGGATTGAGGTAAACGGAGATTTGCGCGAGGTCGCGGGCACCACCTTGGCCGATGCGCTGGCGGAACTGGGCTGGGGCGACAGCAAGGTGGCAACCGCCCTGAACGGCGCATTCGTCCCCGCCACCGCCCGCACCACGCAGACCCTGCGCGACGGCGACCGGGTCGAAGTGCTTGCCCCGATGCAGGGGGGCTGAGATGCGCGATTTCTATGGCGTGACGCTGGACAGCCCGCTGATGCTGGGCACCGCGCAATACCCCTCGCCCGCCGTGATGGAGGCCGCATTTCGCGCCTCGGGCGCATCGGTTGTCACCGTGTCGCTGCGCCGCGAAACCGGCGGGGGGCAGGCCTTCTGGCAGATCATCAAGGGGCTGGGCCTGCATGTGCTGCCCAATACCGCCGGCTGCTATTCCGCGCGCGAGGCGATCACCACCGCCCGCATGGCCCGCGAGGTGTTCGAGACGAACTGGATCAAGCTTGAGGTGATCGGCCATGCCGATACGCTGCAGCCCGATCCTTTCGGCCTGCTGGAGGCGACAGAGACCCTCGCCGCCGATGGGTTCGAGGTCTTCCCCTACACGACCGAGGATCAGGTGCTGGCGCAGCGTCTTGTCGATGCGGGATGCCGCGTGCTGATGCCATGGGGCGCGCCCATCGGGTCCGGGCTGGGGCTGAACAACCGCTACGGGCTGCGGACGCTGCGCGCGGCCTTCCCGGATATTCCCATGGTCGTGGATGCCGGGCTTGGCCTGCCCAGCCATGCGGCAGACGCGATGGAGATGGGGTTCGACGCTGTACTGCTGAACACTGCCGTGGCGCAGGCCGATGATCCGGTGGCGATGGCGACAGGCTTCGGCTTGGCCGCGCGCGCGGGTCAGTTGGCCTATCGCGCAGGCCCCATGGCACCGCGCGACATGGCCGTCCCCTCCACCCCCGTCATCGGAAAGGCATGGCTATGACGCTGCCCCGTTTCTACCCGATCTTCGACAGCGCCGCATGGCTGGAGCGCGCCCTGCCGCTGGGCGTGAAACTGGTGCAACTGCGCCTCAAGGACATGGACGATGCCGCCCTGCGCGCCGAGATCCGCAAGGGTCTGACCCTTGCGCGCCGGCATGGCGCGGCACTGGTGATCAATGACCACTGGCAGATCGCGATCGACGCGGGCGCGGACTGGCTGCACCTCGGGCAAGAGGATCTTGATACCGCCGACATCCCCGCGATCCGCCGCGCGGGGTTGAAGCTGGGCCTGTCCACCCATGACCATGCCGAACTGGACCGCGCCTTGGCGCTGTCCCCGGATTATGTTGCACTCGGGCCGGTTTACCCGACGATCCTCAAGCAGATGAAATGGCACCAGCAGGGGCTGGAGCGGGTGACCGAATGGCGGCGGCTTGTCGGCGATGTGCCGCTCTGCGCCATCGGCGGCCTGACCCCGGAACGGGGCCGCGCCTGCCTTGAGGCCGGGGCCGATACCGTCGCCGCCGTGACCGACATCACCCTGAACGCAGACCCGGAAGCACGGATGCGCGACTGGCTGGAGGTCTGCGGATGACCCGCTATGCCCGTCAGGTGATCCTGCCGCAGATCGGCGCGGAAGGTCAGGCGCGGCTGAGCGCCGCCCATGTGCTTGTGGTGGGCGCGGGCGGGCTGGGCGTACCGGTGCTGCAATACCTCGTGGGCGCGGGCGTGGGCCGCATCACCCTTGTCGATGGCGACCGCATCGCCGCGCATAACCTGCACCGCCAGCCGCTTTACCGGATGGATCAGCTGGGGCAATTCAAGACCGTGGCGGCGGCCACGGCCATGGCCGCGCTGAACCCCGAGGTCACGGTCGACCCCGTCACCGCATGGCTGGACCCGGCCAATGCGCCCGACCTTGTGGATCAGGCCGATCTGGTGATGGACTGCGCCGATACATTCGCGGCCAGCCTGACGCTGTCGGATGCCTGCATGGCGGCGGGCAAGCCGCTGATCGCGGCCTCGGCGCTTGCCCTGTCGGGCTATGCGGGTGGCTTTTGCGGCGGTGCCCCCAGCCTGCGGGCGCTGTTTCCCGACCTGCCTGACCGGGGTGCGACCTGCGACACGGCTGGCGTCATGGGGCCGGTTGTGGCCGTGATCGGCGCGCTGCAGGCGCAAATGGCGCTGTCGGCCCTATTGGGCCTGCATCCTGCGCCGCTGGGCCAGCTGGTCAGCTTCGATGCCGCGCGCTGGCGCTTTGGCGGCTTCCGCTTCGATACGGCCATCGAACCCACCCATGCCCTGCCCTTCATCGCACCCGCCCAGATCACCGCCGATGACCTTGTCATCGACCTGCGCACCGAGGAACCCGTCCCGTTTCGCGCCGATGCGCTGCACCTGCGGCCCGGTCCCGGCTTTACCCCGCCGCCCGGCACATCCCGCGTGATCCTCGCCTGCCGCACCGGGTTGCGCGCCCATCACGCAGGATGCGCCCTGCAATCCCGTTGGCCGGGCAGGATCGCCCTGCTGGCCGTCCCCCCAAAAGATCAATGACCCCGAAAGGCAAACAGATGAAACGCACCCTGACCACCCTCGCCCTCAGCCTGACACTCGCCCTGCCCGCGCAGGCGCAGGACAAGCTGACCCTGATGCTGGACTGGTTCGTGAACCCCGATCACGGCCCGATCATCCTGGCGCAGGAAAAGGGCTATTTCACGCAAGCGGGCCTCGAGGTCGAGATCGTGACCCCCGCCGACCCCAATGACCCGCCCCGCATGGTGGCTGCAGGCCGCGTCGATCTGGCGGTGTCCTATCAGCCGCAACTGCACCTCAGCCGCCATGCAGGCCTGCCGCTGGTGCGCGTCGGCACGCTGGTGGAAACCCCGCTGACCTGCCTTGTGGTGCTGGCCGATGGCCCGGTCCGGACGATGCCGGATCTGAAAGGCCGCAAGGTGGGTTTTGCCGTCGCCGGCGTGCAGGAGGTGATGCTGAACGCCATGCTGGCCCATCACGGTCTTGCCCCCGATGATGTCGAACAGATCAACATCGGCTGGTCCATCAGCCCCGCGCTGATGTCGGGACAGGTCGATGCGGTGATCGGCGCCTTCCGCAATTTCGAGCTGAACCAACTGACGCTGGAGGGCAAGACCGGGCGCTGTTTCTACCCGGAGGCCGAAGGTATCCCCAGCTATGACGAGCTGATCTATGTGGCCGACCCCGCCCGCATGGACGCAGGCCTGATCGCGCGCTTCCTGCAGGCCACGGAGCGCGCGGCGCTGGATATCGTGAACGATCCCGACACGGCCTGGCAGATCTTCCGCGATACCGACAAGGCGCTGGACACCGACCTGAACCGCCTGGCCTGGGTCGACACATGGCCGCGCTTTGCCATGCGTCCCGCGGCGCTGGACCTGGGCCGCTACCAGAGGTTCGAGGCGTTCCTCGCCGCATCGGGCGCGACAGCGGGCGGCATTCCCGCCACCGAACTGGCGATCGATGTCAGCGGGGTCTCGGAATGAGAGATCCGGACTATGGCCGCGCCTTCGCCCTCTGGCGCGATGCGGCACCGCAGTGGCAGGCCTATACCCGCCATCCCTTTGTCGAAGGGCTGCGCACCGGCAGCCTGCCGCCTGCGGCCTTCCTGCAGTACCTGCGGCAGGATTACGTCTTTCTGATCCATTTCGCCCGCGCCTGGGCGCTGGTTGCCGCCAAGGCCGACACGCTGGCCGAGATGCAGGCCGCAAGCGCCACATTGCATGCGCTGGCCCATGTGGAAATGCCGCTGCATATCCGCATCTGCGCGCAAGCCGGGATCACCGCCGAGGCTCTGGAACAGACCGAAGAGGCTGCGGCGAACCTGGCCTATACGCGCTATGTGCTCGAGGCCGGGTATTCCGGCGATATCCTTGACCTGCTGGCGGCACTGGCGCCTTGCGTGCTGGGCTATGGGGCGATCGGGGCACGGCTGGCCGGATCGGGCGGGCCCTATCGGGACTGGATCGAGACCTATGCCGGGGCGGACTATCAGCAACTGTGCCACGATGTCGGTGCGCTGATCGATCACGCCGTGGAAAGCCGACTGGGTCCGGACTGGACCAGCCTGCCCCGCGCGGCCACCCTTTCCGCGCGTTTTGCGACGGCGACGCGGTTGGAGGTCGGCTTTTGGGACATGGCGATGCCATGACCGGCCCCGGTCTGCATCTGACCGGCGATCTGTGTCTGGGCGCGCGACGGCTGTGCCCGGATCTGGACCTGCGGTGCGCCGCCGGGGCCTGGACGGTGCTGCTGGGTCCATCAGGGGTGGGCAAATCCAGCCTGGCGCGGCTGATCGCGGGCCTGCCCTGCCCCGCGCGTCTTACGGGCGGCATTGGGGCCAGCGACGGCGCGGCACTGGCAGGGCGCGTCACGCTGATGGCCCAGACCGACCAGCTGCTGCCATGGGCGGATGCGCTGGCGAATGTCACTCTGGGGGCGCGGTTGCGTGGAACGCGGCCCGACCGCGACCGCGCACTGGCCCTCCTGCGGCGCGTCGGACTGGAGGGCCACGCACACCGCCGCCCCGCCACCCTGTCCGGCGGGCAGCGCCAGCGTCTGGCCCTCGCCCGCACGCTGATGGAGGATCGCCCCATCGTCGTGCTGGACGAGCCGTTCTCGGCCCTCGATGCCGCCACCCGCAGCACCATGCAGGACCTTGCCGCCGAGGTTCTGACGGGCTGCACCGTGGTCCTGATCACCCATGACCCGCTGGAAGCGGCGCGTCTGGCCACAGGGGCGTGGCTGCTGGACCCCACGGGCGCGAAACCGATTGGCCTGCCCACGACACGGGCCCCCCGCCCTGTCTCGGACCCCGCGACCCTGACTGCGCAGGCAGATCTCTATCGCCAGCTGACGACCCCGGATCACGCCGCATGAGACGCCTTTTGCCCGGATGTCTGGCCCTCGCCTTCGGGCTGACCCTGTGGCAGGGGATCGTCTGGGCGACGGGTGTTCCGCATTTCATTCTGCCCGACCCGATGCGGGTGGCGATCGCCTTGCGCGACAACGCCGCCCTGCTGGGCGCGCAGGCTGGCGTGACGCTTGCCAATCTCGCCATGGGGCTGTCTGTCGGGATTGCGCTTGGCGTGGCCTCTGCGCTCAACCTTGCCATGTCACCGGCCGCCCGGCTTCTGCTGCGCCCGCTGATGGTCTTTGCGCAGGCTGTGCCCGTGTTCGCCCTCGCCCCGATCGTGACGCTCTGGTTGGGTTATGGCGCGCCCTCCAAGATCGTGATGGTGGCGCTGGTCACCTATTTCCCGGTGACATCGGCCTTTTTCGACGGGCTGATGCGCTTGCCCGCCGATCTGGACGACCTTGCCCGCCAGATGCAGGCACGCCCGCTGCGCCGTCTGATGCTGCTGCAACTGCCCCACGCCTTGCCGGCCCTGGGAACAGGGTTGCGGCTGGCGGCGGTGCAGGCGCCTTTCGCGGTGATCATCGCGGAATGGGTCGGTGCCTCGAAGGGGCTGGGCCATCTGATGCTGCTGTCGAATGGCCGCGCACAGACGGACCTGATGTTCGCTGCCCTGATCCTGCTGGCGGCGATCAGCCTGTGCCTGTTCCTAGCCGCCGACCGGCTGGCGCGGCATTGGGACCGCTGAGCGGCGCAAGCGCCTGATCCAAAACGGCTAATTCAAGATGTGCTGGGAGTGGTGGGTGATGAGAGACTCGAACTCCCGACATCTTCGGTGTAAACGAAGCGCTCTACCAACTGAGCTAATCACCCCTGCGGCCTGATTAGCCAAAGCCGACACCCCGCGCAAGACCGGATCGGCACTGTTCGCGCGTCGCGGATCACAAAACAACCGGCACAAGGAAAAGCCCCGTGCGACACCGCAACGGGGCTGTCAAAGCAACATCAAGAGAGAGGATGGTGGGTGATAAGAGATTCGAACTCCTGACATCTTCGATGTGAACGAAGCGCTCTACCACTGAGCTAATCACCCGGTCCGAGGGCTTTTAGACTCAGTCGTCGTCCTCTGCAAGAGCCTCTTTTTCCGCTTTTTCGGCCCCGCCATTCTGGCGCAGCTTGCAGATCAGGACCTGCCCTCCATTGGTCTGCTTCACACGCGTCACCTTGAGCCGCCCCAAGGGCTGCAGGTTCAACTCGCGCGAGTCGGCCAGTGACTCGCCCAGCACAGCCAGCATGGCGTCGACGACCTGCTTGGCATCCTTCTTCTTGACGCCCGAACGCTTGACCACCACGTCGACCAGTTCGCGTTTCTTCATCTCCGGCCCCTGCACCGCAGGAGATGACGCATGCACCAGCTTGGGGGTCGTGGGGATCGCATCGCTCACCGGTGGCAGACCCTCCAGCGCCGCGGGCTTGGCCGGGGCTGCGGTCTCTACAGCGGTGATTGTTTCGAAATTGGAAACAACTGGTGATACCTTGGGCGGTTCCGCCTTGGGCTGTGGCGCCGGTTTCGTGGCCGTGGTCCGGGTTACGGGCTTGGCGGCTGCTTTTGATTTTGCAGCAGGCTTGGGCTTTGCGGTCGCAACCTTCGGTTTCGCCGCCTTGGGTTTGCTTGTCGCCTTCTTGACCACCTTTTCAGAACCACTCACCAGCACAACTCCCTTTGACATGAGTCTGTTTCACTACAGGAAACGCATATCGCAGCCCACATGACAAGGTATGAAAAATCGGCAGCCCCGCAACGGGACCGCCGATCTGTTTCTTCCGGCCTTCCGTCAGGCGACGAAGGCCTGACGGCTGCGCAGCTTCAATGGGCGACAGCGCTGGAGGGTTCGGATTTGGCCACAGCCGCTGCTGCGGCGGCCTCCTCGGCCTCCTCGTCCCATTCGATCGGCTCGGGCTCGCGCACCAGCGCCAGCTTGAGAACCTCGGACACATGGCTGACGGGGATGAGCTCCAGCCCTTCCTTCACATTGTCCGGGATCTCGGCCAGGTCCTTTTCGTTCTCGGCCGGGATCAGCACCGTCTTGATGCCGCCCCGCAGGGCCGCCAGTAGCTTTTCCTTGAGGCCCCCGATCGGCATCGCATTGCCGCGCAGGGAAACTTCGCCCGTCATGGCGATATCCTTGCGGACGGGGATCTGCGTCAGCACCGACACGATCGAGGTGACCATCGCAAGACCTGCACTCGGCCCGTCCTTGGGGGTTGCCCCGTCCGGCACGTGCACATGGATGTCGATCTTGTCGAACTTCGTGGGCTTGACCCCGATCTTCGGGCTGATCGACCGCACGTAGGAGCTGGCCGCGTCGATGCTTTCCTTCATCACATCGCCCAGCTTGCCCGTGGTCTTCATCCGGCCCTTGCCGGGAAGGCGCAGTGCCTCGATCGACAGCAGGTCGCCACCCACCGATGTCCAGGCCAGCCCGGTGACGACACCGATCTGATCCTCTGCCTCGGCCAGACCATAGCGGAACTTCTTGACGCCCAGGAACGTATCCAGGTTGTCCACATCCACCACGACCTTGGTCGCTTCCTTCTTCACGATCATCGTCACCGCCTTGCGGGCCAGTTTCGCGATCTCGCGCTCAAGGTTGCGCACGCCCGCCTCGCGGGTATAGCGGCGGATCATCTCGTTCAGCGCATCGTCGGTGATCACGAATTCACCCTTGCGCAGACCGTGGTCCTTGATCTTCTTGGCGATCAAGTGATGCCGCGCGATCTCGCGCTTCTCATCCTCGGTGTAGCCGGCCAGCGAAATGATCTCCATCCGGTCCAGAAGCGGCCCCGGCATGTTGTAGGAGTTCGCCGTGGTCAGGAACATCACGTTCGACAGGTCATATTCGACCTCAAGGTAGTGATCCACGAAAGTGGCGTTCTGTTCCGGATCCAGCACCTCGAGCATGGCGGATGCGGGATCGCCCCGGAAATCCTGACCCATCTTGTCGATCTCATCCAGCAGGATCAGCGGGTTCGTGGTCTTGGCCTTCTTCAGCGCCTGGATGATCTTTCCCGGCATCGAGCCGATATAGGTCCGCCGGTGGCCCCGGATCTCGGATTCGTCGCGCACACCGCCAAGGCTGATGCGGATGAATTCACGCCCCGTGGCGCGCGCCACGGATTTGCCAAGGCTGGTCTTGCCCACGCCCGGAGGGCCGACAAGGCACATGATCGGGCCTTTCAGCTTCTGGCTGCGCTGCTGCACCGCCAGGTATTCGACGATCCGTTCCTTGACCTTTTCCAGCCCGTAGTGATCGGCATCCAGAACCTCCTGCGCCTTGTGCAGGTCCTTCTTGACGCGGCTTTTCAGGCCCCATGGCAGGCCAAGCATCCAGTCGAGGTAGTTGCGCACCACCGTGGCCTCTGCCGACATCGGCGACATGGTCTTGAGCTTCTTCAACTCGGCCTCGGCCTTGTCGCGGGCCTCCTTGCTCAGCTTGGTGCCCTTGATGCGCTCTTCCAGCTCGGCCAGCTCGTTGCCGCCATCCTCGCCGTCGCCCAGTTCCTTCTGAATGGCCTTCATCTGCTCATTCAGATAGTACTCGCGCTGCGTCCGTTCCATCTGGCTTTTCACGCGGGTCTTGATCTTCTTCTCGACCTGCAGCACGGACATCTCGCCCTGCATCAGGCCGTAAACCTTCTCAAGCCGCTCGCTGACGCTGAGGGTTTCCAGAAGCTCCTGCTTCTGGCCCACATCTATACCCAGATGGCCCGAAACCAGATCCGCCAGCTTGGCGGGGTCGGTGGTTTCCGACACGGCGACCAGCGCCTCTTCGGGGATGTTCTTCTTGATCTTGGCATAGCGCTCGAATTCGGCCGTCACCGTGCGCAGCAGCGCCTCGATCGTGGCGGCATCGCCCGATGTCTCGGCCAAGTATTCGGCGCGCGCCTCGAAAAAGCGGTCATTGGTCAGGTATTCGGTGATGCGCACGCGCGCCTGCCCCTCGACCAGGACCTTCACGGTCCCATCGGGCAGTTTCAGCAGTTGCAGCACATTCGCCAGCACACCGGTGCCATAGATCCCGTCGGAGGCCGGATCGTCGATGGACGGATCGATCTGACTGGACAGCAGGATCTGCTTGTCATCGGCCATCACCTCTTCCAGCGCGCGGACGGATTTCTCACGTCCGACGAAAAGCGGCACGATCATGTGCGGGAACACAACGATATCGCGCAGCGGAAGAACGGGATAGGAGGGGTTCAGGGGTTCTTGCATGCTCGGTCCTTTGTTCGGCAGACGTCGCGATCCCGACAATCGGCAACCGGGGCGTCTCCATTCACCTGTCGTTAATCTGGGGCGCGGGTGCCCCAGTTTCAAGCGTCGTCCCGTGACGCCTTCGTGCAGAATGCCCCTCTGCATCGTTCAGGGCAAGGCGCGAATTGCGCCCGATTTGATCAATGGTGCCCGCTCAAGCCCTCGGCAGGCCTGGCCGCGCGCGCAGAAACGCGACACCTCGCCCGGCAGATCGGATCACAGCCATGACCCAACCCCTGCCCCCTCGCGCCCGCCGCACCTGCGGATGGATATTTAAGGCAAGAAGAAACGGAATGTTAAGGTTAATCGCCGAGGATCGCCCTACGGTACAGGCGGGGACGCCGATGACCGTGCAAGGAGAAGCCCCTTCCGCACCCGCCGCCGGCCCCTCTGCCGCCCGGCCCCGTGCGGAAGGGTCACTTCACCTGCAGCTTCTTCTTGCCCCAAATATCCATTCCACCCCTGCGTAAGGGATCAGAGCGGGGGAATGTCGCCCTCGGCCCGTTGCGCGTGGAAATCGGCCTCGAAGGCGGCGAAGCGGCCTGCCGTGATGGCGTCACGCATCCCCTGCATCAGCTCCTGGTAGTAGTGAAGATTGTGCCATGTCAGCAGCATGCCCGAAATCATCTCGCCCGCGCGGAAGACGTGATGCAGATAGGCGCGGCTGTAGCCCCGGCAGGCGGGACAGCCGCAGGCCTCGTCAAGGGGGCGCGGATCGTCCTGATGGCGGGCGTTCTTGATATTGACCACCCCGTGCCGGGTAAAGGCCTGCCCGGTGCGGCCCGAGCGCGAGGGCAGCACACAGTCCATCATGTCGATGCCGCGCTTGACCGCGCCTACGATGTCATCGGGCTTGCCCACGCCCATCAGGTAGCGGGGCTTGTCTTGCGGCAGCATGTCTGGCGCGTAGTCAAGGACGCCGAACATCGCCTCCTGCCCCTCGCCCACGGCCAGCCCGCCCACGGCGTAGCCGTCGAAACCGATGGCGCGCAGCGCCTCGGCGCTTTCCGCGCGCAGATCCTGCGTCACGCCGCCCTGCTGGATGCCGAACAGCGCATGTCCCGGACGGTCGCCAAAAGCATCGCGCGACCGCTGCGCCCAACGCATCGACAGGCGCATGGATTTCGCCACCTCCGCATCCGTGGCGGGCAGCGCCGGACATTCGTCGAAACACATCACGATGTCGCTGCCCAGCAGGCGCTGTATTTCCATGCTGCGTTCGGGGCTGAGGTGATGGCGCGAGCCGTCGATATGGGATTTGAAGGTCACCCCCTCCTCGGTCAGCTTGCGCAGGGCGGCCAGGCTCATGACCTGAAAACCGCCGCTATCTGTCAGGATCGGCTTGTCCCAGTTCATGAAACGGTGCAATCCGCCCAGCCGGTCGATCCGCTCGGCCGTGGGACGCAGCATCAGGTGATAGGTATTGCCCAGCAGGATGTCGGCGCCGGTGGCGGCCACGCTCTCGGGCAGCATGCCCTTGACCGTTGCCGCCGTGCCGACAGGCATGAAGGCCGGTGTACGGATCGTGCCGCGCGGCGTGGTGATCTCACCCGTGCGTGCCTTTCCATCGGTCGCCTTGAGGTCGAAGCGAAACCGCCCTGCCGTCTGTGTCATCTGTCAGCCTCTTGTGCCCATCGTCGCATCCGCCCCCTATGGGACGTTTTGCGCCAAATGCCAAGTCGGCAGGCGGGGCGGCGCGGCCCCGTTACTTGACGGATTTGCCTCCGACGTTCAGCCCTGTCTTGCCCGCGCCAGAATTGGCCGTGGCCAGAACCTTCGGCTTTTCCTGCTTGGGTTTCTTGGCTTCCTTGTTGCCTTTAGTCTTGTTGCCTTTTTTAGACATGACCGGTTCCCTCCGGCTGAAGCACCGCAGGGCGGATGCCCTGCGGATCGATCCCGCCCATCACCCGCAGGGCCGCGCTGCAGAACGGATGCAGAGCAATGCAAAGGTGCGGATGACAAAACAAACGGGAGCAGACAGGCCGCAGGCCGGGACAGCCCCGGCAACATGCAGCGCATTGGCCGAAGATAGGCGCAAGAGCATTACGTTACAAGAACGGCACCTGCAGGGGACCAAAACATTCATTCTTCCCGCGCAATGGGTAGCGAGACTGGACGAATCCGCCCCCTATCCTTATATGTTCAGTCAGGAAATCCGCAGGACAGCCCCCAGGACAGAGAATGACCCAGAATGCCGAGCCGCTTGAAGGCACCCCGTTGATCGCACCCTCAAGCACCGATCACCCGCTTTACGAACAGGTCGTCGAGGCCTGCCGCTCGGTCTATGATCCGGAAATCCCGGTGAATATCTACGATCTGGGGCTGGTCTACACCATCGACATCAACCCCGACAACGAGGTCAGGGTGATCATGTCGCTGACCGCCCCCGGCTGCCCCGTGGCCGGCGAGATGCCGGGCTGGGTGGCCGATGCGATCGAGCCGCTGCCGGGCGTCAAGCACGTGGATGTGGAACTCACCTGGGAGCCCCAGTGGGGCATGGACATGATGAGCGACGAGGCCCGGCTGGAGCTGGGCTTCATGTGATCCGGTCCGCAGGACCGACAAAACGCTGAAAGGCACGGACGATGTTCGCCATACCCGGAAAACAGGCTGTCACCATGACAGAGGCCGCCGCGCGCCAGATCGCGCGCCTGATGCACAAGGATGGCCACAAGGGCCTGCGCATCGGTGTCAAGAAAGGTGGCTGCGCCGGCATGGAATACACCATGGAATATGCCGCAGATATCGCCCCCATGGACGAGGTGGTGGAGCAGGACGGCGCGCGCGTGATGATCGCGCCGATGGCGCAGATGTTCCTGTTCGGCACGCAGATCGACTATCAGACATCGCTGCTGGAATCGGGGTTCAAGTTCAACAACCCCAATGTCGAGGATGCCTGCGGATGCGGCGAATCGATCAAGTTCAAGGATGTCGAGGAACTGAGCGCCGCGCGCGACGCAAAGTGATGTCCGCCGCCATGCCCTTGCGTCTGGAAAAGGCCGCCCCCGGTCTGTAAGGAAGGGCGGACACAGGCGGAGGGCGGACAATGCGGCGCAAACTGGCAGCAGGCAATTGGAAGATGAACGGGATGCTGGCCGATCTGGACCAGCTTGACCGGATATCTGCGGCCTGCCCTGCCCCGGCTGTCGATCTGCTGATCTGCTTGCCCGCGACCCTGATCCATCCCGCAGCGCATCGTACCGCGCCGTACCGCCTGATGATCGGCGCGCAGGATTGCCACATGGCCCCGGCGGGCGCCCATACCGGCGATCTTGCAGCGCGGCAACTGGCCGATGCCGGCGCGCGCGCGGTGATCCTCGGCCATTCCGAGCGCCGCGCCGACCATCAGGAAGACAGCACCACCGTGAATGCCAAGGCGCAGGCTGCGATGGCGGCGGGGCTGATCGCCGTGATCTGCCTGGGCGAGACCCTGGCCGAACGGGACGCAGGCACGACGCTGGATGTGATCGGCGCGCAGCTTGACGCCTCGGTCCCCGATGCGGCCAGCGGCGCCAGCGTGGTGATCGCCTATGAGCCGGTCTGGGCCATCGGCACCGGCCGCATCGCCACCACCGACCAGATCGCCGAGGTGCATGCCTTCCTGCGCGCGCGGCTGATCGACCGTTTCGGGACCGCGACGGGCGGCGCGATCCGGCTGCTCTATGGCGGTTCGGTCAAGCCCGACAATGCCGCGCAGATCTTCGCCGTGGCGGATGTGGACGGCGCGCTGGTGGGCGGGGCCAGCCTGACGGCGGATGATTTCTGCCCGATCGTGGCGGCGCTTGAGGGCAGCGCGACCTCCTGACGACGCACCGCTTCAGAATGAAAAACGGCGCGAGGTTGCCCCCGCGCCGTCAGTTTTTCCTGTCCCTGGCGCGCTAGCGCACCAGTATCTCGGGGCCCATCATCAGCGTGGGCAACCATGTCGAGATGATCGGAACATAGGTGATCAGGATCAGGAAGACGAAGAGCACGGCCAGGAAGGGCAGCGCCGCGCGCACGACGCGCATCATCGGCATGCCCGCCACACCCGAGGTCACGAAGAGGTTCAGACCCACCGGCGGCGTGATCATCCCGATCTCCATGTTCACGACCATGATGATGCCCAGATGGATCGGGTCGATCCCAAGCTCCATCGCGATCGGGAAAACCAGCGGCGCCACGATCACGATCAGGCCTGACGGTTCCATGAACTGCCCGCCGATCAGCAGGATCACGTTCACGATCACCAGGAACATGATCGGGCCGAAACCCGCCGCCAGCATCGCGCCCGCGATCTGCTGCGGGATCTGCTCGTCGGTCAGCACGTGCTTCAGGATCAGCGCGTTGGCGATGATGAACATCAGCGTGACGGTCAGCTTGCCCGCCTCGAACAGGGTGTTGCGGATGTCACGGTGAAAGAAGGCCGTGACCAGCGCGATGGGCCTGTCCAGCAGGGTCAGGTTGCGCTCGCCCTCGGGACGGGCCAGCGGGCCCATGTCGCGATAGACGAAACAGGCGATCAGGAAGGCATAGACCGCCGCGACAGCCGCCGCTTCGGTAGGCGTGAAGATGCCGCCGTAGATACCGCCCAGGATGATGACGATCAGCATCAGCCCCCAGCCCGCATCGCGGCCCGAGGACCAGACCTCGCCCCAGCCCAGCCAGTCACCCTTTGGCAGGTTCTTGACCCGCGCCATGATGTAGATGGTCAGCATCAGCATGAAACCGGCCAGCAGGCCCGGAATGACACCCGCAAGGAACATCCGCCCGACCGACACATCCGTGGCCGAGGCATAGACCACCATCACGATGGAGGGCGGGATCAGGATGCCCAGCGTACCGGCCACCGCAATCACGCCGGCGGCGAAATCGCGCGTATAGCCGACCTGCCGCATGCCTGCGATCACGATCGTGCCGATCGCGACCACCGTGGCGGGGCTGGACCCCGACAGGGCCGCGAACATCATGCAGGCAAAGACGCCCGCGATGGCCAGACCGCCCGGCAGATGGCCCACCAGCGCGATGGAGAAGCGGATGATCCGCCGCGCCACACCGCCCGTGGACATGAAGCTTGAGGCCAGCACGAAGAAGGGGATCGCCAGCAGGGTGTAGTGCCCGGCCATCCCGTTGTAGAGGGATGCCGCCACAGCGGCCAGCGAGGTATCGCTGAGCGCCAGCATGAACAGGATCGAGGACAGGCCCAGCGATACGGCGATCGGCACGCCGATCAGCATCAGGCCGATGACCATCGCGAAAAGGATAAAGACGTCCATCGGTTACTCCTGCCCGCGGCGGTTTTTGGCGATTTCGTCCAGCGCGTCCTCGACCTCGTGGCTGACGATCATGCTCTGCTGTTCGCCTTTCACGATGCGGATGGTCACCTGGATGATCCGGAACAGCATCAGCGCGGCGGCGATGGGCAGGATCATGTAGGGCACCATGCGCGGCATCTTGGAATAGGCCTCGCCCTGATTGATCGCATCCTCCAGCCAGCGCAGCCATTCCAGCATCGGAACCTGGTCGGTCTCGAAGAAGGCGCGATCGCGGGTATTGGGGTCAAACCCGGTGGGGAACCAGTGCCCGGTGGTCTGCTGCAATCCGGCAAACGGCGCCCAGTAATCCCAGGCTCCCTTGGCAATCAGCAGCGCATAGGCGATACAGCAGGCCGCCGAAAGCAGCGCAAGCACATAGCGCGTACGCGGCGACACGACCGAGATGACGGCGTCCACGCCCAGGTTCGCCGTCACCTTGAAGGCATAGGCGATGCCGAACAGCACCAGCCAGGCGAACAGGACCAGAACGACCTCAAGCCCCCAGATCACCATCGAATTGAAGACATAGCGCATGATGACGTTGACGAAGGTCAGAAGCGTCATCAGCCCGAGCATCACGGCGATCGCCGTCTCCTCGAACTCGTGCACGACCTTTCCCAGCATGCTGCGCGGCTCGTATCGGCCAGGCCCAGACATCGGCAGTCCCCCCAATGAATGTGAACTTTTGTTCCCAAACGGAACGAAGAGGTGCGCCAATCAAGGCGCACCCCACGCGATCCCGTGGGATCAGTTGTTGAAGGCCTGTGCCGCCGCGATGTTCTCGGCGCCGACTTCGGCTTCGAACTGTGCCCAGACGGGCTTCATCGCTTCGACCCATGCCGCGCGCTGCTCAGGGGTCAGCTCGACGATCTTGCCGCCGGCGTCGAGGATCGACTGGCGTGCTGCGCGGTCGACTTCCAGAACGGCTGCGTTACGTGCGGTGGTCACCTCGTCCAGGATCGTGCCCAGCTGGTCACGCACGTCGGCATCCAGCGATTCCCACCAGTCGACGCTGGTCACGACCATGTAGTCGATGATGCCGTGGTTGGTCTCGGTGACACCGTCCTGCACTTCAAAGAACTTCTGGCCATAGATGTTGGACCAGCTGTTTTCCTGACCGTCGACAACGCCGGTCTGCAGCGCGCCGTAGACTTCGGCGAAGGCCATCGGCTGCGCGGTGGCGCCCAGCGCGTTCATCTGTGCGACCAGCACGTCGGAAGGCTGCACGCGGAACTTCAGGCCTTTTGCATCCTCGGGCGAGATCAGCGGCTTGTTGGCCGAGAACTGCTTCATCCCGTTGTGCCAGAAGCCCAGGCCCAGAACGCCGCGGCGGGTCATCGACTGCAGCATCTCCTGGCCGGTGCCGGATGCCTGGAACGCGTCGACAGCCGAGATGTCCTTGAACATGAAGGGCAGGTCGAACAGGCGGAACTGCTTGGTGATCGGCTCGAACAGCGACAGCGAGGGGGCCGCGAACTGGACGTCACCCTGCAGCATCGCCTCCAGCACCTTCTCGTCGGTGTAGAGGGTCGAGTTCGGGAACACTTCCATGCAGGCCTTGCCGTTCATCTCGGTGTTCACGCGCTCGGCGAACAGGGTGGCGGCGATCCCCTTGGGGTGCTTGTCCGAGTTGGTCACATGGCTGAACTTGATGACGATTTCGCCCGGATCGCAGGCTGCGGCGGCGGCGCCAGCCGTCACGGTGAGGGCCAGTGCCATGGCGGCGGATGTCAGGAATTTCATAGGTCTCTCCTCCCAGAATTGAGACGTTGCATATCTTGCCCCTGCAAGGGGCGCTGCGGTGCAAACACTGACCGCGATCACGCAAGTCTCAAGGGATTGTGCGCGTTTCACAGGCAGATTGAGAAAACCCAAGGATGGCAATGACTTGTCCCTGCGCGCCACGCATAGCCGGGTTGCACGCGGCGCAACTTGTGCGGAAAACCGCACAGATCCGGGCGGCATAATGCGGGAATCCGCACAATCCGCAGCGAATCACCTGCCCGAATCGCTCGTGCGAATCCCCCGGAGCGCCTCGGGTGTCACGGGCGCGGGCCCGCGCTCAGCGGAAATCATCGGGCCGCAACCCGTAGCGCGTCAGCTTGTCATAGAGCGTCTTGCGCGGCAATTTCAGCTCGCGCGCGGCCTCGGCCGCGCGGCCTGCATGCCGCCGCAACGCCGCCACGAGGATCGAGCGCTCGACCTGCGCCATCTGCTCGGCCAGACCGCGCCCCGCCTCCTGCCCGGCCACGGCCTCGCCCCCTTCGCCGACGCCCAGACCCAAGGCAAAGCGCATGGCCGCCGACATCAGCGCGCGGGCATTTCCCGGCCAGTCGCGCGCCATCAGCGCGCCGATCACCTCGGGCCCGACCGGCGGAGGGGTCAGCCCCGCCTGTTCGCTGGCCTGCGCGACATAGTGGCGGAACAGCACCGGGATATCCTCGGGCCGCTCGGCCAGTGCGGGGATGCGCACCGGCATCACATCCAGCCGATAATAAAGATCAGGGTTCATCCGCCCTTCGGCGACATGCGCGGCAAGATCACCGCTGCTGCCCGCGATCAGCCGCAGATCCTGATCGGTTTCCAGCTGCTCCAGCAGGGCGAATTGTGCATCCGCAGGCATCGCGCCCAGTTCGTCCAGAAACAGACTGCCGCCCTTGGCGCTGTCCATCACCGCGGCGACGCTTGCCGCATCCAGACCCGCAGCGGGCACCTTGACGAAAGGCCCCTTGGCCATGGCCGAGCACAAATGAATGACCTCGGCCACCTTGGAAATGCCGCTGCCGGGCGGACCGCTGACCAGCACCTCGGCGCGGGTGCGGGCCACGGCGCGCACCCTGTCGCGCAGCCCGCGCGCAAGGGGGGATGTGCCGAACAGCATCCGCGATGCCGGATCGCCCGCTTCCAGCTGGGCTTTCAGACGGCGGTTTTCCAGCACCAGCGCGCGGGTTTTCAGGGCGCGCTCGACCTCGGCCAGTAGATCGGCGGCGGCGCAGGGCTTTTCCAGAAAACCGAAAGCGCCCTGCCCCATGGCGCGCACGGCCATGGGAATATCCCCCTCGCCAGTCAGCAGGATCACCGGCAGGTCAGGGTCCAGCTTGCGGGTATGTTCCAGCAGGAAGAAGCCGTCGCGCCCCGGCATGCGGATGTCGGACAGGATCACCCCCTCGAACCCTTCCGAGATATGGTCCTTCGCCTCGATGAAACTGCCAGTGCAGCGCGGCACGAGATCGGCCAGTTCCAGCGTCTGGGCCAGCGCCTCGCGCACCGCGGCATCATCGTCGACGATCAACACCTGCCGGATCATGCCGCAGCCTCCGGGGCGGCCATGTCCGGCCCTGCGGCGGGGGTCAGTTCCACCGTGAAGATCGCGCCGCCTTCAGGCCTGTTGCGCCCGCGGATCGCGCCTCCAAAGCTTTGCACCAACCCGTAGGAGATCGACAGCCCCAGCCCCATGCCCTCGGCAGCGCCCACCGCCTTGGTGGTGTAGAACGGATCGAAGATCTTCTCGGGCTCCTCGATACCCGGCCCGGTATCGGCCACCTCCAGAAGCACCCGGTCGTCGTGACGGCGCAGCGAGATCGCGATGCGTCGCACCGGCAACCCCGCCATCGCATCGGCCGCATTGCCGATCAGGTTGACCAGAACCTGCCCCAGCCGCACCTCGCCGCCGATCACGTGGATCGGCGCGGGTGGCTGCCATCGCACCTCGATACCGTCGCGGGCCAGCCGGGACTCGGACAGCTCCAGCGCGGCATTGACCACCGCGACCAGATCGACCTGCCCCATCGGCTCACGTTCCTGCCGGGCGAAGGCGCGCAGGTTGCGGATGATGCGCCCCATCCGATGCGCCAGATCCCCGATCCGGCGCAGGTTCTGCGCCGCAACCTCGGGCTTGCCGCGCTCCAGCAGGGCAGTGCCATTCTCGGCATATTGGCGGATCGCCATCAGGGGCTGGTTCAACTCGTGACTGATGCCCGCGCTCATCTGGCCCAGCGCCGACAGCTTGCCCGCCTGCACCAGATCGTCCTGCGCCTTCTTCAGCGCGGCCTCGGCGGCGATGCGTTCGCTGACCTCGCGGCGCAGCGCGGCATTGGCGCCGGACAGCTCGCGCGTGCGCTCGGCCACGCGCCCCTCCAGCCGCGCATTGGCCAGCGCCAGCGTGCGCCGCCGCTCCGTCGCCAGAAACAGAAGTGCTCCGAAGGCCAGACAGACGGCGGCCACCAGCCCTGCCTGCAAGGTCGCAAGGCGGCGCGCGGGCTCGACATCCACCAGCGCCTCGGCGCGCATGCCGATCACCGGCAGATCGCGCGACAGATGCAGCGCGCGGGCCGGGATATAGGGGCTCCAGCGTTCATGCCAGATCACGTGATCGCCCTGCCGCGTGAACGAGAACTGGCCCGCGTTCCCCGCAGGCGGCGACAGCCCCACCTGCCCCGGCGACCGCGTCCAGAGCAAAAGCTCGGACCGGTTGGTGATGAAGACCAGCCCGGTGTCGTCGGTGAAGAAGACCGTCGGGCGCGCGCCACGCCACTCGGCCTCGACCAGACCGATATCGGCCAGCACCATGACCGCGCCCTGCACCCGGCCATCCGGGCCGAACAGGGGGGCCGCGAATGTATAGCTGCGTTGCCCGCCGACCGGGTTGATCCCATGCCCCTCGCCCAAGGCGCCGGTCATCGCCCGCTGGAAATAGCCGCTGCCGCGCAGGGCCGGATCGGCCAGCCCCTTGGCGCTGGCCAACACCTGGCCCTGCCTGTCGGCCAGCTGGATATCCATCGCGCCGGTCTTGTCGGCGGTCGCCACGAGAACCGAGGCCACCGCCGCCCCCTCGCCCGAGGCCACCGCCTGCGCCAGCGCGGGATGCGCGGCCATGATCACCGCAAGCTGCTGATAAAGCTGCAATTGCCCGGTCAGCCGGTCCGAGGCCAACAGAAGGTCCGCCTCGCCACGCTGCGCGGCCTGATCCAGCGCCTGACGGTAGCCCGTACGCCAGACCCCTGCCGCAAAGGCCGCAACGGCCAGCAGGAACAGGGCAAAGATCGCAAGACGGCGGGCGGTATCGGGTTTCATCGGGTCAATCTAGCCGCTCCGGCCTTGCCTTGACCAGAGGGCTCGGGCAAGCCTTGGCGCATGTATCGCTGGCAGCAATCCCCCACCGATCCCGGCTTCGTGCAGGATCCCTACCCCGCCTATGCCCGCGCGCGCCGCGACGGCGGCCCGCTGATCTGGTGGGAGGATTACGCCATGCCCTGCGCACTCAGCCATGGTGCCGTCAACATGATCCTGCGTGACCGCCGCTTCGGCCGCGAGATCCCCGCCGAACTGGCCAGCCCTGCGCCCGCGCATCTGGCCGCCTTCTACGCCATCGAGGATCACTCGATGCTGGAACTGGAGCCGCCCCGCCACAAGCGGTTGCGCGGCCTCGTGCTGCGGGCCTTCACCTCGGGCCGTGTCGCGGCGCTGGCGCCCGACCTCGCGACGCTGGCGCATGGCTTGATCGACGCATTCCCGCGCGGCGCGCCCTTCGATCTGCTGCCCGCCTATGCGCAGGCAATCCCGGTCATCACCATCGCCCGCCTGCTGGGCGTGCCCGAAGACCGCGCCCCCGATCTGCTGGCCTGGTCGCATGCCATGGTCGGCATGTATCAGGCCCGCCGCACCCGCGCGATGGAAGAGGCCGCAGATGCCGCCGCCGCCGCCTTCGGCGACTTTCTGTCCGGTCATATCGACCAGCGGCGCCACAGGCCCGGCGATGACCTCATCACCCATCTGATCGCGGCCGAACAGGACGGCACGCGCCTGTCCACGCCCGAGATGATCTCGACCTGCATTCTGCTGCTGAACGCGGGCCATGAGGCCACGGTCCATGCCATCGGCAACGCCACCCGCCTGCTGCTGTCCGGGCCCGATCCGCGCGCGCATCTGACACCCGAGCGCATCGGTGCCACGGTCGAGGAACTGCTGCGCCTCGATCCGCCGCTGCACATGTTCACCCGCTACGCCTATGAGGAGGTGACGGTCCATGGCCATGTCTTCCGGCGCGGCGACCGCGTGGGCGTGCTTCTGGGCGCGGCCAACCGCGATCCCGGTGTCTGGCAGGACCCCGACCGGTTCGACCCCGCGCGACCCGCCACGCCGCACATGGGTTTCGGCGCAGGTCTGCATTTCTGTCTCGGCGCGCCGCTGGCCCGGATCGAGATGCAGATCGCCCTCAGCGTCCTGTTCCAGCGCTGCCCGGACCTGCGGCTTGCCGCGCCGGCCCGTTTTGCCGACAGCTATCATTTCCACGGGCTGGACGCCCTGCTGGTCGAAACCTGACCCCGGCTTCTTCTTGCCTCAAATATCCATCCGACCCTGCCGCCCGCGCTGCGCTGCGCGGATAGCCCCTCAGATCGGCAGGGCGGTGGTGGACTTGATCTCTTCCATCGACAGCAGTGCGGTGACGTTATGCACCTTCACCTCTGAAATCAGCGCCTGATAGAAGGCGTCATAGGCGCGCGCATTCCTGACCCGCACCTTCAGGATGTAATCGATGTCCCCGGCCAGACGATGCGCCTCCTGCACCTCGGGGCGGCTCTGCAGGGCCTTCAGAAATGCCGCCTGCCAGGCCGCCTCATGTTCCGAGGTGCGGATCAGCACGAAGAAGCAGGCCTCGAATCCCAGCGCCTCGGCATCAAGGATCACGGTCTGCGGCCCCATGATTCCCGCCTCGCGCATCTTGCGGATCCGGTTCCAGACGGGCGTCTTCGAAGAGCCCACCTGCTTGGCGATCTCATCCAGCGACTGGCCCGCATCGCGCTGCAACTCTGCCAGAATTTTCCTGTCCGTGGCATCCAATCGGATCGACATTTCCTTTGACTCCGCTCAAGTGGAATTTCATCACACCATTCTGATCTGACAGAAACAATATTCCTTATCTGCCGAGGATACTGGCGCATTGAGGGGAATATTTCCTATATTGCCCCAAAGGTCAAACCGAAAGCAGACGCCTTCGGAACCCGCGTCAAGGAGAGGTCAATGCCCCGTTTCACACCCAAGGTCGTCACCGCCAATGCGCTGATCGAAGGCGACGTGATCTATCTTGCCGCCGATGACAGCTGGACCCGCAGCCTGTCACAGGCCGAGGTGATCGACGACGAGGCCATCGCCCAGTTGCGCCTGCTTGACGCACAGCGCCAGCCGCATCGCGTGGTGGGCGCTTACCTCGCCGATGTGATCCCCGGCCCGCAAGGCCCGCAGCCTGCGCATTTCCGCGAGGATTTCCGCCGCAAGGGCCCATCCAACTACGTCCATGGCAAGCAGGAGGATAAAGCGCATGTATGAGTATTCCGAATTCGATCGCGCCTTTCTGGCCGAACGCAACGCCCAGTTCCGCGCCCAGGTCGCCCGCCGCATCGACGGATCGCTGACCGAGGATGAATTCAAGCCCCTGCGCCTGATGAACGGGCTCTACCTGCAACTGCATGCCTATATGCTGCGGGTCGCCATTCCCTATGGCACGCTGAACAGCGCCCAGATGCGGCAGTTGGCCGTGCTGGCGGAAAAGTGGGACAAGGGTTACGGCCATTTCACCACCCGCCAGAACATCCAGTACAACTGGCCCAAACTCTCCGATGTGCCCGACATGCTGGACGCCCTGGCCGAGGTCGGTCTGCATGCGATCCAGACCAGCGGCAACACGATCCGCAACGTGACCGCCGATCATTTCGCCGGTGCGGCTGCCGATGAACTGGCCGACCCCCGCCCGGTGGCCGAGCTGATCCGGCAATGGTCCACCGACCATCCCGAATTCCAGTTCCTGCCGCGCAAGTTCAAGATCGCCGTGACCGGCAGCCCCAATGACCGCGCCGTGACCCGCGCCCATGACATCGGGCTGCGCATGGTCGCGCGCGACGGCGAGACGGGGTTCGAGGTGATCGTCGGCGGCGGCCTTGGCCGCACCCCGATGATCGGTCAGGTGATCCGCGATTTCCTGCCGCGCGGCGATCTTTTGCCCTATCTCGAGGCGATCGTCAGCGTCTACAACCTGCTGGGTCGGCGCGACAACAAGTACAAGGCGCGCATCAAGATCACCGTGCACGAGAACGGTATCGACACGATCCGCGATCTGGTCGAGGAACGGTTCGCCACCCTGCGCACCGCGTTCAACGGCGCGGATCAGGCGCTGCTGGCGCAGATCGAGCCGCAATTCGCCCCGCCCGCCTTTGCGGCGCGCGACACCCATCCCTACGACATCGCCTATCAGAACGATCCGGTGTTCCGCTCCTGGGCTGATACCAACCTCGCGGCGCACCGGCGCGGCGATCATGCCATCGTGTCGATCAGCCTCAAGGCGCATGGCGCCACACCGGGCGATGCCACCGCAGGCCAGATGCGCCTGATGGCCGATCTGGCGGCGAAATACGCCTATGACGAGCTGCGCATCAGCCATGAGCAGAACGTGATCCTGCCGCATGTGGCGCGCGCTGATTTGCCCGCGGTTCATGCGGCATTGAAAGCCGCAGGTCTCGGCACCGCCAATATCGGGCTGATCAGCGATATCATCGCCTGCCCCGGCATGGATTATTGCGCCTTGGCCACGGCCCGGTCGATCCCCATCGCGCAAGAGATCGCGACCCATTTCGAAGCGCTGAAGCTCGAGCATGACATCGGCCCCTTGAAGATCAAGATCTCGGGCTGCATCAACGCCTGCGGGCATCACCATGTCGGCCATATCGGCATTCTGGGGCTGGACCGCGCGGGCGTGGAAAACTACCAGATCACGCTGGGCGGCGACGGCACCGAGGATGCGGTGATCGGCGAACGCGCAGGCCCCGGCTTTGCCGCCGAGGAACTGCTGCCGGCCATCGAACGGCTGATCCGCGCCTATCTGACGCTGCGCGAGGATGCGTCGGAAACCTTCCTGCAGGCCTACCGCCGGCTGGGGGTGGCCCCGTTCAAGGCCGCTCTTTACCCCGAGGCACGCGACCGCCATGCCGCTTGAGGCCCCCCTTGCCCCGGTGGCGGTGCGCGCGGGCGATCTGAACGCGCGCTACCGTCACCACGCGGCCAGCGCGGTGCTGCGCCATGCGCTGTCGGATGCGCAGGTGGGCCGGATCGCGCTGGTCAGCTCGTTCGGGGCGGAAAGCGTCGTGCTGCTGCATATGCTGGCGATGATCGACCGTAACGTGCCGGTCCTCTTCATCGATACGCAGATGCTGTTTGCCGAAACGCTGGACTATCAGCGGCAGGTGGCGGACCGGCTGGACCTGACCGATCTGCGCATCATTCATGCGCAACCCGACGCGGTGGCCACCAAGGACCGGGACGGGCAGTTGCACCGCACCGATCCAGATGCCTGCTGCGCCCTGCGCAAGACCGAACCGCTGGAACGCGCGCTGGACGGCTTTGATGCGTGGATCACCGGACGCAAACGGTTTCAGGCCTCGACCCGTGCAGCACTCGAGTTTTTCGAGGCCGATACCGACGGGCGGCTCAAAGTCAACCCGCTGGCCCATTGGGACAAGGCGGATGTGCAGGATTACATGATCAACAACCGCCTGCCCCGGCATCCGCTGGTGGCGCGTGGCTATCCCTCGATCGGATGCGCGCCCTGCACATCGCCGGTGAAACCCGGCGAAGACGAACGCGCGGGCCGCTGGCGGGGTGCCGCCAAGGAAGAATGCGGCATTCATTTCGTGAATGGCAAGATGGTCAGGACAGGAGCAGGACAATGACATCGAACAGCACCGTCATCGTGCGGGATACGGGTTTCGCAGCCGATGACTGGGCCCAGGGCTTCACCCCGCTGGCCGAGGCGACACAGGCCAGCGCCGCCATCGACCTGCCCGCAGAGGCCGATCCCGACAGCCTGACCTTGGACGGATTGCAGATCATCCGCATTCCCTTTGCCAGTTTCGCCGATGGGCGCGGCTTTACGCTGGCGCGTCGCCTGCGGCTGCGCGGTTATACCGGACGGCTGCGCGCGGCGGGCCATGTGATCGCCGACCAATACGCAATGGCGCGGCGCGCCGGCTTCGACGAGGTGGAAATCCCCGCAGCCCTTGCCGCGCGCCAGCCCGAGGCGCAATGGCTGGCCCGTGCCGACTGGCGCGCGCATGATTACCAGGCCCGTCTGCGCGGGTAATCCCGCGCTTTCATCTGACATGGATCAAAGATAGAAAAAGGATGCCGGTTTACCTCCGGCATGATGCATATGACCGAAAGCCTGACAGTGACCGAGATTTCCGTTCCCAAAGTCCCCACCCTGCCCGATGCCCAGACCGTGACCGCCGTGACCCATTGGACGGACAGTCTGTTTTCCTTCCGCGTGTCGCGGCCGCAGTCCTTGCGGTTCCGTTCCGGCGAGTTCGTGATGATCGGGCTGATGGGCGAGACCGGCAAACCCTTGTTGCGCGCCTATTCCATCGCCTCGCCCAGCTGGGACGAGGAGCTGGAGTTCTATTCGATCAAGGTCCCCGACGGGCCGCTGACATCGAAACTGCAGCATATCGAACCGGGCGATCAGATCATCCTGCGGCCCAAGCCCGTGGGCACGCTGGTGCTGGACGCGCTTCTGCCCGGCAAGCGGCTGTGGTTCTTCGCCACCGGCACCGGCATCGCGCCTTTCGCCAGCCTGATGCGCGACCCCGAGACATACGAGCGGTATGACGAGGTGATCATGATGCACACCTGCCGCGACGCGGCAGAGCTGGAGTACGGCCGCCAGCTGGTCGAAAGCCTGCCCGAGGATCCGCTGATCGGGGAATTCGTGGCCGGAAAGCTGCGCTACTATCCCACCACCACGCGCGAGGACAGCGCGCAAATGGGCCGGATCACCGACAACCTGACATCCGGCAAGGTCTTTGCCGATCTGGGCATTGCGCCGATCAACCCCGACACCGACCGCGGCATGGTCTGCGGATCGCTGGATTTCAACACCGACATGAAGACCGTTCTGGAAGGTTTCGGCCTGCGCGAAGGGGCCAATTCGGACCCTGCGGAATATGTGGTGGAAAAGGCCTTCGTCGGCTGACGCTGTCGGCTGCACAGTCGCGAAACGAAAAAGGGCGCGCAGATCACTGCGCGCCCTTTGGCGTGGGTTTCGATCCGTCTCAGAGGCCCAGCATCGCGCGCGCCTGGGTCAAGGCGGCCTCGAGCAGCGCAGGATTGTCGCGCGCCTGGGTGATCGCGGTCTTGAGCATGGATTTCTGAATCTCGCCCAGATCAGACGCCTCGATGGTGGCAATCGCCTGATCGAAATCGAACCCTTCGGGGCTCAGCGCCTCCGTCGCCGAAGGGGTGGCTTCGGGCGCGGTTGCGGGCGCATCGGTCGCCCCCTGCGTGGCACCCTGCGTCGTGCCGGTCAGGGCGTTGGTCGCGTTCCCGATCGTCTCGGTCAAGGCGCTGGCTGCATCATTCGCCGCACCTTGCGCGGCCTCTACCGCATCGGTGACCGCCTCTTCCACGGCGGCGGCTGCGGCTGCGGCCTCTTCGGCGGCGGCTTTCGCGGCGGCCTCAGCTTCGGCGGCTGCGGCAGCGGCGGCTTCTTCGGCGACCCGCGCAGCTTCGGCGGCGGCTTCCTCGGCAGCCCGCGCGGCTTCGGCGGCGGCTTCTTCCGCAGCCTTGGCAGCTTCGGCCGCCTCATCGACGGCGGGCTCCGCCGGGGTGTCCGTCACCGCCGGGGGCGTCATCGCCTCGTCCGTTGTCTGGCTTGAGTAGAACAAGAACCCGCCACCGACGACGGCCAGCGCCACTGCAATCAAAATCCCTTTGTTCATGACGTAATACCTTTCACTATCGGGCTGCGTGACTGCGGCCCGTTCACTTGCACCTGCCAGATGCGGGCGCTGTCGAAAAGGTGCAAGGGCAAAGCGCCGCGAAATCGGCTTGTATCAGCCGATTTGACGCTTGAAGAAAGATTCACCCAAGGTTAGGTTGCGACCTCGAAATATGGCAACAAATGAAGGAACAATACCATAGCCCGCAGACCGCATAACGCGCCCCCGCAGCGCGAAACAGGCCCCCGCATCAACGAACGCATCCGCGCCCCCGAAATCCGGCTGATCGGCGCAGATGGCGAGAACGTCGGCGTCGTCACGCCCGAGCGGGCCCTTGTGATGGCCGAGGAAGCGGGACTTGATCTGGTCGAGATCTCTCCCAATGCCGTGCCGCCGGTCTGCAAGATCATGGATTTCGGCAAGTACAAATACGAGACGCAGAAGCGCGAATCCGAAGCGCGCAAGAAGCAGAAGATCATCGAGATCAAGGAAATCAAATTCCGCCCGAACACCGACAAGCATGACTACGAGGTCAAGATGCGCTCGGTCTTCAAGTTCCTCGAGGAAGGCGACAAGGTTAAGATCACCCTGCGTTTCCGGGGCCGCGAGATGGCGCACCAGAACCTGGGCCGCGAACTGCTGGAGCGGGTCGCCGAAGATACCAAGGACGTCGGCAAGGTGGAAAACTTCCCCAAGATGGAAGGCCGCCAGATGATCATGCTGATCGGTCCGCTGCCGAAGTAATCCAGCCCTTCATGGCTGATGGAACCGCCCCCGTCTTTGGTGACGCCGGGGCGGTTTTTTATTGGGCCGGGACCAAAGGCCCGTCCCACGATGGGACATTTTTCGGATTGTGGGATTTCAACGGGTTACGCGGGCGCGTTCTGGAGTTGGTAACGAAGATTGAGGGGATGGTAAGGGTTGAAGGGGGGTGTGGCGTGCGGGAATATGTACCCAAGACAATGCAAAACATGTGCACATGCGAGGCCATTAAATTATTTCTTTGCAACTAGGTCATTGCACACTGAAGTCCGTCCGTTCTTCAAGCATTTTTTACCACACCTTTCTGAGTAGGGTTAGGAAGATATTCCGCAGTACGCTCGGGAGAACCATAATTCGCTCTCGAGCTAAAGCGGACGGACGTCTTTAGAAAAAACTACGCCAGCACTACCAGAGATTGCTACCTTCATATGATCAAATGAGAATATCTCGAAGAGCGGGAAGTAATGGACTGTGCTCTTGCGAGACACATAAGTGTTCACACCTCAAATACTCGGGCGACAAAGTAGGCCTGATAGAGCGGAAAAAAAGCTGATCCCTCGAGTATACTTGAGTAAGGTAATTCACCTCATCAACCAAGGTTGAAGATACTTGAATTACTTCGGTTTTTGTCCCACAGCCTCCACGCGAAAAGTAAAGATACGCGCAAAGATTAGGAAGCAAAGGGACAAATGCTTCGCCTGAAAGGTCAGCAATCCATTGCAATCCTTGTGGACGCCAACTTACTGAACGAGTAAAAATAGTGTCACATAGACCGTCGCCAAAACAAAACTCAGAATTTTCCGAATGCAGAAGAAACAGCCTCCCGGAATTACATTCGTTTAGCTCAATGTTTTTAGCGTGACCCCAGAAATGCTCAACATTCGCCTTTCCCGTTTCTTCGCAATATTCGCGGCCAAAGGATTTACCGGCATACGAGTAACGGTGGCGAAATGCCGGGCTCCTGATTATTAGTGAAAAACACAACTTGACAATTGCATCAGTTGAGTTCGCTTGGGCAGCAGCATCAAATTGATTTAAATCTTCGTCCAGCAAATAGTTGCGTATCCTTCTCAGAATTACTGGCCCATCATTATCAACCTTGGCGAACTCAGGTTCAAATGTATGGTTCCAGGGGCTAGGCCCAAAGTGAACTTTGTGACCGCCACGTTTATGGGCAAATCCCTTTTTCCTTGCGCCCTTTTTGGGTGGTTTTTCACTTTTGATTTCACCTGATGGACGAATAAGTGAAATATTCCCTTCATTGTCTATCCAAAGGCGCTGCAATCCTGTTGGCCACCAGTGATCAGCGGTAGTTTTGACCTCATACGGGAATCGTCGTCCTTGTAAACCCAAAGGATAGTCTGACATTTCTCACCTTTACTCATGGGCAATCAGAACATCGCTGGCAAACGTTCATACCACCAACTAGCAGGATTGCCCCCCAACAAAAAACGCCCCCGCAGTTTCCCGCGGGGGCGTTTGTCATTCCATCACACCCGGATCACGCTGCCGCAGCAACGGCCCGTTTGGTCATCACACCCACCAGATGGGCGCGGTATTCCTTGGAGCCGTGCAGGTCGCCGATCATGCCTTCCGCAGGGACGGTCAGGCCGTTGAGCGCGTCAGCCGAGAAATTGGCGCTCAGCGCCTCTTCGGCCTCGGACCAGCGGAACACGCCTTCTTCGGAAGCGCCGGTGACCGCCACGCGCACACCGTCCGCGTATTTGGCCACGAACACACCGACCAGCGCAAAGCGCGAGGCGGGTTGTTCGAACTTCTGGTAGCTGGCCTTTTCCGGCACCGGAAAGCGCACTTCGGTGATGATCTCGCCCTCGTGCAGGGCGGTGGTGAACATCCCCTGAAAGTAGTCATCCGCCGCGATGTGGCGCGTGTTGGTCACCACGGTCGCCCCTGATCCCAGCACCGCCGAGGGGTAGCAGGCCGAGGGGTCGTTGTTGGCAAGGCTGCCGCCGATCGTGCCCCGGTTGCGCACCGCCGGATCGCCGATATGGCTGGCAAGGCCAGCCAGCGCCGGATAATGCGCCGCCGCTTCGGCTGCCACCACCGCATGGGGGGTTGCCCCCCCGATGCAGATGGCCCCGTCATCGCCCTTGCAGACGCCCTGCATCTCGGGGATGCCGGTCAGGCTGACCAGGGTTTCAGGGCTGGCCAGACGCTGCTTCATGGTGGGCAGAAGGGTCTGCCCCCCGCCCAGCGCCTGCGCGCCCTCATGGCCCAAGGCCGCCGCCGCATCCGCGATCGTCTTGGGACGAACAAATTCGAAATTGTACATGGCGTTCTCTCCTCAGGCGTTCATCGCGGCCCACACCCGATTGGGCGAGAGCGGCATGTCGATATGGGTCACATTGGTCTTTCCCGCCGAATGCAGCGCGTCGATCACGGCATTTACGACAGCGGGGGGCGATCCGATGGCCCCGGCCTCGCCGCAGCCCTTCACGCCCAGCGGGTTGTGGGTGCAGGGGGTGACGCAGGAATGATCCACCGTGTAGAACGGCACATCCGAGGCGCGCGGCATCGCGTAATCCATGTAGGATCCGGTCAGAAGCTGGCCGTTGTCGTCATAGACGCAGCCTTCCAGCAGCGCCTGTCCGATGCCCTGCCCGATCCCGCCATGGACCTGACCCGACACGATCATCGGGTTGATGATATTGCCGAAATCATCCGCCGCGCTGAAACGCTCGATGGTGACGCGGCCTGTATCGGGATCGACCTCGACCTCGCAGCAATAGGCGCCCGAGGGGTAGGTGAAGTTCGACGGATCGTAGAAGGCGGTCTCTTCGAGCCCCGGTTCGATGTCTTCAAGCGGGTAGTTGTGCGGCACGTAGGCGGCAAGGGTCACATCGCCCCATGCCACGGACTTGTCGGTGCCGGCCACGTGGAACTTGCCGTCCTTCACCTCGATATCCGCGTCCGAGGCTTCCATCAGATGGGCCGCGATCTTCTTGGCCTTGTTGATGATCTTCTCGGTTGCGCGGACCATGGCGCTGCCACCCACGGCAAGCGAGCGCGAGCCATAGGTGCCCATGCCCATCGGACCCTTGGCGGTGTCGCCATGGACAATCTCGATCATCGACTCGTCGATGCCCAGCATTTCCGCGATCACCTGCGGAAAGGCGGTTTCATGCCCCTGCCCGTGGCTGTGGCTGCCGGTCATCACGCTGATCGAGCCGGTCGCGTTGACCCGCACGGTCGCGCTTTCGTAAAGCCCGGCGCGCGCGCCAAGCTGCCCCACGAGGTTCGAGGGCGCGATGCCGCAGGCCTCGATGTAGCAGTTGATGCCCAGACCGCGCAGCTTGCCCTTGGCCTCGGACGCCTTGCGGCGCGCGGCGAAGCCGGACAGATCCGCGATCTGTTCCAGCTTGTCCATCGTGGCCACGTAATCGCCGGTGTCATATTCCACGGCCACAGGCGTGGCATAGGGGAATTGCGTGATGAAGTTCTGCCGGCGCAGCTTGATCGGGTCCACGCCCAGTTCGCGCGCGGCCTTGTCGATCACGCGCTCAAGCTGATAGGTCGCCTCGGGGCGGCCCGCGCCGCGATAGGCGTCCACCGGCACCGTGTTGGTGAACACGGCCTTGACGTTCACATAGATCAGCGGCGTGCGGTAGTTGCCCGCCATCAGCGTGCCATGCAGCCATGTCGGCACCGAAGGCGCGAAGGTGGACAGATACGCGCCCATGTTCGCATAGGTCTCGGTGCGCAGCGCTACGAAGTTGTTGTCCTTGTCCAGCGCCAGTTCGATCTTGGTCACATGGTCACGGCCATGCGCGTCGGACATGAACGCCTCGGACCGGGTCGAGGTCCATTTGACCGGGCGCTTCAGCTGGCGCGCGGCGAAGGTGCAGAACGCCTCTTCGGCATAGTGGAAGATCTTGGTGCCGAAACCGCCGCCCACATCGGGGGCCACGACGCGCAGCTTGTGCTCGGGGATGCCCAGCACGAAGGCGCCCATCAGAAGGCGGATCACATGCGGGTTCTGCGAGGTGGTGTAGAGCGTCGATTCATCGGTCGAGCGGCTGTAATCGCCCACCGCCACGCGCGGCTCCATCGGGTTGGCGACAAGGCGGTTGTTGACCAGCTCAAGCGTGGTCACATGTGCGGCGGTCTTGAACGCCTCATCGGTCGCGGCCTTGTTTTCCTCGACGAAACCCCAGTCATAGCAGAGGTTCGAGGTCAGATCGTCATGCACCTTGGGCGCGCCATCCTTCAGCGCGGCCTTCATGTCGACGACGGCGGGCAATTCCTCGATATCCAGCACGATCGCCTCGGCGGCATCGCGCGCCTGCTCGTAGCTTTCGGCGACAACGGCGGCGATGGGATCGCCGACATGGCGCACCTTGCCCTGCGCCAGAACCGGGTGGCCGGGTTCCTGCATCGGCTGGCCGTGCTTGTCGGTGACCTGCCAGCCGCAGGGCAGACCGCCCACGCCGGCGAAATCGGCGCCTGTGAAGATCCGCACCACGCCGGGCATGCCTGCCGCATCGGCGGTGTCGACCTTGTTCAGCCGTCCATGCGCCACATCCGAGCGCAGGAAATGCACGTAAAGCTGTCCATAGAGATTGATGTCATCGGTGTAATTGCCGGTTCCGGTCAGAAACCGAAGATCCTCGCGCCGCTTCGGGCTGGCGCCAATTCCATGATCCTTGGGCATGGTGTTCCTCTCCCTGAGTGGAAGACGCCCTCCTCCTCGGGGGCTGTGCCTTCCGTTATCCTAGGTTATGCGAAGACAGCGCCGCCGGGGCGCATCCCTCGATCTTATTCGGCCGCGATCTTGCTCACGTCCTGGCCGGCTGCGGCCATGATCGACTTGACGATGTTGTGATAGCCGGTGCAGCGGCAGATATTGCCCTCCAGATAGGCGCGGATTTCGCCCTCGGTCGGGTTCGGGTTCTCGGCCAGCAGGGCCGATGCGGACATCACCATGCCGGGCGTGCAGAAGCCGCACTGCAGGCCGTGGTGATCCTGAAACGCCTGCTGCACGGTGTTCAGCGACCCATCGGCATTGGCCATGCCTTCGATGGTGCGGACCTCGGCGCCCTCGGCCTCGGCGGCCAGCATGGTGCAGGCCTTCACGGCCTTTCCGTTCACATGCACGACGCAAGCCCCGCATTGCGAGGTATCACAACCCACATGCGTGCCCGTCAGGTGCAGGTTTTCGCGCAAAAATTGTACCAGTAGTGTACGGCCTTCCACGTCGCCCGACGCGGCCTTGCCATTCACGGTCATCGAGACCTGTGCCATGACGCTCCTCCCAGAGTCTGTTTTTTGTCTTTCACGACGTCAGTCTAAGCATGGCCCCGGCCATATGAGAAGCACGAATTTATAGGCCCCTCGCAAGGATGTGACTTGCTATCGTTTTGTCAGGCAGGGGCCGGGGCTTCAGCCCTCGGATCGGGCGGCTGCGCCCCCCTTGCGCCCCGCGCGTGGCATCGGGCGCGAGGGGATTTCCTTGAGCAATCCGCCGATTCCCATGCCCGCGATATCCTGCGCGCTGACCGCAAGGCCGCAGGCCAGCCGCGACATGACCCAATCGGCCCCATTCAGCGCGGGCGAGCGGGCACAGCCCGGCAGGCCCAGCACCGGCCGCGCCCCCAAGCGGCCCAGAAACAGCAGGTTGCCGGGATCGACCGGCATGCCGAACCGGTCCACCTGCCCCCCGGCCCGCCGCAGCGCCGCAGGCCCCACATCGTCGATATCCGACGTGGCAGACCCCGTCAGGATCAGCACCATGTCGCTCTCGGCCCCGGCGATCGCCTGCGCCAGTTCTGCGGCACGATGGGGCACCGTCACCACATGATCCAGCGCCATGCCCAGCGCCGTCAACCGCGCCGCGATGGCGGCGCGCCCCTTGTCGGGGCCAGTCGCCTCGGTACTGTCCAGCCCGCCGCCAATCTCGGTCACGATCAGCGTGGCCCCGCGCAACACCGGCCGCGCCAGACGGATCGTGCCTGCGCCCGCGCCGCGGGCCAGCCCGCAGGCCTGTTCAAGATCGGCTCCCGCCACACCGTAGGAAATGATCTTGACCGTCGCGACCATGCCGCCGGGGGCCATCTGGTGAAAGGCGGGCACGGTCGCCAGCGTGATCATCGGATCAACCGCGTTCAGCGCCGTCAGGGCCGGCACATCCAGCACGGCGACCCCCGGCCCTTCTGCGATCAGGTTGACCCGGCCCGTGAAGGGCGCGGTCAGGCGCAGACCGGCGGCGGCAGGATCAGGCACCAGCGCTGCCGCAAGGGCGGCGGCAGCGGCATCCTCATGCACATCGCCCGCCTCCAGCCGCGCCACGATCACCCGGTCATGGCCCGCCGCCGCCAGCGCCGCGACATGCCCCGCATCCAGCGTCACGCCCTTGCGCAGCCGCTTGCCACCCAGATCGACGGAATGCGCCAGGATCGCGCCTGTGGCTTGCGCAAGGGGGACGGGTCCGAATTTCATCCCCGCCTCAGCACCTGGGTGCATTCCGCCAGGATCGACAGCGCGATCTCGGCCGGTCCCGCCGCCCCGATGTCCAGCCCCACGGGCCCATGGATCAGCGCTATCCGGTCGGGCGCGACCCCCTTGGCCGCAAGGCGTTCCACGCGCGACGCATGGGTGCGTTTCGATCCCAGCGCACCGATATAGAACACGTCCGAGGCCATCGCCGCCTCGATCGCGGGATCGTCCAGCTTGGGGTCATGGGTCAGCAGCACCAGCGCGGTGCGCGCATCCAGCCCCAGCGTGGCGATGGCGTCATCGGGCCAGTCGTTCAGGATCGTCTCGCCCGGAAAGCGGGCCTGACTGCCGAAGGCATCGCGCGGGTCCACGATCACCGGATCATAGCCCACGATCCGCGCCATCGGCACCAGCGCCTGAGCGATATGCACCGCCCCCACCACGATCATGCGCAGCGGCGGGTTGTGCACCGCGACAAACACGCGCCCCTCGGCCTCGAAGCCGGAGCGGTCCATACGGAACCGTTCGGGATAGCCATCGCTGCTCAGGCACCGCGCGCCGCTGTCCAGATCGGCCACATAGGCGACGGCCCGCCGCGCCGCGCGCGCCGCCACCAGCGCGGCCAGCAGATCCCCGGTCAGTTCCGCGCCCACGGGTTCGACCAGCACGCGGATCGTGCCGCCACAGGCCAGACCCACGGCAAAGGCATCGCCATCGCTGACGCCATATTCCAGCAGGCGCGCACGGCCCTCCTCCAGCGCCTCAAGCGCCTCGGTCACCACCGCGCCCTCGACGCAACCGCCCGAGACCGAGCCCTCGATCTCGCCGCGTCCCGAGATGACAAGCTGGCTGCCCACCCGGCGCGGGGCAGACCCCCATGTGTCCACCACCGTGGCCAGCACGGCGCCGCGCCCGTCGCGATGCCACTCCAGCGCGATCTCGGGGATGCGGTCATATCTGTCGGTCATATCGGTTCCCTCCCTTGGCCCCCGGCGTGGCCCGTCGGGGCCGCGTCGGTCAAAGGCCGCGCATCGCCGCCATCAGCCGCGTCTTCTCGCCCGCATCATCCCGCTTCGAGATGGCCGCCGCAAGCGCCTCGAGGCTGTCGATGGAATGGCCCGCGCGGAAACTGTCCACATGCGGCAGCATCGCGGCGATCCCGCGCGCCTTGGGGGCAAAGCCATCCCAGCGCAGCAGCGGGTTCAGCCAGATCAGCCGCCGCGCCGACAGGTGCAGGCGTTCCATCTCGCGCCCCAGATCGGCGGCGCTGTCGCGGTCCAGACCGTCGGTGATCAGCAGCACGACCGCCCCCTGCCCCATGACCCGGCGCGACCAGTCCCGGTTGAAGGCATGCAGGCAGGTGCCGATCCGCGTGCCGCCCTCCCAGTCCTGCGCCTCGGCCCCGGCGGCCTTGAGTGCGGCGTCCACGTCCCGCGTCGCCAGATGGCGGGTGATATTCGTCAGCCGCGTGCCGAAGGTGAAGGCATGTACCTTCGCCCAGCCCGCGCCCTTCTCGTTCGCCACGGCATGGAGGAAATGCAAGACCATCCGGCTGTATTGGCTCATCGAGCCGGAAATATCGCAAAGCACCACAAGATTCGGCCAGCGCGGGCGGGGCGCCTTCAAGGCAAGCGCCTGCATCTCGCCGCCGCGCCGCATCGCCCCTCGCATCGTGCGCCGCCAGTCGATGCGGTGGCCGGTCAGGCTGGGCTGGCCGCGCCGCGAGGCGATGGGCTTCACCGGCAGGCTCATCCGCGCCAGCATCCGCTTGGCGGCGGCAATCTCGGCGGTGCTCATCTGTTCGAAATCCAGCGTCTTGAGCCGCTCTTCCGTCGAGATGGTCATCGAGGCGTCGACCTCGATCATCGTCTCCTCCTCGCGGGGGTTTTCCTGCTCCACCGGCCGGTTCGCCCCGTCCAGCAGCGCCTCGGCCGCGCGCTTTTCGGCGGCCTGCGCCGTGCGCTCTTCCTGCACGCCGCGAATGGCGGGCAGCATCATCGACATCATGTGCTCAAGATAGCGCGGATCGCGCCAGTACAGCCGGAAGATCTGCGAAAACACCGCGCGATGCTCGGGCCGGTTCACGAAACAGGCATGCAGCACCCAGTAGAAATCGCGCTTGTCGGTGAAGCCTGCGGCCTGCACCGCGCGGATCGCGTCGATCACGCGGCCGGTGCCGATGGGCAGGCCCGCCTTGCGCAGGGCGCGGGCGAAATGGGTGATGTTCTCGGCCAGCCGGGGATTGTCGGGCAACTCAAGGGGAATGTATTCAGCCACGCCCTGCCCCTGTTTCTTCTTGCGGCAAATATCTTCGGGGGTGCGGGGGCAGACAGCCCCCGCGTCGCAACGCCGCCAGCATCACGCGGGCTCCAGCGATGCGCGCGCCTCGTCCAGCAGGCGTTTCGCCTCGCTTCCCTGCAGTTTGGCGATATCGTCCTGATATTTCAGGATCGCGCCCAGAGTGTCGGCGATCACCTCGGGGCTGAGGCTGATCACATCCAGCGCCAGCAGGCATTTGGCCCAGTCGATGGTTTCGGCCACGCCGGGCTTCTTGAACAGATCCTCGGTGCGCAGGCGCTGCACGAAGGCCACCACCTCGCGGCTCAGCGCCGCAGAGGCCTCTGGCGCGCGGGCCTGCAGGATCTCGATCTCGCGGTCGAAGGTCGGATAATCCACCCAGTGATAGAGGCAGCGGCGTTTCAGCGCGTCATGCACCTCGCGCGTGCGGTTCGAGGTCAGGATCACGATCGGCGGCTCGGGCGCATGGATCGTGCCCAGTTCGGGGATGGTGACCTGGAAATCCGACAGCGCCTCCAGCAGGAAAGCCTCGAACGGCTCGTCGGTGCGGTCCAGCTCGTCGATCAGCAGCACTGGCGCACCGCCCGCCTGCGGGCGCATGGCCTGCAAGAGGGGGCGTTCGATCAGGTAATCCTCGGTGAAAAGCTCGGATTTCAGCGCGTCCCGGTCCGCGCCGCCCGTCGCCTCGGCGGTGCGGATCGCGATCATCTGCTCGGCAAAGTTCCATTCATAGACCGCGCTGGAGGCATCCAGCCCCTCGTAGCATTGCAGCCGGATCAGGCGGCGGCCCAGCGCTGCGGCGATGGCCTTGGCGATCTCGGTCTTGCCGGTCCCGGCCTCACCCTCCAGAAACAGCGGACGTCCCAGTTTCAGCGACAGGAACGTCACCGTGGCCAGCGCGCGGCCGCAGACATAGTCCTGCCCGGCCAAGAGGCCCTGCACCTCGTCGATGGATTGCGGCAGCGGCATATGTGGTCCTCCCTTTGGCGCGAACCCTGCAACTGGTCCCGGTCGCCGTCAAGGCAAGACGACGCGACCCGGATGCCCGAAGATTTCGGAAATTTATCGAAAGATTGACGGATTCCGCCGGACCTGCGATGCTTTCGTGAAAGAATAGCCTGCCACAATGGCGGGACATCGGGCGGGATAAACCGGTCCGGGGCAGAAGACGGGCAATGGTGTCATGAGTGAACGGGACAAGGGCCTTCAGGCGGGCCTGGACGCAGAACAGCAATCGAACCTGCGGATCACCGCAGTCACTTGCGTCAAGAACGAAGGGCCCTTCCTGCTGGAATGGATCGCCTTCAACCGCGTAATCGGCGTGACCGATTTCCTGTTCTATTCCAACGATTGCACCGATGGCACCGACCGGATGCTGGACGCGCTGGCCGCGCGCGGGCTGCTGCGCCACCTGCCCAACCCCGCCGAGGGGCGCAATTACCAGATGGAGGCGCTGAAACACGCCACCACGCAGGACATCGTGACCGGGGCCGACTGGGTCTGGATCGCGGATGTGGACGAGTTTCTGAACATCCACGTCGGCGATCATACGATCCCCACGCTGATTGCCGCCTGCGGCGATCCGCAGGCGATCAGCCTCAGCTTTCAGTTCTTCGCCAATGCGGGCATCGACGCCTTCGACGACCGCCCGGTGATCGCGCAATTCACCCGCAGCCATAACCCGGACATCTGGTGCGGCGAAACCGCGATCGAGGTCAAATCGCTGATCCGGCAAGACTTTCCGCTTCAGTACTACGGCGCGCATCGCCCCTTCTTCAAGGCGAAGCTGCCGCCGCGCAAACATCCACGCTGGACCGATGGCGCCGGGCGGGCGGTGCCGCACAAGTTCCTTGTCGCCGCCAATCCGCGCCGCATCCGCAAGTTTCCCGCCGCAGGGGCGCGCCTGCACGCCACGCTGAACCATTACGCGCTGCGCAGCCTTGACAGCTATCTGGTCAAGAACGACCGGGGCGATGTGAACCGCGAGAACCGCGCCTTCGATGACACCTACTGGCGCGAACGCAACGATCCCGCGATCGAGGATACCAGCATCCTGCGCTATCTGCCCGCGCTGGAGGCTGAATTGACCCGCCTGCGCGCCGATCCCGAGATCGACGCCCTGCATCTTGACTGCGTGGCCCTGCACCGCGCGCGCCGCGATGCCCTGCTGGAACAACCCGCCTACCGGCAGATGCAGGCGCAACTCCGCGCCGCCTCGACCCTGCCCCCGCAGGAGGAGGCGCTCTTGCGCGAGCTGGGCCTGTGGGAGGATGCGGCATGAGCCTGACCGCCCCCCGCACCCGCATCGTCAACCTTGGCCTGCCCAAGACCGGCACCACGACGCTGGCCCATGCCCTCAAGCTGACGGGGCTGAAAGTGGCCGATTTCCGCATCCGGCGGCGGCAGACCACGGACAGCGGGCTGCATGGCGCCTATGTCGCCCGGCAGTTCTATCAGGGGTATTTCAACACCGGCGATCCCTTGTCGGGCCTTGAGGCTTTCGACGCCTTCACCGAGATCAGCAGCCTGCGCGCGGGCCAATCGCTCTGGCCGCAGATGGATTGGGGCCTGATCAAGGCCATCCGCACCCACCATCCCGGCGTGCGTTTTCTGGCCAGCTGGCGCGAACCGCGCGCCCTGTCCGACAGCATGCTGCGCTGGTCCGATCTGGGGACCGAGCGTTTGCCGGGCAACGACATTCCCGGCCTGCCGCGTGGCTTTGGCGGCACCACCGCCGAACGCATCCGCTGGATCGAGGGGCATTATGCCCATCTTGATGCGCTGTTTCACGACGATCCGGCCTTTCTGCGCTATGATCTGGCCGACCCCGCCGCGCCACGGCTGATCGGCGCCCATATCGGGCGGCCCCTGACATGGTGGGGCCGTGCCAATCGCAATCCCGACCCGGCCCGGATCGCAGAGGGACAGGCGGCATGACCCGGATCCACCTGCATATCGGCCTGGACGCCCAGGCCACGGCGCGCCTGCAGACCGTCATGGCCGACAAGCGCGAACAGATGCTGTCCAAGGGCATCCTGTTTCCGCGCGCGGCGGGTGCGCGCAACCACACGCGGCTGTTCATGGCCGTCACCGACCCGGCTCACGTGGACGCGCTGCGCTTCAATCGTGGCCATGCGGATCCCGCGAAACAGGCAGGCCTGCGCGCCGAACTGGCCGCGACACTGGCGCGCGACATCGCCACGCACCAGCCGCGTGCGGTGATCCTGTCGGCCAGCCATCTGGGCCAGTCCCTTGCCCGCCGGTCCGAACTGGAACGCCTGCGCGACCTGCTGGCCCCGCTGGGCGACGAGATCCGCCTGCATGCCCATGTCGATGCCCCCGCCCGGATGCTGGCGCGGCACTATGCGGCGCAGGTGATGGAAGGGCGCAGCCGCCCGCTGACGCTGGAACAGGGGCTGGAGGCGGGGCAATGGTGGGACAAGGCCTTGGCCGAGACCTGCGCGATCAACCCGGCGAAGGGCAATTTCTTCGAGACGGAAACTCCGCCCTTCTGGCTGGACCTGCCGCGTCTTGTGCAGCACTGGGAGGGGGTTTTCGGCGCAGGCAGCCTGACCCTGCGGCGCAGCGATGCGCCCGAAATCCTCGGCGCCGACGCGACCGAGGAGATCCGCGCGACCTTCGGGATCGACGAGACGCTGGGCCGGGCGGCGCCCGCCACCCCGTCCGGGCCGCCAGCGGCGGCCTGGGTGACCCGGGCGCGTCAGCTGAATGCGCTGCTGCAGCGCTTGCAGGATGTGACCGGCCAGATCGTGCCCCGCCCGCTCTGGCAGAAGTTGATTCAGGAGGTCAGGATCGACGGTGATCCCATTGATCCTGCCTCACTTTCCGAAATGGTCAAACCGCTTGAGGCGGATCTGCAAGGG
>JBFHIW010000011.1:0-74710 GCA_041596235.1 Paracoccaceae bacterium
GCGAGCTGGGCGAGGGCGCGATACCGAATTTCTCGGTGTAGTTCGCATGATAGGCGATGCCATTGTCGCTGGCCGAAAGCAGCGTCAGCTCGGTCGGGCGCAGGTCCCAGACGCCTTCCATCTGCTCGGAGGAGGCGACGCGCAGGAACTGTTCCTCGGAGCCGCTGGTAAAGCCGTAACGCGGCACTTCGATGCCCAGCTCAATGGCCTGCCGGTAGATGAAGGCCGCAGGTTCCACATAGCCGACAACAAGGATCGCGTCGGGCTGCAACTCGCGGATCTTGGTCAGCTGCGGGGACATGTCCCGATCCTTTAGGCCAAAGGACTCGCGCGTGATGATCTCGCCGCCCGCCTTGTTCAGCTCTGCCTCGAAGGCGTCGACGTAGCTGGCATAGAAACCCACATCCAGCGCGCCCAGCACGGCTACTTTCTTGTGGCCTTTCTGGGCGACGAATGTGCCCGCGGCGGCGCCGGTGTAATCCGCTGGCGGACGGGTGCGGACGAGGTTCGAGATTTCGCGCGTGGTGATCGAGCGTTCGGCGGCATTGCCCACAAGCATTACGGCGTCTTCGCTGGCGATGAAAGAGGCGACGGCCCCGGTCGCGCCCGAGCAGCAGAAGCCCAGGATGAACTTGACGCCATCGCGGTCGATCAGCTTGCGCACGGCATTCGTGGCCTCGGTCGGGTTTGCCTTGTCATCATAGGCGATGACATTCAGCATGTAGGTGTCCTCTCCCACCTTGATGCCGCCCGACGCGTTGATCTCTTCGGCGGCCATCTGCACGGCATTGGCCTGCGGCAGGCCGTAGACCGCAGCCCCGCCTGTCAGCGCGTCGGAAACGCCGATGTCGAGGGTCTTGTCTGCCGCCGTGACCGCGCCGCCGGCAAGCGCCAGGGCCGCGGTGAGTGTTGTGAACTTCAGGTGCCTTGTCATTGTCATTCCTCCCTTTTTGTTGTTTCGTTCAGTGTCCCAGATAGGCTTTCACCACCTCGGGGTGTGATTGCAGCTCCTCCCCGGTGCCGCTCAACACGATCTCGCCCGCCTCGAACAGATAGGCCCGGTCGGCCAGCCTGAGCGCCATGAGCGAATTCTGTTCGACAAGCAGGATGGTCTTGCCCATCGCCTTGATCCGCGCGATGGTCGCGGCCACTTCGGCCACGATCTTTGGCGCAAGGCCCAATGAGGGCTCGTCGAAGATGCAAAGTTTCGGGCGCGCCATCAGCGCGCGTGCGATGGCCAGCATCTCCTGCTCGCCGCCGGAAAGGGTGCCCGCCGCCTGATGCGCGCGGTCGCGCAGGATGGGGAACATGTCCATCATCTGCTCCAGATCGGACTCCTGTTCCGCATCGCGGCGCGTATAGGCGCCCATGCGCAGGTTCTTGATCGTGCTCATCTGCGGAAAGACCTGTCGGCCTTCGGGGCACATGGTGATCCCCGCCTGCACGACGGCATGGCCGCTGAGGTTGGTGATGTCGCGCCCCTCGAATGATACCGTGCCGCTTTTGACCGGGACCAAGCCGCAGATCGCCCTGAGGGTGGATGACTTGCCAGCCCCGTTGGCGCCGATCAGCGCGACGCATTCACCGGCCCGCACCTCGAGGCTGATGCCGTGGATCACCTCGATGGAGCCGTAGGCGACCTTGAGATCGTCAATCTTGAGCATGTCAGACAGCCTCGCCCAGATAGGCGTCGATCACGGCGCGGTCATTGCGGATTTCCGCAGGTGTGCCCTCGGCGATCTTGGAGCCGAAGTTGAGCACGACGATACGGTCGCAGACCTCCATGATCAGGGCCATGTGATGTTCGATCACCAGCACAGATGTGCCACGGTCGCGGATCTCCTTGATTGTGTCGGCGAGCATCTTGCGTTCATGCGAGACAAGACCCGCCGCCGGTTCATCCAGCAGGATGATCCGGGGGGCTGCGGCCAGCGCGGTTGCGATCATCAGGAAACGCTGCTGGGCCGACGAGATCGTGCCCACTGTCTCTTCGGCCACCGGGGCAAGCCCGGTCAGGTCCAGAATGTCCTGCACACGGCTGCGCAAAGCGTCCTCCTCGCGGGCTTGGCCGCCAAGACCGAAGACCGACGCGAGAGGGTGCGACGTCAGGGTGACGGTGCCGCCGAGCATGACCTGTTCGCGGACCGTGAATTCGGGAAAGATGCTGGCCGTCTGGAATGTGCGCGCCAGACCCATCGCGACGCGGGCAGGTTCGGACAGGCCTTGTACCTGCGTGCCGCCCAGCATTATCCGCCCGGACGTTGCCGCAAAGACCCCGGCCAGCGCGTTGACCGTGGTGGATTTGCCCGATCCGTTCGGCCCGATCAGGCCCAGAACTTCACCCTGTGACACGGTGAAGGACAATTCACGGATGGCCTGCACGCCGCCGAACGACTTGCAGAGGTTGTCCACCTCAAGAACAGTATCGGTCATCAAATCCTCCCTTCCGCTGGAGCTGTCTCCCGCAGACACCGAACGGATGCTCTCACGCTATCCACAGGTGGCCCGGCGGAAAAATTCAAAGATTCTGTGCAGATATCGAATTATTCGATAGTGTGGCGAGGCGTGACTCGCTGCGAAGGATCTGGTTTCGATGGTAGATATTGTCAGAAATATCAATTCTATTCAGGTGTTTATGGTCTGTTTTGAGGTCGGAAACGTGACCCGCGCGGCGCAGGAGCTGAACATCAGCCAAAGCTCGGTCAGCTATCACATCAAAAAATTGGAAGACGATCTGTCCGTTATCCTTTTCCGGCGAACTGCCAGCGGCTTGCAGCCAACCGAGCAGGGCAACCTGCTGGCGCAGCATGTCGCGCGCGGGCTGGCGGCCATCCGCACGGGGCTTGAGCGGATCGCGCAAGGGCCGGGCACGGTGCGCGTGGCGCTTCTACCGATGTTCGCCAGCCGATGGCTGTCCTCGCGGTTGGGCCAGCTTCTCGAGGCGCATCCAGAGATGAACTTGTCGATCCAGAACCACAACAACAGCTTTGTCCGCATGTCCAACCCTGAACGCTTCGCTGATCTGGGCATTCAGTGGGGGCGGGGAAATTGGGACAGTTTTCATGTAACCCAGCTCTGGCCCGAAACCCTTGCCCTGGTGTGCAGCCCAGATTATCTGAAAGCACATCCGATCCGGCACCCTGAAGATCTTTTGCAATGCACGCTGCTGCATGTGGACGATACCCGGATGTGGGAGGAATGGCTGACTCGCAATTCTTTGGCGTTGGATGCAGCGCAGCCTCAGATGATGCTGGAAGATCGGCATTTCCAACTGAGTTCGACGATCAATGGTCTTGGCGTGTCGTTGTTCGCGTCTTGGCTGGTTCAGGACGAGCTTGAGAAGGGAACGCTGGTAAGCCCTTTCGGTCGGGCGTTCGATACATCATTTGCCTATCATGTTGTGGTTCCGAAGGCGGTCGAACTCACTGCCTCAATGCAGCGGTTTCATGCCTGGATATGCAACCAGAGCACAGAATGGGTTCGCCCGACCTGACGGGATGGTTCACCTCGTGGCGGGCACTAAAGCGTTCTGCCGAACAGTATGAGAAAGCAAACCGGACTACTCCTTGGACGCACGCCAACAATCAAGAACGCGCCTTCCGCTGACTCAGTACAGGAAGGGCGGAATCCGGAAGTTCGCCGCACATGCGAACGCGCCAAGAATGATCTGGCGGACCGGACATTAGCCCACCTTTCCAGATCGAAGGCAGGATGGTCGATGCCGGGGTCGGGAAGCAGATGTTCGAGGCATCGCCACTCGGCTGAAGACGTCCTCCCGCGGACGGAGTGACTTGGCACATGCCTTCCCGGAGAGACTTCCGACACCTCAATGACCGAGTTTGACCAGCCCCCTCTTGCGATCTTTAGATAAAGTATATTGCTTCATCGCGTCAGCGTTGAGAGCATCGCGCGGAGCGAAGCTTCATTATGTATGAGGAGTAACTCGTCTGTTGAGCCGAGTTTTTCAACGGAATATGCCGCAAGCGGTTAGGACTTCGGGTGATTAGGCGACAACCTTATCTTCCGCGATGATCTGATCTGCCAAGTCGACAAGATCATCAGATGAGAAGTTGGGTATCGGCACTCCCGTTGCCTTTAGGATGCTGTTGTTCGGACGGGCGATGAACGCTCCCTTGAAGCCGACGGACTGCGCTCCGATCGTATCCCACAAATGGCAGGCGACCATGCACAGGCCCGGGGGCTCCATCTTCAGATGTTCCGCAACCATCTTGTAGGTCTCGGGATGTGGCTTAAATTTGCCGAGCTCGGCGACGCTGAAGTTTTTGTCAAAGAACTCTGCGATACCGGCCTTCTCCAATGGTGTCGGTGATGAGGTTGGCGCTGAATTTGTCAGAGTAACGAGAGTGAACCCGGCATCCCGCAATCTGCTCAACGCGGGTTTTACGTCCGCGTGGGTCGGCATGGAGCCGATTAGTGATCCAAGTTCGGCGATGTCCTCATCGGAAATTGCTACTTTTTTGTTGTCGCCAACCATGCGCAAGACGCCGGCAGCCAGCTCCCCGAATGGCGCATAGCGCCCGGAGAGTGTCATGACTTGCGAATAGAGGATCAGTTCGGCAAACCACTCGCGCATGACCCCTGCCGTCCCGAATAGTCGTCTGAAAAGCGGTTCCAGCGTAGTGATGTCGAGCAGGGTTTCGTTGACGTCGAAGACAATGGCCGAGAGAGGATGGCGATCTGGCATGAGTGTCGTTCCTTTTTTGTTTAATCTAAGCGAGTTGCACCAATTCATCACGCTTGGGCTTCTCAACGAGGCAGTAGCTTTCGCAGGGTGGCTCGATGATGAGAGCCAAAAGCAACGCAATGGCGAGACCCACGGGAAACTCAGTTACGAACACAGCCTTCCATGCTTGGCGAAAAGACCATGCCTGCGGCAGTCCCCGCAGCGATGGCCGGACGCGGCCATAACCGCCCGCCGTGATCTACTGCAACCAGACCGTCGTCGACGAGCAGAGGCAAAGAGTAGCAAGAAACACCCCGGAAACCGTTCAAGAGTTGGGTAGTAACTCAAACCCTCAGTCCCTCAAGGTCCCTGGCGATCTCTTCGGCGATCCTTTCGACCCGGTCGCCTGCATCGCTGCGCTGCGCATAGGCGCGAAGGCCGAAGATCGCCGCCTGAAGTTGGGCCGCCAGCACATCCGGATCACTATTTGGGGCAATTTCACCACTGTCGCGCGCCGCGCGAAAAGCGCCCGCCAAGGTGGCCTCGGCCGCGCGCAGCATATCTTCGGCCGACTTGCGCAGCTCGGGCGCGTCATCTGGGGCTTCCAGCAGCGTCTTGACCAGCATGCAGGCGCGCGAAGGTATCGTTCTCCGCGTGATTCCGCCCAAAAGCCGCACATAGGCCGCAAGCCCGGCAATCGGCGTCTCGGCGCGGTTCATAATCTCATCAAGCCCCGCCCGCCCATCACGCGCATAGCGGTCGAGCGCGGCGCGAAACAGCGCTTCCTTCGAGCCGAATGCCGCGTAGATCGAGCCCGGCCGCATATCGAGTGCGCCTTCCAGATCCTTGAGCGAAGTATTGTGAAAACCGCGCGCCCAGAACAGCTCCATCGCGGATTTCAGAACCTTGTCCCGGTCATATGTGGCCTGCCGTCCCATGCGCTGGCTCCGCTCTCATTTGAGTGAACACTCAAAAAAGTAACTTGAATGACCGCTCAAGTAAAGTTATCTGGCGCATTGGAATCCTGAACGCTCACTCAAAAATGAAAGGAGCCGCCATGACCGACTTTACCATTCACACTGCCGAGACCGCCCCCGAAGAGAGCCGCCCGCTGCTCGAGACCTCGCAACAGACCTTTGGCCGCATCCCCGGCCTGCATGCCGTGATGGCCGAAGCGCCAGCGCTCCTCGAGGGCTACCAGCAGCTGCACAAGGTGTTCGCCGAGAAGACCAGCTTCGACAAAGACGAGCTGACGGTTGTCTGGCAGAGCATCAATGTCGAGCATGAATGCCATTACTGCGTGCCCGCCCACACCGGCATTGCCAAGATGATGAAGGTCGACGACGCGATCACCAACGCGCTGCGCGACGAGACGCCGCTGCCGAATGACCGTCTCGAGGCGCTGCGCAGCTTCACCCTCGCGGTGGTGCGCGACCGTGGCAATGTCGACGCCACGGCTGTCGATGCCTTCCTCGCCGCCGGCTTCACCAAGCGCCAGGTGCTCGAGGTGATCCTCGGCGTATCGCAGAAGGTGATGTCGAACTACACCAACCACCTGGCCGAAACGCCGGTCGACGAGCCGATGAAGGCCTTCGCTTGGGAAAAGGCGCGCAAGGACGCGGCCTGAGGTCCGACCTTGCGGCCGGCCGGCGACGCGAGGCCGGCCGGCCGCCCGCGCCTCTGCGATCCCCGATCTTTCAACACCCCCGGCAGGTCCCGACCGGCAGCGTTTCTCGCCGGCACCCCGGCGCACCCCCAAGCCGCGGTGCCCGCCCGGGACCTGCTCAACAGCCTTCCAACAAAACCACGGAGACATGACATGACCGATCGTTCCCCCCTGTTCCAGCCCGTTAAGCTTGGAGATCTGGAGCTTCCCAACCGTGTGCTGATGGCCCCCCTGACGCGTAACCGTTCCGAAGATGACGGCACCCCGGTCACGATGGCCGAGATCTATTACAGCCAGCGCGCGTCGGCCGGCCTGATCCTCACCGAGGCGGCCCAGGTTTCTGCCATGGGCAAGGGCTATATCAAAACCCCCGGCATCTACACCCAGAGCCATATCGAGGGCTGGAAGAAGATCGTGGATTCCGTCCATGCCAATGGCGGCCGCATCTTCCTGCAGCTCTGGCATGTGGGACGGATCAGCCACAGCTCGCTGCTGCCGGACGGTCGGGCGCCGGTATCGTCCACCGACAAGGCGGCCGAGGCGATGACCTTTACCCATAACGGCTTCGAGCCGACCTCCAAGCCCGAGGCGCTGACCGAGGCGGGCATCCGCGAGACCATCGCCGACTACGTGATCGGCGCCAAGGCGGCGAAAGAGGCGGGCTTTGACGGCATCGAGGTGCACGCCGCCAACGGTTACCTGCTCGAACAGTTCCTCATGGATGGGGTGAACGACCGCACCGACGCCTACGGCGGATCGCCGGAAAACCGACTGCGCTTGGTGAACGAGATCCTCGACGCCGTCGGCGAGGTCTGGCCGGCCAACCGCATCGGCATCCGCCTGTCGCCGCTGGGTCAGTTCAACGATGTCCACGACAGCGATCCCGAAGCGCATTTCGGTTACTTCATCGAAGAGCTCGACAAGCGCGGGCTGGCCTACATGCACATGGTCGAACAGGCCCCGGGGACCGAGACCGATGCAGACCAGACCGCCATCATGCGGCGTCTGCGCGCCAAGTGGAGCGGGTTCTACATCGTCAATGGCGGCTATGACGGCGACAGCGCCGCGCGCGCCGTGGCCGAAGGCCATGCCGATGCGGTGACCTTCGGACGTCCCTTCATCGCCAATCCCGACCTGCCCAAGCGCCTGCACCTGCATGCGCCGCTGAACGAGGGTGACGGCGACACCTATTACGGTGGCACCGAAAAGGGATATATCGACTATCCCTTCCTCGATGAGGCCGACACCGGCAGGGCGGCCTGAACCGAGTGGCGCGCACCAGGCTTTCTGGCAGGGCCAGAAGTGCAGGCGCGCGTCACATTCAGGGCCTCTCGACAGCCAGCTTATCACCTGGAGGCACGCGCGGTCGCATTCGGTAATGGATCGCGCGTGTCTCGTCAGGGTGCCAATGCAATTGAACAGCTTGAGCGCGTCGACTTTCGAGATTATCACCGGCTCCGGAATTCGTCTGACTAACTGTTGGCGAAACATGAAAAGGTTCCGCTTACCGCGGCGCTAATTTTTTCTCCTCCTCCGTAGAAGATCGTCACCCCAATCCTGCATATTTGACACTGTCGAATGCGTTTAGGAAATTGGCCATACGCAATTGCATCTTGCTTTTATTGTACTCATTTTCATGAGCTGGGTGCGATATGACCTGAATAGTGCGGCGTTATCAGACCACTCACGGCGAACGGCAGCAAGGCCCGCACTCCGCTCATCAGGTCCGTGAAAATGCTGCGCAATGCATGAATGGCCGGTCTCGTGAAGCTGCGATGCGGCGTCGGAACGACCCGTGAATGGCCGGTCAGGGCCGCTTAAGTCGTTACCATTCGTGCTGCAATCGCGAAGATCTACACGACAAAATGATCGATCTGGGCTCGAAGCCGCCCCTCGCCGTGAAAAGGATAACGGTCTCTGACAAACTCGGAGAGCTATTCACTCACAGCCTGGGAGCTAAGCTGCCCAACCTGCCAGTCTTAGAATGCGCTCGTAATCTGACTCTTCATTCTGCAGGTTTGCCATCTCCTGCTCGAGCCGCTTTACGATTGCAACGTAGCGCCGTCCGTCTGGACGATTGGCGACCACCGCTATCATCACCTTATAGGCTTTATGTAGTTCTTCGTGTGTCATCCCATCTCCTTTCATCTCTGAAAAGGAGATGGGATGATCACAGCTGGGACGGAAAAATTTGCCACTTACCTCGACTATCGGATTCTAAATCCCATCTGTTCGAGGTGTCGGTCGATCTCTGACCGGAGAACGGCATGAGAACGAGGCTTCCAGTTCATTGTCTCGTGCGCAACCATCTCTTGATAGAGTGCTCTCAGCACCAAATCTGGCCCCGACCCATAGACTGGACGTCCTCGAATTCTCTGAAGTGAATGCCCCATAAGGTAGGCCCGCTCTTCATTGTTCAACCCGGCTGCGATCAGGCGATCTTCGTATGTATGCCTCGTGCAGCCGATCGAAAAATGCTCCTCGGGACCATCAGGATGTTCCGGGAACAGATCGTTGTCATGAAGATAGCTGTTGATCGTGCCAGAATAGGAACCCTTTCCGCGATAGCGAGCGAACCCTTCGGGATGACGCTTCATAGCGTCAAAAGACGCGCCAAGGAGAGGCACAATGCGTGTTGAAGCCTGGTTCTTGATCTCACGCATATTCTCGCCTTCCGTCACTGTTCGAATTACAAAGTGAGGGATTTCGTGATCGAGGTGGATGTCCTCAGGCGGAAGATTGTAAATCTCTGACTGGCGCGTTCCGCAGTCTGCTGCAACGACAGCGATGTCTTGGCCCTCCTCGTTGCCACAAGCCACTATTTCACCCCTGACCAACCTCGCAACCCAATCTGGCGGAAGCGAAACTTTGGTTCCTCCGCTACTGTCATAATAGAATGGCTTCTTGCTGATCATCAGCCCAACCATCGGGTTATTTCGTTGACTCATCGGAACATCGAGGGACTCAAAGTATTCATCAATCATCTGCCGAAGGAATCGTAGGCGCTTTACAGCGTGATTGGTTGAAATCTCATCTTGGTCGTGACGCCGTTTCCAGTGGTTGCGATAAGCAAGTGCATCTGCTTCGGTGATTTCATGCACCGCCTTATCGCCCACAATTTCTATGAAGCTCTTGGCAGCATGAATATACTTGTTTCGCCACTCACGCTTCTGGTTGGGGTTCTTCGCGGCAATTTCTGCTGCTTTGGCCTTCTCCATTAGTTTGGGCATTTCAGATATCCTGATGAAGGGCTTGTCGCATGTGCCCAGGGCCGCTGGGACAAGCGCTGATTGCAGGCCAGCTTCTTCTATTCTTGCAATACGTCTGACGAGCTCGGTGATCGGTCCATCGACCAAACTTGCCATCGAACGATACGGCAGACTCCACGACTCCAGCACTTTAAGCGACGCCTGAAATTCATCGTTGGTAGGGGTTAGTCCGCCATGCGCCAACCTGGCCTCCCAATCACTGATCAGTCGCTTCCGTTCAATCGCCGCTCGAACGATTGCCGTATCTCGATCTCTGGTCCGAAGCGATGAGCAGATCTCTTTCCGCGTCTCTACGCCTGCGAATCGTTCCGGCACACGGATCCTGAGGTGGTATGTTCGTCCACGTAGCTTGACACCATCCTTGCACCCTGATTTTTGCTTGCTCATGACTGCTCCACAAAGTGCCCCACAGGGCGACCTTCAGCTTGACCCTTCCTCGAGGTTGGATAGGGCTGGTTGTGCAGTAGAATTGGGAACGTTTGCTCTGGCGCAGAAACTTCCACCGGGAAACCGGTGGCCTCTCCTGGGCACCATTCCCTCCGCGAAGGGAATGACATGACAAACTACCTCTACAAGAACGATCTTCCTGACGGTCTGGACCTTGGTCCAGTAGTCGCCATCGACTGCGAGACGATGGGTCTGAATCCGCATCGGGACAGGCTGTGCGTCGTGCAGCTGTCGGGTGGCGACGGCCATGCGCATATCGTCCAGATCACCAAGGGTCAGACAGAGGCGCCCAATCTGGCCGCTCTTCTGGAAAATCCCGAGGTTCTGAAACTGTTCCACTTCGGTCGGTTCGACATTGCCGCGATGTATAACGCCTTCGGTGCCCTTGCGCAGCCGGTCTATTGTACCAAGATCGCCAGCAAGCTGGTGCGTACCTTCACGGATCGTCACGGCTTGAAGTACCTGTTGCAGGACCTCGTCGGGGTGGACGTGTCCAAGCAGCAACAGCAAAGCGATTGGGGGGCCGTGGATCTGACGACAGCGCAGATGGATTATGCGGCGTCCGACGTTCTTTACCTGCATCGCCTGAAGGATGCGCTTGATACGATGCTGGTGCGCGAGGGGCGGGCCGAGATGGCACAGGCCTGTTTCGATTTCCTGCCGATGCGCGCGAAACTGGACCTGGCCGGCTGGCCCGAGATGGACATTTTTGCACATTGATGGACAAGGCACAGACATTCCTTGATACCGCCCGCCGCGTGATCCGCACCGAGGCCGAAGGGCTGATGCAGCTGGCTGACAATCTGGGCGACGAGTTTGCCCGGGCGGTTGAACTGATGCTGGGTGCGCGCGGTCGCGTGATCGTTTCGGGGATGGGCAAATCGGGTCATGTGGCGCGCAAGATTGCAGCGACGCTGGCCAGCACAGGCACGCCTGCCCAATTCGTCCATCCTGCCGAGGCCAGCCATGGCGACCTTGGGATGCTGACGCCTGATGACGTTCTTCTGATGTTGTCCAATTCCGGCGAGACGCCCGAACTGGCCGACATGATCGCCTATTCGCGCCGCTTCAACATCCCGATGATCGGGGTTGCCAGCCGGGCGGATTCGACCCTGCTGAAGCAATCGGACGTGGCCATCACCCTGCCCCGCGCGACCGAGGCTTGCGGGACAGGCGTGGTTCCCACAACCTCGACCACCATGACGCTGGCACTGGGTGATGCGCTGGCCGTGGCCCTGATGGAACATCGGCAGTTCCAGCCCGAGGACTTCAGGAATTTCCATCCCGGAGGCAAGCTGGGTGCACAACTGAGCCGGGTATGCGACCTGATGCATGCGGGCGATGCCCTGCCACTTGTCAGCGGCACCGCACCCATGGGGGATACGCTGCTGGAGATCAGCCGGAAAGGTTTCGGTGTGGTCGGAGTGACCGATGCCGAGGGGCTGCTGATCGGCATCATCACCGACGGTGACCTGCGCCGCCATATGGAGGGTCTGTTGTCGCTGAGCGCCGGTGATGTGATGACCCGCAACCCCCGCACGATTGCGCCTAACGCCTTGGCCGAAGCGGCTGTTGGCGTGATGAACGAACGCAAGATCACTTGCCTCTTCGTGGTCGATCCCGCGCAGCCGGGACAGGCGATCGGGCTGTTGCATATCCACGACTGCCTGCGCGTGGGTCTGGGTTAGGCCATGGATCCGCGCGACGGTCTGCGATCCCGCGTGATCACCTGGCTGAAGATACTTCTGCCGCTGACTGCCCTTGCCCTGTTGTCGACCCTGTTCCTTCTGTCGCGCACGGTCGATCCCACCAAGTCGATCCCGATCAGCCGCGCCGATCTGGAAAGCCGCACAGGCAGCCAGCAGATCACGGAGCCGTCTTTTGCAGGGGCGACCGAAGAGGGGCACCTGGTTGCCTTTGTCGCGACGAATGCGCGAGTTGACCCCAACCAAACCGGGCGCGTGATCGCGCAAACGATGTCGGCGCGGATCGATCTTCTGCGTGGGGCACAGATCAACATCACCTCGGTGATCGGAACGGTTGACGACATTCAAGGCGTTGCGATTCTTGAGGGGGATGTGGTGCTGACCAGTTCCACTGGTTACCGGGTGACGACAGAGATGCTGACGACCAGCATGCGCGAAATCGCAGCCGAATCCGACGGGCCGATCAGCGGAAACGGCCCTCCCGGCAAGCTGGATGCAGGGAAAATGACTCTCTCGTCCGATTCGCAGACCGGTGATGTCCATTTGCTTTTCACAAATGGGGTCAAACTGATATACGATCCGCGAAACTGAGAAAGACCATACTGTGCCGTTCCGCCGCCCCCCCTTGATCATCGCCGCCTTCGCACTTGCCGTTGCAACCACAGGCCTGGCCGGGATTGCGCAGGCGCAAAGCACCAATCTGGCCTTCGGGGTGATCCAGCAGGACACGTCGCTGCCGGTCGAAGTGACAGCCGACAGCCTGTCCGTCAGCCAGCAGGACGGAACCGCCATTTTCACCGGGAATGTGGTGATCATACAGGGTGAGATGCGATTGGCAGCGCCGCGCGTTCTGGTCGTCTATGCGGAAGCAGCCGAAGGGCAGCAGGCGCGGATAGCCCGGCTTGAGGCGACCGGAGGCGTGACGCTGGTCAGCGGGCCCGATGCTGCCGAGGCCGAGCGTGCCGACTACAATGTCGATGACGGTGAGGTGGTGATGCAGGGAAATGTCCTGCTGACCCAAGGCAACAGCGCGCTGACGTCGGAGCGGATGACCGTGAATCTCGAAGGGGGCACGGCGCAGATGGATGGGCGCGTCAGGACCATCCTTCGCGGATCGGACTGAAAATGGCGACACCCCAGCTGACGCTGACCGAAGGGCAATCCGGCCTGCGTGTCAGACATCTTTTGAAAAGCTACAAGAAGCGTGTCGTGATCCGCGATTTCAGCATGGAGCTGAATCGCGGTGAGGTCGTGGCCCTTCTGGGCCCCAACGGATCCGGCAAATCGACCACTTTCTATGCCATTGCGGGTCTGGTCTATCCCGAGAGTGGGCAAGTCACGATCGACGGGCGCGACGTGACCAATCTTCCGATGTATCGCCGCGCCAAGCTTGGTATCGGCTATCTGCCGCAGGAAATGTCGATCTTTCGCGGCCTCTCGGTCGAAGACAATATCGGTGCCATCCTCGATATCTCGGTCAAGGATCGGCACAAGCGGCGCGAGCGGCTTGAGGAGCTGTTGTCGGAATTCTCGATCGAGCATCTGCGCCGGGCGCCCGCGCTGGCCCTGTCAGGGGGTGAACGGCGGCGCGTGGAAATCGCACGCTGTCTCGCGGCCGATCCGAAGTACCTTCTTCTGGATGAACCCTTTGCCGGGGTCGACCCGATCAGTGTCGGCGACATTCGCCACCTTGTTGCAGACCTGAAGAAACGCGGGATCGGCGTGCTGATTACGGATCACAATGTGCGCGAGACGCTGGAGATCGTGGATCGCGCCTATATCCTGCATGACGGCAAGGTCCTGATGTCGGGCACACCCGACGAAGTGGTGCAAAACGAGAACGTTCGGCGCGTCTATCTTGGCGAAGGCTTCCGGATTTCCTGAGGGGGCCGGCCTGCTGGAAACGGTCTTGTGCCGCGGCAAGGCGCCAGAGCCACTTGTTGTGATTGACAGACCCCCATGCCTTCGCCTCCAATGGGGCTATGACAGTCACGCAGAGTCCTTCTTGTTCAGTTGGCGCCTTATCATCGCGACAGGGCATGAAACGCTGCTTGGCCGTCGACATCCAGCAATCGGGCGTGACGTAACCTTGGCATGGCTGCCATGGACGCAACCCGAATTGTCATGCAAAGGAGACATGATGCGCTATCAGATCAGTGGCAAGCAAATCGACATTGGTGAGGCCCTTCAAACCCATGTGAAGAACGAAATGGGTATCGTGATGGCAAAATATGCGCAGCGTCCCACAGATGCGACTGTCGTATTTTCCAAGTCGGCCCATGAATTCGTCTGCGAGGCGACAGTGCACCTGTCCAGCGGCCTGACCGCGGCCGCCAAAGCCCATGCCAACGAGATCTATGCTGCTTTTGATGCCTGCAACGAGAAAATGGACAAGCAGCTGCGTCGCTACAAGCGTCGCCTCAAGGACCACCACCGTGACCGGACCGAGCCTGTTGAACTCATGGGCGCGTCCTCGTATATCCTCGCTGCTGAGGGGAATAACGAGGATTCGGAGCCTGCGTCCCTGCAGCCGATGATCATTGCCGAGATGGAAACCAGAATTCCGTCACTGTCGGTGGGTGAAGCGGTCATGCAGATGGAACTTGCAGGCGCACCGGTGCTGGTTTTCCGAAATGAGGGCAAAGCCGGTGTGAACGTGGTATACCGCCGCGAAGACGGCAATATCGGCTGGATCGATCCGCGTTAAAGACTGCGGACGACCGCAACCGGAGCATTGAGCGAGCATGAAGATTTCGACCATCCTCCGACCCGAGGCCGTCAAGGTCATAACCTCGGCTACGAGCAAGAAGCGGCTTCTTCATGATCTGGGAGAGCTGGCGGCATCGGTCTACAAGATCAATGCCGCCATGGCCGTCGAAGCCCTGATGGAACGCGAGACCCTTGGGCCGACCGGGGTCGGCCATGGCGTGGCGCTGCCACATGCACGCATACCGGGGCTTGATTCCGTGCAAGGCGCCTTCATCCTGCTGGAAAAACCGATCGACTTCGATGCGGTGGACCGCGCACCGGTCGACATCATCTTCGCGCTGTTCGCGCCAGAGGATGCAGGTGTCGAACACCTCAAGGCGCTGGCACTGGTGTCGCGTACCCTGCGCGAACCTTCTGTCTGCACGAAGCTGCGCGCGAATACGGACCCCGGCACACTCTATACCATCCTGACCGAAGCGCAGACGGTCCAGGCGGCCTGATCAGGCGTCAGCCTCCCATGGCGCAAAGCCGAAGGTCGTGTAGTCGCGTTGATAGATGGCGCTGACCCTGTCCTCGATGTCCTGATCGTAGATCTCTGACAAAGCAAAGGGGCGGTCGGCGGGCGCATCTTGCGTGACCGGCGGCTCCTCATGGCCCATCTGCTGGGCCAAGGCTGGCAAATACACCTCGATCTCGTCCTCGCGAAGGATCATGTCGGGCAGGGAAAACTGCGCATAGCCTTGCAGAACCTGCAACTGGCTTGCCCAGGACGCATCGACCCGGACCATGGTCTGCCCCGCCAGATTGGCCTTGAGGAAATCAAGGAACACCTTGAAGGCCGCGCGATGGGCGTCCTGATCATAGCCGGCATCGGGCAGAGTCTCGGGGATCTGCAACCCATGGGACTTTCGCAGGATCTTGCGGATCTCCGCGAAATGGCCCGGTCCGGGGATCAGGATCTTATCGCAGAACGCGGCATGGGCACGGGCAACGGGATGACGCAGCACGGTAAAGCTGCGATGCACGGGATGGCCGCGCATCCACTGGCGCAAGGTTTTCTGTGTGAACTTCGTCTGCAAGCTCTCCGTCCCGACCTGGTCCAGCGCGGCCATCCACTCCAGCACCTGGGTTTCCGGCCCTGACCTTATCGGCAGATACAGCAACGGCGACCTTGCGGTGGCCACATACCCCGGCACGGCAGCCCCCCGGCGGGGTTCGAAATTCGGCGTGCGTGTCAGGTTGAAGCGGTCGAGCCGGGCCAGTGCATCGGCCATCTGGTCGAAATTCCGGACCTTTTCAGAGATCGGTTCGGGGTTTTGTTTCTTCAGGCTCTCATCAAGGCTGTCCAACTGCTGTTCGACACCCAGAAAACGGGCCAGCCCGTTCATCACCGCCACATCCTGCAGGTCTTCATAGGCGACATAGAAGGCCGTCTGACCCGTGATTTGCAGGGCATGCAGCAAGGTGATCTGGAATTCCTGCAAATCGGTCAGATGCGCCTCGAACTCATCACGGTCAAAAACCGCCAACGCCTCTTTCCGCTTGGCGACATTGGTCAGTTTCCACTGTCCGGTGGCCTGCGCGATCTTGCGGGACACATAGCTGTCCGCCGGGTTGCGGGTCAGGATGATCTTGGCACATCTTGGATCGGACAGGGCGATGTCCAGCACTCTCTGGTCATGGTCATGAAAGAACCGGAACCCGCCCAGGCCCGCTGTGCCGTGTTTGACGGCCTCGATCAAACGCTGCGGATTCGCATCGCGCATCGGCTGCGTGATCCCCAGGATTTCGGTACGGTTCGGATAGCCGATGAAATGCGGATTGAAAGCCTCGCCATGACAGGTCAGACCGTCATAGGCGTTCAGGTTGGTTTCCAGAAAATTCGATCCCGTCCGCATTTCGGCGAACACGATGAAGTAATCGAAGCGCCCCGCCATCATCAGCGCACCAGATAAGGTTTGCGGGACGATTGGGGCGCCGCGGGCATGTCACGCGCAACCGGGAAATCGCCCATCAGATAGGGGTGCATGCCCTGGTTCTTGAGGTTCTGCAGGAATTGGCCGAAGCCATCCAGATCGACCATCTTCGGAACCTCCGCCAGACGCCGCAGACTGCGATTGCCGATCTCGTCCAGAATGGTCTGCAAAGGTTCCATCGGCGCCTCGATGAATTCGGCCATTGTCCATACCCGGACCTTCGCCTTGACATATGGCGAACGCAAGACGTTCAAATGTTCGCTTTCGATACGCTGGAGCAGGGCCGCATCCTTGCGGATATCCGCGAAATTCCGGTTGGACCGAAACAGTGGAACGGCCCAGGCGCCCGAAATAACCGAGACCTGTGCGTTCGGATCCTTGGCGAATTCCCACGCAATGTCCTGTGTATCCGAGGGACCGAATTGAAAGCACTGCCTTTCGCCCCGGGTGTTCCAGATCAGATTGCACAGAAAGGATCGCGGGTTGTAGTCGCGCAGCGCAGCGCTGTCGGACAGCGCCCCGTTCATCAGGCCTTGACCGCCGGCGAATTCGACGCGGTCAGGCGCGAAAAGATGCCCATGCACACGCGCACTGGTCGCCTTGGCCAGCCAACCCTCGAAATCCTCGAAAAGATCGGAAAAGCCTTCGAACACCGAATAGGGGCTGGATGTGATGCCGTTTTCCCAGCCCTGGTTCGGGAAGCGGCTTTGCATGTAGAGACCGGCGCGCCCGCGCGTCCGCCGCTCGACCGCCTTGGCGAAGATGCGGTCAATTTTCCCCGGATTAGGCTCTGTCTTCTTCATCGCGCCGGCCGCATCGGTCAGGAACACTTCGTAAAGACGGTTCGCATGTGGCCAGATCTTGCGCGCCACGAAACAGTCAGACCGGCGCAGCAATTGCAGGTGATCGTCGTAGAAGATGTGCGGCTTGCCCTGAAAGTCGAACTTGCTGAGGGTCAACGAGCGGCTTTCGATATGGCCGGAATAGACCCTTGCCAGCGACTGGAAGTAGCTTTCGTCAGGAATCCAGACGCGCTTGAAGAAGGTGTCATAGGTCGGGCGCTCAGGGTCCTGCAGGATCGCGGACAGGGTCTGACGGGTCAGACACCACCATTGGCTGCCCATATGCGGCACCAGCCCGTTCGGCATCTTGCGTTTCAGTCCGATCTTGCGCTGCAGCTTGACGAAGGTATCGAACAGATACCTTTGACGCTTCCATGAGAAGGGAAAGCGCAAGGTGAACCTTTCCTGATCCAGACCACCGACGGTCCAGGGGACATCGGCGGTGGTCGCGCTTTCGATGAAATCGGTTCTGGGGCGCGCGGCAAGATAGTCGATCAACTCCTGCACCGGGCGCAGCGGCAGGCAAGAGCCGGACGCAAGATAGACATGGCGCACATCCGGGAAGTCCGACAGCATCATCTCTGCCCCGGCTTGCGAGGCCGCGACAATGCCCCATGTCCCCCATTCGCAGCGATGCCTTTTGCAAAAGCGCACCTGCTTTAGATCAGACAGCGCATCGACGAAGGCCGCATATGTCTTTTTCGGCACGAACCTGTCGACGTGGATGACAACCGGACACCCCCCGGCCGCCCAGTGACGCGCGACCTGCTCGGCCCTGCCAAGGGCCGTGTGGACCAGCATCACGATACCGACGCTCATGCCCAGTTTCCCTTGGACATGAGACCCAGAATCTCCAACTGGCGCCAGTTGATGTATTTCTCGGACCACTTGCACCACAGATCCGGATCGTCTTGCAGGCTTTCGGCATAGGCCTTGTATTCCACTGACGCCGCATAATGCTGTTTGCGCGTCAACTCTTCCTGCGCCTTTTCCGGGAAGGTATTCAGGAACTTGGCATGCAGAAGAACGCCGCTGGCCTTTTCCCCGCCCCATTCGTCATAGACAAGGTTCAGGCCGCGCGGCAGCAGCATGTGAGTTGAACTGACATAGGCATAGCGCTTGTCCCACTTGACCAGCGGTATCTTGTTCAACGCAGGTGCCTTCTCAGGCTTGTCCGCAAAGAACACGCGACTGCGGGGACCGCCCTGTATCCAGAGATTGCCAAACCGCTTGTTGCGCTTGATGCTGTAATTTCCCGCGTCGAACCAGTTGGCGATCTCGATCGGGTCCTGACCCTGCCGATAGGGTTGCTCACCGATCGGTCCCTTGGGGTACATGTCCAGCAGCATCGCCGCGAAAGACTTGATCGAGGAGGCATCCAGCCAGTCGGTCAACGCCCTGAGGGAACGGGTATCGCAGAACGGGTAGATCAGGAATTCATCGGGATCGACGACAAGCGACCAATGCCCATGGGCATGTTGCATTTGCAGCCAGTTCAACCAGTCCACGCCAAAGCGGGCACGCTTGTATCCATGACGGGTGTGCCACACCGAAACATCGGGGTGTTCCGCGAGGTATTCCAAAGATCCGTCAGTGCTGTCGTTGTCCACCAGCAGGAAGTGGTTCACGCCCATGTCGCGGTAGTACTGCAGGAAGTAAGGCAGTCGCAGCTGTTCATTCCGAAGGGTCGAGAACAGCAGGATATCACCCGGCTTGATAGAGTCTGTCCTGTTCGTCACAGACCGCAATTCGCGCCGCTTGCGCCAGGCACGCAGCAGCCAGCGCTTGCGCTGAAGCCTCAGACGATATGACTGCCAGACGCCCAAACCGTGCCTTCCCTAAATCGCCAGACGCCATGCACGCGCCTGACAACCAATCACAAACAGCTTAACACGGCGTTGAAATGGTCCTGCCAAAGGGGCGGATTGAACCCGCTGCCTGCACACTGCCTGTCGTGCTGATCCGTAGTCAGCATCGCTATCTTATTGATCCAAAGATACCTATCCTCGATCTTTACGTAAATGGGATAATCGCCAAGGATTTCACGATATATCCCAAGACTGTTGCAAATTACCGGCACACCCAGTGCCAGCGCCTCGACGGGAGGCAGACCAAACCCTTCGGCGACGCTTGGAAAGAGAGCGGCGCGAGACCGCGCAAGAAGCGCCGCGATCTGCCTGTCCGAGAGGCCCGGCATCTCGAACACATGGCGTCCCATCATCGGGTCTTGATCGAGGCGCGCGAAAACATCCCGGTTGTTCCAGCCACGCGCCCCGCAAATCAGCAACTGGGGCATTGTTTCTGCGGGCAAAGTCGCTGCCATCTCTGCCCAGAGATCCAGCAGAAAAATATGGTTCTTGCGCGGCTCGATCGTGCCAACCGTGGTAAAATAGGGTCTGTTCCTGTCAAATCCGGCAGGGAAAGGCGCAACATCCGCGGGCAAGGGCACATCCACACCCAGATGCGCGACCATGGTATTCGGGACCGGGCCGAACGGTTGCATGTGACGAATGACATCGTCACGCGTCTGAGCGGAATTGCACAGGATCAGGCTTGCGTGACGCTGCACGCGTTTCAACATGCCCCGAAAGATGTCAGGAGTCTGTTCCCGCTGATACTGGGGAAAATCGAGCGGGATGGTGTCGTGGATCATCACCACGATCCGTGCACGACATGCGGACTGCAAAGCGTGAAGGACACGTTCCGACAGGTTGGCATGCCCGACATTCACATAGACCGTGCCGACGGGAAGATGTCTGGCCAACATCTTGCCAAGACGCGCTGGCAAGGACCTTGCCAGCGCAAGGCGACGGATATCGGATTCCGCGCACTGGCGGCTGCGGATCAATCCGGGTCGCAGGCGGGACAACAAATCGGGCTGACCCCAAGGGTCCTGCCCCGACACCTTGCGGCGACAGGCCATCAGGCCTTGACGGTCCAGCAACAGAAAACCCCAAGCCGATCTGATCAGGCCGAAAACAGGCACTGACTCAGCCAGAAAGGCATCGAGATAGGCCAGTTCGACCCTGTCGATTCCTGTGGGCAGGCGTGCCGCGCGGCTGACCAGACGGGTCAGGTCAAGCAATCGCGCGGCGGCAGGTTCAGTCACTGTTGCGCCCGGTTTGCGGCCCTACGTGCATGCGGACCAATGTACCCTGAACCGCCTTCAACAATCAGCCCCCGAAGCTGTCACTCGGCCGCCAGATCCTGCGAGATGATCTCGCGCAGGTAACGTGCCAGATCATCCCTCAGATCGGGGCGCGACAGGCCGAAGGACACGGTGGCCTGAAGAAAACCGGCTTTCGATCCGCAATCGAAACGCTGTCCGCGGAAACGATAGCCATAGACCTTGCGGCCTTCTTCAATCTCCTGGGCGATCGCGTCGGTCAGCTGGATCTCGCCGCCGGCACCTGTCTTCATCTTGTTCAAGTTGTTCAGGATGTGCGGGGTCAGGATATAGCGCCCGATCACGGCAAGGTTGGATGGCTGCGTGCCTGCAGCAGGTTTTTCGACCATGCCCTTGACCGATACAACCGTCCCCATGTCTTCCTGGATGTCGAGGATCCCATAGGACGAGGCCCGCTCGGGTGCGACCTCCATCGCAGCGACAATGTTGCCACCGGTTTCGTTATAGGCTTCGACCATCTGCTGAAGGCAGGGCTTTTCCGCAGCGATCACGTCATCGGGCAGAATCACGGCGAAAGGTTCGTCCGCGATCAGCCTGCGTGCGCACCAGACAGCATGACCAAGGCCAAGGGCCTTGTGCTGGCGGATATAGGCGATGGCACCGCTGTCCATGTTCGTCGTCTTCAGGATGTCCAGAAGTTCGGTCTTGCCCTTCTTGCGCAGTTCCGACTCGAGTTGCGGCGCGTGGTCGAAATAATCCTCAAGCGCGCCTTTTCCCCTGGAAGTCACAAAGATGAATTCTTTGATGCCGGCCGCGCGCGCCTCGTCAATCGCGTATTGGATCAACGGGCGGTCAACCAACGTCATGATCTCCTTCGGCACAGATTTCGTGGCCGGCAGGAAGCGTGTTCCCAGCCCAGCAACAGGAAAAATGGCCTTTGTGAGTTTCTTCCGCATTCCTCGTATCCTTGAAAAACAACCGCAACAGGCGGTGCATATATACTACGCTCATTATCACCCTTTTGGATAGAGAGGCACGTCAAAAGGTGAAGAAACGGCTGTTTTTTAACTGATTAGGCAACAGAAAGGCAAACAGCGCCTCAGAACCGGACAGCACCGATCCGTTCGACCTCTCTGGCGACGCGGGCCTTCAGGCGTCCGACGCGAAAAAGCGGATCGCTCCGATCGCTGCGACCGAACAGGCCGCCCGTCTGTTCCCAGTATCCGGCAGGATCAAACCTGACCCTGTGATAGAGCGCGGTGCGAGACAACAGGAAAAGAGAGACGGTTTGCCCCTCTTCGGCCAGTCGTCTTGCCTGATCCCGCAGGGCGCGCGCCTGGGTCAGATATCCTTGGACAATCCGGTGGCCGGATATAAACAGGCTCTGAAACGGCAGAAAATCAGTTTGTGGATCGGGCATGGTCATCGGCTGCGTCAGGTTGCGCAGGCGCCCCTCGGCCAGACCTTCGGACCACCCCTGCAGCAAGCGGCGCATGTCGCGGGGTTCTTGCTGCCCTGCGATCATCTGCGACAGCAGGCGCTTGCGTTGCTCGTCCAGGGCTGCGCCAAGCGTTGCTTCATGGCGTGAGGCTGGGCAGTACTTTCTGAGGAAAACGACGGTCGATGCCGCGATCTGGTGCAGATCCCGGACTGTTCTGTCCTGACGGCGTCGGGGGCTTGCCGCATATCCGTGATGGACCTGTGCCAAAGGGACGATCGCGGTGGAATATCCAAGCGCGGCCAAACGCATGTTCACATCGGTTTCGTCCAGATAGAAATGGAATGCGGGATCAAAGCCGCCCATCTGCGCCAGAACTTCGCGCCGCATGGCCATATTGGTGCCCTCGGTTTTCACGGCCCAGCCGGGCGGCGGCGTCAGAACTGTCGGATTCTGCTGGTTCAGTGTCACATTCCGGGCAGCTCCGGTCTGATCCACGATACGGCCCCGCCATTGAAAGGAGATCCCGTTTCGCCCCAGAACATAGCCACCTGCAGCCGCCACATCAGGATCGAGAAAGGGCAAGATCAGATGATCCAGCCATCTTGGTTCGGGTACGGCATCATCATCCAGGAAGGCCACGATATCGCCTGCGGCCTGAGCGATACCCCGATTGCGCGCCGCTGCTATATTCGGCTCGTCAAAGGCAACGGATTTGATGGCGCCAGAGAAAGAAAGTGCATTCACGGCCTGCAGGCCGGATTGATCGGCGACCACTATGACCTCGTAGGCCGGATAGGTCAGGCGCGCGACAGCAGCCAGGCAAAGCGACAAAGCCGCCGGCCTTTGCCGACTGACAATGACGACACTGACCCGGGGCTTTTTCATTCCATGCCCATTTCCGCCATCATGGTTTCCAGCCGCACGACATCCTCGGGGTTGTTCAACTCCCAGAACTGACGTCCGCGCGCCTCCACTTCGACGCAAAGGATCCTGCGCCCGTTTTCGAGGAACCTGAGTTGTTCAAGCCCTTCGAGTGTCTCCAGCGGGCCAATCGGCCAGCCCATATAATCGGCAAGCGCTGTCGGCCTGTAGGCATAGACACCGACATGGTGAAAAACGGGCGTATCCTCGTCCTGCGCGTATGGGCGCGAGGTGAAGGGGATAACCTCTTTCGAGAAATACAATGCGTGTCTGTTCTGGCTGAAAACAGCCGTCGTGCCGCCAACACGACCGTTCCTGCGATCCTCGAGAAACCCGTTCAGGGCGCGACCGTCGCAGCGCAGAACCGGGGTGGCCACCTGTGCCGCGGGATCTGCGTCCAGCCCTGCAATCAGGTCTTCCACGAACCATGGCGGCGTCAGCGGTGCGTCCCCTTGCAGGTTCACAACCATGTCGAACCCAAGGCCCAGCGCCGCATGCGCCTCGGCGCAGCGCTCGGTTCCGTTCTGGCAATCGCTTGAGGTCATGACGACCTCTGCGCCAAAGGCTTCTGCCGCAGCGCGGATACGGTCATCATCCGTGGCCACGACGACCCTGTCGGCCCCACGCACCTGCGTCGCAGCACGCCAGGAGCGTTCGATCAGACTCTGTTTCAGCCCTGTCGCACCGGTCAACGCGACCAGTGGTTTGCCTGGGTAGCGGGTCGAGGCATAACGGGCGGGAATGACGATCAGGACTGTCATCAAGGTCTCTTCAACTCGACACCGGGGGCATAGGCGATGAAAAACGGATTTGCGTATCCGTCCTTGCCATAGCTCAGGGGGGTATGATCGTCGAAGCGGACAACATCGCCCCCGGCGCCGCGCAACACGGCATGGCCGGCTGCCGTATCCCATTCCATCGTGCGCCCCACTCTGGGATAAAGATCGGCCTCACCCGTGGCGACAAGGCAGAACTTGAGCGATGACCCCGCGCTTGTCATGTCCCTGACCGCATATTTCGCGATGTAGTCATCCGTTGCCTGATCGCGATGCGACTTTGACGCGACAACCATCAGCCCGGCATTGTTAGGAGATCCGACCCGGATCGGGGTGACCTCGCCCATCATTGCGGGATCGAGAGCGCCTTGCTCCTCGACCGCGGTGCCGTCCGCGAGGGTAAAGAACATCCGCTCGCGGGCCGGGGCATAAACGACGCCGCGTGTCGGCACACCAGACTCAACATAGGCGATATTGACGGTGAAATCGCCACGCCGGTTGACGAATTCCTTGGTTCCGTCAAGCGGATCCACAATCAGGAACCTGTCCGCCTTGCGGGAGTGGGAGGCGGCCTGCTCTTCCGTCACAAGGGTTATGTCGGGAAAAGCCGCCCGCAACCCGGCCGAGATCAGGGCGTCTGCCGCCTCATCCGCTTCGGTCACGGGGCTGGCGTCAGACTTCACCTTGACCTCGAAGTCGTCGGCTGCATAAATCTTCATGATGACTTCGCCGGCCTCGATGGACAGGCGGCGCATGACCTCGGTCAGTTTCTGGTAATCCAATCACATACTCCCACAATCTTCGTGCCCCTGGGGCAGGATTGTTGTTCTCTTTACGTCCTCCCCTTATGCTGATCCGAAGGCAAGTCGGCAAGTGTCCCGGAAAGGACCGACAGATCGCACAGGCATCAGGCAGGCAGTAACCGGTTATGTTTCAGCATTCCAATTTCAGGCAGACAGGTCTTGGCGCTGCCATCACCATTGCCGAACTGGTCTACCACAGCATCGTGCGCAACATCCGCAAGTCGCATGGCAACGCCCTGCTGTCGATCCTGACGAACATGATGCAGGCCGCCGTCTTCGTGCTTGCCTTCTACGTCATGTTCACCCTTCTCGGCCTGCGCGGTGCCGCGCTGCGGGGGGATTTCATGCTCTACATCATGTCGGGCATTTTCCTCTACATGACCCACACCAAGACCTTGGGTGCAGTGGTCGGATCAGAGGGGCCTGCATCCCCCATGATGAAACATGCGCCTCTGAACACGATCATCGTGATTGCCGCAGCAGCGCTTGGCACGCTCTACATTCAGGTGTTGTCGCTTGTGGTCATTCTGTTCGGCTACCATACGCTGTTCACACCGATCACGATCGACCAACCTATTCCCGCCTTCGGCATGCTTCTGATCGCGTGGTACACGGGCCTGTCGCTGGGTGTCCTGCTGCTGTCGATCAAGCCCTGGTTTCCCACCTTCGTCAGCATCTTCACGACGATCTATCAGCGCGCGAACATGATCGCCTCCGGCAAGATGTTCGTGGCCAACACGCTGCCCGCGTTCATGCTGGCGATGTTCGACTGGAATCCGCTGTTTCACGCCATTGATCAGGCGCGCGGCTTTGTCTTCATCAACTACACCCCGCGCTACAGCTCGTATGAATATGCCATCATCGTGGGCACGGTGCTGCTGATGATCGGGCTGATGGGCGAATTCTACACCCGCCGCCACGCTTCGGTCAGCTGGAGCGCGCGGCGCTGATCATTCGACGACCCGCAGCGTCAGGTTGATCCGTCCAGCTTTCGGCAAAAGCCGTGAAGACCCGAAACGGATACGATCGACACCGTGGAACGCCATGCGCGCTGCGCCACCCATCCGCATAACATCACCCGATTTCAACCAGACCGACGCCGTCGGCTCGCCTTTGCGGGTGCCACCGACACGGAACAGGCCATCGTCGCCCAACGAAAGGGACAGAACCGGCCATGAAAAATCACGCTCGTCCTTGTCCTGATGAAGGCCCATGCGCGCCCCTTCCCCGTAGAAGTTGACCAGACAGCAGTCGGGCGGGCGGACCGGATCGACCAGATCGTGCCAGAGGCCAAGGACCCGCGCGGGGATCTTCGGCCAAGCCGTCCCCTGGGGGTGGTGATCCTGATACCGGTAGCCCGCCCTGTCGGACACCCATCCCAGCCGCCCGGCCGAGGTCATGCGGACCGACATCGGCTTGCCGCCGGCTGTAACCGGCGAAAACAAGGGCGCCGCGCGGATCACATCGCGCAGGTCGTCAAGCAATGCGGCTTGCATGTCCCGGTCCGCATGACCTTGGAAGATGTCGATGCCCTTGAGGGTCATCGTGGGTTCCGTCATCCCGCTGTCCTTGATGTTTGCTGCCTTGCGAGGGTGCATGCGGATCAATTTTACCCCGGAATCCCTAAAAGGCCACAGGTACGGTGCTTGCAGGCCCTCGGACCCCTCCTTATATACGCTCGGAAGCGTGATGACCGGTCTTGTAAAGTGCAGGCCATCATCACAAACAGGATCGGGGTGCGGATGCCGGAACGGGTCTGAACCTCGTGTCATCGCCTTGAAGTCAGAAGGGATCGAAAACATGGCCAAAGTCATTGGTATTGACCTGGGAACCACCAACAGCTGTATCGCCATCATGGATGGCAGCCAGCCTCGCGTGATCGAGAATTCGGAAGGTGCGCGCACCACGCCCTCGATCGTCGCCTTCACCGAAAACGAGCGCCTTGTCGGCCAGCCGGCCAAGCGTCAGGCCGTCACCAACCCGGACAACACGATCTTCGGCGTGAAGCGTCTGATCGGTCGCCGGTTCGATGACGCGGATCTGGCCAAGGACAAGAAGAACCTGCCGTTCACCGTGATCGATGGCGGCAATGGCGATGCTTGGGTGAAAGCCCGTGGCGACAAATACAGCCCCTCGCAGATTTCCGCCTTCATTCTTGGCAAGATGAAGGAAACCGCCGAGTCCTATCTCGGCGAAGAGGTGACGCAGGCCGTCATCACCGTGCCCGCCTATTTCAACGACGCACAGCGTCAGGCAACCAAGGACGCAGGCAAGATCGCCGGTCTTGAGGTGTTGCGGATCATCAACGAACCGACGGCCGCTGCGCTGGCCTATGGTCTGGACAAGAAAGACAGCCAGATCATCGCGGTCTATGACCTTGGTGGCGGTACGTTCGACGTCACCATCCTCGAGATCGACGATGGCCTGTTCGAAGTGAAGTCCACCAATGGCGACACCTTCCTGGGTGGCGAAGACTTCGACATGCGGATCGTCAACTACCTGGCAGACGAGTTCAAGAAAGAGCATGGCGTTGACCTGACGCTCGACAAGATGGCGCTGCAGCGCCTCAAGGAAGCGGCCGAGAAGGCCAAGATCGAGCTGTCCTCCTCCAGCCAGACCGAAATCAACCAGCCGTTCATCTCGATGAACAGCGCCACCGGACAGCCGCTTCACATGGTGATGAAGCTGACCCGCGCCAAGCTGGAAAGTCTGGTCAACGACCTGATCAAGGCGTCGATGAAGCCCTGTCAGGCCGCCCTCAAGGATGCTGGCCTGACCACGGCCGATATCGACGAGGTGGTTCTGGTCGGTGGTATGACCCGTATGCCCAAGGTCGTGGAAGAGGTGACCAAGTTCTTCGGCAAGGAGCCGCACAAGGGTGTGAACCCCGATGAGGTCGTGGCACTGGGCGCCGCCATTCAGGCCGGCGTGCTGCAGGGCGACGTCAAGGATGTCGTTCTGCTGGACGTCACCCCGCTGTCGCTGGGCATCGAGACGCTGGGCGGTGTGTTCACCCGCCTGATCGATCGCAACACCACGATCCCGACCAAGAAAAGCCAGGTCTTCTCGACCGCCGAGGACAATCAGAATGCGGTGACCATCCGCGTGTTCCAGGGCGAGCGGGAAATGGCCGCCGACAACAAGATGCTGGGTCAGTTCAACCTTGAGAACATCCCCCCGGCCCCGCGTGGCATGCCGCAGATCGAGGTGACGTTCGATATCGATGCCAACGGCATCGTGTCCGTCAGTGCCAAGGACAAGGGCACCGGCAAGGAACAGAAGATCACGATTCAGGCTTCGGGTGGCCTCAGCGATGAGGACATCGAAAAGATGGTCAAGGATGCCGAGGAGAACGCTGAGGCGGACAAGAAGCGTCGTGAGCTGGTGGAAGCCAGGAACCAGGCCGAAAGTCTGATCCACTCGACCGAGAAGTCGATGGAAGAGCATGGCGACAAGGTGGATCCGACGACGATCGAAGCCATCGAACTGGCGATTGCCGCGCTGAAGGACGATCTGGAAACCGACAAGGCCGACAAGATCAAGTCGGGCATCCAGAACGTGACCGAAGCGGCGATGAAACTGGGCGAGGCCATCTACAAGGCCAGCCAGGACGCTGATGACGACGAACCGGTGTCCTCGCAGGGCCCGCGCGGCAACGATGATGACGACATTGTCGATGCGGACTTTGAAGATCTGGGCGATAACAAGCGCTCGTAAGCGTTTCGCGGAACGCGGGGGCCGGTCCAGTCCGGACCGGCCCTTACCGTTCCACATGAGGGGGATCCCCAATGGCAAAACGTGACTATTACGACGTGCTTGGTATAGCACGCGGCGCCTCGGCAGAAGAGATCAAGAAGGCGTATCGCACCAAGGCGAAAGAGCTGCATCCAGACCGCAACGCCGACAATCCCGAAGCCGAAGCCCAATTCAAGGAAGCCAACGAGGCCTACGAGATTCTGAAGGACGCCGAAAAGAAGGCGGCCTATGATCGTTTTGGGCATGCTGCCTTTGAAGGCGGCATGGGCGGCGGTGGCGGCCGTCCTGGCGGCTTTGGCGGGAACCAGGGTGACTTTGCCAGCGCGTTTTCCGATGTGTTCGACGATCTGTTCGGCGATTTCATGGGTGGGCGCGGTGGCGGGCGCGGACGCGCCGCACGCGGTGCCGATCTGCGTTACAACCTGCGCGTATCGCTGGAAGACGCCTATTCAGGCCTCCAAAAGACGATCAATGTCCCGACCTCGGTTTCCTGTTCGTCCTGCAGCGGGTCCGGTGCCGAAGGCGGGGCCGAGCCGCAAACCTGCCCGACCTGTTCCGGCATGGGAAAAGTGCGTGCGCAACAGGGTTTCTTTACGGTTGAACGCACCTGTCCGACCTGCAGCGGTTTGGGCCAGATCATCAAGAACCCCTGCAAGGCTTGCGCGGGTCAAGGCCGCGTGCACAAGGATCGCGCGCTTTCGGTGAATATCCCTGCAGGTGTCGAGACGGGAACCCGTATTCGTCTGGCCGGTGAGGGTGAAGCCGGGATGCGTGGGGGCCCGTCCGGTGATCTGTATATTTTCATCGAAGTGACGAAGCACGATCTGTTCGAACGCGAGAATACCAATCTCTTCTGCCGCGTACCCGTGTCCATGACGACTGCGGCACTTGGTGGAGATATCGAAGTGCCGACGATCGATGGTGGCCGCAGCCGCGTCAAGATCCCGGCAGGCAGCCAGTCAGGGCGGCAGATGCGCCTGCGCTCGAAGGGAATGCCCGCGCTGCGCGGCGGGCCGGCCGGTGACATGTTCATCGAACTTGCCGTTGAAACGCCCGTCAATCTGACCAGCCGCCAGAAAGAGCTTCTGCGCGATTTCGAAGCCATGTCCGAGGATAACAACCCCGAGAGCAAGAGCTTCTTTTCGTCGGTCAAGACGTTCTGGGACAGCATGAAGGGTTAAGCCCCTTCTTTCATCCCATGCAAAGGGCGCCCAGCGTGATATCGGGCGCCCTTTGCATTTGATGCGCATGGTTTGGTCGAGAAGATCCGTCTGGATTAACCCTTGTTCAACCAATGCACGCGAAGCTGCCGGTATGAAACAGCATCGCGCCTTTTCCGAATCTCCCATGCCGCTCTTCGATTGTGACGAGGTGCAGGTGGACGTACCCCTGCAGTCCGGCAAGCTACCCTCCTACATCGGTGAGCATCGCAGACGGCTGCGTGAACGGTTTCTTGTTGGCGGTGCTGCGGCCCTTCCGGACTATGAAATGCTCGAACTGATCCTGTTCCGCGCCATTCCGCGCCAGGATGTCAAACCGCTGGCGCACCAGTTGCTTGACACCTTTGGTGATTTCAACCGTGTCCTTTCGGCCCCTGTCGCGCGGTTGAACCAGGTGAAAGGTGTGGGCGACGCGGTCATCACCGAACTGAAGATCGTCGAGGCAGCCGCCCAACGTCTTGCGCGCTCGCGTATCCTGCAACGTCACGTCATTTCCAGTTGGGATGCTGTTCTTGATTACTGTCACACCACCATGGCGCACAGGGATACCGAACAGTTCCGCGTCCTGTACCTTGATCGCAAGAACGTGCTTGTCGCAGATGAGGCGCAGGCACAGGGCACTGTGGATCATGTCCCTGTCTACCCGCGCGAAGTGGTCAAGCGCGCGCTTGAATTGAACGCCTCGGCCCTCATCCTAGTACATAACCATCCCTCGGGCGACCCGACACCTTCCGAGGCTGACATCCTGATGACGCAGCATATCAAGACCGCTGCAGAGGCTCTTGGCCTGACCCTGCATGATCATCTTGTGATTGGACGTTCCCGGGAACTGAGCTTTCGGTCAGAGGGGCTGCTGTAGACACCGGGTCAGCGCAGCCAGACTTCAACCCGGCGATTGACCTGCCGCCCCCAGGCGCTGTCATCGCATGCCATGGGCATCGCCTCGCCAAAACTTTCCACGGACAGGTCCACTTGCGAGAAATCGGCGATTTCCGCGGCCGTTGTTACGGCCTTGCGGACTGTTTCGGCCCGGCGTTCGGCAATCGACAAGTTTGACGCGGCGCCGCCATCGCCATCACTGAAACCCACGAACATGAGATGTCGACCGTCATAGGTGCCATCTTCCAACCGGCTTGCCAGCTGTTCGACATTCGATCGCGATTGCGCATCAAGCCGGATGGACCCTGCTTCGAACCGGAAGGTTGTCGTCAGGCGCTGCATTCTTCCCAGTGTCGCGACCATGCGTTTCAATTCGTCCAACCCCACCTCGGGGCCTGCCTGTGCGATTGCATTCGCAAAACGCTCTCCCTGTCCGGCCAGTGGGATCGCCTCGGGGGCAAGGTCGACAAAACCGGCGCGGCGGATCACCAGCTGTGCCGGCATGCTCTGGGTGTAGAACAGGAATTCGCGCGCAAGTTTGGGCAATCGCCGCGCGGGCAAATAGAGAAACATCGGGGCTGTCAGCGGATAATCCTCGGTCTTGACGTTCTGCCGCGTGGCGCGCAAGGCAAAGCCGCAATCACCCGACAGCGCCAGCCTGCGGGCAAGCCCGGTTTCCGCCGCACTGGCCAGTCCGATCCCGAAAGGATCGGCAACCACTGCCAAGGCCAGGGCAAGATCGCTGTCATGACGCTCGACCGAGGTCGCGAGTTCAAGATCCACGGGCCCCAGCAGCTTGTCCACCGCCGCCTGCATCAGGCCAGAATCCGCATTTCTGAGGTGCAGGCTTATGGGCGCATCCGGCCCACCAAAATCGGACCACCGTGTGATCTGGCCCGAAAAGACCCGCGCCAGATCAGCCGTTGACATCCGGTCAAGCGGCAGTGATCCGGGCACGATGGGCACAACTGCATCCAGCGCAAGGACGCGAAAGCGCCCCCGAGCCCGCAGATCGCCGAACCCGGCCTCACGCGCCCTCGCAAGTTCCTCGGTGCTGATTTCACGCAGGGACAAGGCGATATCTGCCTCATTCGCCAGAAGATCGGCAAAGCCCTCGTCCGAATTGGTGGAGCGAAACCGAAACCGTCCCAGATCACGGCCGGTTTGACGATCGAAGATCAGATATTCGAAATGACTGTCGTCAAGCGGTTCACGTCGAACCCCATAGCCTTCGCGCAAGGCGAAGCCTTCCACGAGGGCCGGCATCAGAAGCTCGCTCATGCTGGCCGCACCGGAGAAGGACAGGCGCGCCACATAATCCTCGAGGCTGGGACAAGCCGGGCCTTCGCACAGGACCCCGCTGCCATCCACGGTAAGTTCACCATAGACGGTGTCGATGCGGTAGTATTCGCCATCAAATCCAAGGAAAGTGCCGCTCAGTTGAACCGCACCATCCCTTGACGTCAGCGTGATGTCCTGTGCAGCCGCAGGTACGGCAAGCCAGATCACAAAAATAGAAAGTGCGGCCTTCCAAGCCGCACATATCCTGTACATTCAATTACCCTACGACTGGCGACTAGTTCTGCGCGATCTTCAGGTCTTGCAGCAGGTTTTTCAACACCAGAAAATCGCCAATCGCATCGCAATGCGGCATGTCGAGTGTCAGATCCGTAACGCTGAGGGCCCCACCATCGGTCAATTGCAGGGTCTGCGCTTCCATCCGGCGGTTGCAGGTTTCAGCCGTGACTTCGGTTTCAATGCTCAGGGCAACATCACCACTGCGCGACACAGTGCCCGTAGGGAACGTATAAGTCTGGGCACGCAGATCCTGGTCCGGCATTGCTTTTCCAAGTTCCGTCAGGAAACCGCCACGCCCCAGCGCAGCCTCTGCTGCGTCCCGTGGAGCCGCCTTCCAGACGTGACCTTCCTCGGTGTAATCGGCACCGAATTCGAAGGCATGGATCTGCATGTCGCCGGGGCCTTCCCACTGCACGACGACACGGTCATATACGTCAAGCGACGTGATCTCGGCCTTGGCCATGGCAGTCACACCGTTTTCAAAAGCAGCCATGAAGACAGCCGTCGGCGACAACGCCGGCATTTGCAGCGTCAGGCTACCCTTGCTGTCCGTGCTTTCGCTGATCATCATGCCATTGTGATGCAGCGTCACGCGAGTGTCCGGTTGGCATCCGGCGGTCAAGTTCAACTGAACCATCGCCGCAGCCATGGGCCGAGCAGTCAACACGGCGGCGCAGGCTGTGTCAGCCGTCACGCTGGGAGAGTTGACTGGCACCTGCGACGGGCGCGCCTCTGCCTTGATCTGGAACCTGTCCTTGGTGTCGGCCATGAGGTCCCGCATGGGCGCAATAGGATCCTGATCCTGTGCTGCGAAAGCCGGGCCGGGCACGGTCGCCGAGGTGAAGGCAACTGATGTCAGTTCAAGATCGGTGATACCTGAAAAGGGGCCAGAGTGCGTCAGACTGGAAGAGGGCACGTTTTCCTGCGCCTGGGCAGACGCTTCCGAGGGGTAACGCAGCTCCGCCACGGGAGAGGATTGCATGACATGACCCGTGAAACCGGCGGCGAATACGGTGGCACCTGAAATCATCACGTTCTTCAAGTTTATCATAATACGCTCCGAAATCACGAAAGATACGAAGCGTTCATCGCAAATCAAACTGGCATCACTGTGACTGAGCTTGGGCCAGTTTCAGGCAAAACCGGTCTGTTTCAGTCTTTACGACCCTTTTTCCGCCCCCAAACCGATTCATTCGGGGCGGAAATGTGGCGCGTCAGGCCAAACGCCCATGGCAATGCTTGAACTTCTTGCCCGACCCGCAGGGGCAAGGGTCATTCCGACCCGGATTGCCCCATGTTGCGGGATCGTTCTCGTCAAAGCCTTCAACTGCAGCTTCCGAGACGGCTGCATCGCCCTGCTCGCCGGTCGCGGCATCCTGAGCTGCCTTCATCTGCGCGGCGAGGGCTGCTTGCTGCGCCGCATACTGGCGCACCATTTCCTGCTGTTCCTCTTCGGTCAGCGGTCGGATCTGGGCCAGTTTGCGGGTCACGTCTTCCCGCAGGCTGTCGAGCATCGATTCAAAAAGCTGGAATGCCTCGTTCTTGTATTCGTTCAGAGGGTCGCGCTGGGCATAACCCCGGAAACTGACGACCGATCGCAGATGTTCCAGCATCAGCAGATGTTCGCGCCACTTGGCATCGATGGTCTGCAACAGAAGCTGCTTTTCGATCTGGCGCATGTTGTCGGCGCCGAAAGCCGCAACCTTCTCGTCCATGTATTTCGATGCCGCTTCTTCCAGACGCTCGGTGATCTGTTCGTCGTCCACGCCTTCTTCTGCGGCCCAATCAACCACAGGCACGTCGATCCCCAGTTTCTCGATGCTCTCACGATGCAGACCTTCGGTGTCCCACTGATCCGCATAGGTCTTGGGGGGCATGTATTGTTCGACAAGGTCGTCAATCACCTGGCTGCGCATGTCCGAGATCGTATCAGACAGATCCTGCGCTTCCATGATCTCGCGGCGCTGGCCAAAGATGACCTTGCGCTGTTCGTTCATCACGTCGTCGAACTTGAGCAATTGCTTGCGGATGTCGAAGTTGCGGCCTTCGACCTTGGCTTGCGCGCGTTCCAGCGACTTGTTCACCCAAGGGTGCACGATCGCTTCGCCTTCCTTCATACCAAGGCTGGACAGCACCTTGTCCAGACGCTCGGATCCGAAGATGCGCATCAGGTCATCCTCGAGGCTGAGGAAGAAGGCCGAACGGCCCGGATCACCCTGACGGCCGGATCGACCGCGCAGCTGGTTGTCGATCCGCCGGCTTTCATGCCGTTCGGTGGCCAGAACAAACAGGCCACCGGCCTCTTTCACGCGGGCCTCTTCGTCGGCATGCTCTGCCTCGATGCGCGCGCGCAATTCGTCGGGATGGGCGTCCGGGGTGGCGGCGAGGGCTTCCATCACCTTGAAATCCACGTTGCCACCCAACTTGATGTCGGTACCGCGACCCGCCATGTTGGTGGCAATCGTCACCGCGCCGAACTTGCCGGCATCCGCCACGATCTGGGCTTCTTTTTCATGCTGGCGTGCGTTCAGCACGTTATGCGGAATGTCTGCCCCGGAAAGAAGACTGGACAGGAATTCCGATTTCTCGATCGAGGTCGTGCCGACCAGAACGGGCTGACCCTTGGCATGCGCCTCGCGAATGGTTTCGACAATGGCATCATATTTTTCACGCGCAGTCCGATAGACGGCATCGTCCTCGTCAAGACGAGCGATGGGACGATTGGTCGGCACTTCGACGACACCCAGGCGATAGATCTCTGCGAATTCCTCGGCCTCGGTCACGGCGGTACCGGTCATGCCGGCCAGCTTGTTGTACAGCCGGAAATAGTTCTGGAAGGTCACCTGCGCCAAGGTCACGTTCTCGGGCTGGATCTTGCAGCCTTCCTTGGCCTCGATCGCCTGATGCAGGCCATCCGAAAGGCGGCGGCCCGCCATCATGCGGCCGGTGAATTCATCGATCAGGACAACCTCGCTATCGCGAACGATGTAGTCCTTGTCCTTGGTGAACAGCTTGTGCGCGCGAAGGCCCTGGTTCACGTGATGTACGATGGTTGTGCTTTCGGGATCATAAAGCGACTGATCCGCAGGCAGGATGCCACGGTCATGCAACATCTTTTCCAGCGCTTCGTTTCCTTCGTCGGTGAAGGTCACGTTGCGGGTCTTCTCATCCAGCGTGAAGTCTTCTTCGTTCAGTTCCGGGATCAGCTTGTCGATCGCCTGATACAGCTCCGAGCGATCCTGCGAGGGACCCGAGATGATCAGCGGCGTGCGCGCCTCATCGATCAGGATGCTGTCCACCTCGTCGACAATCGCAAAGAAATGGTCGCGCTGGTTCATCTGATCCAGGCTCGATTTCATGTTGTCGCGCAGATAGTCGAAGCCAAGTTCGTTATTGGTCGCATAGGTGATATCCGCACCGTAAGCGATCTTCTTCTCGCTTTCAGGCTGCTGCGGATAGACAACGCCTGTTGTCATCCCAAGGGCTGCGTAAACCTTGCCCATCCATTCCGCGTCGCGCCGTGCCAGATAATCGTTGACGGTCACCACATGCACGCCCTTGCCCATCAAGGCGTTCAGATAGGCGGGAAAGGTCGCGACAAGGGTCTTGCCCTCGCCTGTCTTCATCTCGGCGATGTTGCCCTGATGCAGAAAGATGCCGCCCATCAACTGCGTGTCGAAGGCGCGAAGGCCCAAGGCACGCCGCGCACCTTCGCGGCAGTTGGCGAATGCTTCGGGCAGAACCGCATCAAGGGCTTCGCCATTCTGCAGGCGCGCCTTGAGTTCTGCTGTCTTGTCGATCAGCCCCTGATCCGACAGGGCCTGGAATTCGGCTTCCAGTGCGTTGATCTTTTCGACAAGCGGACGAACCGATTTGATCTTGCGGTCGTTAGGGGTGCCGAACACCTTCTTGGCAAGAGTTCCGAGTCCCAGCATATCCGTTCCGTTCCGCTCGTTGACAGAGTTGTGCAAGCCATCTGCTTGCCCGCTCTTTCCGCAGCACATATGAAGAGGCGGGAAAAGACAGCCAAACCTGGCCTCAGGGCGATGTAAGGGGCGGCTTCATGACTGTCAACGCCGGGGGCCGGATGCGCCCGATACAAAGGACGAATCCATGCAGAAACTTCATCGAAATGCCTTCACTTCCTTGTCAGCGGCCGTTTTCGCGGCATGGGCTGCGGGGCCTGTGCTGGCGCAGGACACACCGAATGCAGATAGCGTGATCGCGATAGTCAACGGGACCGAGATCACGCTTGGCCAGATGATCATGGCCCGCACGACCCTGCCGCAGCAGTATCTGTCCTTGCCGGACGAAGTTCTGTTCAACGGAATCCTCGACCAGCTTATCCAGCAATCCGTTCTGGCCCAGACGGTCGGCGAAAATGCACCGCGCAGCGTCCAGATCGCGCTTGAGAACGAGCGTCGCGCCCTTCTTGCCGCTGCAGTCGTCGATGACATCCTCAAGGATGCCGTGACCGATGAGGCGCTGCAGAAAGCCTATGACGAGGCTTTCGCCAATGCAGAACCGACCCCTGAGTGGAATGCATCGCATATTCTGGTCGAGACCGAAGAGGAAGCTGCGGCCCTGATCACCCGGCTTAACGCAGGCGAAGAATTCGCGGCGCTGGCGCAAGAGGCATCCAGCGACTCGTCCGCAGCAAGCGGTGGTCAACTGGGTTGGTTTGAATCCGGCATGATGGTTCCCGATTTCGAGGCTGCTGTTGTCGCGCTGGAGGTTGGGGCTGTCTCGGCTCCGGTTCAGACGCAGTTCGGCTGGCATGTGGTCAAGCTGAACGAGACCCGGCTGCGCGAGATCCCCACACTTGAGCAGGTGGCAGATGAACTGCGCCCTCAGGTCGAACGTGCAGCGGTCCAGACGCGTCTGGACGAGCTGACTGCCGCCGCAAAGGTCGAGCGTCCCGGCGAAGGGATCGATCCTGCGCTGATCAAGAACCTCGATCTTCTGGAGAACTGAGGCATGGGAAAGATCACCAAGGTTTCACCGCTTGCACCCGAAGCTTTTCCTGACCTTCCGGTGATCGAAGGGGTCGCATTTTCTGCGGCCCAGGCCGGCGTTCGCTATCAGGGGCGGACCGATGTGATGATGGCGCGGCTGGCACCGGGCACGACCATGGCTGGCGTTTTCACGCGCTCTGCCACGCGGTCCGCACCCGTGCTGGATTGTCAGGCCAAGATCGGTCGGGACAGTGCCGAAGGTGCTGCGATCATCGTGAACTCGGGCAATTCCAATGCGTTCACCGGCAAGAATGGCGTCGTGTCCACGCGCGCCGTGACAACGGCAGCCGCCGAGACTCTGGGCCTGCCCGAAACGCGGGTGTTTTCAAGCTCGACCGGGGTGATCGGGGAGCCGCTGCCGCATGAGCGGATCACGGCAAAACTGAGCGAACTGGCCAATACGCTGGACAAGGGCGCGCTTGCAGCCGCAGCACGCGCGATCATGACGACCGACACCTTCCCCAAGGGGGCCGCTGCCGAGATCAGCATCGACGGCAAGCCGGTGAAGATCGCCGGCATCGCAAAGGGGTCGGGGATGATCGCACCCGATATGGCCACGATGCTGGTCTATATCTTCACGGATGCGGCGGCGGAACGATCCGAACTGCAGGCGATGCTGTCGGAACTGACCGATGTGACCTTCAACTGCATCACCGTGGACAGCGACACCTCGACCTCTGACACGTTGCTGCTGGCCGCGACCGGGGCGTCAGGCGTCAAGGTGGATGGCAAGACAACAGCGTTTCGTGAGGCGCTGCACGGCGTGATGCTGGACCTCGCGCATCAGGTGGTCCGCGATGGCGAGGGGGCGACGAAATTCGTCGAAGTTGCCGTGACAGGCGCGGCCAGCGATGCGGATGCAAAGACCCATGCCATGGCGATCGCCAATTCCCCGCTGATCAAGACCGCTATCGCGGGCGAAGATCCGAACTGGGGCCGCGTTGTCATGGCAATCGGCAAGTCGGGTGCTGCGGCGGATCGTGATCTGCTGACCATCCGCTTTGGCGATCTTCTGGTGGCCGAAAATGGTTGGGTATCGCCCGCCTACAAGGAAGCCGATGCCGCAGCCTATATGAAAGGCGAATACCTGCGGATCAGTGTCGATCTTGGCCTTGGTCAAGGCAAGTGCACCGTGTGGACCTGCGACCTGACGCATGGCTATATCGAGATCAACGCCGACTATCGGTCCTGACGGGTGTCCTCAGTGAAAGTCATTCTTGTTTCGGCTGTGGCCCTGATCGATGCCGATGGGCGCGTGCTGCTGGCACAGCGCCCTGAAGGCAAGTCCATGGCCGGTCTGTGGGAGTTTCCGGGCGGCAAGGTCGAGGCGGGTGAAACCCCCGAAGCCGCCCTGATCCGCGAGTTGCACGAGGAATTGGGTATCGACACCTGGGAAAGCTGTCTGGCGCCCCTGACATTCGCCAGCCACAGCTACGATGACTTCCATCTTCTGATGCCATTGTTCGCCTGTCGCAAATGGCAGGGCATCGTCACGCCCCGCGAAGGCCAGGCGCTCAAATGGGTGCGTCCCGCTGACCTCAAGTCCTACCCGATGCCGCCCGCCGATATCCCGCTGATCCCGATTCTCCGCGATTGGCTCTGATATGGCAGGTCATCGGGGGTCAACCGGCATGAATCCCTGCTGATCAAGGTAGGCCCAAGCCGCATTTTCGCATTTTTTGGCCCGAACAGGCGAACAGTGTTCAAATTTTTCGACACTTTGTCGATGAAAGTGATCTAATGCTTCCTGTGCATTCTTGGGAGGATGTGGATGCTGAGAACGATTATTTTGGGAAGCTGCGTTTCTGTACAGGGGACATATGTCCGTACCCTTGCAGATGGTCGGGTTCTGGTGCGCGTGGGATCACGCGAATTCATCGGTCTACCGGTTATTCAGAAAGCCGCCTGATGGCGGGCAACAAAAAAGGGGCAGCGAAAGCTGCCCCTTCTTCATTTGCAGATCGTACGGATCACGCCAGCTTGCGCTCGATTTCCTCGCGCTCGAAGATCTCGATGACGTCGCCGGGACGGATATCGTCGTAGTTCTCGAAGGCCATGCCGCATTCCTGGCCCGAGGTGACTTCCTTGACCTCGTCCTTGAAGCGCTTGAGCGTCTTGAGGTTGCCTTCGTGGACCACAACGTCGTCGCGCAGCAGGCGCACGCCCGCAGACCGGCGGGCCACACCTTCGGTGACAAGGCAACCAGCAACCTTGCCGACGCCGGACACCTTGAAGACTTCCTTGATCTGCGCATAGCCGATGAACTTTTCGCGGATCTCGGCGCTCAGCAGACCGCTTGCGGCCTTCTTCACGTCATCCACCAGATCGTAGATGACCGAGTAATAGCGGATCTCGACACCTTTCTGGTTTGCGGTGTTGCGCGCAGAGGCATTGGCACGGACGTTGAAGCCCATGATCGGTGCGCCAGAGGCTTCGGCAAGACCGACATCGGTTTCGGTAATCGCGCCAACACCCGAGTGCAGCACGCGCACGCGCACCTCGTCGTTGCCGATCTTTTCCATCGCCTGAACGATCGCTTCTGCGGAACCTTGCACATCGGCTTTGACCAGAATCGGCAGTTCAGCCACCGTTTCATCTGCCTTGGCTTTGGCCATCAACTGATCCAGAGTCGTTGCCGCACCAACCGCCGCACGCTTTTCCTTGGCTGCGTTTTCGCGGTATTCCGCGATCTCGCGCGCCTGCGCTTCGGTCTCGACCACGTTCAGAACATCACCGGCTTCGGGCGTGCCATTCAGGCCAAGCACCTCGACAGGGACGGAAGGACCGGCTTCGGCGATGCGCTCGCCTTTGTCGTCGATCAGGGCGCGCACCTTGCCCCACTGTTCGCCGACCACGAAGATATCACCCTGCTTCAGCGTCCCCTTCTGGACCAGAACGGTCGCCACGGGGCCACGGCCCACGTCAAGCTTGGCTTCGATCACGGCGCCTTCGGCAAAACGGTTCGGGTTGGCCTTGAGTTCCAGAATCTCTGCCTGCAGCGCGATGGCTTCCAGCAGTTCATCAAGACCCAGACCCGTCAGAGCCGAAACCTCGACATCCTGCACGTCGCCGGACATCGCTTCGACCACGACTTCGTGCTGCAGCAGGTCTGTCCGCACCTTGGTGGGATTCGCCTGCGGTTTGTCGATCTTGTTGATCGCCACGATCATCGGAACCTTGGCGGCCTTGGCGTGGTTGATCGCTTCGACCGTCTGGGGCATGACGGCATCGTCGGCCGCCACAACCAGGACCACGATATCGGTCACATGGGCACCGCGCGCGCGCATCGATGTGAAAGCCGCGTGTCCCGGCGTATCGAGGAATGTCAGGACAGAGCCCTTGTCGGTGGTCACCTGATAGGCGCCGATGTGCTGGGTGATGCCACCCGCCTCGGAGGCCACGACCTTTGCGTTGCGGATCGCGTCCAGAAGACTGGTCTTGCCGTGGTCGACGTGACCCATGATGGTCACGACCGGCGGACGCGGCTTGAGGTCTTCGGACTTGTCTTCAACGGATGCAATCACATCCTCGACATCGGCATCGGACACGCGGATTGCGCGGTGGCCGAATTCCTCGATGATCAGTTCGGCAGTATCTGCATCGATGGTCTGGTTCTGCGTGACCATCATGCCGTTCTGCATGAGTGCCTTGACCACGGCGCCGACGCGCTCGGCCATACGGTTGGCCAGTTCCGACACCATGATGGCTTCCGGCAGCTGCACATCGCGCACGATCTTTTCACGTTCGACATTGCCGCCCATGGCCTTCTGACGCGCACGCTCCTGCTTGCGCTTCATGGCCGCCATGGATTTCGTACGGCCGCCTTCGCCACCAGCCAGAGCCTGGTTCAACGTCAGCTTGCCGGAACGGCGGTTGTCTTCGCGGACCTTCGCGGCGCGGGCGTCGCGCTCTTGCGCCTCGGACTCACGCTCTTTCTTGCGCGGTGCGGGTGCCGCAGCCTTGGAGGCGGGGCGGCCAGCGGGCGCTTCTTCTTCAGGCGCAGCAGCAGCAGCGGCAGCGCGCTTTGCAGCCTCTTCGGTTTCGCGCGCCTTGCGCTGTTCTTCTTCTGCCTTGGCTTTCAGCGCTTCTTCGCGCTCACGCTCTTCGCGTTCCTTGGTCTCGGCTTCCTCGCGGCGGCGCTGACGCTCTTCCTCGCGGGCCTTTTCCTCGGCTTCGCGCTGCGCGGCTTCCTCGCCTTCGCGGGCCTTGGCAGCCTGAAGCGCCTTCAGGCGGCGTTCCATTTCTGCGTCGGAGATACCTGCGGGACGTTTTGCCGGATCGCCCAGCGCAGGGTTCGGTACAGCGCCGCCAGCGGCTGCCTTGCCGGCAGCAGGCTTCGGCACCACAACGCGCTTGCGCTTGGTTTCCACGACGACATTCTTGGTCCGCCCATGGCTGAAGCTCTGCTTCACATTTCCCGGACGCGCGCCGGGGCCACGTACGCCCAGTGTCTTCTTACCGTCGTTGTCGTTCATATGGCTCTTCTATCCTTTTTGACGGTCTTGCCGCCTTCCGGGGCGCGCAGACCTTTCAGTCTTGCCGCTTCCTCTACAACACGCGGGGCCAAACCTCCAGCGGCAAGCACAACGTGTATTACAGTTTGTCGTCCAAAGGCCAAACCCAGCTCGTCCGCTGTAAGCCATCCGATGAAAGTTCCATCCGACGGCGTGCTCAGCTTCGACTTGCCGCGCTCGGACCCATCACTGGCCTGGATCAGCACCTCGGCATAATCCTTGACCAGCCAGTCCTTGACCTTTTCGTATCCACTGACAGCCTCTCCGCCCTTGCGGGCCAGACTGATCAGATCGACCACACGGCGGACCAGTTGCACCTCGACCTGAGCGATCAGGTCATCGGGCACGGTCACGGCCTGTTTCGCGGCACGGGCAAAAAGGCCCTTCTTCACCGCCTTTTCAAGGGCGGCGCGTTCTGCCGACACCCATATGCCACGGCCGGGCAACTTGCCCATGATGTCCGGCACAACCTGACCATCCGGACCGATCACAAAACGGATCAGTCCGAATTTCGGCTGCACCTCGCCCGTAGCGATACATTTCCGCTCGGGTCCGTCCTGCCGGTCCCTTGTTTGCCCGCCACGTGTCATACAGTCAACCAGAGGCCTGAAATCAGGCTTCTGCCTCCTCTTCGTCGAGGTCATCCTCGTTGCCGGCCAGATCGGCGGGATCAACCCAGCCAAGCATGACGCGGGCGGTCATGATGAGGTTTTGCGCCTCATCGAGGGAGACATCGAATTTCTCGAGCAAGCCTTCGTCCTTGACGCGCTCGCCGTTCACAGTGGTCCAGCCGCCGGCCAGTTCCCAATCCGCACAGGTCGCGAAGTCTTCCAGCGTTTTCACGCCATCTTCGGCAAGGGCTTCGATCATCTGGGGTGTCAGGCCCTCGAATTCAACCAGGCTGTCCTCGACGCCCAGTTCACGCGCATGCTCCAGCGCGGCCTTGGCGGCGGCTTCGATGTATTCGCGGGCGCGCATCTGCAGTTCTTCGGCGGTGCTTTCGTCAACACCGTCGATCACCAGAAGCTCGTCACGATCCACATAGGCCACTTCTTCCAGGTTGGTGAAGCCTTCGGCCACCAGCAACTGGGCAAAGAACTCGTCAAGATCGAGCGTATCCATGAACAGGCGCGTGCGCTCTTCGAATTCCTTCTGCCGGCGCGAGGATTCCTCGGCTTCCGTCAGGATGTCGATGTCCAGAGCCGTCAGCTGGCTGGCAAGGCGCACGTTCTGACCGCGGCGGCCGATGGCCAGCGACAGCTGTTCGTCGGGCACCACGACTTCGATCTTGCCGGCCTCCTCGTCGATCACGACCTTGGTCACTTCGGCGGGTTGCAGCGCGTTCACAAGGAAGGTCGCCTGGTCCTCGTTCCACGGGATGATGTCGATCTTCTCGCCCTGCAGTTCGTTCACGACGGCCTGCACGCGGCTGCCGCGCATACCGACGCAAGCGCCCACGGGATCAATCGAGTTGTCATACGAGATGACCGCGATCTTCGCGCGCGAACCGGGGTCGCGGGCCACGGCCTTGATCTCGATGATGCCATCATAGATCTCGGGCACTTCCATCTTGAACAGTTCCGCCATGAACTGCGGATCGGTCCGGCTGAGGAAGATCTGCGGGCCGCGCTGCTCGCGCCGCACATCCTTGATGTAGCAGCGGATGCGGTCATTCGGGCGATACGATTCGCGGCCGATCTTTTCGTTGCGGCGCAGGATTGCTTCGCCACGGCCCACGTCGACGATGACGTTGCCATATTCCTCGCGCTTGACCACACCGTTGATGATGGTGCCCTTGCGATCCTTGAATTCCTCGAACTGGCGGTCACGCTCTGCTTCGCGCACCTTTTGCAGGATCACCTGCTTGGCGGATTGTGCCGCGATGCGGCCCATGTCCACGGGCGGCACCTCTTCGACGAATGTATCGCCGATCTGTGGGTTCTCCATGTACTGCTTGGCCTGTTCGACCGTAAATTCGGCCTGATAATTCTCAAGCTCGTCATCGGCCACGACGGTCCGCACGCGGGTGAAGGTGGCGCGACCGGTCTTGCGGTCGATCTTGACGCGGATGTCCATCTCGGAGCCGTAGCGGGACTTGGCCGCACGCGCGAGGGATTCCTCCATCGCCTCGACCACCAGACCGGGGTCGATCATCTTTTCACGGGCGACGGCCTCTGCGGTCTGCAAAAGCTCCAGCTGGTTGGCGGAAGTGATTGCCATGGTCTCAGTCCTCCTCGGAACCGGTGTCGTTATCTGTTTCTATGTCGTCAAATTCGTCTTCATCGATGATGCCTGCCGCTTTGCGCTGGCGCAGCATCTCGCGGATCAGCTCGTCGGTCAGGATCAGCTTGGCGTCGGACAGCCAGTCGAACTTCAGCCCGACCGTGCCTTCTTCGATGTTGATGAGAACTTCATCACCCTCGATGCCGGCCAGCATGCCCTTGAACCGGCGGCGGCCGTCGATCAATTCATCGGTTTCGATCCGCGCCTCGTAACCTTCGAACGTCTCGAAATCCTTGAGACGGGTCAGTGGGCGGTCGATCCCCGGGCTGGACACCTCGAGCGTATATTCATCTACGATCGGGTCTTCCACGTCCAGAACGGCACTGACGGCCGTGCTGATCTCGGCGCATTCGTCAACGGAAATTCCGCCTTCGGGACGTTCCGCCATGATCTGCAGCGTCGATGTCTTGCCGCCCATCAACCGGATGCGCACCAGTTCGAATCCCAGATCCTCGATCACCGGGGTGACGATCTCGGCCAGGCGTCTGTCGATGGCGGCTTTGGCGATCAGGTCGTTGGTCATTGGTCAGGCTTGCCTTTCAGGCACAAAAAAACGGGCGCGCGGCCCGTTGATCTTTCCCGGTGGTGCACTGGGAGTGGACCCCAACGCGCCGCTGTTGAAGGGCATATACGCCGCAAGACCCGAGTCTGCAAGGGGTGATCGGGGGCAGGCCGCGCCTCAGCCTTCGCCGATGCGGTCCATCACGCGGACAAGTTCCGCGCTGATGCCGGGTTCGGACAAGGCGTGCCCCGCGTTGCGCACCATGTGCAATTCCACGTTCGGCCAGCGCGCGGCAAGATCCCACGCCGATTGCGGCGGGCAGATCATGTCATAGCGCCCCTGCACGATGGCGCCGGGGATATGGGCGATCCGGTCCACCTGGTCCAGGATCTGGCCGTCATAGTCCAGAAAGGCACCATTCATGAAATAGTGGTTTTCCAACCGGGCAAAGGCGCGCGCATATTCACCAGGGCTTTCGCCGCCAATTCCGTTGGAATGAAACGAGGCGAGGGCGTTTTCCCAAGCTGACCAGGCGCGACCATATTTCGTCTCGGTCATCAGATCGCCGGAAAACAGCCGTTTGTGATAGGCCGCGATCAGGTCGCCGCGTTCATCCTGCGGAATCAGATCGACGAAGCGCGCCCATGTTTCGGGCCAGAAACGCCCTGCCCCGCCGCCATAGAACCAGTCAAGCTCGGCCTTGGTGGCCAGAAAGACACCGCGCAGCACCATAGCCGTAATGCGATCGGGATGGGTCTGGGCATAGATCAGGGCAAGCGTCGCCCCCCAACTGCCGCCAAAGACGATCCATTGCCCGATATCCAGATCGTTCCTGATCCTTTCGATGTCGCGCACAAGATGCCATGTCGTGTTGTCCTTGACGGACGCATGGGGGCGCGAGCGTCCGCACCCGCGCTGATCGAACAGGATCACACGGAAAATCCTTGGATCGAAATAGCGCCGCATCGCGGGGCTGCAGCCGCCACCCGGTCCACCGTGCAAGACGACAACCGGCATTCCTTGAGGATTGCCCGACTGCTCCATATAGACGGTATGGCCATCGCCCACGTCGATCATGCGCTGATCGAAAGGATCGACCGGCGGATGCAGATAGTGGACTGCGCTTTTTTGGCCCGAGAATTTGTCCATGATGGTCCTATATAACGCTTGGGAGTAAAAGAGCACATGGAGAGCAGAATGCAAGCCGGACAGACCACAGTTGATCCCGCAGAAGTCGCCAAATTCGAGGCGATGGCCGCGGAATGGTGGGATCCGAAGGGCAAGTTCAAACCGCTGCACATGCTGAACCCCTGCCGGCTGGATTACATCACGCGCCAGATTGCGGGTGAATTCGGTCGCGACCTGAACGGGCCGGATCCGTTCAAGGGGCTGCGCATTCTGGATATCGGCTGTGGCGGCGGGCTGCTGGCTGAACCGATGGCGCGGCTGGGCGCTGATGTCGTGGGCGCCGATGCGGCGCCGCGCAACATCCCCGTGGCGCAGATCCATGCGGAACAGTCCGGCCTCACCATCGATTATCGCCACACCACGGCCGAGGACATGGCGGCGGCGGGCGAACAGTTCGACATCGTGCTGAACATGGAGGTGGTCGAGCATGTGGCCGATCCGCTGGCCTATCTGACCGCGTGCCGGCAATTGCTGAAACCCGGCGGTCTGCAGATCTGTTCGACCATCAACCGCAATCCCAAAAGCTTTGCCATGGCCATCGTTGGGGCGGAATACGTGATGCGCTGGCTGCCCAAGGGCACGCATGAGTGGAACAAGTTCATCACCCCGGACGAATTGTTCGACCTGTTGCGCAAGGCGGGGCTTGATCCGGTGGATCGCAAGGGTTTCGTCTTCAATCCGATCACCTGGGGCTGGTCGATCTCGGATCGGGATCTGAGCGTCAACTACGTGACCGCGAGCCTGAAACCCGCCTGAGGGTATCAGTCCTCTTCCAGCTTCAGGCGCAGCTCTCGCAGGATGGGAATGGCTGCGCGCACCCTTTCATCGCCGAGTTCCGAGATCAGCTCGGCGATCATGGGTGAAATGGCATCAAGCGCCGCATCCCGGGCGCGCCGCCCGGCCGGGCTGATCGCAACCATCTTGCGGCGCGCATCATCCCAATCAGGTCTGACATGGATGTAGCCGGCCCACTCCAGCTTGCCGAGGGTATTGGTCATCGCACCGCGCGTGACGTGAAAACTTTTTGCCAGTTGCGCAGGGGTGCGTTCGGACCCGGAACGCGCAAGGTGGTTGAGCACCGAGAAATGCGAGATTTCCATTCCCTTCGGCAGCACCTTTGACAGGCGGTTCCTGACCAGTTGATCGGCTGTCAGTATCTCGCTGAACAAGGCAACGGCAAGGGAATTGCTGTTGTCAGGCATTGGGTGGGGCAAACCTTCGATCATGGGTCAAGGCGGGCACGCGCTGTCTTGCTTGTGCCACGTCACCTAACGCAAGATCAACAACCGTGACCCCTGGATCGGTCCCCGCATCGGCCAAAACCTCACCCCATGGCGAAATCACCATGCTGTGCCCATAAGTGCGGCGCGTGCCGCCTGTCGACGAGGGGTGAAGCCCGGTCTGGGCCGGTGCAAGGACATAGCATCCCGTCTCGATCGCGCGTGCGCGCAACAGCGGCTCCCAATGGGCGGCGCCGGTTACCGGGGAAAAGGCAGCGGGTACTGTCAGCACCTGCGCCCCCGCCTGCGCCAGCGCGCGATGCAGGTGGGCAAAGCGGATGTCGTAGCAGACCGTCATCCCAATCTTCGCGAACCCTGCATCGGCCAGAACCGCCCGATCACCCGGCCGGTAGCCAGCGGATTCGCGATATGTCTCGGTTTCGGTCACCTGAACATCGAACATGTGGATCTTGTCATACCAGGCCCGGATCGACCCATCCGGAGCGATCAGGAATGAGCGGTTGGCAAATCGCCCGTCCGCGTCCTGCGTCTTGAGGGCCAGTGATCCGATCAGCAGCCAGACACCCAGTCCCGCCGCCTCGGCCCGAAGGGCCGCAAGGGATGGATCATTGTCCTGATCCACAAGCACTGCCGCTTGATGTGCGCGGCTGGTGGACACGCAGTTGGTCACCTCGGGGGTCAGCACGAAGCCCGCGCCCTGATCCGCCGCCTGTCGCATCATGTTCCGCACCATCTCGATGTTGGCGAGCGGATCGTCACCTGACGTCAGTTGCAGCAGCGCGGCTTTCATTCAGGTTCAACCCTTCAGGAGCGCGTCAAGTTTGCCCGCAGTTTCCAAAGCGTACAAGTCATCACAGCCGCCTACATGGGTTGTGCCCACGAAGATCTGCGGCACGGTGCGGCCGCCGTTGGCCCGCTTGATCATCTCGGGTTTGCGGTCGGGATGGGCCAGTACGTCGATCTCGGAAAAGGTCACACCCTTCTGGGTCAGCAGACGCTTGGCGGCGTGGCAATACCCGCAGAGCGGCGAAGTGTAGATTTCAACGGTTTGCATCTGGAAGATTGTCCTTTGGTCACGTCCAACTTGTCCGTGATTTAGGCGTCCTTTGCAACGCGCGCCAGTGTAAGCACGAAAACTTGCGCGGCACCGGCGGCAAGGCAAGCCTCGCTGCAGGCGGCAAGTGTCGCACCGGATGTCATCACATCATCAACCATAACAACCGTTCTGCCCACGATCCTCTGCCGCCTGCCCCTTGTGACCGAAATGGCGGACGCGAGGGTTGCAAAGCGGGCGTCGCGGCTGGTCTTGTCCAGCGAAGCGGTGCGGCGATGACGCGTCAACAGATCCGGGCAATGGGTCTGGCCCAGCCTTGCGGCAATGGCCGTCGACAGAAGTGCGGCCTGATTGTACCGGCGCCGCAACATGCGCGTCCAATGCAGCGGGACCGGCGCAAACAGAAGATCCGGCAACAGGATGGGCTGCGCCGCCTGAATCATCCATCCCGCGGCAGGCTGGACAATGTCATGCCGGTCCCCATGCTTGAGCGCCAGAACCATCCTGCGGGCAGCATCGCGGTACAAAAGCGCAGACCGGCCACGCGCCCAGGGACGGGCGATGGACATGCAGTCGTCGCAATGCACGGCGTCCGCCGCATCGGCAGTACCGGGAAGAGGGACACCGCAAAGGTCGCAGACCAACCCGCCGATAAAGGCCGTGTCGCGCCAGCACCCGGTGCAAAGACCGAAATCGCTTTCGACCATGCCGCCGCAGCACAGGCAGCGCGGCGGGTAGACAAGGCGCAAGGCCGTTTGAAACTTACCTGCCATCCGCCTATATCCCGCTGATGATCCAGACACCCAGATTGACCGATCGCAGCGCCCTGACCCGCAACCGCAACCGCGCCGGGCGGAACCCTGCCCTGTTCCTGCAGGAAGAGGCCGCCGCCGAAATCAAGGATCGTCTGGAACTGGTTAACAGGTCATTTACATCCCCCGCGGTCGTGACAGGTCTTCCGTCGCTGTGGCAGTCCATCATGCCGGATGCGCGAATCGTCGCAGATGAAGATGTCCTTGAGTTGTCGGAAGGCGCGCATGATCTGGTGATCCATGCTCTGTCCCTGCACTGGGCCAGCGACCCTGTCGGTCAACTGATTCAGGCCAGACGCGCGCTGCGTCCGGATGGTCTGTGCCTTGTGTCCCTGTTTGGCGGGCTGACCCTGCATGAATTGCGCAGCGCCCTTGCCGAGGCCGAGGCGCGTATCACCGGTGGCTTGTCGCCGCGTATTCTGCCCATGGCCGAGATTCGCGATCTGGGCGGATTGTTGCAGCGCGCAGGCCTTGCGCTGCCTGTTGCGGATAGCGTGAGCCTGACGGTCAGCTATTCGGATCCCTATGCCCTGATGCGGGATCTGCGGGCGATGGGCGAAGGCAATGCATTGGAGGCACGCCTGCGCCGCCCCACCCGTCGCGCGGTTCTCGAGGAAGCGGCAAGGATCTATGTCGACCAGCATGCCGATGGCGATGGGCGTGTTCCCGCGACCTTCGAAATGATATTCCTCAGCGGCTGGGCGCCGGATGACAGCCAGCCCAAGCCCTTGCGCCCGGGAAGTGCGCAGGCGCGGCTTGCAGATGCCCTTGGAAGCATCGAATCTAAGCTGCAAGATTGACGATCCGCCAAGAACCTTTATGTCCCCTGCTGACCCATTCAAATTTCAAGATGAACGAGGGCCCAGATGCTGGATGCCACTTCGACCGAAACGACACAGACCCACGCCGTCAGGCCGCCGATGTCACCCGCCGACCACCCGAAAGTGGCGATGGGCAAGGTTGGCATTCTTCTGGCCAACCTGGGAACGCCGGACAATTACGATTACTGGTCCATGCGGCGCTACCTGAACGAGTTCCTGTCGGATCGGCGCGTGATCGACTATAGCCCATGGCTGTGGCAGCCGCTTCTGCAGCTGATCATCCTCAGCAAGCGGCCGTTCAGCAGCGGCAAGAATTACGAATCCATCTGGAACCATGACAAGGGCGAAAGCCCGCTGATGACGATCACCAAGGACCAGACCGCCAAGATCACCGAGTCCATGAAGGCGCGCTATGGTGACAATGTCATGGTTGATTTCTGCATGCGCTATGGCAATCCCTCGACCAAGTCGAAGGTGCGGGCCATGGTTGAGGCCGGTTGCCGCAAGATCCTGTTCTTTCCGCTTTATCCGCATTACGCGGGCGCCACGTCAGCCACGGCGAACGATCAGTTCTTCCGCGCGCTGATGGAGGAAAAGTGGCAGCCAACGGCGCGTGTCGTGGATCCGTATTACGAGCATCCGCTCTATATCGAAGCCCTGGCGCAATCTGTGGAGCGCGCCTATGCGCAGGAAGAGCACAAGCCCGAAGTGCTGGTCTGTTCGTATCACGGCGTTCCGAAACGCTACCTGATGGAAGGCGATCCCTACCATTGCCAGTGCCAGAAGACGACGCGGCTATTGATGGAACGGCTGGGGTGGGACAAGACCCAGATCGTGACAACCTTCCAGTCGCGGTTCGGACCGGAAGAGTGGCTCAAGCCATACACGGTCGAAGAAGTGGCCCGCCTTGCCAAGGAAGACGGCAAGAAGAGAATCGCTGTTATTGCGCCCGCATTTTCGGCTGACTGCATCGAAACGCTTGAAGAGATCAATGAAGAGATCAAGGAAAGCTTCGAAGAAGCCGGCGGCGATCACTTTACATATATTCCCTGCCTCAATGACGATGACGCGCATGTTGCGGCATTGAGTGCGGTGATCGAAGATAACCTAAAGGGTTGGCTGGATTGACCCAAGCACGTGCGTTCACCGCGCAACGGATATCCTGAGGGAAATAAAAAAGGCGGTGTAAAAACACCGCCTTTTTCTTTGTCAGTAGAAAGCTGAAATCAGCTTGCGACTGCTGCTGCGACCACTGCCAGGATCAGCAGCGGAACCAGAACGCCGCCGCCCGACGAGCCAGCGGTTTCTTCAACAACAACCGGAGCTTCCATTACGGGCTCAGCCATGTTGCCAGCATAAGCGGTAGATGCGGCAGCGGTTACAGCGGCAGCGAGAACGATTTTCTTCATGTTAACCTCCAGATAATAGGCTGGCGTGCAAAGCACACCAAGCACCCAAGACGTACCTCGTAGTATTGTCTAAAGCAGTAATCCAAGGCAATTGCAAATCTGCACGAACCGGATTTCAGCGCTACCAGAAAATGTCGTCAAATTAGCAACACCTGTGTTCCAACTTTAGTCTTTTCATACAATTCGGCGATATGCTCATTGTAAAGACCGATGCATCCGTTGGACGATCGCCGCCCGATTTTGCGCGTGTCATGGGTTCCGTGAATACGGTAGTAGGTCCAGCTGAGATACAGCGCATGAGTGCCCAGAGGGTTGTCAGGACCGGGGGGCACGAAATCAGGCCATTCGGGATTTCGCTGTTTCATCGAGGGTGTCGGCGCCCAGCTTGGACCCTCGACCTTGCGAATCACGGAGGTGCGACCACGCCGTGTCAGATCCTCGGACAGCGGCACGCTGGAGGGGTAAAGCTTGTAGGTGGTTTGGTCTTCGTCCCAGAAATGCAGCGCGCGCGAATCGATATCGACCAGCACGGCACCATTACGCAGATCCGAGAAATAGGGCCGCCAATCGAGCGTACGGAAGCTTGACGCATTCCGACGTACGACTTGCGACAGATCACGCTCCACCTCAACCGTATCGGCACCGTTCACGTTCTGGGCCAAGGCTGGTGTTGCAAGAAGCGACGCGCTTCCGGCAAGAAAGACGCGCCTGTTGAAGGCTGTTCCGCGGGTATCAGTCATCCAAAAACTCCAAGACAGACAAACTGTCGACCGACTAATCTTATTGCCTGAAAGACGCAGTCGCAAATCAAACCGGCGTCATTTGGCGCAGTCACGCCGAAGTGGGTTTAATATGCGGTTTCGGCGGGATAAAGCAGGCAAGTTAGCGCGGGAACACCACTTATGCTCAGACTTGCCGTCATTTTTGCCACGACTTCGCTTTTTCTGGCCGCTTGTGCAGCGCCGCCGCCGCCCAGTCTTGGGCCGGACGGGCGCCCTTTGCCGCGGGTGTACAGGATCTCGGCCGGGGATTCGGCGGAAATCCAGTTCCGCATGCTTGATTCCGTCAACGCACTGCGCCAGGCGGCTGGCGCCGCCCCTGTCCAGTTGAGTTCAGAGCTGACAGCCGCTGCGGCGACCCATTCCCGCGACATGGCTGTCCAGAACCGGCCCTGGCATTTCGGGTCGGACGGATCGTCGCCGATCGACCGGGTCAGACGCGCCGGCTATCCGGGGCAACTGATGGGCGAGACGATCTCGGAAACCTACGAGACAGAGCTTGAGACGCTGGCCGCATGGATGGACGCACCGGACACCCGCCGCGTCATTCTGGAACCAGCGGCCCGCAACATGGGTTTCTCCTGGCACCAGGAAGCGAATGGCAAGATCTGGTGGACCTTGGTGATGGGCAACTGAGACTTCGGTTTCCGCCAGATTGCAGGTGCGCAACAAGAAAACCCCGGACACTGTCCGGGGTTATTTTTTCAGATGCGCCATTTCACGGAAAGATCGAGATCGGTGTGCCGTCCTGAACCATGGAATAGATGATTTCCATTTCTTCATCGGTGACGGCAATACATCCCCAGGTCCAATCTTTCTGGCCGTTCTGCCAGCGCTTCGGGCGACCGTGGATGAAAATGTCGCCCCCCGGATCCCGGCCAGCCGCCTGGGCACGGGCGATATCCGCCTCGTTCGGGTAGGAAATGCCCAAGGACAGATGGAAACGGCTGTTCGGGTTGCGCCTGTCGATGATGTATTCGCCTTCGGGCGTACGCCCATCCCCTTCGAACTGCTTGTGTTCGGTCGGCGCAAAGCCAAGATGAATGTCATAGGATGCCAAGGGCCGGTCGAAATGCATCAGATGCATGCGGCGCGCCTGCTTGAACACAAGGATACGCGTCACGGGAGGGCCCTTGTAGACCTTGAACTTCGAAGGGCCGCCAGCGCAAGCGGACAGCCCGAAGGGTAGCGCCAAAAGGAAAAAACGCCTGTCTAACATATCTGCTCGATCTTCTTTTTTGGCAAAAACATACACCGAAACATGACCAGCAGATAGATTAAATCGGCTTGATGGCGAAAGCGTTACACCTTGTCGCGGGCGTTCATCCGGTCCTCGATCGCCCTTAGGCGCGTCAGCACCTCGTCACGATAAGCATCTGTTTTTTCGTTACTTTCTTCATGATGTGCATCCTGCATCGAGTTCACGACAAGACCAACCAGCAGGTTCACAACCGCGAAGGTCGTGACAAGGATAAACGGCACGAAGAAGGCCCATGCGTAAGGATAGGCTTCCATCACGGGGCGCACGATCCCCATGGACCAGCTTTCCAGCGTCATGATCTGGAACAGCGAATAGGCGCTGCGCCCAAGGGTGCCGAACCATTCGGGGAAACTGTCGCCGAACAACTTGGTCGCCATGACCGAGCCGATGTAGAAAATGATCGCCATCAGCAGAAAAACGCTGCCCATGCCGGGCAGGGCGGTGATGAACCCCTCGACCACGCGGCGCAGACGCGGCGCGACCGATATGACGCGCAATACCCGCAGGATACGCAGCGCCCGCAGCACCGACATGCCCTGCGCATTCGGCACCAGCGCGATACCCACGATCACGAAATCGAACAGGTTCCAGGCCGAGCGGAAAAAATGGCGCCCATGGGCGATCAGCTTGAGGACAATCTCGACCACGAAAATCGACAGGCAGATACGGTCAATCGTCAGGATCAGGGGCCCTGCCGCAGCCATGGCCGCGTCAGAGGTCTCCAACCCCAAGGTCACCGCGTTCACCAGAATGACGGTGATCACGAAATTGGTCACTAAAGGTTGGGCCAGCCAATCAGCCAGTTTCGTCCGAAAAGTCATCGATCGCTCCGGTAGGAAGTGCTCTTGCGCGGCGTCAGATATGTGGGGCCTTGAAGGCCGCCGCAAGCTCTACATGGGTCGACCAGCGGAATTGATCCACGACTTGCACCCATTCAAGGCGATAACCTGCTGACAGCAGGATTTTTGCATCACGTGCGAAGGTCACCGGGTTGCAGGACACAAAGGCGATCCGTCCGATCTGCGATTGCGCCAGCTCGCTGACCTGCGCCTCGGCGCCCGCGCGTGGTGGGTCGATCACGGCTGCGTCGAAGCGCTTCAGCTCGTCCGGCAGCAGGGGCCGGCGGAACAGGTCGCGCGCTTCGGATGTCACGCGTTTCAGGCCGTCGGCCTGACGCCACCCCTGATCCAGCGCCTTGACCATCGCGGCATCACCTTCGACGGCGTGCACCTCGGCCTGCGCGGCAAGCGGAAGCGCGAAGGTGCCGCAACCGGCAAAAAGATCGACGACACGCGCGGCACCGCCCACAGCTTCGGCAACAGAGGCCAGCAGCGCCGCTTCGCCTTCGGCGGTTGCCTGCAGGAAGGCGCCCGGTGGCGGGGTGACACGCGCCGCGCCAAAGCGCTGCACCGGAGGCAGCCGCATGCCGACCAGTTCATCATCCCAGACAAGCCGGGCCAGCTTGAAACGCTCCACCTCAGCCGCCAGCGCGACCCGCAGGGGCCCATCAAGGGGTTTGCCGCCAGTGACCATTACGTCCAGACCGCCCTCGCTTTGCGTGACCTGAACGGTCAGCTCGCCCTTGCGGCTGCCACCGGTGATCGCCAGCGCCTCGGACAGTGGCAAGGCGTCCAGCAAGGCTGGCAGCAGCAACTGGCAATCCGGAATCTCGATCAACGTGTCCGAGGCACGGGCGTGAAACCCCGCAAGCGCGCCCTTCTTGGTGCGCCGGGCCGATATGGCCGCGCGCCGACGTGACCGGGGCGGGGATGTGTGGATGGGGCGAAATTCTGTTTCGATCCCCTGCGCGAACAAGGCCGCGCGCACCACGTCGGTTTTCCAGCTGGCCACGAAGTCATCCGATGCGTGCATGACCTGACAGCCGCCACAGGCCTTGTAATGCCGGCAAGGCGCCGCAACACGGTTCGACGATGGCGTGATGATCCGCACATCCATCAGCCTGTCACCGGTCAAGGTGCCGGTCACGACCTCGCCGGGCAGGGTCATCGAGGCAAATACAGGGCCCTGGGCGATCCCGTCGCCCTGATGCCCCAGGCGGATAATGCGATATTCTGTCATAGGGCGCGGGATACTCCGGCACGGGCCTTGCATAAAGCCCTATTCGGCAGCATCCCGCAGCCCGATGAAACCACCTGACTGGCGGTTCCAGTAGCGCGCATAAAGCCCGCCAGCCGCCAACAGATCATCATGGGTGCCCTGCTCCACGATCCGGCCCGCATCCAGCACGACAATCCTGTCCATCTGGCTGATCGTCGATAGCCGGTGCGCCACGGCCAACACGGTCTTGCCGATCATCACGCGCTCCAGCGCGGTCTGGATCGAGGCTTCTACCTCACTGTCCAACGCGCTTGTCGCCTCGTCCAACACCAGGATCGGCGCATCCTTGAGGATCGCGCGCGCCAGCGCGATCCGCTGGCGTTGCCCGCCGGACAGTTTCACACCGCGTTCGCCCAGATGGGCATCATAGCCGCGCCTGCCCTTGTGATCCTGCAGATCCTTGATGAAGTCATGCGCCTCGGCCTTCTTGGCTGCGGCGATCACTTCGGCCTCGGTGGCATCGGGGCGGCCATAAAGGATGTTGTCGCGGGCCGACCGGTTGAACATCGCGGTTTCCTGCGTGACCATCCCGATCCTGCGACGCAGACTTTCCTGCGTCACCTCGCGGATATCCTGCCCGTCGATCAGGATGCGCCCCTGCTCGGGATCATAGAGCCTGAGCAGCAGCGCCACGAGGGTCGACTTGCCCGCGCCAGAGGCACCGACGATCCCCAGCTTTTCGCCCGGCATCACCTCAAGCTCGATGTCGCTGATGCCGCCTGCGTCCCGGCCATAGGCAAAGCCAAGACCGTCAAAGCGAATGCGCCCCTCGGGAACCTGCAGTTCGCTTGCGGCGGCATCGTCATCCAGACGGGTGCGCGGCGTCAGCGTATGGATACCGTCTTCGATTTCGCCGATGTTCGAATAGATCGCCATCAGGGTGAAACTGACCCAACCGGTCATCTGCGCGATACGGATCGAGATCGCACCTGCCGCGACGATATCGCCTTCGCTGGCGGTACCTTGCGACCAGAAGATCAAGGTACCGCCGATCAGAAGGACCGGCAGGATCCCCGCCAGAGTCATCAAAGCGACGCGAAACACGGCCGAAAGCTTGCCGAAATGCAGCGAGGTGTCGCGAAACCGCTGCATCGCGCCCAGCGCGGCGCGATCCTCGTGATCAGCATGAGCGAACAGCTTGACCGTCTTGATGTTGGTGATCGTGTCGACAACCTGGCCTGATACCATCGCACGCGCGCCCGCCCGTTTTCCGGCGCGCTCACGGATACGCGGCAGGAACCAGCGAATCAGCATGAAATAGGCCACCAGCCAGATGACAAAGACCAGCGCGACCCGCAGATCGATTGCCAGAAGCAGGAAAACCGACCCTATCAACGAGGCAAGGGCAAAGGCGACAACGTTGATCATCTCGACCGCAACATCGGTGATCGCGCGCGCCGTCTGCATCTGTTTCTGAGCGATGCGACCGGCGAAATCATCGTCGAAGAACTTGACGGATTGACCCAGTGTCCAACGGTGCAACCGGCTGAGGACCAGCGGATTCACATTCGGCTGCACGATGATCGAATTGGCCGCCGAGGACAGACCGAAAGCCAGCGGGCGCAGGATCAGGAAGAAACCGACAGCCACAAGGATCATGGCCATGTTGGACGCGCCAAAGAACGTGTCCGGCCCGCTGGCAATCGCACCGTCTATCACCATCCCGAGGATCAGGGCGGTCCCGGCCTCAAGCGCACCGGCAAGCGCTGATAGGGCTGCGGCGACCCATAGCGCAGGCCACGACCCCGACAGCGCCCAGCGAAAGAACGCGCCCAGCGCCTGCGGCGGAGGGCCTTCGGCAGGCTGGAAGGGATCGATACGGGTTGCGGATTGCATCATGGGTCTTTCACTCATTGGGTTCAGGGAAGAACCTAGCCCGCAGGGTCAGCGGTCAAGAAACCTGCATTCGCGATGGGCTGCAAGGCAAGAAGCAGGATCAATCACGATCCAGCAGATCTTCGCGCGTCAGGCGGAAATCCGACAGGATCCAGCGCTGCTTCAAGCGCTCCAGCTCACGGCCAAGGGCAGGGCCTTCGAATTCAGGCATCAGATCCGCAGCGCGCAGGGGAAACACGGCTGCAGCGCCGTCTGCAGCCGCCACAAGGCTGTCCGGGGCAAGGGGCTGGCTCATGACGGCTGCGCGCAGCAGCAGGATGGCGCGTGCGTCTTCGGCCCCATGACGAAAGCCCAGTTCGCCCGGTTCCCGGCCCGAACCCAACCCGTCACGCAACAGGCAAAGCCTGATTTCCTCTGCACGGCTCAACCGCAGGCGACCGGCAGCTTCGGCACCTGTCATCGAGGCAAGGCGCGCCAACCAGTCAGGCGCAAGATGCGCCTGCTGTTCAAGATGCACGAGCGGGGACAGGCTGCGATCGTCCGCACCGGGCAGGATGCGTGTCAGCACGCCACAAGCGCGCATGGCCGCAACCGATGGGGCGGGATCTGGGGCCGACAGCAGTTTGCGCATCTCGCTGCCAACACGCTCACGCGATAGTTGCGCCAATCCGTCCGTGGCTTCGGCTATTGCCGAAAGGGCGTTCAGATCCGGCCCGTCAGCATCGTCACCATACCAGGCATGAAACCGGAAAAAGCGCAGGATACGCAGGTAATCCTCCGAGATGCGCGCGGCAGCGTCCTCGATGAACCGGACCCGCCGCGCCATGAGATCGGTCAGGCCGCCAAGCGGATCCAGAACAGCACCCGAGGGATCGGCGTAAAGCGCGTTCATGGTGAAATCCCGGCGCCGGGCATCATCCTCGACCCGGGTCGAGTAGGCCACGACAGCGCGACGGCCATCGGTTTCGACATCGCGGCGAAAGGTCGTGACCTCATGCGGTATGCCGCCCGCGATCACCGTGATCGTGCCGTGATCGATCCCGGTGGGCACGGGGCGCAGACCGGCATCCTTGGCCAGTTCCATCACCTCCTCGGGACGGGCATCTGTCGCGATGTCGATATCGGTGACAGGCGCACCGATGATGGCATTACGGACGCAACCGCCGACAAAAAGCGCCCTGTGACCGGCCTGAGTCAGCATCGCGCAGACGGCCTGCGTGTGATCTGCCGTGATCCACTCCGCCGCGATCCGCATCAGCCCTGCATCCTGTCAGCCAAGGCGCGCAGAATGCGGGCGGTCGCACCCCAGATATAATAGGGGCCGTAAGGTACGGTGAAATAGTGCCGCCTTTGCCCGCGCCAGCGCCGTGACTGGATGACGAAGCGGGCAGGGTCCGTCACATGGGACAGCGGCGCCTCGAACACTTCGGCGACTTCGCCGGGTTCAGGACGGGGATCAAAGGGCGCAACGACGCGCGCCAGAACCGGTGTCACGATAAAGCCCGTCACGGTTTCATGCGCGGGCATGGTGCCCAGAACCTCGACATTGGCGCGGTCGAGCGCGATTTCTTCCTCTGCCTCGCGCAAGGCGGCGGCGATGACATCGGCGTCGCCCTCGTCCTGCTTGCCACCCGGAAAGGCGATCTGACCGGGATGATGCTTGAGCGCGGATGACCGTTTGGTCAGGATCACCTGCATGCCGAAGGGACGCTCGATCAAAGGCACCAGAACGCCGGCCGCACGAAGCGGCCGACCCTCTGGCAGGACCACATCCGGGTTCAGGTCAAAATCGGATGACGGCCGCCCTGCTTGGCGCAAAGCGTCACGCACCCGATCCAGCGGATCAATCCGCATCCCCGTCCGTCCCTTTGGCCTCGAATCCCAGCGTCTTGGGGTCAAGGTCGTAATGCGCGCTGCAGAACTGGCAATCGGCCGTCACGCGCCCGTCGTCCGTGGTCATCTTTTCGATGTCCTTGGAGGAATAGATCGACAGGCTTTGCCGCACACGATCCTCGGAACAGGTGCAGCCGAAACGCACGGGCTGCGCGTCGAAGACACGCGGCGCCTCTTCGTGGAAAAGGCGGATCAGCAAATCGGTCGGCGACACGCGCGGTCCCACAAGCTCCAGATCCTCGACTGTGTCGAGAAGGAGATTGGCCCGGTTCCAGTTCTCGCCATCCTCGCCATCCACCAGGTCGCGCGCATGCAGCAAGCCATCTTCGCCGGTCGCTTCTGCTCCCTTGGCGAAGGGCGACGCCTTCGGCATGTGCTGCAGCATTACCCCTCCGGCGCGCCAGTATTCCTTGACGCCGCGCTCGGTCGATTTGCCAAAGCTCAGGGAAAAGCGGGTCGGCAACTGCTCTGACTGGGCAAAATACGCCTCGGCGCAGGATGCAAGCGATCCGCCGGCAAGCGGGGTGATACCCTGATAGGGGGTCATGCCCTGGCCCTGGTCGATCATGATCGCAAAGTAACCCGTGCCGATCTGATCGAAGGGCGTCCCATCTGTCAGGCGATCCGCGTCAAAGCTGGCATAGGCACGAATGCGCGCCGGCTCGCCTTCCTCGGAAGGGCCATAGTAATCGGTGGCGATCATCCTGACAGGGCCATTGGACTGGACCTGAAGCTGCAATTTCCAACGCAGCTTGACCGTCTGGCCGATCAGCGCAGTCAGCAGGGCCATTTCAGCCACCAGCGCCTCGACCACCGGGGGGTAGTCATGCTGCTTCAGGATACCGTCAAGCACCCCGTCCAGCCGTGCGACACGGCCCCTGATATCCGAGTTGTCCAGCTGGAACGGCAATACCGTATCGTCCCAGGCGATTTTTGATCCAAGTGTCATGGGGTTTCCTTACGAGCCGTCTCTTGGCATACCGCGTGTATATAGGCGGGGCAAGGCGGGCACCAAGGGAATGGCTGCCACCCGCTGCGCGCAAGGCTTGTGCGAAAGGTAACAGGATGATCAGACGCTTTGGTGAAACGCCCCGTGTGGGGCAAAGCTACAGACGCAGGCCGGGCGCCTATGCGATCCTGTTGCGCGGCGCGGAAATCCTGCTGACGCATCAGGCCGAGCCATGGCCGGAATTCCAGCTGCCTGGCGGCGGCATCGACCCCGGTGAATCACCCCTCGCAGCCTTGCACCGCGAGGTTTTCGAGGAAACAGGCTGGAGCATCGCCGCCCCGCGCCGGATCGGAACATTCCGCCGCTTTACCTATATGCCCGAATACGACCTCTGGGCAGAGAAGCTGTGCATGATCTACCTTGCACGGCCGGTGCGCCGGATCGGCCCGCCCAGCGAGGCAGGACATACCGCAATGTGGATGCCCCCCGAGATCGCAGCAACCAAACTTGGAAATGACGGGGACAGGCATTTCGTCAGTGGTTTGTTATCCAGCCTTCGGCGCATCTGACGCCGCCACACCCTTGTATTCGAACAGGATGGCGGAAATGTCATCCGGGAAGTCACGACTGCCTGCGTATTCGGTCAGGTTCCAGATGATGGCTTCAAGGCATGCGGCTCCCGCCAGATCGCGCAACTCTTCCAGCATGCTGGCGGCACCTTCGGTGCCCAACAGGCGATCTTGCGGGTCGGGACATTCGAGGATCCCGTCCGACAGTACGATCAGCCGATCACCCGGCTCAAGAACGCAGTCGAACTGATGATAGACCGCGCTGTCGAACAGGCCGACCGGCAGGCCGCCTGCGCCCAGAATTTCAAGTGTCCCATCACGGCGCTGCACCATGGGGTTTGGATGTCCCGCCTGCACCATGACGACACGCCCGGTCTGCAGATCCACATCGGCCAGAAAAAGAGTAAGGTAGTGATCGGTCTGAAGCTCTTGCAGGACAAGACGGTTCAAGGACCCGACAACCTGCTCAGGCGGAAGATGGATCAGCGCACCGTCCGCGTCGCGCGCCAAGGCGATGTTATGTTCCGGCGCTGAGGATGACATGTAGCCTGCCAGCCGCGCCGTCATCAACGCAGAGCTTATCCCATGGCCGGACACATCCAGCGCAAACAGCCCGGCATGCGTATCGCCGGCAGGGTAGAACCCGACCAGATCGCCCCCCACGTGCCCCGAGGACCGCAACAGAAGACAGACCTGCGCCGCGCCGAAATCATGCGATCTTTCCCGCACAAGGGACTGTTGCAGCTTCTTTGCCTCGGCAAGGTCGCTGTCCAGCGCATCGTAAAGCGCCTGAAGCTCGGCCAGGGTGCTGGTAATCAGGCGGTTCTTGTCCGACAGTTGCCGTTGCATGTCGATGATCCGAGTACCTGCATTGATCCGGGCGCGCAGTTCTGCAGGGTTGACCGGCTTGGTCAGAAAATCATCGGCCCCGCAATCAAGGCCAAGCGCCACGGCTTCCTTGCCGCTTTTCGAGGTCAGAAGGATGAAATAGCCATAGGATTCACTTGGCAGGGCGCGGAAGGCGCGACAGAACGCAAGCCCGTCCATACCGGGCATCATCCAGTCGCTGACGACAAGATCGGGCGTTTCAACAGCACAAAGCGTCAGGGCTTCCTGCCCGCTGGCAGCTTCGGATACCCTGAAGCCCCACCGGGTCAGAAAGGACGCAAGGATACGTCTTTGCAGATCGCTGTCATCGACAACAAGCGCATGCAAAGGAGCATCGCGCGCGACTGTCGCGTTCGGGCCTGGCTTCTGGGGTTGCTGTGCTTGCGCGGACAAGGATGACTGCCTTCTTGACGTGAACAACCCGTCTAAAGCGCAATTCCTAACGTCACCTGAACGTTAGAATTAATCCTTTTTACAGTATGTTAAGGTCTTTTCCCTTATCCTGCAAAACATGTCGCAGCAGGAGAGGGACATGATCGACTGGACACGTGTTGAAGAGCTGCAGAATGAAATCGGCCCCGATTGTTTTGACGAGGTGGTCAACCTTTTCCTGGCCGAAGCAGGCGATGTCGTGACCCGCCTGCGTGACTATCCCGATACCGCGCAGTTGGCGGTTGATCTTCATTTTCTCAAGGGCGGCGTGCTCAACCTCGGGTTCGTGGCGGTTGCAAGCCTTTGCGAAGAGGGTGAAAGTCTGGCGTCAGCCGGACAAGGTGACCGGTTCGACATCACCGTGCTGGTTACAACCTACGAGCGGTCAAAACTGGCGTTCCTGACAGAGTACGAGACGCGCCTTGCCGTGCAACCCTTAGCGGGGTGATCTTTTGGCCAGAATCCTTTGAAGCGTACGGCGATGCATGTTCAGACGACGTGCAGTCTCGGATACATTGCGATCGCACAGCTCGTACACACGCTGGATATGTTCCCAACGGACGCGATCCGCGCTCATGGGGTTCTCGGGTGGGGGCGGAAGGTCAGCCCCAGTCGCCAGAAGGGCGTGGGTGATGTCGGTCGCATCTGCCGGTTTGCTCAGGTAATCGGTGGCGCCGATCTTGACCGCCGCGACAGCGGTTGCAATCGCACCGTACCCGGTCAGCACGACAATGCGGCAATCCGGACGCTTGCCGCGCAGAACCTCGACAACATCCAGTCCGTTGCCATCCTCAAGCCGCAGGTCGCATACGGCATAGGCCGGGGGGCGGGCCGTCGCGATCGCCTTGCCTGCAGCGACCGAGCCTGCGGTTTCCACGTCGAAGCCACGTTTTTCCATGGCTTTGGCCAGCCGTTTCAGAAACGCCTCATCGTCGTCCACCAGAAGAAGTGTTCTGTCTTCTCCGATGTCGTGCAGGTCTTCCGCCACGCCTGTGCCTCCTGATCCAGACAACGCTGTCCAAATCTATTATAGCGCGCGCTGTCAGGCGTCAAACCAACCTGTCATTCTCGTGATGTCAGAACAAACTGTCAGCGGGCGTCCAGAAAGCACTGGATACGGTCTGCCACGTCATCAGCGCGCAATGCACGCTGAAAGACTTCGACAAACCCATCTTCCGGAAAGACAAGATAGCTCATCGTGGAATGATCCACGAGGTAGTATTCATCGTCGCCGTCCTGCTTCTGATAGAAGGTGCGATAGGCACGGCTGGCCGCGCGAACCTGCTCGGGCGATCCGGTCAGACCAAGCATGCGTTCGTGCAGGTTTGCCGTGAATGCATCGACGACTTCGGGCGTATCGCGTTCCGGGTCGACCGAGATGAAGACAGGCTTTACCATCAAGCCGCGTTCTTCAAGGATATCAATCGCCTCTGCGTTCCGCGCTGTGTCGAGGGGGCAGACATCCGGGCAAAAGGTATAGCCGAAATAGATCAGGCTGGGCTGATCGATCACATCGGCGTCGGTCACCGTCTTGCCCGTCTCATCCACAAGCGTGAAAGGTCCGCCGATCTGCGAGGCGCCGCCGGCAATGTTTGTCGTGCGGCACTGGGCATATTTGTCAGGTGTTCCCGCAAGCCTTGTATAGACAAAAACACCTGCGGTCATCGCAATGACAAGACAAACCGCGGCGATGGCATAAATACGAGACATCACGTTCTCCTTTTTCTGGCAGGACTGGTTATTGGGTCAGCCGAGGTGCATATTTACCACTTGGACCTGACATGCAACGGGACGAATGGGCACATATGAGTGATATGCAGCTTGGCGTTCTGAAGGGGCGCGAACGCGGGAACTGGGTCCGTCTGCGCACGATCATCCTGTTGCGCTGGGCAGCTGTCATCGGACAGCTGATCGCCCTGTTCGTGGCGCAAGAGGCCTACAAGCTGCAGATCGAGATGGGGCTTTGCCTTCTGGTGGTCAGCGTGTCGGTCATGGGTAACCTGATCGCGATGTTCATTTTCCCGGAGAACAAGCGCCTGTCGGAGTCCGAGAACCTGCTGATGGTTCTCTTCGATCTTCTGCAACTGGCCCTGCTGCTGTATCTGACGGGCGGTCTGCACAACCCGTTCTACATCCTGATCCTGGGGCCAGTGACTGTGTCGGCCCTGGTTCTGACGCTGCGCTCGACCGTGTTTCTGGGGATTACCGCCATTCTGGCCGTGACCCTGCTGGCAGAGTTCCACCTGCCCCTGCGAACAGAGCAGGGGTTTCTTCTGCGGGTGCCGGACATTTTCGTCTTCGGGAATTGGGTGGCCATCACCATCGCGGTGATATTCCTCAGCTTCTATTCCCGGCGCGTCACGCAGGAAATGCATTCGATGTCCGACGCCCTGCAAGCGACGCAGATGGCCTTGGCGCGTGAGCAGAAGCTGACCGATCTGGGCGGCGTGGTCGCGGCGGCGGCCCATGAATTGGGTACGCCGCTGGCCACGATCAAGCTGACCAGTGCCGAGCTGATCGAAGAGCTGGATGATTTCCCCGAGCTTCAGGACGATGCACGCCTGATCCGCGAGCAGGCAGACCGCTGCAGGGATATCCTTCGCTCCATGGGGCGGGCGGGCAAGGATGATCTGATGCTGCGTCAGGCACCCTTGGGCACGCTGGTGCGCGAGGCTGCGGCCCCGCACATGAACCGTGGCAAGGACATCCATTTTCAGGATGGTCTGACGGACGAGGACAGCCAGAGCCAGCCCATGGTGCTGCGCCGTCCCGATCTGGTGCATGGGCTGCGCAACCTGCTGCAGAACGGCGTTGATTTCGCACGGGCGAATGTCTGGGTGGAAACTCGCTGGGATGATGAAACCGTTTCGGTACGCATCATGGATGACGGCATGGGCTATCCGGCCAACATCATGGGACGGATCGGCGACCCCTTCATGCGTCTGCGCAGAAGTGAACCGGAGCGCGCCCAGCGCCCCGAGTATGAAGGCATGGGGCTGGGGCTGTTCATCGCGAAGACACTTCTTGAACGGTCGGGGGCCGAGCTCAGCTTTGCCAATGGGCGCGACCCCTATCTTGCCAGCACCGAACAACCGCAGAAATGCGGCGCCATTGTCGAAGTTGTCTGGCCGCGACCCAAGATCGATGCGCGCCACCCGGCGAATGCCGTGCCAATGGGGCAGAACCGCCTGCTTGATACCTGATACGGTGATCTGATTTTCAGGTCCTTGGTCTTTCATCGTTAACCAAGCGTTAACCAAGCGTTAAGCATTTCGCGTCAAAGCTGTAAGTCATGTTTCCAGACGGGGGAGTCGGAAATGGCTCTGCTCACTCTGTTTGATTTCATCGTGCCGGTGACCTTGGGGTTGCTTCTGGGTGGCGCAATCCTTGTCTTGCTGGCCCGGTATGATCGGATCGGGTACGCGGATGGCGGTCAGGATACGCTACCCGAGTCCGACGGCGAGGGTGCTGCCGCAGCGTTCCTTTTCGAAGGCCGCATGCTTTTGCAGGCAAGCAACAGGGCCACCCAGCTTTTGCAGCCATCCACAGCCGATGGATCAGTCGCTGACGCGCAGGGCCTTGATGATTGGGGGCTTGTGCTTTGCGTCCTGAGGCCACGCTTTCCCGATCTTCCCGATGATCCTTCGCACTTCAGAGCATCCTCTGGCGAAAGCGGTCGGATCACGCTCGGTTCCGTTATGGGCGAAGGCGCGTCAGAGAAGATCGTCGTGGAATGGTGGGATGGTTGGGTTCGCCTTCAGATTGTCGAACACGGGCTTGATCATGGGCATGCAACATCCCAAGCCGATCTGTCTGGTGAGGCAGGGTGGCTCCGCTTGGCGGTCACCGCGGCGCCCTATCCGATCTGGCAAACGGCAAGGGATGGGCAGGTTCTCTGGGCGAACACCGCCTACGCGGATCTGGTCACCCGGTTCGAGCGGCGCAGCCCCGAAGACATGCGCAGGGAAAACGGCTTTCCCGTGATGTTCGATGTGCCGCTGCAGACAGATTGCGACAACGCCTCGTACCGCTTGTCGATTGTCCCGTCCGGATCCGTTCAACCCTATTGGTTCGATGTTCGATGCCTGCGGATACCGTCGGGATGGATGAACTATGCCACGGATGTGAACGCCGTCGTCAACGCTGAAATCGCCCAGCGAAACTTTGTGCAGACCCTGACCAAGACCTTCGCGCAGCTATCCATCGGACTGGCTATTTTTGACCGGCAGCGGCAACTGGCACTGTTCAATCCCGCCTTGATCGACCTGACCTCCTTGCCAGCGGAATTCCTGAGCGCGCGACCAAATCTGTTGTCTTTCTTTGATCGCCTGCGAGATCGCCAGATGATGCCCGAACCCAAGAACTACAGATCATGGAGGGATCAGATCACCGATCTGGTTGCCGCCGCGGATAACGGTCTTTACCTCGAGACATGGTCCCTGCCATCAGGGCTGACCTACCGCATCAGCGGGCGGCCGCACCCTGACGGCGCAGTGGCCTTCCTGTTCGAGGACATCAGCGCCGAGATCTCGCTGACGCGGCAGTTCCGGTCCCAGCTAGAACTGGGGCAGTCGGCCCTGAACGCGATGGAGCAGTCGATTGCGGTATTTTCCGCCACGGGGGTTCTGGCCTTTTCCAATACCGCCTATCGCAGGATGTGGCATATCGATCCTGACAGCGGCTTTGCCGAAATCACCGTGATCGACGCATCGCGCCACTGGCAATCGCACAGCATGCCGACACCAGTCTGGGGCGATCTGCGCGATTTCGTGAACCAGTTCGGCGACAGATCCGATTGGCAGGCCGAGGTTACCTTGCGCGACGGGCGCATGGTCGCCTGCCACGTCGCACCCATGCCGGGGGGTGCCACGATGGTGCAGTTCATGCCCTTCGAGAAATGCATCACCCCGAACACAAGAGAGCTTTTGCCAAGCGCGTCATGATCCGCCTGCCGATCAGACTTGCAGGCGGTGTCAGGCGCGCTACTCTGCGCGAATGTCGCCTTTTGCCGCCCGGATCACACTGTCATCGCCCGACCAGACAACCGCATTCGCGGAGCGCCTTGGCGCGCGCCTGCAACCCGGCGACGTTCTTCTGCTGGATGGTCCGATCGGTGCCGGCAAGACGCATTTCGCGCGCAGCCTGATCCAGTCCCGGATGGCATATCCCGAAGATGTTCCATCACCGACCTTCACGCTGGTGCAGATGTATGAAACCGATACCTGCGAGATCTGGCATGCGGATCTGTACCGCCTGTCCATGCCTGACGAGGTTGTCGAGCTTGGCCTGACAGAAGCATTCGACAACGCGATCTGCCTGGTCGAATGGCCGGATCGCCTTGGCGATCTGGCACCCGCCGATGCCTTGCAGCTGGAGTTCACGCAAGGCAAGGACGAGAACGAGCGCGAGGTCGCACTGACATGGACCTGCGGAAAATGGGCAGAGCGCCTGAAGGGAGCTTTCGATGACTGACCGGGGCGATCTGGCCGATGCCTTTGTAGCCGGCACCGACTGGGCCGGGGCCAGCCGGAAACCACTGGCCGGGGATGCTTCGAACAGGCGCTATGAGCGTTTGCATCTGCGCGGGAACAGTGCCGTTCTGATGGATGCCCCAACCGAAAAGGGTGAAGATATCCGCCCCTTTGTGCGTATCGCGCGCCACCTGTCCGCGCTGGGATTGAGCGCGCCGCAGATCCTCGCGATGGATGAAGGCCACGGATTCCTGCTTCTGGAAGACCTGGGCGATGACCTGTTCGCCCGTGTCATTCCCCGGACCCCAAGCCTTGAGCAACCGCTTTACGAAGCAGCGACCGATGTGCTGGTGCATCTGCACCGCGCGCCGCCGCCTGCCGACCTTCGGGCCTATGATCCGCAGATCATGCTGGACATGGCGGCGCTTGCCTGGCGTTGGTACCTGGGTGGCGCCCTGTCGGAAGATCCCGCATCGGAGGAGGCATTCCGCCTTGCTTTCGCGCCGATACTTGCCTGCCATGCCCGTGAAACCCCTGTTCTGATCCAACGGGACTATCATGCCGAAAACCTGATCTGGCTGCCCGAAAGGGACGGGCCGGCGCGTGTTGGCCTGCTGGATTTTCAGGACGCGATGAAGGGTCACCCCGCCTATGACCTGGTATCGGTGCTGCAGGATGCCCGGCGCGATGTGCCGCCTGAGATCGAGGACCGGATGATCGCAAGATATGTCGCAGCAACCGGGCAGGATGAGGCCGCGTTCCGTGCCGCCTATGCGGTTCTGGGGGCACAGCGCAATCTGCGCATTCTTGGCGTCTTCGGCAGGCTTTGCCTGCTGAACGGCAAGCCGCATTACGTAGACCTGATCCCAAGGGTCTGGGATCTTCTGATGCGGGATCTGGAACATCCGGCCCTTGCCCCGGTGGCTGATCTGATCAAAGGGGGGCTGCCGACGCCAACCGCAGATATCCTTGAAAGGATAAAGGAAAGATGCGCGACCGCCCCCAAGCCGTAATGCTGTTTGCGGCAGGTTTCGGCACGCGCATGGGTGCGCTGACCGCAGACCGGCCCAAGCCCCTTGTTCAGGTCGCCGGAAAGGCGTTGATCGATCATGCGCTTGCGCTTGTCGGCGATGCGGGCATATCGCGCAAGGTCGCCAACCTGCACTACCGCGCCGAGATGCTGGAGGCGCACCTTGACGGTAAAGATGTGCTGGTTTCGGTCGAAACGCCCGACATCCTTGAAACAGGCGGCGGCTTGCGTCAGGCCTTGCCGTTGCTGGGCGATGGTCCTGTGTTCACGCTGAATACGGATGCCATCTGGAAGGGGCCAAACCCCCTTAGCCTCGCCATGCAGGCATGGGACCCGGCGCGGATGGATGCGCTTCTGGTCTGTATCAGCCCGGATATGGCCGTAGGTCACGCGGGCAAGGGCGACTTCGTCCTTGATGAGGCAGGGCGCCTGTCACGGGGGCCGGGATGGGTCTATGGTGGCGCGCAGATCATCCGGACAGATGTGCTGAACGACATACCTGACCGTGCCTTTTCGCTGAACCTTCTGTGGGACCGGATGCAGGGGCAGGGACGCCTTTACGGGCTGCGCTATCCCGGACGGTGGTGCGACGTCGGGCGGCCCGAAGGCATAGCCCTGGCCGAAAGTCTGATTGGACAGCCTGATGTTTGATCCCGGCAAGAAGCCTCGTCTGTTCGGGCTGCCGCCTGGCGCGGATTTCCCGGCAGCACTGGTGCGGGGCCTGCAGAGCCGTTTTGAAGACAAGCCGCCCGAGGCGCTGGCCCAAGTGCAACTGATCGTGAACACAAGGCGCATGGCCCGTCGCGTCCGCGACCTGTTCGACAAGGGGCCGGCGCTTCTTTTGCCGGCCATCAGGCTGGTGACCGATCTGGGCGAACATGCGGATCTTGCCACCATGGACCCGCCGGTTTCCCCACTGCGACGCAGGCTGGAAATCTCGCAACTGGTCGCCAAGCTGCTGGACAGTCAGCCAGACCTTGCGCCTCGCGCGTCACTCTATGACCTGTCGGACAGCCTTGCGGGCCTACTGGACGAAATGCAGGGCGAAGGAGTCGGACCCGATGCCATCAGGCAGTTGGATGTCTCGGACCAGTCAGGCCATTGGGCGCGCGCGCAGCAGTTTCTCGGGATCGTGCAACACTTCTTTGACGGCGCTGGCGATGCGCCGGATCGGGAAACACGGCAAAGGCGCGTGATCGAAAGCCTGATTGCGCGGTGGCAAGCAGAGCCGCCCACACATCCCGTCATCATCGCAGGGTCTACGGGGTCGCGGGGCACGACACGCCTGTTGATGAGGGCGGTGGCGCAGCTGCCGCAGGGCGCGATCGTGTTGCCGGGTTTCGATTTCGACATGCCTGCGGCGGCCTGGACCGACCTGAACGATGCGCTGCTGGCCGAGGATCATCCCCAGTTCCGGTTTCGTCTTCTGATGCAAGACCTTGGGCTGGAACCCCACGATGTTCTTGCATGGGCGGACAGCCCAGCGCCCTGCCCGCCGCGCAACGCGCTGGTGTCACTGGCGCTACGGCCTGCACCGGTTACCGATCAATGGCTGTCGGAAGGTCCGCACCTGCAGCAGCTTGATGAGGCCATGGCAAATGTAACGCTGGTCGAAGCGCCATCGCTCAGGGCCGAAGCAATGGCCATCGCAATGCGGCTGCGGCAAGCCGCAGAGGAGGGGATCACGGCCGCGCTGATCACGCCAGACCGGATGCTGACGCGGCAAGTGACGGCTGCGCTGGACAGATGGGACATCCTGCCCGATGACAGCGCCGGCCAGCCGCTGAACCTGTCGCCCCCCGGCCGGTTCCTCCGGCATGTTGCGGCACTGTTCCAGCGCAAATTGACCGCCGAGGCGCTGATCACGCTGCTATCGCACCCGCTGACACATTCCGGTGCGGATCGCGGTCTGCACCTGCGCCTGAGCCGGGAGCTTGAGCTGCATATCAGGCAGAACGGCCCGCCCTTTCCCGATGGTGCGGACCTGCGGGCATGGGCAGACAAACAGAAGCAACCCGAGGCGCAGACATGGGTCGCTTGGGTGATTTCCTGCTTCACGGAAAAGACGCTGACAGGTGAGTTGGCCTTGTCCGAACGCCTGACAGCGCATCTGGACCTTGCCACCAGGATTGCGCAGGGCAGCACTGGCGAAGGAAGCGGCGGCCTCTGGCTGGAGAAGGCAGGACGCGAGGCACAGGCGCTGGTCGAGATGCTGACACGCGAAGCCGGTCATGGCGGCGCCATGGACGCAAGCGACTATGCCGATCTGTTCGGCGCAGTCCTGTCCGGGGCGGAGGTGCGCGATCGGGACGCACCCCATCCGAACATCCTGATCTGGGGTACGCTGGAAGCCCGCGTACAAGGGGCGGACCTTGTCATTCTTGGCGGGCTCAACGAAGGCAGCTGGCCCGAGATGCCGGGCCCCGATCCATGGCTGAACCGCAAGATGCGTCATGATGCGGGTCTGTTACTGCCCGAACGTCGCATCGGTCTGTCGGCCCATGACTTTCAACAGGCCATTGCGGCCAGCGAGGTCTGGCTGACACGTTCGATCCGGTCGGACGATGCGCAGACCGTTGCCTCGCGCTGGGTGAACCGGATGGTCAACCTGCTGGAAGGGCTGCCGGAACAGCGTGGACCGAATGTTCTCAGGGGTATGCGGGACAGGGGCGATGCATGGCTGGAAAAGGTCGTGCTGCTTGAAACGCCCGTGCCTGTGCCGCCGGCCTTCAGGCCTTCGCCGCGTCCCCCGGTCGCCGCGCGACCCACGCAGATGTCGGTAACCGAAATCAAGCGGCTGATCCGTGATCCCTACGCGATCTACGCCCGCCATGTGCTGAAATTGCGCCCGCTCAACAGCCTGATGCAGGCACCCGATGCCCTGCTACGGGGGATCGTGACACATGACATCCTCGAGGCTTTCGTCAAGGGTTTGGCGGATGCCCCCGACACGCTGACCCGGGACCACCTGATGCAACTGACAGAGACTGTTCTGGCAGAAAACGTGCCTTGGCCGGATGTGCGCGTGCTGTGGAAAGCCCGGATCGCCCGCGCCGCGGATTGGTTCGTCAACAGCGAGAAGGCGCGTCGCGCGCAGGCACTGCCCATCGCCTTCGAGCGCAAGGGTGCGGCTGACCTTTCAGACCTTGGGTTCACCCTGACGGTCAAGGCAGACCGGATCGACCGCGATGAGGCCGGCACGCTTCATATCTATGATTACAAGACAGGCGCCTTGCCTTCGCTGGATGAGCAGAAGTTCTTCGACAAGCAGCTTCTGCTCGAGGCGGCGCTGGCGACGCGCGGTGCGTTCAAGGATATCGCGCCCGCCGCTGTCGCCAAGGCGGCCTATATCGGCGTCGGAAGCGCGCGCAAGGAACAGCCCGCCCCGCTGGAAGAGGAGACGCCCGAAAAAGTCTGGCAGGAACTGGTTGCGCTGATATCGGCCTATCTGAAGCCCGATCAGGGCTATACCGCGCGTCGCGCGATGTTCAAGGAAGGGGATACCGGCGACTATGACCTGCTGGCCCGGTTCGGGGAATGGGATGCAACCCAGGATGCCACACCCGAGGACCTGTCATGATGCGGGATGACGCGACAGAGCGGCAGGTTCAGGCCGCCCGCCCCGATGGGTCCACCTGGCTGTCGGCCAATGCCGGATCGGGAAAAACCCGTGTTCTGACAGACCGTGTGGCAAGGCTGCTTCTGTCCGGGGTCGAGCCGCAACACATCCTGTGCCTGACCTATACCAAGGCCGCCGCAAGCGAGATGCAGAACCGCCTTTTCAAACGTCTGGGCGGATGGGCCATGCGAACCGACGACGCCTTGCGGGACGCGCTGCGCGAGCTTGGTATCGACGGGCCCATAGAGGGGAATGCGCTGCGTCAGGCGCGCACATTGTTTGCCCGCGCGATCGAGACGCCGGGTGGCCTCAAGATCCAGACGATCCATTCCTTCTGCGCATCGTTGCTGCGTCGCTTCCCGCTTGAAGCGCGGGTTACCCCGCAGTTCACCGAAATGGATGACCACTCTGCCCGGCAATTACGGGCCGAGATCCTTCAATCGCTGGCAGAGGGCAAGGATGCATCCGCGGTCGAGGACATGGCGACCATCTATTCCGGCAGCGACTTTGATGACCTGACCCGCGTCCTGACGGCCCAGCGCGATGCGTTTCAGGGCGATGTGACGCGCGATCAGGTACTGGGCTGGTTCGGTCTTGCGCCCGGATATGATGGCAAGGCGCTTCGTGCGACCGTCTTCACCGGGGATGAGCCAGAGATCCTCCGCCAACTGGTTCCGGCCTTGCTGGCCAGCGGCGTGACGGACAGCAAGCAAGGCGCGCGACTGGCCTTGCTGACAGGGCAGGATCTGTCCGAGCTACCCGAGCTAGAGAACATCTTTCTTTTTGGCGGGTCCGCAAAAAACCCGTTCGGCGCCAAGACAGGGTCTTTCCCGACGAAGCCCTGCCAGAAGGCCATTCCCGAAATTCTGGATGCGCTCAATGACTGGATGACGCGCGTGGAACAGGCCCGCGAGGCGCGGCTTGCCCTGACAGCGGCGGAAAAGACTCTTGTTCTTCATCGTTTTGCGCGCGTCTTTCTACCCGCCTATGAGCGTCAGAAAACCCTCCGGGGCTGGCTGGATTTCGACGATCTTATCGTCAAGGCACGGGATCTGCTGACCGATCCTGCCGTAGCGGCCTGGGTCCTGTACCGTCTGGATGGCGGGATCGACCATATCCTTGTCGACGAAGCGCAGGACACCAGCCCGGTGCAATGGCAGGTCATCGAACGGCTGGCGCAGGAATTCACCAGCGGGGCAGGGGCAAGGGCCGAGGTGCCGCGCACCATCTTCGTTGTGGGCGACAAGAAACAGTCGATCTATTCCTTCCAAGGTGCCGATCCACGCGAATTCGACAGGATGCAGGCGGAATTCGCAAAGCGGCTTGTGTCGACAAACCGGCCCCTGTCCGCGATGGAACTTGAATATTCCTTTCGCTCGGCCGATGCGGTTCTGCGGCTGGTCGATCAGACGTTCACGGGTCGTGACAGTGCAGGCTTTGCCAGTTCGAGGCACCGGGCGTTCAAGGGCGCCATGCCCGGACGTGTCGATCTTTGGCCAGCGATCGAAAAACCCGCAGCGCCCGAAAAGGTTGCTTGGCACGATCCTGTGGATCGACGCAGCGAAAGCGATCACATGGTTCTGCTGGCCAATCGGATCGCATCCGAAATCCGGCGCATGGTGGATCAACGCGTGCTGATCCCGGTCGAGATCGAGAATACCGGAACATACCGGATGCGACCCGTGCGCGAAGGCGATGTGCTGATCCTTGTTCAGCGCCGCTCGTCCCTGTTCCGAGAGGTCATCCGCGCCTGCAAGGACAAGGGCCTTGAAGTTGCCGGTGCAGATCGTCTGAAGGTCGGGGCCGAACTAGCGGTGCGCGATCTTGCGGCACTTCTGTCTTTCCTGGCAACGCCGGAAGATGACCTTTCGCTGGCGGTAGCGTTGAAATCACCCTTGTTCGGCTGGACCGAACAGCAGCTTTTCACGCTGGCACAGGGTCGAAAAGGCTACCTTTGGGAGGCGCTGCGAAACCGGACGGACACGCACCCGGACACTCTGACAATCCTGAATGATCTGCGCGATCAGACTGATTTCCTGCGGCCCTATGAATTAATCGAAAGGATCCTGACACGCCATGACGGGCGGCGGCGTATCCTGGGACGGCTTGGGCAAGAGGCCGAAGACGGGATTGACGCTTTTCTGGCGCAGGCGCTGGCCTATGAGCGGGGCAACATCCCCAGCCTGACCGGTTTTCTGGCCTGGATGGAAACCGATGAGCTGGAGATCAAACGGCAGATGGATGCGGCCGGAAACCGGATCCGGGTCATGACGGTGCATGGCGCCAAGGGCCTTGAGGCGCCCATCGTCATTCTGCCTGATGCCGGGCGTCGGGATAACAGCATCCGCGACATGATGCTTGTGCATGAGGGACAGGCGTTGTGGAAGACCGCCGGCGACGATGCGCCCGCAACAGTCAGCGCCGCACTGCAAGCCCAGCTGGAGGCGCAGGAGGCCGAGCGCGACCGCCTGCTCTATGTCGCGATGACCCGCGCCGAGAAGTGGCTGATCGTTGCCGCTGCGGGCGATCTGGGGAAGGACGGCAGCAGCTGGTTCCACAGGGTCGAAGCGGCCATGCAGGCCTGTGGCGGGGTCGACCACGGATTTGACTTCGGCCAAGGCCTGCGCCTTGAAAGCGGTGACTGGACCCTGCCCCAAGCAGACAGGGATACAGCTGAAACCAAACCCTTGCAGGTTCTCGATGGGCTGTTTGCCCGACCTGCAGCAGAGGTGACGCCTGCACCTGAAACGCTCAGCCCATCAGACCTTGGCGGCGCCAAGGCCTTGCCGGGAGAGGCCGGAATGAGCGAAGAGGCCGCAAAGCTGCGCGGCTCGCAGATCCATCTGCTGCTTGAAATCCTGCCTTCGGTCGATCCGTCGGATTGGGCGTCACGCGCCAACGGCATCCTGTCGGGCGGAGATCTGGCAGCCGAAGCTGCTGATGTTCCGGCCTTGCTGGCTGAGGCTACGGCTGTCTTGTCCAAGCCGGACCTTGCTTTCCTGTTCGCGAAGGGAACGCTGGCCGAAATACCGGTGTCGGCAACCTTGGCGGAACTTGGGGGGCAACGCATTCACGGATTGATCGACCGGCTGATCATTCAGCCGGATCGCATCCTCGCAGTGGATTTCAAGACCAACGGCGTGGTTCCCGGCGAACCCGATGACTGCCCCGAGGGTATTTTGCGGCAGATGGGGGCCTATGCCGCCGCGCTGCGGCTGATCTACCC